>NZ_JBNPVW010000014.1:0-278654 GCF_050434125.1 Nocardia sp. GP40 | reverse complement strand
TCCCATTCCGAACCCGGAAGCTAAGGCCACCTGCGCCGATGGTACTGCACTCGCCAGGGTGTGGGAGAGTAGGACACCGCCGGAACATCCTTTGCCGAAGGCCCCCAGCATCAGCTGGGGGCCTTCGTGCGTTCACCGTTGCCCCGCAATCATTCCCAGCGGAATCGCCACGCCGGTTGCCGTAGCAGCCTGCTCGCATAGCTCTCGAGCGTGACGTGGTCCCTCCAGATGCTCGGACAGAAACCCGAATGCTCCAACGTGATTCGGCGGGCTTCGCTGATGGTCCGCGGCGGCGCGGCGACGGACAGCTCCAATGTCGAACATCCGAGCTTCACCACGCGGACGCCGAACCGGTCCTCCCAGGTTCGCAGCACGGCGGATATCTTCTCGACGTTCACCGTGTAGTTGGCGGCGCCCGACCAGCCGATGAGGCCCGGGGCATCGGCGCCGCGCGTACAGGGCACCAGTGCCAGGCGGTAATCGGACGTCCCCTCAACGGCCAGGCGCCCGGCCGCGTAACCCGGGGGTGCCCCCAGCCGTCTCGCCGGCACGAAGCCGGGCCACTCGTCTCCGAAGTATTCGAAGTACTCCCGGATGAGCCGTTCGCCCGGAGTCTCGTCGATGTCCTCGATGGTGACGGGTGTACTCAGCATGAGGTCGACGTCCAGGCACTCGTCGAGCAGCAGCGGATACAGCCCGGTCCGCGGATGCTCCTCGTAGTACCGCTCCCAGCATTTCTGGGCCGCCGGCCCGCTGTCGTTCGAGAGCCACATGATCGGCCGCCCGGCCTCCCGGGAGGCTGTGACGCTTCCGGACAGTAACCCGGCGGGCACCGTACCGAACGGATTCGTGCCACACATATCCGATGAACCCCCTTGTATACCTTGGCAACTCGGCTGGACCTACCCCGTGAAGCTAACGGCGCCCGCCGACAGGCGACCGTCCCGCGAAACAGATCCAAGGTGAGAGGTATGCCCGCCCCTCAGGTCCCCGGTGAGGAACTCACTCTGCGGCCAGCGGGAAACAGCCAGGGCATTGATTGTTGTCGCAGCAACAGATAATGTAGTCGCAACAACAATAGCGGAGGTTGTCATGATGTACTCGTTCACCGAAGAGGCCGTTATCGAGGGAGAGGTCGACCGGATCTGGGCGAGCGCACTGGGCGGACTGGGATCCGCACGAGGAGCGGTCGCGAATCGAGGGCCCATTCGAGGCCGGTACCGTCGGATGGGTGAAGCCGAAGGGCGCCCCGGCCGGGCCGTTCACCATCGTGGAGGTGGAGCCGAAGCGGTCGTGGACCAGCGAGGCGGGTATTCCGTTCGGGAAGCTGCGGGGCCGGCGCACATACGAGCCGCAGGGCGACGGGACGGTGAAGGTGTCCGAAGAGGTGGAGGTGCACGGACCGATGGGGCCGCTGTTCAAGCTGATCTGGGAAAAGGGGATGCGCGCCGACATGCCGCGGACGTTCGCGGCCTTGGCCGAGGAGGCGGCCAGGCGTGGCTGAAAATCCGGAGCCACCACACGCCACGCCCCGCGGGCCGCTGATGTCCCCGGGGTTCTGGCTGCATCACGCGGCCCTGGAATGGCGAGCGACACTGGAGCGCAACCTGCGCCCGCTCGGACTCACCCCGACCCAGTTCAATCTGCTCGCCTCGACCGGATGGCTGTCGGGGCACGGCGATCTGCCGACTCAGCAGCAGGCTGCGGACATGGCCGGCGCCGACCGCATGATGGCCTCGCGGGTGATCCGCGCCCTCGAGGAACGAGAGCTGTTGCGGCGCACGCCCGATCCCGCCGATGCCCGCGCGGTCCGCCTCGAACTCACCTCCGCCGGAAGGGATCTGGTGAGCAAGGGCGTGCAGATCGCGGTCGACACCGACGCGCAGCTCTTCGGTCCGCACGGAGACCTACTGCGAGATCACCTGCGCCCCATCGCCACCCACCGCGTCCCTGTGAATGGGCCTGCGGACTGATCCGAGCCCACTGGCTATCGGCTGGGAGTTCGCCGGACTGAATCATCGCACCATGATGGCGAATGCGGCGTTCCTACGGGCGCGCCGTGCTGGACAGTACACCTGTTCGACCACTTCCTGCGCGGTCGGCCCGAACCGCTGCTCGACGGGCCCAGCGCCGCATTTCCCGAGATCACCTTCGACTCGCACGCGTAGCACCGTGCAGAACACGAGGGCGGTACCCGGCAGGTGAGCCGGATACCGCCCTCGATGTCTTCGCGATCTACAGCCAGGTGTCGAGCGTGGTGGTGGTGAGGAAGTGCTCGAGATCCGCGCGCCAGGGCGCGGGAGTGGTCTTCTCCGGCTCGATGGCCGTGTACTGGCCGCGGTAGAACAGCAGCGGACGGCCGGATTCGGTCGACTCCGACAGGGACTGCACCCGGCCCATGACGATGTAGTGGTCGCCGCCGTCGAGCACCTGTTCCACGGTGCACTGGATGGTGGCCAGCGCGCCGTCCAGTGCGGGGAGTTGCAGATCGGTGGTGTGCCAGTCGATTCCGGCGAACTTGTCGGGTTCGCGGGAGCCGAAGCGGGCGCAGACCGGCTGCTGCTCCTCGGCCAGCATGTTCACGCAGAAGCTGCCGTTGGCCTCGATCGCCGCCCAGGAGCGGGACTCCTTGGTGGGGCAGAACAGCACCAGCGGTGGATCGAGGGACAGGGCGGCGAACGACTGGCAGGCGAAGCCGATCGGTGCCTCGTCGGCACCGAATGTGGTGATGACGGTGATGCCGGTACAGAACTGCCCCAGCACATTCCGGAACTGACGCGGATCGATCGCGGGTTGTTCACTCGTGGTCATATCGTCGCCCTGTCTCGCTACTTGAATCCCACCGAGAAGTCGTGACCCCACAGGCTCACCGCGGTGGACTCCCGCGCGATCCAGGAGTGGTCGTCGACTTCCAGCCCCTCGCAACCGTATTCGATATCGAATCCGCCCGGGGTCTTCATATAGAAGGACAGCATCTTGTCGTTGATGTGCCGCCCGAGGGTGGCCGACATCTTGACCTTCTTGCGCATCGCGCGGTCCAGGCACAGGCCGACGTCGTCGGAGTTCTCCACCTCGACCATCAGGTGCACGATGCCCGTCGGGTTCGGCAGCGGCAGGAAGGCCAGCGCGTGATGGCGCGGGTTGCAGCCGTAGAAGCGCAGCCAGGCCGGGTCCCCGTCGGCGGGGCGGCCGACCATCTGCGGGGGCAGCCGCATCGAGTCGCGCAGCCGGAAGCCGAGCACATCCTGGTAGAACCGTTGTGCGGCAGCGTCGTCGGTGCAGGTCAGCACGACGTGGCCGAGGCCCTGTTCGGCGGTGACGAACTTGTGCCCGTAGGGGCTGACGAACCGCCGGGCGACGTACTGCGAGCCGTGGAAGGCCTCGAGCACGTTGCCGTCCGGATCCTCGAAGCGGATCATCGCCTCGACGCGCCGGTCGGCGAGTTCCTCCTTGGTGCCCTCCTTGAAGGGCACGCCGGCGCCGCTCAGCTTCTCCCGGAGCTGCTGCAGCGCAGGGGCGTCCACGACCTCCCAGCCCGAGACCTGCAGCCGGTCCTTCTCGCCGGGCACGATCACCAGGCGTGCGGGGAACTCGTCCATGCGCAGGTAGAGGGCGTCCTTGTCGGGCCCGTCGCCCTCCATCATGCCGAGCACCTTGAGCCCGTATTCGCGCCACGCCGCCATATCGGTGGCCTCGATGCGCATATATCCGAGCGCGCGCAGACTCATCTCACGCCTCCTTCAGGCCGAGCAGGAAATCGGTTGTCAGGCGGTTGAATTCGTTGAACTTCTCCGCCTGAGCCCAGTGGCCGCAGCCGCCGAACACATGCAGTTGTACCCTCGGGATCGACTTGACCGCCACCAGTGCACCGTCGAGCGGGTTGACCCGGTCCTCGCGGCCCCAGATCAGCAGCACCGGCTGACGCAGCTTGTAGGCGTCGCGCCAGAGCATGCCCTTCTCGTAGTCGGCCGATGCGAACGACTTGCCCATCGCGCGCATGGCCGCGAGCGATTCGGGGGTGTTCGCCAGGGCGAACCGCTCGTCGATCAGCTCGTCGGTCACGATCTTCTGGTCGAAAACCATGATCCGGATGAACTTTTCGATGTTCTCCCGGGTCGGCTCCGCCACGAACGAGCTCAGCGCCCGGACGCCCTCGGTCGGATCGGGCGCGAACAGGTTGGTGCTCACCCCACCCGGGCCCATCAGCACGAGCTTGCCCGCGCGATCCGGGAAGTCGAGTGCGAAGCGCACCGCGGTGCCGCCGCCGAGCGAATTGCCCAGCAGGTGGACCCGGTCGGTGATCTCGAGCGTGTCGAGCAGATCCTTCAGTGCCGTGGAGCTGTGCACGAAGTACTGCGGGTGCTCGGTCGGCTTGTCGGACAGTCCGAATCCGGGCTGATCCACGGCCAGCACGTGGAAATCCTTGGCCAGCACCGGAATGTTCCGGGCGAAGTTCGCCCAGGACGAGGCGCCGGGCCCGCCGCCGTGCAGCAGCACGATCGTCGGGCCGTTACCGACACCGGCCTCGTGGTAGTGCAGCTTCAGATCCGGGCGGACCTGCGCGTAGCGCGAGGTCGACTCGAAGGTGATTTCGCTTGCCACCGAGGTCATTACACCATCCCGTCGGTGACCGGCAGCCCGAACTCGTGGGTGCCGTACATGACGTAGGCGCGCTCGGGATCGTTGGAGGCGTGCACCCGGCCGGCATGCGCGTCACGCCAGAACCGCTGCAGCGGAGTGCCGTTGGCCAGCGCGGTGGCGCCGGAGCTCTCGAAGAGCTTGTCGATCGAGGAGATCGCCCGGCCGGTGGCGCGGACCTGGTCGCGGCGCGCGCGCACGCGGAGGTCGAACGGAATCTCCTTGCCCGCCAGCAGCAGTGCGTACTCGTCGGCGACATTGCCCGAGAGCTGACGCCAGGCGGCGTCGATATCGCTGGAGGCCTCGGCGATGCGCACCTTGGCGAACGGATCGTCCTTGGCCTTCTCGCCGGCGTAGGCCGCGCGGACTCGCTTGCCCTGGTGCTCGACGTGCGATTCGTAGGCGCCGTAGGCCATTCCGACGATCGGCGCGGAGATGGTGGTGGGATGGATGGTGCCCCACGGCATCTTGTACACCGGATCGGTGTTCTGCTCCAGGCCGGGCGATTTCAGCTCGCTCATCACCCGGAACGACAGGAACCGGTGCCGCGGCACGTAGACGTTCTCCACCACGACGGTGTTGGAGCCGGTGCCCCGCAGGCCGACTACATTCCACACGTCGTCGATGTGGTATTCGCTGCGCGGGATCAGGAAGCTGCCGAAGTCGACCGGCTTGCCGTTCTTGATCACCGGGCCGCCCACGACCACCCAGTCGGCGTGATCGCAGCCCGAGGACCAGGCCCACGAGCCGTTCACGGTATAGCCCGAGCCGTCGTCGGTCACCACGCCCGCGCCCATCGGGGCGTAGGAGGAGGAGATGCGGACCTGGTTGTCCTCGCCCCAGACCTCTTCCTGCGCGCGCTGATCGAACAGCGCCAGGTGCCAGTTGTGCACACCGATGATGCCGGCGACCCAGCCGGTGGAGCCGCAGGCGCTGGCGATCTTGCGCACCGTGTCGTAGAACACGACGGGATCGGCGGCGTGGCCGCCCCACTGGTGCGGCTGCAGCAGCCGGAAGAACCCGGCCTCCTGCAGCGCCTTGATGCTCTCGTCGGGGATGCGGCGCAGATCCTCTGCCTCTTGCGCGCGTTCGCGCAGCATAGGCAGCAGCGCTTCGACCCGCTCTACTACTTCTTGCGTCATCTCGGGGGCTGCTCCTGGCTCGATCGGTGCGGGGACCCGATGTCCCCGGGACTGATACTTACTCTGAGACTAGAACACGTTCTCATTGCTGTCGAGAACGGGTGTTCGCTGGGGGGTGTCGGCGCCCCTTGCCTGGTAGTCGACGGAATAACTGGCGCAAGCCCGCACAATTTTGTAACGTGTTCTAGTAATCGTAGAGGAGGATCGCAATGGCAGTAACCCCACCGCGGGGCGGGAAGGTCCGTGAGATCGATGTCGGTACCGCGCCCACCCGGTATGCGCGGGGATGGCATTGCCTCGGCCTGGCCGCTCCATTCAAGGACGGCAAGCCGCACGCCATCTCGGTGTTCGGCACCAAACTGGTGATATTCGCCGACAGCAAGGGCGAGCTGCAGGTACTGGACGCGTACTGCCGGCACATGGGCGGCGACCTGAGCATGGGCGAGGTCAAGGGCGATTCGGTCGCCTGCCCGTTCCATGACTGGCGCTGGGGCGGCAACGGCCGCTGCACCGGCATTCCGTACGGCCGCCGGGTGCCCCCGCTCGCCAAGACCCGCTCGTGGACCACCCTCGAGCGCAACGGTCAGCTGTTCGTGTGGCACGACCACGAGGGCAATCCGCCACCGGCGGATATCACCATCCCGCACATCGAGGGCCCCTACACCGATGCCGAGGGCAACCCGAGCGAGACGCTGGACGACGGCTGGACCGAGTGGACCTGGAACTCGATGCTGATCGAGGGCGCCAACTGCCGCGAGATCATCGACAACGTGGTCGACATGGCGCACTTCTTCTACATCCACTTCGCCTACCCGACGTACTTCAAGAACGTCTTCGAGGGCCACGTCGCCACGCAGTTCCTGGAGACCAAGTCCCGGCCCGACGTCGGCATGGGCACACAGTACGGCGATTCGCTGCTCAAGTCGGTGGCCGCTTACTACGGCCCCTCGTACATGATCAATCCGCTGCACAATTTCTACGGCGGGTTCGAGGTCAAGAGCGTCCTGATCAACTGCCACTACCCGGTGACGCAGGATTCGTTCGTGCTGCAGTACGGCGTGTCGGTGCAGAAGCCGACGGGGCTGGACGACAAGTCCTCGAAGAAGCTGGCCGAGAAGATGACCGAGGGCATCGCGGTCGGCTTCCTGCAGGACGTCGAGATCTGGAAGCACAAGTCCAAGATCGACAATCCGCTGCTGTGCGAGGAGGACGGCCCGGTCTACCAGCTGCGCCGCTGGTACGACCAGTTCTACGTGGACCTGGCCGATGTCGACTCCAAGAGCACCGATCGGTTCGAATTCGAGGTCGACACCACTAAGGCTAATGAGGTCTGGGAAGCCGAGGTCGCCGAGAACCTGCGCCGCAAGCGGGAAGCCGACGAGGCGAAGGCCGCGGAATCCGCGGAGGCGGCGGTCTGATGACCACGTGGGCGAAGGCACCGGATTTCGCGGACCGTCCGGAGCGTCGGGCGCAGGTGCGCGCCCAGACGGTGGTGGACAAGCGGCGCTACCTGGAGGAGGGGATGGCGTCGCTGGCCTGCCAGACGTGCGGGACGAAAGTCCTTGTGCGCAAGTCGAGCTCGCATCAGACCTCGGTGCAGTGGACGGCGAATCCGGCCGATCACTGCCCCGTCTTCCGTGAGCTGACCGGTGGTCCGGGACGCCCCGAGGGGTGCCCGAATCTGGAGCGCACCATCGCCCACGCGGTCGACGAGGGCATCATCTCCGTCGACGAATAGCCGCAATCCCCTGTGTGTGAATGCACCCCGGCCCGTAATGCCCGGGGTGCATTCACATGTGTGGATACGGCGTCATGCCGCGGTCGTTTGCCTAGCAGGTAACAACGGTAAGGACGCCGCAGTCGGTGTGACTCCCTGAGGACAGAAACTCTTGCAACTGTGCAGATCCTGTTGGAGCCGGGGAGGATTGCTCGGCATCAGCGTAGAGACTGGGGGTCGTCGAGATACCGCATATTGGCGGATCTTTTCCGGGTAGCGGATCTTGGACATCCCATGACAAAACGCACCCCGTCCAGGCAATCCTGGCGGGGTGCGTTCGTGTGAGTTGGCGAGTTAGTTCAGCAAGCGCCCTTGTAGCCGTCGACGCCGCACATGAGCTTGGGCAGCAAATTCGCCGAACCGGTGCTGGGCACGCTGGCGACCTGCTGAGCCTTCGAGTGGTCGGCCGGGACGGGCGCGGGCTGCAGCGTGATTTTCGCCGCCGCGGTTCCGGTGCCGAGCATGCCGATCGTTACCGCGGCCGCCGAATAGAGCGCAAAACGCTTGATAGTCAAGACTTTCCTCCCGTATGAACTGGCGGCATCACGATAGCGAATCTCGGACGGGACCGGGTAGTCCATTTTCCATGGGTGGTGTCCGGTCGCCCCGGCCGCTGGACGGCCCGGGCGCTGCAGATCTGGGCACGACCAGGTGCCTGTCCTACCCGCAACCATGAAGAGGGCTGGCTTCGGGGTTGCAAGGGCCGCCACCCATCGCAGCGGACAAACTGTCGACGCTCCCGGTCGGGGAGGGGAGGTAAATCGGCCCGCCCGAAGGCGGGCCCGAAGGTGTGTCGAGGGTCGAGGCGACCGGAGCCGGTGCGGCGGGTTGCAGCGGAATCTTCGCGATCGCTGGGGACGCCCCGAGCCCCAGCGCGAGCACGCCGATAATTGTCGAACCCAGTGCAATACGTCTGATAGACAATGTATTTCCTTCCTAACCGAAGTGACTGGCTTAAGGTTAGGAGCGCTCGGTGCGGGGTGAAACGACCGCATTTTCATTGCCCCCGGAACTGAGGGCGAAGGGCCGCAACCGTTTCCGGGGGTGTGGCTCAGTCCAACCGGAAGTCGGCGAAGTCGAAGCCGGGGGCGACGATACAGCTGACGAGTACGTAGTCGTCGCCGGCCGGGCGGGCGGACTGGCTGACGCCGCCGGGGACGACGGCCTGTGGCAGGTGGCCGTGCTCCACGTCGGGGCCGAGGGTGATCTCCTCGCCGCCGATGTTCAGCAGCAGCGGGCCGCCGCGATGCCACAGCCAGATCTCGTCCGAGCGGACCGTGTGCGGGGCCGAGCGCTCGCCGGGCAGCAGCAGGAAGTGGATCGAGGTCGCGGCCGCGCGCGGGCCGTCGTAACCCTCGGGCGTGAATTCCACGGGGCTGCGCCAGATTTCGCGGTACCAGCCGCCCTCCGGGTGGGGTTGGAGATCCAGGGTGCGGGCGAGGTCCGGTCGGTCGGTCATGTACGCCTCCTGAGCGGTCGTGCGATGGTGCGTCGGGCGATTGTTCCGCCGGTCGTGGCGGGCGTTACGGCGTCGCGCAAATCCCTACCGGCACAACGGCTGTCAGTGGTCGCCGTGCGGTGTGCTGTAGGCCAGGCAGACGTGGGTGAACAGGTCGGTCCGCTGCGCGCGGGCCACCGGATTCTCCGGTTCGATCAGGCACTGGGTGGCGGTGCCGTCGTGCACGGCGACCAGTGCGCGGCCCAGTGCCGCCGGGTCGGTGACCGTGCGCCCGGCCCGCTCGAGCAGTGCCCGCACCACCGGCAGCAGCGCGGTGGTGATCGCCTCCTCGCGCGCGGCCATCACCCGCCGCAGCGCCGGGGTGCGCAACGCGTGCGCGGTGAATTCGTAGGTGATGCGAAACCACTTGTCGTCCAGGGGAACCGCGTGCAATACCCGATCGACCCCGGTGCGCAGATCGTCCACTCCGGCGGTGTCGTCGAGCATCGCGGCCACGTCGTGCAGCATTTGCGCCGAACGCTGCTCCCACATCTGCAGGAACAGTTCCTCGAGCGAGGTGAAATTGGAATAGAACGCGCCCCGGGTATATCCCGCGCGTTCGCAGATCTGCTCCACGGTGCAGCGCCCGAAACCCTCGTCCGCGAAGGCCTCGAACGCCGCGTCCAGGAGCCGCTGCCGGGTCTGCGCGCGCCGCTTGGTGACGCGGCGGGCCGGGCCGGACGAATCGGTCTGCACGGACATGTCACCTCCTGCGTCGGAATCGAGGGCGGCATCCGGGCCGTGTGAATACCGCTGACCGATACACGAGCGTATCAAAACCCGGATGGCCGGTCGTTCGGCTGCGGGGGGCGACCTCGGGGCCCGGGATGCCGCGCGGGCGCGGGCAATCGGGATCCTCGAGCATGCTCGCGGCCGGTCGGCCCCCTTGCGATAACCGGGGCTCGCGCACGGTCGGCCGCGCCGGGGCGGGTCAGGCGAGCGGGGACTTCGGGCGTTCCTGCAGCACGCCGTCGAGGTAGATGTCGACCTTCTCGTTGTAGAAGCAGACCAGGCCCGCGATCTTCTGGCTTTCGGGCAGTGGGGTGCGGTAGTACCAGACCAGATCGTTGTATTCGGTGCCGTTGACCTGCAGGTTGTAGTAGCCCGCGGTACCCTTGTAGGGGCAGTGGGTCTGGGTGTCCGACGCGGTGAACAGGTCCTGGCGGGCGTCGGGGAGGGGCAGGTAGTAGCGGGGGATGAGACCGGTCTCGAACAGGATCCGCGGCGAGTGCGATTCGGCGACCGTGACGCCGTCGACCTCCACGCGCACGTGCCGCGAACTGGCCAGGATGTCGACGCGGGTGTAGGGGCTGCGCGGATGGACGTAGACCGGCTCGTCCTCCTCCAGCCACTCGTCCATCGCCGACCACTCCAGCCGGACCAGATCATGCAGCTCGGAGATCGGGGAATCCGGATAACGCAGGGCCGCACCGGCTTTCGTCACACCGTCGGCGACGACGTCGTAGATCGTGCCCTCGCCGCGGCTCGGCGAGTGCTTGGTGGCGCCGGTCGGCTCCAGCTTGGCGACCAGATCGGTAACCGGCAGGTAGTAGGCGGGGTAGTACGGGCTCTCCCAGACCAGCACGGGGTGCGTCGTGTCGACGATCAGTTTCCCGGCGGCGTAAGCCCGAATACGCTTGTGGCCCGGCTCGGTGCGGACGCGGCCGCGATTCGTCTCGCTCATACCCGCCTACGGTACGCGCCCGGCGTGAATGCCGGGGAGCGCGCGGGATCGTCCGAAGCCTTCGGAAAATGCCGAGAGCACCCTTGTCTACCTGCGTTTTCTCGAGGCCCGGGCGGCTCGCTATGGTGTTTTGGCAACACTGCAGCGAACAAGAAGGTAATACATGACGAACACGACCGACGCCGTGCGTGCGGGCTTGCGCAGCGGCCTGCGCCGTCGGCATATGACGATGATCGCGATCGGTGGTGCGGTCGGCGCGGGGTTGTTCGTGGGGAGTGGGTCGGTGATCAGGACCGCCGGGCCCGCGGCGGTGCTGTCGTACGCGGTGGCCGGGGTGCTGGTGCTGTGTGTGCTGCGGGCGCTGGGGGAGATGGTGGTCGCGGGCTCGGTCGGCGCCGAGCGCCCGGCGGCCGGATCCATCGCCGAATACGCCCGAATATCGTTGGGGCCTTTCGCCGGGTTCACCGTCGGGTGGCTGTACTGGTATCTGTACGTGGTGCTGGTCGGTGCCGAGGCGGTGGCCGGTGCGGCGATCCTGAAATCCTGGATCGATCTGCCGTCGTGGCTGCTGGCCGCCGCGTTACTGGTGACGATGACCGCGGTGAATCTGATCTCGGTGCGCTCGTTCGGCGAATTCGAATTCTGGTTCGCCTCCATCAAGGTCGCGGCGATCGTGGTCTTCCTGATTCTCGGTGTGTCGTACGTGCTGGGGCTGTGGCCCCACGGACACGGCGGATTCGGAAATCTGACCGCGCACGGCGGGCCGATGCCGCACGGGATCAGCGGCGTCTTCTCGGCGATCGTGGTCGTCATGTTCGCCTTCGGCGGCACCGAGATCGTCACGCTCGCCGCGGCCGAGAGCGACGAGCCCGCTCGGGCGGTGGCCCGTGCCACCAGCAATGTGCTGTGGCGGGTCGGGGTGTTCTACGTGGCGTCGATCTTCCTGGTCGTGACGATCCTGCCCTGGGACGACGCCAAGGTGCTGACCAGTCCGTTCGTCAGTGCGCTGGGCCAGATCGGGGTCCCGGCGGCGGGCACGATCATGGAGGTGGTGATCCTGACCGCGGTGCTGTCGGTGCTGAACTCGGCGATCTACGTCTCCTCGCGCATGCTGTACGTGCTGACCCGCGACGGCGACGCCCCGACCGGGCTGGTCAAGCTCACCCGGCGCGGGGTGCCGGCGCGGGCCGTGCTGCTGGGCACGGTGGCCGCGTGGTGCGCGGTGCTGGCCTCCGCGGTGTCGCCGGACCGGGTGTTCAGCTTCCTGGTGAACTCGATCGGCGTGATCCTGGCCTTCTGCTATCTCGCGATCATGTTCTCGCACTGGCGTTTCCGCGCCCGGATGCAGCGCGAGAATCCCGCCGCCCTCACCTACCGGCTGTGGGGCTACCCCTACGTGAATTGGCTGGTGATCGCGGTACTGCTGGTGGTGATGGGCTCGATGCTGACGAAACCGGATCTGCGCCCGCAACTCCTGGCCTCCATCGTGAGCCTGGCGGTCGTTGCGGCGATCTATCCGCTGCGGGTGCGGTTCGGCAGGACGCCGCCGGTGCGTGCGGCATCCGGCATCGAATCGTGAACTCGACGAGAGATTCCGCGGCCGTCGCATAAAACGTGACGTGTAAATAGCGCAGGAAGCCCCGGGCGTGCGCCCGGGGCTTCCTTTTCAGCTCGGCTTTCGCCGATCAGTTCAGTTTCCGGAGATCAGCCGGAAGAAGGTGCCGTTGATCTGGGCGCTGTTCGGGCTGCCGATCGCACCGCCGACCGCGGCGCCGATGACGCAGCCCGGGATGACGAAGAACCAGAAGCCCAGGATGCAGCCGAGGATGGCGCCGACCGCGCCGCCGTGCTGCACGCCCCAGACCCACTGGTTGATGAGCTGGTTGCCGGTATCGGTGAACGCGATCTGCTTCAGGGTCAGGGCCTTGCCGTCGCTGCTGACGGTGGCCGCGACCGGGGCGGCGGTGAGCGGAATCGACTCGACGGTCTTGCCCGCGGCGTCGGTGACGTCGATCGACTTGGTCGCGGCGTCCGTGACGAAGCGGCCGGAGACCAGCTTCGCGGTGACCGTGCGCGCGTGCATATCGGTGGTGGCGCTGACATTGGACGACGTCTGGATCGGCGCCGGAGCCGCGCCCGCGGTGCTGGAGCCGATCAGGACGGCGCCCGCGGTGATTGCGGCGATGGCGATGCTGCGGCCGAGCGTTTGAATCGAAACGGACACGTGAAGCCCTTCGTCAGGTAAAAGTCTGTGCGATGTAAATGATCGATCACGGAGAAAGTACGCCTAATGCGAGGCATTGCGCCAACCGAATGCGGTAATGGGTGGGAATACCGACGTTACCCGCAAAAGATTGGCGTAATTACGCCATGGAACTCAGTCGTCGCCCGCGCTGATCGCCATCGCCTCGTCCACGCTGTGCGCGGCCGGGTCGTGGTCGTCGATGTGGGCCAGGGCCGAGCGGCCGCCGAGCAGGACGAGCACGCCGATCGCGGTGCAGGCCGCGCCGACCCAGAACGGCAGGGCCATGTGCTGCTCGCCGAGCTTGCCGGCCAGGTAGGGGGGCCGCGGCGCCGCCGACGAAGCGCACGAAGCTGTAGGCGGCCGAGGCGGTCGAGCGCTCCACCGGTGCGGAGATCATCACGGCCTCGGTGATGAGGGTGTTGTTCACGCCGAGGAACAGTCCGGCCAGGACCGTGCCGACGATCAGCACCGGCCGGTGCCCGGCGAACAGCGCCATGACGGCGAGGTCGGCCGCGAACAGGGCCAAGGCCAGGGCAATCATCGGGACGGTGCCGAAGCGGCGCTGCAGCCGCGGCGCGAAGAACACCGATGCCAGAGCGAGCATCAGGCCCCAGCCGAAGAAGATGAAACCGATTGCGTAGGTGCCCATGTCGAGCGGGAACGGGGTGTAGGCCAGCAGGGTGAAGAAGCCGAAGTTGTACAGCAGCGCGGTGATGCTCACCAGCAGCAGTCCGCGGTGCCGTAATGCCTTGAAGGGCGCGGTGATCGAGGTGTGCTGCGCGGGCTTGGGCAGCTCGGGAAGCAGCGTCACGATGGCGATGAAGGCGATCGCCATGAGCACCGATACGCCGAAGAACGGTGCGCGCCAGCTGATTCCGCCCAGCACGCCGCCGACCAACGGTCCCGCCGCGATGCCGACGCCCAGCGCGGCCTCGTACAGGATGATCGAGCGCGCGACGCCGCCGGTGGCCGCGCCCACGATGGTGGCCAGCGCGGTGGCGATGAACAGCGCGTTGCCCAGTCCCCATCCGGCGCGGAAGCCCACGATCTGCCCGACCGTGCCCGAGCTGCCGGCCAGCGCGGCGAACACCACGATGATCGCCAGGCCCGCGAGCAGCGTCTTCTTGGCGCCGAAGCGGCTCGACACCACGCCCGTGATCAGCATGGCCACGCCCGTCACCATCATGTAGCTGGTGAACAGCAGCGTCACCTGCGAGGTCGAGGCGTGCAGCTGCGCACCGATCGGCTCGAGAATGGGATCGACCAGGCCGATACCCATGAAGGCGATCACGGAGGCGAAGGCGACCGCCCACACGGATTTGGGCTGTTTCGCGCGTGCGGGGGCCGGCGCGCTGGTGACGACGCGCGCGGACAGGGTGGTGGTCATGGATGCTCCTGGTTCTGCTTGTCAGGCAACAGATTTCAGGGCCGCGAGAAGGTCGGTCAGCTCGCCGCTGAGGTGGGCGAGCCGGTCGGCGTCGAAGCCGGGCAATCGTTCGGTGAGGGTGGCACCGATCGCTCGGCGGGACGCGGCCAACCGCTCGCGTCCCGCCGGCGTCAGCTCGACGACTACGGCTCTGGAGTCGCCGGGATCCGTGGTGCGGCTGACCAGGCCCGCGGTGGCCATCCGGCCGAGCAGCGTCGTCGCTGTGGGCTGGGAGCAGCCATCGATGCGGGCGAACTCGCTGACCCGCAGCGCTCCGCGCTCGTCGAGCACCGACATCGCGCGCAGCATGGCGTGGGGCAGGTCGTCATCGCGCAGGGTCCGGGTGACCCGGGTGATCTGCGCCATGGTGACCATGATGTCGACCACGTGGTCCTCGCCGGTCGCGGGAGTCGGGGCTGCTTGGTTCAACTGCACGATATTAATTTACATAGGGTAACTATCTATGTGCATAGCTTGGCTATGCAAACGAGTGTGAGATCGCCCACGGGGTGGTGGCCCGCCGCGCATTCACACCGCCGGCGTCAGCGGGTGGGCGATGGATTACCCAGGGCGGCATCGTAATACGAAAGAAGCCTTTAGAGCTGAGGAAACTCCGCGTCCGCCGGCCGATGTCGGTGGGCCCGGCAGTGGCGCGTGTGGGGGCGCGGGTGCCGAGCGGCTTGGAACCCGCGAAGGTTCCACGGACCATACCCAGCGGTGGTGAGTCCAGTGTGCGGCGGTACGGCGATAGCCTGTGATCTCTTGACCTGCCTGTGCTGAGAGAAACGAAGGGGGCGCCGTGCGGGAAGGGCCCGAGGGTGCGCAACTACTGACGGCGATCTCGTCCACCAACTCACCCGGTGGTCCGGGCGCGAGTGGCACCGGCAGTGGAACGTCGAGCTCCGGCGGGGTGAACGGTGGCTCCGGTCCGGGCGCAACCGGTAGCGCCGCATCCGGTACGAGCGGGAATTCCGGCCCGAACGCGGGGTTGGGCATCGACCCGGGCGCACTGCTCAGTCCGGTGGCGGTCGTCTCCGCCGCCGCGTCCACGTACGACAAGGCGTATGGGTCTCTGGTCGAGATGGTCGTTCCCGGCGCGCTCGACCTCGGGGATCCTCAGGTCGAGTCCGCTTGGAGTGCGTTTCAGTCGGCATGGATATCGGAGGTCATCGCCGCCGAATCCGCGTTGTCGGCGTTGCTGAAGCTGGTACCGGGGTCCGTGGGGGAGTATCAGAACACCGACCAGCAGGGTGGCGCTGTTGTCAGCAAGGATTTCGGTGGCGCGGTCGGACCGGTCGGAGGCAGCCCGACCAGCGGGCCGGTCGGCCCTCGGCCTCCGGGTAACGGGGGACGCGGGGTGCGGACCGAGTGAGCGCTGTGCAGGCGTTGCAGCAGGCGCGGGATCTTATCGACCAAGCCCGCTGGCTCCCAAAGTTCCTGCCCCATGCGATCGATGTGGCGCTGGCGCCACCGGCGCTGGCCGGAGCGCCCGCGCAGATCGCCGGTTCGCCGCTCGGCGAGGGGGGCATGGCGGACATCTACCGCACGGTCTCGCGCAACGCTGTCGGCGCCGGTGCCAACCTCCAGGCGGTTGCCGACACTCAGTTGCCGGCGGCGTGGCGGGGTCAGGCGGCCGAGACCATGTCGGAGGCCGTCCGAGCGGTGGCCGTGCAGTCCGCGGCGGCGGGGGCGGCGTTCGATTCCGGTTACCAAGCCCTGACGGCCTGGGCCCGCGCACTGGCTGAGGCGCAGCGCCGCGATACCCAAGGGCGAGAGTTGCTGGGGCAGGCCATGACACAGGCGGCGGGACCGGGGGGATCGCCGGAGTCGAACGCGCGGTTCCCGAATCCGGCCACGCAAGCTCTGGGCGAGAATATGTGGGGCCTGGCCGACGAGGGATGTAAGGAACGGCTCGCCGCGGCAACGATCGTGCAGGGCGCGGCGTCGGATGCGGTCGACATGCTGAATCGGGTCGCCGCGACGGCACGAGCGCGGCAGATCAAATCGCCGGGTATTGATCCGCTGACGTCGGTGGCGTTGGCATACTCCCCTGAACCCGGTTGGAGCAAGGACCCGCTGACCGCAATTCCCGGTTTTGCCGCGTTGGCGCGCTTATCTCAAACCTTGACGACCGAACTCGACCAGCTCACGACTGGTGGATGGAGCATCGCCTACGGTCCCACGGGAAAGGGTAGTTATACAGATCGGCAGAGCAAGAAGATCGTCATCGATGGCGGCCTCTTCGACAATCCGGTCGCAACGGTGGAGGCGCTGGCTCACGAGGCTGGGCATGCTTCGTATCACGGTCCGATCGGAGGCGCGAACCCGACCGACTGCGTGAACAATTCTCTCACGGACGAGGGCGCCGCCACCCTGAACAATATGGTCGTGGCACGTGAGATCGACGATAAGCATGGGCTCGACATCGGGGTTGCGGGTCAGAGTCCTGATGTGCAAACGGCGTGGAATTCAACGTACGACGCCTATCGAAAAGCCGGATCGACGCCGGAAGCCTATCAGCACGCAATCCAGCAGATCGGTGCGTACTACGGCGAGCATCTCCATCCTTCGACCGCCCCCAACGAGACGTATGATCAGTATTATCAGGCCGGGTGCCAGTAATGATGTCGAACCACCCCACCGACGTATGGAATCTGATCGCCGCTGTAGTGGCCCAGGTCCCGCTGACGTCCGGAAAACTGAGCGATCTCTTCCACGTCGATATCTCCTCGGGTTCCGGCCGTCGGACGGCGGGACCCGTGCGGCTCGGATCCGCGCTCCTTATCGACGAGATCGGTACCGCGAGCCGCCCCGATGGTGACTGGATCTTTTCGTACTTCGATATCGGCGCACCGTCGAGTATCGGTCTCGACGAACTGAAGAGCCATTATCCCGACGTGACGCGGACGACGGTACCGTCAGGGCATTCGCCCGAAGAGAAGTTCGTCTGGACTTCGAAAGAGCCCTGGGGTGTTCTCAATTTCGGATTCCGAGAGCGTGACTATCGTCTGACCACTGTAAGCCTGCACAGTCCAGGGGATTGGAATTACTGACGAGTCCCCCGGGGCGATCCGGTTCGGCGGCGAGCACATCCGACGGGGAGAAACCCCCGGAGCCGAGGGAAGCTCCGGGGGTTCCTCACTGCTGCCGGTCGGCCCCGCAGCGGCGCATGCAGGGTACGCCGAGCCGACCGGCGGAATCGAGCTCTGGGCTCAGGCCGGGCGGGCCAGCGGGCGCGGGGGTGTGCCGAACAGCTGGGCGTCGCCGTGGGCGCGCTTGAAGAACAGGTGTGCGTCGTGCTCCCAGGTGATCGCGATGCCGCCGTGCAGCTGCACGGTCTCGCCGACGATCGCGGAGAACGCCTGCGAGCAGTGGATGCGGGCCGCGGCCAGGTCCAGCGGGTCCGGATCGCCCGCGGCCAGGCCCGCGATGGCGGCGTAGGCGGCCGATCGGGCCGATTCCACCAGCACGTACATGTCGGCCATTCGGTGCTTGAGTGCCTGGAAGCTGCCGATCGGGCGGCCGAACTGCACGCGGGACTTGCTGTATTCGACGGTCATCCATAGGCAGTGGTCCGCCGCGCCGACCTGTTCGGCGGCGATTGCCGCCCAGGCGATCTCGCGCAGCCGGGCGACCACCGCCGCGTCGCCGCCCAGGGCGCGGGCCGGGGCGGCGGTGAACGTGATCTCCGACAGGCGCCGGGAGGGATCCATGGTCGGGGAGACCGTCCGGGCGACTTCCGGTGCTGCGGCGTCGATCTCGTACAGGCCCTCGGCGGTCACCACGATCAGGGTGTCCGCGTTCGCGCCGTCGAGCACGTAATGGGCCGTGCCGGTGAGCGTTCCGTCTTCGGCGCGCACGCCCGGCGAATCCCAGCCGCGCGCATCGGCCCAGCAGACCGCGAGCGTCCGGGTGCCCTCGGCGACCTCGGGAAGGAGCCGCTCACAGGCTTCGGTGTTGCCGGACAACAGGATCGCCTGCGCGCCCAGCACCGCCGAGCCGAGCATCGGCGGGGTGTGCAGGGTGCGGCCCAGCTCCTCGACGACCAGCAGCGCCTCGACCAGCCCGGCCCCGATACCGCCGTACTCCTCCGGAATCGCCAGCGCCGCAACGCCGACCTGCTCGCACAGCAGCGACCACAGCTGCGCGTCGTAGCCGAGCTCGCTGTCGATGGCGCGCCGCAGCACGTCGCGGTCGCCATGCTTGGTGAGCACGGCGCGCACGGTCGTCGCGAGTTCCTGTAACTCCGCAGCGCTGCTCATTGCTTGCCTCCTGATGCTGTG
Organism: Nocardia sp. GP40; assembly: GCF_050434125.1. NCBI lineage: Bacteria > Bacillati > Actinomycetota > Actinomycetes > Mycobacteriales > Nocardiaceae > Nocardia > Nocardia sp. GP40. The sequence continues at coordinate 259,961 of NZ_JBNPVW010000014.1, read as the reverse complement.
TCGACGGGAACCATGCCGTAACGGCGAAATGCAGTGGAAGTGGATTCACTTCCGGAGTAGCCGCCGGGTTTGCTCACTGCGGCAACCGAAGTGGCCCGCATGGCGCTGGATCGTACCTGCGCCGCCTGCACCCATTCGGACAGCTCGCCGCAGATCCTCATGCGACGGCTCCGGCGCGCAATGCCGTCGCGACCCGTGCCCGATGGAAATCGGCGGTGCCCCAGGCCGATCGCAGCGCGGTGGCCTTGGTCAGCCACAGCGACAGATCGCATTCGGCGGTGTAGCCGATGGCGCCGTGCACCTGCAGGGCGATGCGGGCGGTCCGGTAGGCGGCCTCGCCGCAGGCCAGCTTGGCCGCGGAGATGTCGCGGGCCCGGACCTGCGCGTCCGGGCCGGACGCCAGGGTGAGGGCGGCGCGGTAGAGCAGCGGCTGGGCCATCTCCAGGCCGATGTGCGCGTTGGCGAGATGGTGCTTGATGGCCTGGTAGCGGCCGATCGGGGTGCCGAACTGCTGGCGCTGCTTGACGTACTCGACGCTGGTGTCGAGCATGGCGCGGCCCGCGCCGAGCAGCTGCGCGGCGGCGGCCAGGGCGGCGGTGTCGAAGGCCAGAGCGATGGCGTCCGAGACGCCCTCGCCCTCGGCGACGATCTCGCCCGCGGTGACGGTGTAGAGGCGGCGCGCGGCGTCCACCGACTTCACCAGGTCGCCGGGGGTGGCCAGCGCGAGGCGGTCGCTCTCGGCGACGAGCACCAGATCGGCGATATCGGCATCCAGGGCGACGGCCTTGCCCTCGGCCCTGCCGGCATTGGCTCCGGTCGCGGTGGTCAGGGCCAGCGTGCCCAGCTTGGCGCCCTCGGCCAGCTCCGGAAGCCGCTCGGCCGCGAGCACCGAGCCCGGAAGTGCCTGCAGCAGTGCGGGAATCGCGGCGGCGGTCTCCACCAGCGGACCTGGCACCGCGGCGCGGCCGATCTCGGTGAAGGCCACGATCATCTCGACCGGGCCCGCGCCGAAGCCGCCGTTCTCCTCGGTGACGGTCAGCCCCAGGGCACCCGCCTCGGCCAGCTGGCCGATCAGCGCGCGCCCGGCGGCGTGATCGCCTTCGCCCCAGGCGCGTACGACGCCCGGGGTCTTGGCGGCCTCGGCCATCTTGCGCAGGCTGGCGGCGAAATCGTGCTGTTCTGCGGTCAATGCGAATCGCATGTCGTCGTCCTCCTGTGGCTATCGCGGCAGGCCGAGCAGGCGTTCGGCGATGATGTTGCGCTGAATCTCGTTGGTGCCCGCATAGATCGGGCCCGCCAGCGAGAACAGGAAGCCGTCGGTCCAGGCCGACTCCTGCTCCGCGGCCGCGCCGTGCAGGTCCAGGGCGGTCTCGTGCATGGCGATGTCCAGTTCGGACCAGAACACCTTGTTCACCGAGGATTCCGCGCCCAGCTGGCCGCCCTCGGCCAGGCGGGTCACCGTCGCCCAGGTGTTGAGGCGGTACGCCTCCGCGCCCACCCAGGCGTCGACCACCCGGTCGGCCAGGGCGGTGCCCTCGGAATCCGTTGTGCGCCACAGCTCGATGAGCTTGCCGGCGGTGGCGTTGAACCGGCCCGGTGAGCGCAACGACAGGCCGCGCTCATTGCTGGAGGTCGCCATGGCGACCTTCCAGCCGTTGTTCGGTTCGCCGATGACGTCGGCATCGGGGACGAACACGTTGTCCAGGAAGATCTCCGCGAATCCCGGCTCGCCGTCCAGCTGCGGAATCGGCCGCACCGTAATGCCCTCCGCGGTGAGCGGGAACATCAGGTAGGTGAGGCCGCGGTGGCGCTCGGCGTCGGGGTCGCTGCGGAACAGCCCGAAACCCCAGTCCGCAAACGAGGCCCGCGAGCTCCAGGTCTTCTGGCCGTTGAGCAGCCAGCCGCCCTCGGTGTGCTTGGCGGTGGAGCGTATGCCCGCCAGGTCCGAACCGGCCTCCGGCTCGGACCAGGCCTGCGCCCAGATGTCCTCGGCGCGCGCCATTCTCGGCAGGATGCGCGCGAGCTGCTCGGGGGAGCCGTGCTCGAACAGGGTCGGCGCGAGCAGGAAGATGCCGTTCTGCGAGACGCGTCCGGGGGCGCCCGCGGCGTAGTACTCCTCCTCGAAGACGACCCATTCGGTCAGCGAGGCATCGCGGCCGCCGTACTCGGCGGGCCAGGCCACGCAGGACAGGCGGGCCTGCGCGAGTGTGTGCTCCCAGGCGCGGTGGGCCTCGAAGCCCTCCCGGGTGTCCATGGAGGGCAGGGGCGTGGCGGGCACGTTGGCCGCCAGGAACGCGCGCACCTCGGCGCGGAATTCCTCGGTCTTGGTGTCGAATTCGAGATCCACTTACTTGGCCCCGTCGTTGGTGGTAGTGGCAGCTCCGGTGGCGCTGGCCTTCATGGACTTGGCGTTCATGCCGCCCAGGGAGTCGGCGCCGACCTCGGCGTTGTGCGCGTGCGCGAAATGGTGCAGCCCGAACACCGAGTCCATGCCCGCGCGCATGCCCATCAGGTCCTCGCACTGGTTCACGGCCTTCTTGGTCAGCGCCAGGCCGAATTGCGGCATGGCCGAGATCTTCTCGGCCAGCGCGAGGGTCTCGGACTCCAGCTCCTCGCGCGGGACCACCCGGTTCAGCATGCCCCACTCGTAGGCTTGCGCCGCGGTGAAGCGATCGCCGGTGAACAGGATCTCCTTGGCCCGGCGCGGGCCCAGCATCCACGGATGCGCGAAGTACTCCACGCCCGGAATGCCCATGCGGACAACGGGATCGGAGAAGAAGGCGTCCTCGGAGGCCACGATGAGATCGCAGGACCAGGCCAGCATCAGCGCGCCGGCGATGCAGGCGCCCTGGACCATGGCGATGGTCGGCTTGGGGATCTCCCGCCAGCGGCGGCACATGCCCAGGTACACCTCGGACTCGCGGGCGAAACGCTGATCGCCGCCCGGCCGGTCGAGATGATCCCACCACAGCACGGCCTTGTTGTCGTAATGCACATGATGGTCCCGGCCCGGGGTGCCGATGTCGTGCCCGGCGCTGAAGTGTTTCCCGTTGCCCGCCAGCACGATCACCTTGACCTCGGCGTCCTGGACCGCGCGTTCGAAGGCGGCGTCCAGGGCGTAGGTCATCACCGAGTTCTGGGCGTTGCGGTAGTCCGGGCGGTTCATCGTGACGACCGCGACCGGCCCGCGCCGGGAGTAGGTGACGACCTCACCCTCGTCGGGGATGGGTGTCTCGATGCTCACGAATTCTCCTCACGTAATTGCCGCTTGAGTACCTTTCCGGCGGCGCTGTAGGGCAGCTGGTCGAGAAATTCCACCGCACGCGGGACCTTGAAATTGGCCAATGTCGTTTTGGCGTAGGCGATCACGTCCTGCTCGGTCAGGCTCGATCCGGCGCGGCGCACGATGTAGGCCTTGCCGACCTCGCCCATGCGCTCGTCCGGAATGCCGATGACCGCGGATTCCGCGACGCCGTCCAGGCGCGCGAGGGCCTGCTCGATCTCGGCGGGATAGACGTTGAATCCGCCGCTGATGTAGAGGTCCTTGAGCCGGTCGGTGATCTTCAGATAGCCACGCTCGTCGAGGATTCCGACGTCCCCGGTGTGCAGCCAGCCCTCGGGGTCGATGGTCTTGGCGGTGTTCTCGGGATCGTCCAGGTAGCCGAGCATCACGTTCGGGCCGCGCAGCAGCACCTCGCCGTGGTCGCCGATGCGGACCTCGAAGCCGGCGATGGGGCCGCCGCAGGTGTTGGCGATGGTCTCCGCGTCGTCGTCCGGTTGGCACATGGTGCCGAAGCCGGAGGATTCCGAGAGGCCGTAGGCGGTCACGACGACGTCGAATTTCAGTTCGCTGCGCATTCTTTCGATGAGCACGACCGGCACGGTCGCCGCGCCGGTGACGGCTACCCGCAGGCTGCTCAAGTCGGTCTCGATGCGGGCGGGGTGGTCCAGGATGGTCTGGTAGATCGTCGGCGGACCGGTCAGCACGGTGATGCCCAGGTCGTGCACCATCCGCATCGCCTGCGGCACATCGAAACTGGCCTGCGGCACGATGGTCGCGCCGGTCACCAGGCAGGCCAGCATCGCGGCCTTGTAGCCGAAGTTGTGGAAGAACGGCGGTATCACCAGGTAGCGGTCTGTGCTGGTGAGCGTCGAGCACTCCACCCAGGCCCGCACCACGCTCAGCGCCTGCCGGTGCGCGACGAGCGTACCCTTGCTGCGGCCGGTGGTGCCGGAGGTGAAAAGGATGTCGGCGATGTCCTCGGGATCCACCGATTCCCCGTGGGCGACCACCTTCTCGCGGGGGATTCGCGCGGAGATCGCGGGCAGGTCGGTCCAGGGGATGACGGTGTCGGTCGCCGCGGGCAGCGCGCCGGAGTCGTCGGCGGGCATCACGATGATGCTGTCGATCGCGAGTTCCGGTGCGGCGGTGTGCAATTCGGCCAGCCGGTCGCGGCCCAGGAAGGTTCCGGCGATGAACAGGGCCTTGGCGTGCACCCGCTCGAGCACGTCGACCGCCTCGTCGGCGACGTATCGGGTGTTCAGCGGTACCAGGGCCGCGCCGCAGTAGTGCGAGGCCAGCGCCGCGATCACCCAGTGGTAGGTGTTCGGCGCCCAGATGGCGATCCGGTCGCCGCGCTCGACGCCCCGGGCGAGCAGCGCGCCGGCGACCTGCTGAACCCGGTCCAGCAGCTGAGCCCAGCTCAGCTCGACCTCGCCGTCCAGGACGGCCAGGGCGTCGCGGTAGGCGAGTGCCGCATCATGCAGGGCCCGGGGGGTGGTCTGCGAAGGGGTTGTCACGGGCATCCTCCCGCGGCGAGCCGCGAATCGAAGCTGTCGGTCGACCGGCGCGCTGGGGGCAGCGGGCCGAACCACCGGTCTACAAAGCAAGTGCTTGGTAGGTTACTCTACCGGAGTGAGCATGATCCAGACCCCCGATTCGGCGGCCGGGAACGACACGTCCGCTGACGTGAAATTCCGCGCCGACGTGCGCGAATGGCTGGCCGAGAACCTCGAGGGCGAGTTTCGCGAGCTGCGCGGGCTGGGCGGGCCCGGCCGCGAGCACGAGGCGTTCGACGAGCGCCTCGAGTGGGACCGCCACCTGGCCGCGGCCGGATGGACCTGCCTGGGCTGGCCCGAACAGTACGGCGGCCGCAACGCGTCGCTGCGCCAGCAAGTGATCTTCCACGAGGAGTACGCCAAGGCCGACGCGCCGAGCCGCGTGTCGCATCTGGGCGAGGAACTGCTCGGGCCGACGGTGCTGGCCTTCGGCACCGAGGAGCAGAAGCGGCGCTTCCTGCCCGGCATCCGCAACGTCACCGAGCTGTGGTGCCAGGGGTACTCCGAGCCCGGCGCCGGCTCGGACCTCGCGGCCGTGGCCACCTCGGCGCGCCTGGACGGCGACGAGTGGGTGATCAACGGCCAGAAGATCTGGACCTCGCTGGCGCACCTGGCCGACTGGTGCTTCGTCATCGCCCGCACCGAGCCCGGATCGACCCGCCACCACGGCCTGTCGTACCTGCTGGTCCCGATGAAGCAGCCCGGGGTCGAGGTGCGCCCGATCATCCAGCTCACCGGCACCGCCGAATTCAACGAGGTGTTCTTCGACAACGCCCGCACCGAGGCCGGTCTGGTCGTCGGCGAGCCGGGCGAGGGCTGGCGAGTCGCCATGGGCACCTTGACCTTCGAGCGCGGCATCTCCACCTTCGGCCAGCAGATCCGGTTCGCAGGCGAGCTGGCGAGCCTGGAGGCCGTCGCGAAGACCACTGGCGCGCTGGAGAATCCGGTGCTCGCGGACCGCTTCGATCAGGCCTGGGTGGGTCTGCGCGTGCTGCGCGCGCAGGCGCTGCGCACCCTGGGGTCCGCGCACGAGCACGTCGATGCCCGCGAGGCGGCAGGACAGGCGTCGGTATCGAAGCTGTTGTGGGCCAACTGGCATCGCGGCCTCGGCGAGCTCGCCATGGACGTGCTCGGCGCCCCGGGACTCGTTTCGCCCCCCGGTGACCTGAACGAATGGCAGCGCCTGTTCCTGTTCAGCCGCGCCGACACCCTCTACGGCGGCTCGAACGAGGTGCAGCGCAACGTCATCTCCGAGCGCGTGCTGGGCCTGCCCCGCGAAGCCCGGTGACCTCCCCGAAAGGACTTACCATGACCGATCTTTCTGTTGCGCCGGAACCGATTTCGGGACACGGCCTGCTCACCGGCCGGGTCGCGGTGATCACCGCCGCCGCCGGGACCGGCATCGGCTCGTCGACCGCGCGGCGCATGCTCGACGAGGGTGCCGACGTCGTCGTCTCCGATTGGCACGAGCGGCGTCTGAAGCAGACCGAGCAGGAGCTGGCCGCGGCCTTCCCGCAGCGTCGCGTGGCCTCGGTGGTCTGCGATGTGACCAGCACCGAACAGGTCGACGAGCTCATCGCCGCCTCGGTGAATGCCTTGGGCCGCATCGACATCATGGTCAACAACGCCGGATTGGGCGGTGAGACACCGGTTGTCGACATGACCGACGAGCAGTGGGACCGCGTGCTGGACATCACCCTGAACGGCACCTTCCGCTGCACCCGCGCCGCGCTCGGGTATTTCCGCAGCGCCGGGCACGGCGGTGTGATCGTCAACAACGCCAGCGTGCTCGGCTGGCGCGCCCAGTACGGGCAGGCCCATTACGCCGCGGCCAAGGCCGGCGTCATGGCGCTGACCCGCTGCAGCGCGGTCGAGGCCGCGGAGCTGGGCGTGCGGATCAACGCCGTCGCGCCGAGCATCGCGCGACACCCCTTCCTGGACAAGGTTTCCTCGACCGAGCTGCTGGACCGGCTCGCCGGTCAGGAGGCATTCGGGCGCGCCGCCGAGCCGTGGGAGGTCGCCGCGACCATCGCCATGCTCGCCAGCGATTACACCTCGTATATGACGGGCGAGATTGTCTCGGTAAGTAGTCAGCGGGCCTAGGTCCCGGGTCACCGCTGGACGACGGTTCCGGTCGAAACGACGTATTCGGCCGCCCGCCCCGGAAATTTGGTGGCGCCGACCACCCCCAGGTGTGCAATCCTGGAAAAGGCCGATGCTGCGAACATTTCGAAGGGACCACGACCTATGGGTCTGGACCGTCGTCAGGCAGACAATGAAGAACTCGAGCTGGTACGTGAGATTGTGCTGGCCCGTCGGCGGCTGGACGGAATTGTGCTCGCCGCCCTGACACTCGGCGCCGAACTGCTCGATCACGCCTCCGAACGCGCGACCGCGGCGCGGGCGGCCCAGATTCTCGAGGCGCACGCCGTCGACGAAGCCGAGGTCGCCCGCGATCCGCGCTGTGCGTTGCGCCTGGATCTGGCGCGCGATCACGAGCGCGCCGTCCGGATCGGGATGGCGGGCCCCGAGTCCGAGGAGGCGCGACGGCGGCGCGAACAGACCATGCTGCTGTGCGAGGTGCGTGCCGATCTGCTCGAGGTGGTGCGGCGTTGCCGCAAGTTCCGGTTCGATCGCGTCGCCTTCGCCGACGGCATCGCGGAGGGGCTGTGCGCCGCGACCGACAAACTGGTGGACGGCGCGGATATGGACACCTACCGGGCCTGGCAGCGCGGCATGCTGCTCAAGCTGATCGAGGAACCCGTGTCGTTCGGGCCGCCGCGGGTGATGGCGACGGTCGACGCGGGGCCGGGCCGCGGGCAGCTGACCGTCGAGTGGGACAGCTGCGAGCGGCGGCTGGCCCTGGTGGCGCGCATGGCGCGGGCGGGGGTCTCGCCCGTGGCGATCTGCGACCGCCTGCTCGCGGACCTGTCGGTATCGTCGCCATTGCGCTACTCGCTGCGCTGAACGGGAGGCGGATGGACCAAGCAAACGCTTGGTTGTACGATGGGCGGGTGACCGTAGCCGACGCATCCAAATCCGCACGTCGCAACGAGCTGCTGGCCATCGCGGCCGGGCTGTTCGCCGAGCGCGGGCTGCGTGCTACCACGGTCCGGGACATCGCGGACGCCGCGGGAATCCTGTCCGGCAGTCTCTACCATCATTTCGATTCCAAGGAATCCATGGTGGACGAGATCCTGCGCGGCTTCCTCGAGGACCTGTTCGGCCGCTACCGCGAGATCGACGCCGCGGGCCTGCCGGCGCGGGATACGTTGGAGGCCTTCGTCACCGCATCCCTCGAGTCGTTCGACCGCTCACACGCCGCGGTATCGATCTATCAGGCCGAGGCCAAAAGACTCAGCGGCACACCGCGTTTCGAGTACATCGACGAATACAACCGGGAGTTCCGCGAGCTGTGGCGCAAGGTGCTCGTCGCGGGCGTCGCGGACGGCAGCTTCCGGCCGGAACTCGATACCGAACTCGCCCTTCGCTTCCTGCGCGACACCGTCTGGGTGTCGGTGCACTGGTACCGGCCCGGCGGCCGTATCACCGTGGACAACCTGGCCAAGCAGTATCTGACCATCGTGCTGGACGGACTCACGAATCCCGAAGCCCAGCACCAGAAGTAGGAGTTTCCATGTCGGCACCCGCCCGTCGCCAGTATTCGCCCGTGCGCGAGGCCTATGTCATCGACGCCGTGCGTACCCCCGTCGGCAAGCGCGGCGGCTCGCTGTCGGGCGTGCACCCCGCCGACCTCGGGGCGGCGGCGCTGCAGGGTCTGCTGGGGCGCAACAGCATCGATCCCGCGGACGTCGACGACGTGATCGTCGGATGCGTGGACAACATCGGCCCGCAGGCGGGAAATATCGGGCGCACCATGTGGCTGGCCGCCGGCTACCCCGAGCACGTCCCGGGCGTGACCGTCGACCGGCAGTGTGGATCCAGCCAGCAGGCAATCAATTTCGGCGCGCAGGCCATCATGAGCGGCACCGCCGAGGTGATCGTCGCGGGCGGCGTGCAGAACATGAGCGCCATCCCGATCTCGGCCGCGATGCTCGCCGGTAAGGAATACGGATTCGACTCGCCGTTCGTCGGCGCGAAGGGCTGGGACCACCGCTACGGCACCGGCGAGGTGTCGCAGTTCAACGGTGCGCAGCTGATCGCCGAGAAGTGGGACATCAGCCGCGAGGACATGGAGCGCTGGGCGCTGCGCAGCCACGACCGGGCGCGAAAGGCCATCGCGGAGGGCACCTTCGATCGCGAGATCGTGCCCGTCGGCGACTTCTGGATCGACGAGAGCCCGCGCGAGACCAGCCTCGAGAAGATGGCCGCGCTCAAGCCGCTGAGCGAGGGCAGCCGCCTGACCGCCGCGGTCGCCAGCCAGATCTCCGACGGCGCGAGCGCCACCCTGCTTGTCTCGGACTGGGCCGTCGCCGAATACGGACTGAAGCCCCGCGCGCGCATCCACCACGTCAGCGCCCGCGGCGCCGACCCCATCTACATGCTCACCGCCCCGATCCCGGCCACCAAGTGGGCCCTCGAGAAGACCGGCCTGAGCATCGACGACATCGACGTCATCGAGATCAACGAGGCCTTCGCCTCGGTGGTCCTGGCCTGGCTGAAGGAGACCGGCGCCAACCCGGACAAGGTCAACGTCAACGGCGGCGCCATCGCCCTGGGCCACCCCCTCGGCGCCACCGGCGCGAAGCTCTTCGCCACCCTGCTCAACGAACTCGAACGCGTCAACGGCCGCTACGGCCTGCTGACCATCTGCGAGGGCGGCGGCACGGCGAACGTCACCATCATCGAACGCCTGAGCTGAGTTACGACGAACGCCGCCGGACACGCCGTCCGGGAGCGCTCGTCGTTCACCGCCCGCGTCCACGGGAACAACCGCACCGAACTGCCGGAACCGTGACGAGCGTGCTCAGGTGTGATCAGGACTGCCGATCAGGGATTCCGGGGTGGGCATTCCCTGACCGGCTGCCCAGGCCTCGGTGATCAGGCCGTTGCCGATGCGGAAGATCTCGATCAGCATCGGTTGCGGGGTGCCGGGCGGGATCGGGACTCCCCCGACGGACGAGCGGACGGTCACCTTGTCGCCGTCAACCAGGACATCCTCCGCGGTGACGCGGATGTCGGGGAACAGGCCGACCAGCGTCTGCCACGCGCGCTTGCCAACCTCGAATCCGGTGGCATTCAGGGTGTGGTTGAGGCAGTCCGGGGCGTGTAGTTCGTCGGCGCGGTCGAATTGCCGGGTGTTGAAGCATTCCTGCATCCGCAGTACCGGGGCTGCGATGTCGTGCGTGGTCATGGGGGTCTCCTCTGGGGATCAAGAAGCTGGGTGGCGATCGCCGATAAGCGGTGCGCCGCCCCGTTTATGTTCGTGAGCATACGGGGCGGCGACCCGGTTAAGCTAGGGGTGAGATGGAACGTCAACCGACCGAATCCGCACCGGGGGCATCGGCAGCGTCCGCTGGCGCCCGGGAGCTGCGGGCCGACGCGCGCCGCAATCGCCAGCGCGTCCTGCGGACCGCCCAGCAACTGTTCGCTCAGGAGGGCCTCGGTGTCTCGCTCGACGAGATCGCTCGGCAGGCCGGTGTGGGCCCGGGCACGGTCCATCGCCACTTCCCCAGCAAAGAGGCCCTGTACCTCGCTGTTTCGATCGAGCAGATCGAGCGCCTGGTGGACGAGGCGGCGGTCCTTGCCGAAACCGGCGATCCGGCGGCGATATTCACCCTGCTGTCGCGCATGATGGCCGACGGCGCCGAGAACGCACTGGTCAAGAGCGCGCTCGCGGCCGCCGAATTCGACCTGCGCACGGCCGCCCCGGAGGTGGCCGCTGCCCTCACCGGTCACCTCGCCGGTCTGCTCGATCAGGCGCGCGCGGCGGGCGTCGTGCGCACCGATGTCACCGTCGAGGAGGCGATGGCCCTGGTCGCCGGGGCATTCGCCGCGATCCATCACGTCGATGCACAGTCCGATCCGGCCCGGGCGGCACATATCGGCGGGATCATCCTCGACGGGCTCCGTCCGCAACCAAGGTGACCGGCATCGACCCGTCGCAGGTGGTGATCGAGAAGTGAACCCGAGGCCGCGCCTAGTGCGGGCGGCCGGCGGACTGGGCCAGTGCGGCATATATCCAGTGGTGGGCCTGGCCGATGGTGACGCGATTTCCGAAGAACCGGGCAGTCAGGGTCCAGTACCGATGAATCCGGTGATCGGTATCGGTTGCGCCGGTGAGCAATAGCTCACGAAAGCGGACCGAATCGCGTTCGCCTCGTGCGGCGGCGTGGGCGTCGACGAATCGGTCGAGTTCGCCGCCGCTGTATGGCCGCACGCCTGCGGTCACCAGTGGCACTACGTCCACCATGACCTCGCCCAGGTCGCTGTACAGTCCGCGATGGTTACGGATCAGCTCCGAGTGATTTCGCCAGAATTGCTGTCGCACCACACTGTTCATGCCGGGGTCGGCGACGAGGGCCGCCAGTTCGGCGTACGCGACGATCTCCTCGACGGATGGATCAGCGGGCGGTTCCGGGACGTTCCAGCATATCCAGCCCGCGGTGTCGCCCCCGCGGATCGGCGCGAGAATGCGCCGCCAGAATCGCACGAGGCTGTCGTGGACCGCGCCGGCGTCGTGTGCGGCGGCCAGCAGCGCGAGTAGCTCGGCCCGTCGTGGCGGGGTGGCCGTCTCGATCGCGCGCAGTGACGCGCGGCGCCACGCCAACGCCCTGAATTCGATCTCCAGGCGCGCACTTTCGCCGGCGATGGCCTCGGCGATCGACCGATCCCCGCGCAGCACCGCGGTGATCGGGCCCAGCCCGAGACCGAGCTCGCGCAACCGCCGGACCAGCAGCAGTCGTTCGGTGGCGGCCTCGGCGTCGAACATCCGATGCCCGCCCGGGCTGCGGCGGGATTCCAGAATGCCCTCGTCGCAGTAGAACCGGATTGTGCGCACCCCGAGACCGGTGCGGCGGGCCAGCTCACCGATGCTCACCGGTGCACCCGACCGTGTGTCGTCCGTCACAACCTCTTGAACCTCCACCCCGGTGGAGCTTTTAGCGTACTGGCACCGCCGCTCGCGCACGAGCGGCGGACGCCGAGATGTGCACCGGGAAAGGGTGGATTCGTGGCCGCTACGCAGGAAGAAATCGTCGCCGGTATCGCGGAGATCGTCGAGGAGGTGACCGGCATCGACCCGTCGGAGGTGCTGATCGAGAAGTCCTTCGTCGAGGATCTGGACATCGACTCGCTGTCGCTGGTGGAGATCGCCGTGCAGTTGGAGGACAAGTACGGGGTGCAGATTCCCGACGAGGACATGGCGAGCCTGAAAACCGTCGGCGATGCGGTCGCATACGTTCAGAAGATGGAGGCCGAGAAACCGGAGCTGGCTGCGGAGCTGGAGGAAAAATTCAAGGAAGGCCAGTCGAAGTGAATCCGAGGCCGCACCGAGGCCCCGCCCTAATCCGATGTGATGCAGATGATCGCTGATCCACAGTTGAATCCCGCCGCGGTCGAGCTCGACAGCTTTCTGCCGCAGCCGCCGGACGCCGTGTGGCGGGCGTTGACGGACCCGGATCTGCTGGAGCGATGGCTGCTGCGCCCGACCGGATTCGCCGCTTCGGTCGGAACCCGCTTCCGCTTCACCGTCCCCGATTCGTCGGCCGAGGAGATCGACTGTGAGGTGCTGACGGCCCGTCCGCACGAACAGTTGACCTACAGCTGGACATATCTGCGGGCCGAACATCCCGTCCGATGGATCGTTGACTGGACGTTGCGCCGGCAGGGTCGCGGCACACGACTGCTATTGACCCAGACGGGTTTCGACGTCGAAGACCGTCGGCAGAAGATGGCGCGCAAACGCCATGGAGCGAGGGTGGAAGCGAACGGTCCTGCCGCGGCTGGGCGAGGTGCTCCACTCCTAGCTCACCCGCGCTGCCCGGCCCGAACAGCCCGAATTCATTCCCCGCAGCGCCTACCGTTGGGCTCGGGAGGTAGCCGAACGAGACGGAGGCGAGTCGCCATGCCGGACGAGGACGAGAAGCGGGCCATGCATCGGGCGCTGGTGGACGGTGTTGTGAGCGGGGAGGGGAAGGCGTCGGTAGAGGAGCGGGGGCGTGCCTTTCGGGGTGCGGACCTTCCGGAGGCGCTGCGGGGGCTGGTCGACAAGGTTGTCGGGCGTCCGGGGGAGATCGCCGATGCGGATTTCGAGGCGGGCAGGGCGGCAGGGTTCAGCGAGGATCAGCTGTTCGAGCTGGTGATCTGCGCTGCCGTGGGACGGTCGGCGCGGCTGTACGACGCGGGGCTCGCGGCGTTGGCCGCGGCGTCCGGCGGCGGGGAGGCCGGTTAATGCGCCTCGAGATCCTGAACACGGGCTACCGGCCCGGGACCAAGGCCCTGTTCGCGCTCATCCGGATGTTCTCCGGGCAAGCGCTGCCCGACGCCGCGAAGCTGACCTTCTATCGCCCCGGCTTCTACGGCACCCGGGCGAAGAAGTTCACCCACGCGGCGATGCGGGGGCCGTCGGGCTGGTCGGTGGCAGACCGGGAACTGATGGCTGCCTACATTTCGACGGTCAACACGTGTGCGTTCTGCGTCGGCGCGCACACCGCCACCGCGGGGCAGGCCTACCACGACGAGGCCAAGGTGCGGGCCGTGCTGACCGACCTCGAATCGGCGCCCATCGAGGACGGACTCCGGGCGACGCTGCGGATGCTCGGCACGCTGACCAGAGCGGGAGCAGTCAGCGCCGACGATATGCGCGCCGTGCTGTCCGCGGGCGTCTCACCCCAGCAGATTCGGGACGCCCTGGCCGTCTGCGCCGCATTCGACACCACCAACCGGCTCGCCGACGCGTTCGGTTTCGAAATGCTCAGCCCCGAGGGCTTCGAGTCGGGAGCGAGGTTCCTGCTGAAGCGAGGCTACCAATAGCGTCGGATTCACCTGGAACCGAACTCTCACGGACCGCCGCGCGGGGCCCCTACCAGCCGGATCGCGCACCTGCTCGGGCGGTTCGGGCTGACGTGCGGGTCGGCCGGTGCGGCGGGTCGCCTACCATCGGAGTGTGAAGGTGCTCGGTGCGTGTCCGCTCGATTGTCCCGACGGGTGTTCGTGGGAAGTGACCGTCGAGGACGGCGTGGCCGTGAGCATGCGGGGGAACAAGAATCATCCGGTCACCCGGGGTGCGCTGTGCGTGAAGGTGAATCGGTACCTCGAGCAGGTCAATTCGCCGGATCGGATCACGTATCCGATGCGGCGGGTCGGGCGTAAGGGGGAGGGGAAGTTCGAGCGGATCACCTGGGATCAGGCGCTCGACGAGATCACCGCGCGGCTGATGGGGATCGTCGACGAGTACGGGGGCGAGGCGATCTGGCCGTTCCTGGGGACCGGGAGTCTCGGGTACATCCAGGGGCTGGAGGGGTTCGCGGGGCGGCGGTTCTTCAATGTGCTGGGGGCCTCGCTGCACGATCCGACGATCTGCTCGGTGTCGGGGTCGACCGGCCTGAAGTACACGCTGGGCACGGCCGGCGGCATGGATCCGGAGGATTTCGCCAAGTCCCAGCTGATCCTGCTGTGGGGGACCAATCCGCTGACCTCCGGGCATCACATCTGGAAGTTCATTCAGGACAGCGGGGCGTACACCATCGCGATCGATCCGGTGCGCAGCCGCACCGCCGAGCGCTGCGACGAGCATCTGGCCCCGCTCCCGGGCACCGATGCCGCGCTGGCGCTCGGGCTCATGAACGTCATCGTGTCGTTGGGCGCGCACGACGAGAAATACCTCGCCGAGCACACCGAGGGCTGGGACGAATTCCGGGGCCGCATAGCGGAATTCACGCCCGATCGGGTCGCGGAGATCACCGGGCTGCCGGTGGATAAGATCGTGGAACTCGGCGAGCGGATCGCCCGTACCCGCCCGACCGCGATCCGTGCCTCGCAGGGCATCCAGCGCCATGCCGGCGGCGGGATGGCGCTGCGCACCCTGGCCTGCCTGCCCGCCGTGACCGGTGATTGGGCGATTCCCGGTGGGGGACTGCACTATTCGACGAGCGGGCATTTCCAGCTGAACATGATGGACATGGTCCGCTTCGATCTGCTGCCGAATCCGGTGCGGATGCTGTCGCAGACCCGGATCGGCCGGGATCTGCTCGAACGCACCGATCCTCCGGTCAAGGCGCTGTTCGTGGTCGCGGCCAACCCGGTGGGCTCGAATCCCGACCAACGCAAGGTGATCGAGGGGCTCTCGCGCGAGGATCTGTTCACCGTTGTGCTGGAACACTTTCCGACCGACACCGTCGACTACGCCGATATCGTGCTGCCCGCGACGATGCAGCCCGAACACCTCGACGTGATCGCCGCCTACGGGAATCTGTACCTGGCGTGGAACGAGAAGGCGGTCGAGCCGCCCGGCGAATGCCTGTCCACCACCGAGACGTTCCGCCGCCTGGCCCGGCGCATGGGGTTCGAGGAGCCGGCGCTGTACGACTCCGACGAGGAGCTGGCCCGCACGCTGCTGAAGGACTACGACATCGACCGCCTGCGGGCCGACGGTTTCCTCAAGGTCCCGGCGCGGCCCGTGCCGACGGAGAAGGTGATGTTCACCTCGCTGCGCGCCGAGCGGGCCGGGCACGATCCGCTGCCGGGTTACACGCCCCCGTCGGATAGTGGCTCAGGCCTGGTGCTGATTTCCGCTGCCCCACACCACTTCCTGAACACCACGTTCGGCTCCAACCCCGAATTGCGCCGCCGCGAGGGCGATTCCCGCGTCACCATCCACCCCGACGACGCGGCCGCCCGCGGCATCACCGACGGCGCACCGGTGCTGGTCGCCAACGCCCGCGGCTCGTTCGAGGCGGTCGCCGAGGTGTCCGACCGCGTGCGCCCCGGCGTCGCGGCGACCACCAAGGGTCGCTGGGCGAAGTTCACCAACGGAGCCACGGTGAATGCGACCATCGCCGAACGCGATTCGGACTTCAACGGCGGCGCGGTGTTCCACGACAACCGGGTCGAGATCACTCCGCGCTGATCGAACCTTTCTCGGAGAGCGCGGCTCGCCCGATTCTCGATATCGACGAATCCAACTCGGCTACAACGTGATCGAACATCACGTATTGCGTCTGCTCAGTCGGGTGCCGTCGCAGTACTGATCAGCGAACGAGACGAGGCAGGTCGATATCGATGTCGAAAGGGACCGCTGTCTTCATGCGATCACGGATGATTCCGGTGGCGACATAGGCGCGGGTGGTGTCATCGAGCTCGTACGTGTGGATGACCGGAAGGCCGTTTTCCTCCTCGATACGCCAGTAGTGCGGGATTCCCGCGTGCGCGTACTTGAACGGCTTCAGTGACCGGTCGCGGTCGGCAGACTCATCCGAGACGACTTCGATGGCGAGGGCGACCTCGTCGGGAAGGTATCGTGTGCGGTCCGGGTCGTACGGGACTGTGACAGCAAGGACGTCGGGCTCGGGCCGATTTTTCCGGTTCAGTGTGATCGTCATTTCCCGGTCGATCACGAATCTTTCGGGAGCCTGATCGTCCAGTGCGGTCGTCAGCCGGGTGATGACGCGGGCGTGCCAGGACCGCTGCGGAGACATCATGAAAATCAGCGCTCCATCGATCAGCTCGGTGTGTCGGGGGAGGTCGGATGCGTTGTCGAGGTCATCGGCCTCCCATCCGCTCGGCCGAGGCGGCAGCATCCAGGACGGGAGTGCTTCCCAGGCGGTTGTCATCGGGTCCTCCCTTCGGGCTTCCCGGCCAGCTTATCCCGGTGCCAGCGGTAACGGGCATGAAGCAGGCCGCCACCGCGACGCTTGTGCTACCCCTGACTCGCTTCCGTGCGGGCCGTGAGGCTACGGAATACTTGCGCGGTATGCGTGCCGGGCTCGGCGCAATAGAGGATCACACTCTGGTCGGTATCGGAGATGCGCATGAGCTGGCATTCGAATTCCAGCGGACCGAATTCGGGATGGTTCACCCGCTTGCGGTGTCCGCGCCGGACCTCCACGTCGTGATCCGCCCACATCCGCGCGAAAAGCGGTGAGGTGCCCAGCAATTCGGTGACAAGCCGGGCGATCGCCGGATTGCCCGGATAGCGGGCGTACGCGGCGCGCAGGTCGGCGACCGTGCTGTAGGCGAAGGCCACGGCGGACTCGTCGTCCCAGTGCGGGTGGTCGGCGGGCTGCCGGAAGACCCAGCGGATCATGTTGCGGTCGGACTCGGGATGGCTGGACAGGTCGCCGATGAACGGCACGGCCGCCGCATTCCAGTCCAGGATGTCGTAGGTCGCGTCCACGACGTAGGCGGGTGTGTCGACGAGGTTGTCCAGCATGATGCGCACCGATCGCGGCACGGTGCGATTCGGCCCGGCGAGTTGCGGAGGATTCTCGCCCGCCGTCCGGAACAGGTATTCGCGCTCGTCCGCGGTGAGCATCAGGGCCCGGGCCAGCGCGGAGAGCACCTGGCGAGAGGGATTGGAGCCGCGGGCCTGCTCGAGCCGGATGTAGTAGTCCACCGACAGGCCGGCCAGCTGGGCAACCTCCTGGCGGCGCAGACCGGGTGTGCGCCGGTTCATACCGTCGGGGAGTCCTACGTCGCTCGGGCGCAGCTTGGCGCGCCGGGTGCGCAGGAAGTCGGCGAGTTGTCTGCGATCGGCCATGCCTCCAGTGTGGCGCTCAGGGGTGAGCCATGGGTGGTACAACTTGGTCCTCCCCGGAGCGCTCGCGCGCCGTCACGCTGAGTTCATGACGACAACAGCACTGATCACCGGCGCCAACAAGGGCATCGGATACGAGACCGCCCGCCTGCTCGCCGCGCGCGGCATGACGGTTCTGCTGGGCGCGCGCAGCGCCGAACTCGGCGAGGCCGCCGCCGAGAAGCTGGCCGCCGAGGGCGCCGACGTCCACTTCGTACAGCTCGATGTCACCGACGAGGAATCCATCGCCCGCGCGGCCGCGCGGATCGAGGCCGAATACGGCAAGCTCGACGTCCTGGTCAACAACGCGGGCATCACCGGCGTGTTCGACGGCGACGGCAAACCGTCCACGACCGGTCTGGCGAATCTGCGAAATGTCTTCGAGACCAACATCTTCGGTGTCGTCGCGGTCACCAATGCGATGCTCCCGCTGCTGCGCCGGGCCGAGGCAGCCCGCATCGTGAACGTCTCCAGCGAGGTCGGATCCATCGGCGCGCAGATGAACCCCGACGGCCCGATGTGGGGCATGGCCTCGATCCCCTATGCCGCCTCCAAGACCGCGCTGAACATGGTGACCGCGCAGTACGCCAAGGAGTTGTGGGACACCCCGATCAAGGTCAACGCCGCGAACCCGGGCTACTGCGCCACGGATCTCAACGGGCACACCGGATTCCGTACGGCGGAGCAGGGCGCCGAGCCCACGGTGCACCTGGCGACCCTCTCTGCCGACGGCCCGTCGGGGCAGCTGTGGGGCCACATCTGGGGCGGCGAGCACGACGGGGAGTACGGGCAACTGCCCTGGTAACGCGGAAGTGGTACCATTAGTTGTACAACTATCCGTGACGCTGAGAGGCGCACCATGCCTGCCAGCATGCCGATATCCAACGTCCGCAAGAACCTGTTCAGCCTGGTCGACCAGGTCAACGACGACCGCGACACCGTGACCGTGGTTACCAAGTCCGGACGTAACGCCGTGCTTGTGTCCGAGGACGACTGGAATTCGATCCAGGAAACCCTCTACGTACTCGCTACTCATGGCGGTGTCGAGTTGATCGAATCGGCCGATGCCGCCCGTCGCGGCGAGTACACGATGGTGGCCCTCGGCGACGACGATGAGTGACAAGATCGGTTTCACCGTCAAGGGCCTGGAGGATTACGACTCCTGGGATCGTGACCCGCAGCTGAAGAAGCGCATCAGGCAATTGTTGCGCGCTGCGGCGGCGGACCCGTTTCGCGGCATCGGCAAACCGGAACCCCTGCGGGGTCGGCTGGCGGGTCATTGGTCGCGACGGATAACCCAGGAGCATCGGCTGCTGTACTTCGTGGCCGAGAACGGGCAGGTGATCGTGATCGGTTTGTCGGGGTCACTACGACGACTGAACGGCAGCGTTCTCGGTAGCCGCGGCAACGGCGACTGAAACCAACAGCCCGCCCCCGCGACGAGAGGAGAGCGCGGGGGCGGGCCGGGGTGCGATCGGCCGGCAGGTGCCGATCAGGCGGTGGGGGCCGCGCCTGCTCCCTGGCGCAGTGCGGCGACGGCGTCGATGCGCGCGATGGCCTCCTCGACGATGCGGTCGATGAGTTCCTGGCAGGTGGGCAGATCCTCGATGATGCCCGCGACCTGACCGGAGGCGAGCACGCCCGCGTGCGTATTGCCCTCCACCAGACCGGCTTTCAGCAGCATCGGGGTGTTGGCGGCCATGATGACCTGGGACCAGGTGAGGTCCTTATGCTTGCGCATGGCCAGGCCGTCCTTGACGATGGTCGACCACTTCATGCCGGTCATGGCCTTGAACTTGAAGGCATTGGAGACCGCGGCGGTGAGGCCGCGGACGCCGCTGGAGTGCTCCAGCTTGTCGACTAGTTCGGTGTTGAGCACCCGGTGCGGCATGCCGTCGACCTTCTTGGAGACGACGGTGTCCATCAGTCCGCGCTTGAGGTACTCCTGCTTCACCGAATCCGGCACGCTCGAGTCCTGGGTGAGCAGGAAGCGGGTGCCCATCGCGACACCGGCGGCACCGTAGGACAGCGCGGCGGCCAGCCCCCGGCCGTCGAAGAAGCCGCCACCGGCCACCACAGGAATGTCGACGGCGTCGAGCACCGACGGGAGCAGCAGGGTCGTGGCGACGGAGCCGGTGTGGCCGCCGCCCTCACCACCCTGCACGATCACCGCGTCCGCACCCCACGAGGCGACCTTGACCGCGTGCTTGGCCGCGCCGATGGACGGCACGACCACCACGCCGTTGTCCTTCAGCCGCGCGATGAGCTCCTTTTTGGGGGCCAGCGCGAACGAGGCGACCTTCACGCCCTCGCGGATCATCAGTTCGCAGCGCTCGGTGGCGTCCGAGCCGTCGGCGCGGATATTGACGCCGAAGGGCTTGTCGGTCTTGGCCTTCGTCTTGGCGATGGCCTGCTCGAGTTCCTCGAAGGTCATGGTGGCCGAGGCCAGAATGCCGAGACCGCCCGCATTGGCGGTGGCCGCGACCAGACCGGGACCGGCGACCCAGCCCATGCCGGTCTGCACGATCGGGTGCTCGATGCCGACCAGCTCGGTCAGCGGCGTCCTCAAACGCTGAGCGGTCATGCCGTCACTTCCTTCTCGCGGAAGCCCTTGGGGTCCAGCACGGTCCGGATGATGGTGAGCTCTTCCTCGGTGGGCCGCCGGGTCTGCCCCGCCTCGCCGAGCCCAGCGATCTCGAACGAGGTGTTCTCGGCGACTTCGTCGGCGCCGACGCCCGGGTGCAGCGACAGCGCGCGCAGTGTGTGGTCCGGGCCGCCGAAATCGAAGACACCCAGGTTCGAGACCACTCGGTGCAGGTGGTGGAACCGGTAGGCGGGATTCTCGGGATCGACCTTGTCGTAACCGATTCCGGACACGATGTCGACGCTCTCGCAGAACACGCGCCTGTTGTGCTTGGGCACGAAGTAGCTGGTGGCGTGGTTGATGGTGTTGCCGGGCGCGCCGCGCACGCCGAACATCTGCCGGGTGGGCTGCTGCAGCGGCCCGAACGCCGAGAGGTTCTGGTTGCCGTACCGGTCGATCTGGTTGGCGCCCATGACGACGTGCCGGCGGCCCGAGGCCACCACGTCGAACACCCTCGAGAACGGGATCCAGCCCTCGATGGGCGCCTTGCCGCCGATCGGGGGGACCTCGGCGAAGAACAGCGCCTCGCCGTCGGACAGCAGCAGGTCCGGCTCGAAGGTCAGCCGGGCCAGCCGCGCGCCGATGGTGGTGACGGTGGACATCGGGCTGGCCATGATCTCGCCCGCGCCCCGGAAGATCTCGGCGGCCGCGACCACGCAGATCTCGGCGCGAGTAATGGTGCTGGTGTCGTTCACTTCTGCTCCTCCGCGAAAGCCTTGACGGCGGCCTGGTATTCGCCCTCGGAGACGTCCAGGTAGCGGGCCTTGAACTCGGCCCACGACTCGGGCGTCTTGGCGGCCTCGACGTAGTGGCGCTGGAACTTCTCGTCGCGGCCGTAGCTGCCGGAGAAGGTGAAGTGCGCGCCGCCGGGCGCCTCGACCACGCCGTCGACCATCATGCGATTGAGGATGAGGGCCTGGTGCGGAACGGCTTTGACCAGTTCGTCGGTCTCGACGAGACGGTCCACCGACAGGTACCGCTTCTCCGCGGACAGCGCGTACAGGTCGTCCATGTACGGGTCGACGCCCGTGTACGCGGCGTTGCCGTGCTTGTCGCCCAGATCCAGGTGCACGAACGCGGCGTCGAGGTTCAGAGCCGGCATCGCCACCAGGGTTTCGGTCTTGCCGTCGGTCGGATACGGCGAGGCAACGGTTTTCAGCTCGCCCTCCCAGAAATCGACCACGGCCGAACCCAATCCGGCGCGCGTGGGCAGGAACGGCAGCCGGGCGGCGGCGGCCTGCAGGCCGGACTTGACCATGCCCTCGTCCATCTCGCGCACGGTGATCGCGCCCTCGGTACGCGCCTTGGCGAACCAGGGATCGTAGAACGGCGCGGAGTCCAGGGAGACGAAGCCGTAGTACGCCTTGCGCACCTTGCCCGCCGAGCACAGCAGCCCCAGGTCGGGACCGCCGTAGGTGACGACGGTCAGATCCGTGACGTCCGAACGCAACAGCGCCCGCACCAGGGCCATCGGCTTGCGCCGCGAACCCCAGCCGCCCAGGCCGATGGTCATTCCGCTGCGCAGCTCGCCGACGACCTCGTCGAGCGTCATTCGCTTGTCGCGCATGGCTTTCTACTTCCCCTTCTTCTGGGCGGCCAGATCGTCGTCGAAGCGCGCCCGGATCTCGTCGGCCACGCCCGCCAGGTTCAGCTCCATGGTGAAGCCCTGCTCGTAGCGGTAGGAGCGGTGCACGTCCTGCACGTCGATGCCGTTCAGCGCCTTCTTGGCGGCGCGGATGACGCGGCCGTCCTTGTTCGCAATGTTCTTCGCTACTTCCATTGCGGCGGAGTCGAGTTCGGCCCGCGGCACGACCTTGTACACCGAGCCGTAGTGGTGCAGCTGCTGCGCGGTGAGCTTGCCCGCGGTGTAGAACATGGTCCGCATCAGGTGCTGGGGGACCAGGCGCGCGAGATGGGTGGCCGCGCCCAGTGCGCCGCGATCCACCTCGGGCAGGCCGAAGGTGGCGTCGTCGGAGGCGACGATGACATCGGAGTTGCCGACCAGGCCGATGCCGCCGCCGAGGCAGAAGCCGTTGACCGCGGTGACGACCGGGACCTGGCAGTCGTAGACCGCCGCGAACGCCTCGAAGCAGCCGTGGTTGGCGCGGATCAGCGCGGTGTGCCCGCTGTCCGCGTTCATCTCCTTGATGTCCACGCCCGCGTTGAAGCCGCGCCCCTCCGCGCGCAGCACGACCACGCGCGTGTCCTGGTTGCGCCCGGCCTCGCGGATCGCGTCGGCCAGGGCGAACCACCCGTCGGACGGCAGGGCATTGACCGGCGGGTAGTCGACGGTGACGACCTCGACGCCCTCGGTTTCGGTGTGACGGTTGATCCCCATCCCAAGTCCCATCGTTGGCAAAACAAGCATTTGCTTGGTAGGTTAGCACGGTGGCAATCGAAGTGGACCTTTCCGGATCCGTAGTCCTGATCACGGGCGGCGTGCGGGGCGTGGGAGCCGGGATCACCCGGGTATTCCTGGACGCCGGCGCGACCGTGGTGACCTGCGCGCGCCGTCCCGCGGACGCTCCGATCACCAGCTCCGGCCGCACGGCCGAATTCCTGCCCTGCGACGTGCGCGACGGCGACGCGGTCGCCGCGATGATCGAGGAGATCGTGGCGCGGCACGGCCGCCTCGATCACGTGGTCAACAACGCCGGGGGCGCGCCGTTCGCGCTGGCCGCTGATGCCAGCCGCAACTTCCACGCCAAGATCGTCGAGCTGAATCTGCTTGCGCCGCTGCTGGTCTCGCAGGCCGCGAACGCCGTTATGCAGACCCAGGACCAGGGCGGCTCGATCGTGATGATCTCGAGCGTCAGCGGCCATCGGCCCTCGCCGGGCAGCGCGGCCTACGGCGCGGCCAAGGCGGGCATCGACAGCCTGGTCTCCTCGCTGGCCGTGGAATGGGCGCCCAAGGTGCGGATCAATTCGGTGATCGTCGGCATGGTGCACACCGAGAGCAGCCACCTGCACTTCGGCGATCAGGCGGGCATCGACGCGGTCTCGGCGACGGTGCCGCTGGGGCGCCTGGCGGTGCCGGAGGACATCGGTCGTTGCGCGGCCTTCCTGGCCTCCCCGCTGGCCTCCTACGTCAGCGGCGGCACGATGCTGATGCACGGCGGCGGCGAGCGCCCCGCCTTCCTGGACGCGGCCACGGTCAACTCTGCGACCGCCACGCCGTGATCCCGCAGCTCTGTTGAATCATCCTGCACGACAACCGAAATGAGCACACATATGGCTGACAACGAGAAGATCTGCGCCGGGCGCACCGTCATCGTGACCGGCGCGGGCGGCGGCCTCGGGCGTGCGCACGCCCTGGCCTTCGCCGCCGCCGGGGCCAATGTGGTGGTCAATGACATCGGCGCCGAACTCGACGGCACCCCGCGCGCCGACACCCCGGCCGCGCAGGTCGTCGAGGAGATCCTCGAGCTGGGCGGCAAGGCCGTGGTCAACGGCAGCGACATCGCGGACTGGGCGGGCGCGCAGCGCCTGATCACGCAGGCGGTCGAGACCTTCGGCGGCCTGGACGTGCTGGTCAACAACGCCGGCATCGTCCGGGACCGGATGCTGGTGAACCTGTCCGAGCAGGAGTGGGACGCGGTGGTGCGGGTGCACCTCAAGGGCCACTTCGCCACCATGCGGCACGCCATCGAGTACTGGCGCGGGCAGTCCAAGGCCGGCAACGCCGTCGATGCGCGCATCATCAACACCAGTTCCGGCGCGGGCCTGCAGGGCAGCGTCGGACAGGGCAACTACGCCGCCGCCAAGGCCGGCATCGCCGCGCTGACCATCACGGCCGCAGCCGAATTCGCGCGCTACGGCGTGACCGTCAACGCCATCGCCCCCTCGGCCCGCACGCGCATGACCGAGACCGTCTTCGCGGACATGATGGCCAAGCCGGAGGACGGCTTCGACGCGATGGCCCCGGAGAACGTCTCGCCGCTGGTGGTGTGGCTGGGCAGCGCCGACTCGGCCGGGGTAACGGGCCGGATGTTCGAGGTCGAGGGCGGCAAGGTGGCCCTGGCCGACGGCTGGCGGCACGGCGTGCCGGTCGATCGCGGCGCCCGCTGGGAGCCCGCCGAGCTGGGCTCGGCGGTACGCGAGCTGATTGCCAAGGCGGCCGCGCCGGAGGCGGTCTACGGCGCCTGACCTGGCGACCCGTCCCGGGCCCGAAGGGCTCGGGACGACACGCCCCCGCCGGATCGCACGACGCTCCGCAACCCTTCCCCGCGGCAACGATCCGGCCACAGTTCGGCACCGAATACCGCAGTTATGATGATCGGCATCCGCTTAAGTCCGTGTGAGCTAGCGACCGGGCATTGATCTGCGCTCGAAGATGAGGGGAAGGGCAAGCGCATGGCCATAGGTCGCATTCTGCGCGTCCTGACAGTGACCGGACTTGCCGCCGGTTATGGGCTGTTAGGGCCCGCCCTGGCCCCCCTGCTCGCCGATGCCCAGCCCACCCCCTGCCCGAAGTGCACGCCGGGAATCCCGGCCGCCCCGGGCAATTCGGATAATTCGAGCCAGGGTATTCCGCTGCGCATTCCCGGCCGTTCCAGCGTCGCTCCCGAGCCCACGCAGCAGGCTCCCGACCTGGTCACGCGGGGTTCTGTGACACCCGGCACTGCGGCGCGCGGCCGATCCGGGCCCGGTGGCCCCGGCGTGCCCGTGCGGCCCACCCCGGCCGCGGGCATCGAGGGGCTCGCGGGCCTGCTGGGTATTGGCCCCCTGCTCGGCACCGGGTCGGCCGCGGTGGGTTCCGCGGCGGTGGGCTCGGCCGGGCTGGGCGCCGGCGCACTCGCGGGCACCGGCTCCGCGGCCGTCGGCTCCGCCGGCGCGACCATCGGCTCGGCGGCACTCGGCACGGGCTCCGCGGCTCTGGGCACCGCGGCCGGGCTCGGCGTAACCGGTTCCGCCGCAGTCGGTTCCGCGGGCGCCACCACGGGCTCCGCGCTGGCGGGCACGGGTTCGGCGCTGGCCGGAACCGGCGCGGCCGCCGGCGCCCTGCTCGCCACTCTGCTCGGAACTGGTTCCGCCGCAGTGGGTTCGGCCCTGGCCGGGCTGGCCGGAACGGGTTCGGCCCTCACCGGCTCGGCTGCCCTGGGTTCGGCCGCGGCGGCGTCCCCCCTGCTGCTCCTGCTGCTGTTGCAGCCGCCCCCGGTGCCGCCCGTACCGGCGGCGCCCCTGGCCATCCCGCCCGTCCCGGTGCCCGCGGTGCCGGTTCCGGCGGTCGCACTGCCCGCAGTGCCGGTCCCGGCGGCGGCACCTCCGCCGCCACCCCCGCCCGTCGTGGCGGCGCCGGCCCCGCCCGCCAAGCCGAATCCGGCCGTGCGGCCCACCGCGGCCAGCACCGGCCTGCCCAAGGCGAACGTGCTGGGCGTGATCGGCGGCGTCATCGCGATGGCCCTGGCCGCCGCCGGTTCCGGCGCGGTCAGCTTCCAGAGCGCCTCGGCCGCGCAGGCGCGGATCGATGCCGCGCGCGCCGAATTCTTCCCGAGGGCATGAGGGTGGTGAAGTGATGACGGAGAGTCGCGTCCAAAGCAGCAGCCGTTCGTATCGCCGCGTCGCGGCCGCCGTCGACGCGGTCTGCGCGGTCGCCGCCGATTTCGACGCCACCGATCTCGACGAGGTCGTGCTCGCCATCTCGGCCGAGCGCCGCCGCACCATCGAGATCGCCAGTGCCACACTGGGTCCCGGTGTGTGCGGTCAGCGGCGCAGCTACCCGGAGAAGGACGTGATCGTGCTGGCCTCGGGCCTGCCGAGCCGCGAGCACACCCTCGCCCACGAGCTCGGGCACATCATCTTCGACCACCCCGGCGAGCCGGCGACCGAGGTGACGCTGGAGGCCAGCGACGATCTCATCGCCTACATGCTCAGCCAGCGCGCCCATCAGCAGGTCGTGGACGATGGCGAGGACGAGCAGGCCGAATGGGAGGCAGAGACCTTCGCCAGCATGCTCCTGACCCGCCTGCGGGTGTTCCGCAACCGGGGCGCGGGCGTCTCGGTGCTCCGGTTCGACGAGGCACTCGGATGACCGAGTCGGGGCCTGGAGGAGGCAGCTTGCGTAACCACGGAGGGCCCCTCGGTCATCCGCGACAGGCACCGATAGGGGGAAACACATGACATTCTGGCTGACAGCCCTGCTGGTGTGGATGGCCGCGGGTGCGCGCGTCGGGCGCGTGCTGGTGAAACCGGCGACCACCGCCCGCGTCGCGATCGTCGTCGCCGTCGCTTCGGTGGCGGCCGCCGCGACGGTCTCGATTCCCGAAGTCGGTCTGGCCCTGGACAATCTGCTGCCGCACGGCCTGTCCGGCGCCATGCTCGCCGATCGCCTGACCACGGCCGCCTGGCTGCTGTTCACCGTGGCCACCTCGGTGGTGGCCGCGGCGGCGTGGCCCGTGGTGTCGCGGCGCAATCTGCGTCAGATCGCGCTGGTGATCTATGCCCTCGGGCTGGCCGCGATGGCGGCCACGATCCTCTGGTCGGTGCTCTTCGGCTGGGTGGTGACGCTGGTGGGCTGCGTGTTCATCGCGGTGACCGGCCTGCGCAACCTGGACTGGACGGCGCTGGGCCGCGGCATCGCCCTCTACACCGTCGGCACCATCGTCGTCGGCGTGCTCTCGGCGCTCTCGATCCGCCGCCTGGCCATCGGGGAACCGGAGGCCCTGCCCAAGAATCCGGGCTGGTACTGGCCGGTCTGGCAGGTGTCGAGCCTGATGATCG
Organism: Nocardia sp. GP40; assembly: GCF_050434125.1. Classification (NCBI taxonomy): domain Bacteria; kingdom Bacillati; phylum Actinomycetota; class Actinomycetes; order Mycobacteriales; family Nocardiaceae; genus Nocardia; species Nocardia sp. GP40. The sequence continues at coordinate 233,064 of NZ_JBNPVW010000014.1, read as the reverse complement.
CGATCGGCGCGGTGTGGATCGTCATCGAACTGTGGGTGCGGGCGCGGGTGCTGCTGCGGCAGATCCGGCCCCTGCACGTCACCATGACCAAGCGCTTCCCGGAGGTCGTGGCGCACGATCAGACCGGCTCGACCACCCAGCTCAAGGCCTCGGACCAGGTCGCCCAGATCATGGACGCGCTGTATCTGCAGTCCGGCGGCGGGGTGGAGCTGATGGCCGCGGGCACCCCGTCCGGATCCACCACCGAGCGGGCCGAGCGGGTCGCCGAATGGGCACGCAATCCCCTCGGCGAGGTGGTGATCGACGCGCGGTGGATCGCGCCGCCGCAGGGCTCGAGCCCGCGCGGCTGGGTGCAGGCGATCGCCCGGGCATTCGACGAGACCGAGGCCACCGCGGCCGCGACGCGCCGATAGCGGTGGCCGCCGCGGGTATTCGGGTCGAGGCGACCGGATTCGGTTGTGCCGCATATGCGCGCGAACCGCTGCAAATGAACGTTCATCTGTAAGCTCATCGTTCGCCGGACCGACCAGTTTGGCGGTGTAAATCACATCACCCGTCCCGGGGCGGCATGGGCGGGCGGGATGTGTGGTCGGTATTTCGACCGTGAGAAACGATTACCGCGGCGGCAGAGCGCACGACAAACGCCGCGAGCACCGCACCGGGGCTCGCGACCCCGGGATGCGGTGGCGCACTGCGCGCGTGAGCGGCTGAACCCCTACCTACCGGGCCCGTGACCTACTGTGCTCACGACTCAGGCCGAAGCGTCCCCCGCTTCGGTTGTCCACTCAAAGCAACACAGTGCGGTCCGAGGTGCCGCACTGTGTTGCCTTGTGGGTCTTGCTATTCCGTGCCGTCCGGCGGGATCTCGGGCAAACCCTCGCTCGCCCGCAGCTTCTCGGCCATCGAGGTCAGGAGATTCTGAGATTCTTCAGACAGGTCGAACGCCCTACTCGACAGACGACGGAGTCCATAGCCTTGCAGCTGGGACAGCAGCTCCAGATCGTGGTCGATCTTGGCCGCGTAGATGTCGTTGAAGAAGTAGTCCGGTTTGACCTTGAAGAACTTCGCCAGCGCGGCCACCGTCTCGTCAGAGGGGTTGGTGCGCTGTCCCGACCGCAACTGCGAGAGATACGGTTTCGAGATCGGATGGCCGGAGGCCGTCAGCGCAGCCGCCACCTCGGCGTTGGTGTGCGGCTTACGCCCCGGGGGATGCACGGTTTCGAACAGCTTGTTCAGCCGCGCCGCGAAATCAGCCATTGTGAGCCGCCCAATTCCCTTCGCTGTACTAACAGTCGTTATCTCGGATACGTATCATTGATATTAGCGGCTGAGTAACTGAAAACCTACGCCTGATTCGTGATTTCCTTGAAGCTTCCAGACGTCCGGTTCGCGAACTGACGATGGCCGCCGCGTTTGCGGGCTACCGCAACGGTTGTCGGGAACCGCAGGCAGAGACCGATTCTGGCCCGTCGCGAGGGTCCCGTCCGACCGCTGGTTGATAACCTTAGAATAGCTGACATCTCATCATGTGGTCTGTACTGCAGTTTGTGTGGCGTACGCCACGTTCAGGTAATCCGGGGATGAACATTCAACTTCGCCGAAAGGTCCCTGCTCAGTCCAGAACCGCCGCGATCTGGAGCGTTCCATGGGTTGATCTTGGTGTGTCTCATATGCGCCAACGGCGCACATGAGGACCTTAGCCATGTCGGCGTTTCGGCGCGCGGATTCGCGGAAAGCCGATGTGCGGGACCAGGATCCGCACTTGACCGATTTGCCGGGTTTGCTAGATTCGCTCGATGATGGTGCCGGTGGCCAGTGCGCCGCCGCAGCACATGAGGATCATCGCGGTGCTCTTGCCGGACCGCTCGAGCTCGTGCAGCGCCGTGGTGATGAGCCGGGCGCCGGTGCTGCCCACCGGATGTCCGAGCGCGATCGCGCCGCCGTTGACGTTCACCCGATCGAAATCGGGCTTGTGCACCGACGCCCACGACAGCACCACCGAGGCGAAGGCCTCGTTGATCTCGAACAGGTCGATGTCGCTGATGCTCATGCCGGACTTCTCGAGCAGCCGGGTGCACGCGTCGACCGGGCCGTCCAGGTGGTAATACGGGTCGCTGCCGACCAGGCACTGCGCGACGATGCGGGCGCGCGGGCGCAATCCCTGTCGCTGCGCGGCCTTTTCGTCCATCAGCAGCACCGCGGCCGCGCCGTCGGAGATCTGCGAGGAGGTGCCCGCAGTGTGTACGCCGCCCTCGATGACCGGCTTGAGCTTGGCCAAGCCCTCGCGGGTGGTCTCACGCAGGCCCTGATCGCGGCTCACGTCCATCGTCTCGCCGGTGAGCTTGCCCTCCTTGTCGACCTGCGGGGCCGCGGCGATGGTCAAAACCTCACGGTCGAAACGGCCTTCGCGCCACGCCTGCGCGGCCAGGCGCTGCGAGCGCTCGCCCAGTTCCTCCACGTCGTCGCGAGTGATGCCGCGCCGCTTGGCGATTCGCTCGGCCGCCTCGAACTGGTTGGGCATGTCGATGTTCCACGAGGCGGGGCGGCGGGGGCCCGCGTTCTCACCGACGTTGGCGCCCAGTGGCACGTGGCTCATCGACTCGATGCCACACGACATGCCGATCTCGATCGCGTCGGTGGCGATGAGGCCCGCGACCAGGCCGGTGGCCTGCTGCGCCGAACCGCACTGGTTGTCGATCGTGACCGCGCCGGTCTGGTATGGCAGCCCGGCGTGCAGCCACGCGGTACGGGTGACGTTGTTGCCCTGCTCGCCGACCTGCATCACGCAGCCGCCCACGACCTGCTCGACCAGGCTCGGGTCGAGCTCGGCCTTGTCCAGGAGTCCCTTCTGTGCGGCGCCGAGCAGTTCGGCCGCGTGCAGGCCGGCCAGCCACCCGTTGCGCTTGCCGATCGGCGTGCGTGCGGCCTCGACGATGACCGGTGTTCCCATGGTGTCCCTCCGGGTTGAAACTGAAACAGGTTCGTTGAAATGGTGGGGGAGCCTCAGATGGCTTCTTTACTACTGATACCACCTATGCTGCAATGAAGGTAGAACGTGTTTCAGTTAGTCGAAGGAGACAGCTGGTGGTAGACGCCCTCACTGCACCGAACCTGCCCGAGGGGTTCGACGTGACCGACCCGGCGCTGTGGGCCCGACGGGTCCCGGTCGAGGAGCTTGCCGAACTCCGGCGCAGCGCGCCGATCTGGTGGAACCCGCAGTCCCCGGATGTCAGCGGCTTCCACGACGAGGGCTTCTGGGTGGTCAGCAAGCACGCCGACGTGAAGGAGGTGTCCCGCCGCAGCGACGTGTTCTCCAACTACGAGAACACCGCCATCCCGCGCTTCAACGACGACATCACCCGCGACGCGATCGAGCTGCAGCGGTTCGTGCTGTTGAATCAGGATGCGCCGCAGCACACCCGGATGCGCAAGCTGATCTCCAAGGGCTTCACCCCGCGGGCGGTCAACGGCCTGCGCGCCGAGCTGTCCGCGCGCGCGAAGTCGATCGTGGAGGCCGCTGCGGCCTCGGGTGCCGGTGACTTCGTCACCCAGGTCGCCTGTGAGCTGCCGCTGCAGGCCATCGCCGAGCTGATCGGCGTGCCGCAGGAGGACCGGATGAAGGTCTTCCAGTGGTCCAACGACATGACCGGTTACGACGATCCCGAGTCGACCGCCGATCCGGTGACCGCGTCGATGGAGATCCTGGGCTACGCCTACCAGATGGCCGAGGCCCGCAAGGGCTGCCCCGCCACCGACATCGTGACCGAGCTGGTCAACGCCGATATCGACGGCGAGTCCCTGACCTCGGAGGAGTTCGGCTTCTTCGTGATCCTGCTCGCGGTGGCCGGCAACGAGACCACCCGCAACGCGATCACCCACGGCATGATCGCGTTCCTGGAGAATCCGGAGCAGTGGGAGCTCTACAAGAAGGAGCGTCCCAAGACCGCCGCCGACGAGATCATCCGCTGGGCCACCCCGGTCACCTCCTTCCAGCGCACCGCGCTCGAGGACACCGAACTGGGCGGCGTGACGATCAAGAAGGGCGACCGCGTGGTGATGATGTACCGCTCGGCGAACTTCGACGAGGACGTCTTCGAGGACCCCTACACCTTCGACATCACCCGTAACCCCAACGACCACTTGGCCTTCGGTGGCACCGGCGCGCACTTCTGCATCGGCGCCAACCTGGCCCGCCTGGAGATCGACCTGATCTTCAACGCCATCGCCGACCACCTGCCCGACATCACCAAGCTCGGCGATCCCAAGCGCCTGCAGTCCGGCTGGCTGAACGGGATCAAGGAGTTCCAGGTCGGCTACCAGGGCGGTTGCCCGGTCGCGCACTAGACGACCACCTCCGACGCGACGAAGGGCGGGTACCGAATCCGGTACCCGCCCTTCGTCATCCGCGCTTACTCCTGCGGCCGCAGGGTCTTCATCGCCCGGTCGGTCTCCCAGTACGCGCGCAGGGCCGCGATCTTTCCCTCGGCGTCGACACGGTAGGTGAACACGCCCTCGGCATCGACGATCTGGCCGCCGATCCGGGTACGGATCAGGCCGGTGAAGGCGACCTCGTTGCCGCAGGCGAAGGAATCCCCGAAGACGAATTCGATCGACTCGGTCGGCGCGATCGCCTTGTCCCAGAAGGCCGCGATGGCGGCGCGGCCCCGATGGCCGGTGCCGTCGGGGGAGAAGGCCGAGGGGCCGATCGGATCCTCGACGATGCCGTCGGCGGCGAACAGCGCCAGCCAGGCTTCCTTGTCGCGGGTGCGCACCGCAGCCTGCGAGGCGGCGCCGGCGACCCGGGCGGGATGGGTCTTCTCGCCGGTCATGGGTGTCGTCATGTCAGGCTCCGATCGGCTTGTCGATGTACTGCTCGGCGAACTTGCGCAGCGAATCCTGTTTGGCGGCAAGGTCCGCGTCGAAGCCCAGGCCGTCGAAGACCCACGGCACCACGATGGAGTCGGTAACCCCGGCCTGCGCCAGTTCCTCGTAGCCCGAGCGGCCGAATTTGTCGATGCAGACCACCTGGATCTCGAACGGATCCTCCGCCCGCCCGTATTCGGTACGCAGCCTGGCGAGTTCGGCGATCGTGGAGACGATGTCGTCGTACTTCATCATCGCCGAGCACCAGCCGTCGCCCACCTTCGCCGCGCGCCGCAGCGCGGGGCCGGTGTGCCCGCCGATGTAGAACGGCACCGGCGCCGAGGGGGCGGGGCTCATCTGCAGCTTGTCGAAATCGTAGAACTCGCCGTGGAATTCGACCATGCCACCGCCCAGGACCAGCTTGATGACCTCGATCATCTCGTCGACCCGCGCACCGCGGCGCGCATAGGGCACCCCGCACCATTCGAATTCCTCGGGCGCCCAGCCGATGCCGACGCCGAAGCCGAATCGGTTGCCGCTCATCGCCGCCACCGAGCCCACCTGCCGGGCCAGCAGCAGCGGATTGCGAGAGCCGAGCTTCAACACGTTGGTGTAGAAGCGGATCCGCTCGGTCACCGCGGCCATTGCCGTGGCGCCGATCAGCGGATCCACCCACGGGGTATCCGGGGTCCAGAACCGGCTGCCGTCCGGGGTGTACGGGTACTTCTCGGACTGGGATTCCATGTAGAACAGCGAATCCGGCAGCGCGATGTTGGAAAACCCGCACTCCTCCGCCGTTTTCGCCAGCTTGGGCAGCTGATCGAGCGGGCTCAGCGCGATCCCGAGGGTGAACTGCATCGTCATAGCTGCGCCTCGCTTCGCTCGGTCACGGGCGCTCCGACCCGACAACCCACATGGAGAAGTACTGGGACCCACCGCCGTACGCGTGCCCGAACGCCTTGCGTGCGTTGTCCACCTGGTATGCCCCGGCTCGGCCCATCACCTGCTTGGCCGATTCGGCGAAGCGGATCAGGCCCGAGGCGCCGATCGGGTTCGAGCTGAGCACGCCGCCGGAGGGGTTGACCGGCAGCTTGCCGCCGATGCGGGTGTCCCCGGCGTCGGTCAGCTTCCAGCCCTCGCCCTCGGGCATGAAGCCCAGGTTCTCCAGCCACATCGGCTCGAACCACGAGAAGGGCACGTAGATTTCGGCCGCGTCGATCTCCTCGAGCGGATTGGTGATGCCCGCCTGCTTCCACAGCGCGGCCGCGGCGTCGCGTCCGGCCTGCGGGCTCACCTGGTCGCGCCCGGTGTAGGCCAGCGGTTCGGTGCGCATCGCGGTGCCGTGCACCCACGCCACCTTCCTGCCGGACGCCTCGACCGTGCGGGCGGAGGACTCGTCGCCCAGCACGATCGCGCACGCGCCGTCCGAGGACGGGCAGGTCTCGTCGAAACGGATAGGGTCCCACAGCATCTGGGAGGCCAGCACCGATTCCATGGTGATATCGGGCTGCTGCAGGTGGGCCAGCGGATTGCGGGATCCGTTGAGGCGGTCCTTCACCGCGACCATCGCGCCGATGTGCAGCGGGGCGTTCGCGCGCCGGATGTAGGAGCGCACGTGCGGGGCGAAGTAGCCGCCCGCGCCCGCGCCGACCGGCTTGGTGAACGGCACCGGATTCGACAGCGCCCACATCGCATTGGATTCGGACTGCTTCTCCCACGCGACCGCGAGCACCTTGCCGTGCACGCCGCCCTGCACGTGGCTGGTCGCCACGATGCCGGTCGAGCCGCCGACCGAACCCGCGGTATGCACGCGCAGCAGCGGTTTTCCGGTGGCGCCCAGCGCATCGGCCATGAACAGCTCGGGCATCATCGAACCCTCGAACAGGTCCGGGGCCTTGCCGATGACCACCGCGTCGATATCGGCCATGGTGAGTTCGGCGTCGTCGAGGGCGCGATCGATTGCCTCGCGGCACATTCCGGCCATCGAGACATCGGTTCGTTTCGTCACATGATGGGTTTGTCCGGTGCCGAGCACCGCGGCGAGGTTTGTCATCGTCCCTCCAGGACAGCCACAAGGTTCTGCTGCAGCGCGGGTCCGGAACTGGCGTGCGCCAGCGCCCGATTCGCGGTGCCGTTCATGATCTCGGTCGCGGCGTAGCCGATGCGCTCGAGACCCGCGGCGAACATCGGATTTCCGGCCAGCGCCCCGCCGGACGGGTTGATGCGGGTGCCCTCGCCCAGGCCGATGGCCTGTTTCAGGATCAGCTGCTCGTGGCTGTACTGGGCGTGCAGCTCGGCGACGTCGAATCCGCCTGCATCGCCACCGGTTACCGCGCGGGCCGCCGCGGCGGCCGAGGGAGAGGTGGTCAGATCTCGGGCGCCGAGCATCGGGGTATCGATGCGGTGCGCGATATCGGTCAGCCAGGCCGGGCGCTCGCACAGCTCGCGCGCGCGATTACCGGCGGCCAGCACGATGGCGGCCGCGCCGTCGGTGATCGGGGCGATGTCGTGCTCGCGGAAGGGATTCGCGACGTAGGGGGCGGCCAGCCGCTTCTCGATTTCCGCATCGTCGGCGGCGTTGACCGCCGCCATATCCCGCTCGGTCCAGCGCCCGGCATCGAGCCCGGCGCGAGCCTGCAACCCGGCCATCGAGACGGCGTCCGGCCATAGCGGCGCGACCAGATACGGATCGGTCTGCAGGGTGAGTACCTGCCGCAGGGTGCCGGCCGAGGACTTGCCGAAGCCGTACACCAGCGCCGTCTTCGCCTGTCCGGTACGCAGTTTCACCCACGCCTCGTACAGCGCCCAGGCCGCGTCCATCTCCACGTGCGATTCGTTGATCGGCGGCACCGCGCCGATCGAGTCGATCGCCGAGATGAACGAGAAGGCCCGCCCGGCAAGGTAGTCCGAGGATCCCGAGCACCAGAAGTCGATGTCGGAGACGCCGATGCCGAGCTTGTCCTTCAGATGGTGGAAGCAGGGCGCCAGCATTTCGACACCGTTGGTGGTGCCGTAGGTCTCGCGGACGTGCGGTGCGTGGGCGAACCCCACCACCGCGATGTCAATGTTGTCGCGCCCGCCCGTCGCCCGGCCGCCGCCCCTCATGGAATCGCTTCGCGATACGGTATTCAATGACTCAGCCTCTCACAGATGCTGCTGGAAGGTTTCGTACGCAGCGTCGGGTTCGCCGCTGGGTTCGAAGTGGGAGATGTTGTCCAGCCCGTCGTGCGTCCACTCCTCGCGGGGCTTCCAGGCGGCCTTGACGCGCATGCCCATGCGCACCTCGCCGGCCTCGCAGCCGAGCACCAGGTGCAGGAATGGGATGTCGGTGCCGTCCAGCAGCACGTACGCGGCCACATACGGCGGCTTGATGCGCTGGCCCTGGAAGGGCACGTTCACGATGCAGAACGTGGTGACAACGCCGGTGTCGGCGAGTTCGACGTAGTCGTCGGTGGGGTCGCCGGTGCGCGGGTCGGCGCCGCGCGGCGGGAAGTAGACCTTGCCGTCCGCGGCGCGGGCGCCCAGCAGGCGGCCCTCGGCGATGGCCTTCAGGAAGACCGTCTCCTGCGGCGAGGCGGTGTGCTTGTAGCGCAGGTCGATCGGGGTCACGATGCCCGTGACCGGCTCGGCCGCGTCACCGGACGCGGCGGCGGGCACGGAGGTGTCGCCCGGTTCGAACGTGGCGACGTCGTGGATGCTGCCGGTCCGTTCGCCGGCCCAGCGCGCCCGCACCCGCAGGCCGGTGCGGATCTCGTCCGGGGAGGCGACATCGACCGCGTGCAGCAGTGCGGTGTCGGCCCCGTCGAGCGTGATCAGCGCCCAGGCGAACGGGCGGTCGAAGGGCTGGCCGGGCAGCGGCTCGGCGACCCACGTCCAGCTCTGTACCGTGCCGACATCGGACACGTCGACGAACTCCGTCAGCGCCTCGGCGGTGACGGGATCGTATTCGGCCGGCGGCACGATCACCCGGCCGTCGGAGCCGCGCACGCCGACGATGCGGCCCTCGCGTAACCCGGTCAGGAATCGGCCGATGGTCGGTCCGACCGATCGGGTGTAATCGAACTTCATCCGCAGCTCTGCGGCTAGCACCTCGGGAGCGGGTTCCGTTTCCGAACCGCTTCCCTTCGCAATTGTGCCGGTCATGGTGTTCCCCTGAGTCACGATATCGAGTAGAACAGGTTCTTATTCTGGTGGCAAGAGTAGCGCTGTACGGGTGTCTGTCCAGTGGTCCCGTGTTCGGCGGGTTACCCGGGAGTGATGGCGCATCCGTAAGGCTGCGGGAAAATGCGGCTCGAGGGTCGCGAACGAAAGGAATGCGATGCGGTTCGGTTTGCAGCTCGGCTATTGGGGCGCGCAGCCGCCCACCAACGCCGAGGAACTCGTGCTCGAGGCCGAGGAGACCGGGTTCGATGCGGTGTTCACCGCCGAGTCCTGGGGATCGGACGCGTTCACGCCGCTGGCCTGGTACGGGTCGCGGACCGAGCGGGTACGGCTGGGCACCTCGGTGGTGCAGCTGTCCGCCCGCACCCCCACGGCCACCGCGATGGCGGCGCTGACGCTGGATCACCTCAGCGGCGGGCGGCACATCCTCGGGCTCGGCGTGTCGGGGCCGCAGGTGGTGGAGGGCTGGTACGGGCAGTCGTTCGGCAAGCCGCTGGCCCGCACCCGCGAGTACGTCGGGGTGATCCGGCAGGTGCTGGCGCGGGAGGGGAAGGTCGTCAATCCGGGCCCGCACTATCCGCTGCCCTATCAGGGGGCGGGTGCGACCGGCCTGGGCAAGCCGCTCAAGCCGATCACCCATCCGCTGCGCGCGGACCTGCCGATCTGGCTGGGTGCCGAGGGGCCCAAGAATGTTGCGCTGACCGCGGAGATCGCCGACGGCTGGCTGGCCATCTACTACACGCCGCGGCTGGCGGACATGTACAACGCCTGGCTGGACGAGGGCTTCGCCCGGCCGGGCGCGCGGCGCTCGCGCGCGGACTTCGAGATCGCCGCCACCGCGCAGGTCATCCTCACCGACGACGTGCGGGCCGAACTGGATCGGCTGCGGCCCTTCATGGCGCTGTACATCGGCGGGATGGGTGCGGAGGAGCTGAACTTCCACGCCGAGGTCTATCGCCGCATGGGCTACGGCGAGGAGGTCGAGGAGATCACCCGGCTGTTCCGGGCCGGCCGCAAGGACGAGGCGGCCGCGGCGGTGCCGGACCGGATGATCCTGGACACCACCATCATCGGCGACGAGGCGCACGTGCGCGAACAGCTGGCGGTGTGGGAAAAGGCCGGAGTGACAATGCTGCTGGTGGGCGTGCAGAGCGTGGATCAGATGCGTCGGCTGGCGCCGATCGTCCGGAGCTGATGCGGCGATTCTGCAATTGCGGTGCGGGGCACACAGATACGCTGGTGGGCACCGCGTCCGGCATGGCTGAACTCTGAGCGCCCGCCCGCAGTCGCGGGCGGGCCGACACTGCTGGGTGGTGGCCCGCCGCCGTGCTGCCGGGAATTAGTGAACCCTGTAAACCGAGGGTTGCCAGGCGCGAGAACGCGTTCTATTTTTGTCGTGTGAGCCACAACATAGCGGACCTTGTCGAACATGCCATCGACCTCGTGCCCGAGCGCGTCGCACTGGCCGACGACACCCGCTCGGTGACCTACGCCGAGCTGGAGGATCGAGCGAATCGTCTCGCGCACTACCTGCAGTCCCAGGGCGTGCGGCCCGGCGACAAGGTCGGCATCTACTCGCGCAACACCATCGAGGCCGTGGAGGCCATGGTCGCGGTGTTCAAGGCGCGGGCGGTGATGATCAACGTCAACTACCGGTACGTCGAGAACGAACTGCAGTACATCTTCGACAACTCCGACGTGGTCGCGCTGATCCACGAGCGCCGCTACACCGACAGGGTGGCCGCGGTCCGGCCGACCTCGCCGAAGCTGAAGACGGTCATCGTCGTGGACGACGGCACCGACATTCCCACCGCCGAGGGCTCGGTGGAATACGAAGCGGCACTGGCCTCCTCGTCCGGGGAGCGCGACTTCGGCGACCGCTCGACCGACGACGTCTTCATGATCTACACCGGCGGCACCACCGGCATGCCCAAGGGCGTGATGTGGCGCCAGGAGGACTGGTGGCGGGTGCTCGGGGGCGGCATCAACTTTGTCACCGGCGAGTACGTCGACGACGAATGGGAGCAGGCGAAGATCGGCGCGGAGAACGCGCAGATGGTGCGCTTCCCGATTCCGCCGATGATCCACGGCGGCGCGCAGGCGGCGGTGTTCCACAGCCTCTTCGGCGGCGGCAAGGCGATCATGCTGCCGGAGTTCAACGCGCACAAGGTGTGGCAGGCCATCGACCGGCACGAGATCAACCTGATCTTCATCACCGGCGACGCGATGGCCCGGCCGATGGTCGACGCCCTGGATGCGGGCAACCCGGAAACCGGTGAGCCGTACCAGCATTCGAAGCTGTGGGCGCTGGCCAGCAGCGCCGCGCTGTTCTCCCCGGCCCTGAAGGACCGGCTGATGGAGCACCTGCCCACCACGATGATCACCGACTCGATCGGCTCCTCGGAGACCGGATTCGGTGGTCTGTCGGTGGCGGCCAAGGGCGCCACCCACACCGGCGGCCCGCGGGTGAAGATCGATGCGGCCACCGAGGTTCTGGACGAGAGCGGCAGCCCGGTCACGCCCGGTTCGGGTCAGGTCGGCCTGCTGGCTCGCAAGGGGCACATCCCGCTGGGGTACTACAACGACCCGGTCAAGACCGCGGCGACGTTCAAGGAGTTCAACGGGATTCGATACTCGATCCCCGGCGACTTCGCCCGGGTGGAGGAGGACGGCACGGTCACAATGCTGGGCCGCGGCTCGGTCAGCATCAACAGCGGCGGCGAGAAGATCTACCCGGAGGAGGTCGAGGGCGCGCTCAAGTGTCATCCGCAGGTATTCGACGCGCTGGTGATCGGCGTCGCGGACGAGCGCTGGGGCCAGCGGGTGGTCGCGGTGGTGCAGTGCCGCGACGGTGCGCGCCCGACCCTCGAGGAGCTGCGTCCGGTGCTGTCGCAGGAGATTTCGGCCTACAAGCTGCCCCGCAGCCTGTGGTTCGTCGATGAGATCAAGCGCTCGCCCGCGGGCAAGCCCGATTACAAGTGGGCGCACGCGGAGGCGGAGTCTCGTCCGGCGGACGAGGATGCTCCGGCGCCGTTGAGTAAGTAGGGTTCACCGCACATTCCGGTCGGGGGTCGTTGTGCGGCACCGGCTTCCGACCGGATAGCAACTGTAAGCGTCCCACCGGTGGCGGGACCGCGTGGGATCGAGCCGATGTCGTGGCCGGCGCGCTCGGATCCATTGGTGTGCCGATGAATCGTATCGGCCTGCCTATTGGCGCGGCCGGAGTTTTCCGGCCAGGATTGTGGCATGCAGCAACGCGAACTAGGCGGCAACGGACTCGGCGTCTCGGCCGTCGGCCTGGGATGTATGGGCTTCTCGCAGGGGTACGGCGCCACCGACGACGATGAGTCGGTCGCGGCGATTCACACCGCAATCGACTCGGACATCACCCTCTTCGATACCGCGCAGAGCTACGGCGCCGGGCACAACGAGCGGCTGCTCGCGCGCGCACTGCGTGACGTGGGTGACAGTGTCCGGGTCGCAACGAAATTCGGCATCGTGCGCGGCGAGAACGGCGTGTACCTGGACGCGAAACCCGAACGGGTGCGCGAGTATTGCGATGCCTCGCTGGCCCGGCTCGACCGCGAGGTCATCGACCTGTACTACCTGCACCGCATCGACCCGGAGGTGCCGGTCGCCGAAACCATCGGCGCCATGGCCGAATTGGTCGCCGCGGGCAAGGTTCGGCACCTGGGCATCTCCGAGGCCACCCCGGAACAGCTCGCGCAGGCCGCCGCGGTGCATCCGATCGCCGCGGTGCAGTTCGAATGGTCGATGCTGTGGCGCGAACCCGAGAGTGACGTCGTCCCCGCCGCGCGCGAGCTGGGCATCGCGCTGGTGCCCTACAGCCCGCTGGGCCGCGGCCTGCTCACCGCGACACTCGACACCACGACGGTCACCGCCAGCGATTTCCGCCGCAACGACCCCCGCTTCTCCGGCGACAACCTGGCCAGCAACATGGCGCAGGTGGGCGCGCTGCGCGACCTGGCCGCCCGCCTCGGTCTCACCGCGGGCCAGCTGGCCCTGGCCTGGCTGCTGGCCCAGGGGCCCGATGTGGTGCCCATCCCCGGCAGCCGTCGCGCCCAGCGCATCGTCGAGAATGCCGCCGCGGCCGCGGCCGACCTGACCGCCGACGACCTCGCCGAGCTGGAGAAGATCGTCCCCGCCGACGGCTGGGCGGGGGACCGGCAGTCCTTCGCCGCGCACGTGACATCGCGCTCGGGTTCGTAATCGCCCGCGTCCTCGCACTGCCCGCCTATCCGGTGTCTCAGCGCCCGGGACAGCGGTGCCGGAGAGGCCGGGCTCCGGCACGATGGCCCGACCGCTTACACCGCGACGATATTCAGTAGCGGTCCGAGCCCTTTGAAGTCATCCGGGTTGCGGGTGTACAGCGGCAAGCTGTACCGGACTGCTGTGGCTGCGATCTGGATGTCGGCCACTCGTCCTCGCGGCTTCCGCCCGATCTGCTCGAGGAGAAACGCCAACGACCCGTAGATATTGGCTGTCTCGGCGTCGAATGCGAGCGGGTTGAACGACTTCGCAACCCACTGGAACTGGAGCTGGCGTTGGGCCTGTTTCATCGGATCTTTAGTGGAGTGAAGTCCAGCGGCGAGTTCGGCAAGACTTACCGCGCTGATGGCAGCTTCTGCTTCCTCGGGCAGCGATGATTGCACCGTGGCGTAATCGATGAGGACCGAGGTATCAAGCAGCACGTGCCGCGGTGTGACCGGTTCACTCACGGTGGGGGATCTCCTGGTCGATCATCGCATCCATATCGGCCCGCCACTCGCTGTAATCGATGTGCGGCAGGTGTGCGCTGGTGCGGGCGAGTTCGGTGATGGGCACGAAGGTCCGCCGTGTCAGGGGCTTGAGTTCGGCGACCGGTTTGCCGTTACGGGTGATGGTGAAGCTCTCGCCGGCCTCGACCGCGGCAAGGACTTTGCCGCTGTCGTTGCGGAGGTCGCGTTGCTGGATGGTCTTCATGCCCCCAGGTTACTCGAATGCTACGCGGTGTACACAATGCTACAAGTGCCCGGGCTGGCCAGCTGGCGCACCGGCAGGTTGGCGCGATTCGTAGGTAGTAGTGTCCCACGTCACGTTTGAAGTTCCGTAGCTCCGAAATCGAGGGTGTCTACTTGTCGGTGCCCTGTGCCACAGTGTGGGAATGACCGATCAACGTAGCTGCCCGGCCGGGCGATAGCGAGGGATCATGACCGAGTCGCCTTCTGTCGCCATCGAAGAGGTGCTGCAGCAGTTCGAGGGGTATCGGCGGGAGCTGTGTGCTTACGCCTACCGGATGTTGGGTTCGTCGTTCGAGGCCGAGGACGCCGTGCAGGAGGCGTTCACCCGGGCGTGGAAGGCGTACGACTCGTTCGAGGGCCGGGCCAGCGTGCGATCGTGGCTGTACAAGATCACCACCAATGTCTGCCTGGACATGCTGGACGGCCCGCAGCGGCGGGCCCGGCCGATGGATCTGTCCGGTCCCTCGCGTCCGGACAGTCCGATGCCGCCGCCGCAGCCGGACTACGTCTGGATCGAGCCGATTCCGAACGGCCTGGCCTTCGGCGCCGATCCGGCCGAGCACGCCACCGCGAAGGATTCGCTGCGCCTGGCCTTCGTGGCCGCGGTGCAGCATCTGCCCGCCACTCAGCGCGCGATCCTGATCATGCGCGAGGTGCTGCGCTTCTCCGCCAACGAGACCGCCGACCTGCTCACCATGTCGCCCGCCTCGGTCAACAGCGCCCTGCAGCGGGCCCGCGCCACCATGTCCAAGGTGCAGCCCGCCGAGGGCAGTTCCTACGACGAATCCGATTCCGAGCAGCGCAAACTCGTCGACGGCTTCGTCCAGGCCTTCGAGGCCTACGATATGGACGCCCTCACCGCCCTGCTCAAACAGGATGTGGCGCTGTCGATGCCGCCGCTGCCACTCTGGGTGTCCGGTCCGGCCGATGTCGCCGCGTTCATGACCAGCCCCGGCCCCGACGGCTGCCGCGGCTCCCGGCTCATCCCGCTCGAGGGCGCCAACGGCCTGCCCGCCTTCGGCCAGTACAAGCCGAGCGAGGTGCCCGGCGTGCTGGAACCATGGGCCGTCATCGTCCTGGAACTCGACGGCGACAGCATCACCGGCCTGAACTTCTTCCTCGACCACGCCCGCCTGTTCCCGCTGTTCGGCCTGCCGCCGGAGCTGCGG
Source organism: Nocardia sp. GP40 (assembly GCF_050434125.1). NCBI lineage: Bacteria > Bacillati > Actinomycetota > Actinomycetes > Mycobacteriales > Nocardiaceae > Nocardia > Nocardia sp. GP40. Next base: position 217,850 of record NZ_JBNPVW010000014.1, on the reverse strand, counting down.
GTGTAGGCGCGTCGCGCCGGGGTGCTGCCGGTCGGTGGATCCCCGCACGGGCGTGCGGTTCGTACGGGCGATACGTTCGGACGGGCGGAGAACGAGGGTGGACAGCCGGTGCGATTGCCGCAATGATCGCTCGGGACAGTTCTTCGACCGTGGGGGTTGCATGTCGTTGTTGGGAAAGTCCTTGCTGGCCATGGTGATAGCCGCCGCAGGAGCCATCACCGTCGGCGCGCCCGGCGTCGCGCATGCCGTACGGGGCAACCTGTATGCCGCCATCGCGGTGGGAGACCGCCGCGTCGGTGAGGCAAAGGACTATCCGGACCAGTTCGCTGCGGATCAGGCCGCGCTGGACTCCTGCGAGAAGGGGGTCATTCTCAGCTGCAGGATCAAGGCCCGGATCCACAACGCGTGTGGCTCGGTTGTCGAACGCGACGAGCAGGAACTGCTCGGCACGGGGCCGGATTACTTTGTCGGAGTGGGTTATACGGCGGCCGGTGCGGAACAGGATGCCCAGCGGCGCGAAAGCTCGAGTCTCAACATGTCGCTCACCAAGGTGACAAAGCCCGCGTTCGTCCTGGACACCATCTGTACCTCGAACGTCCGCTAGGACCCGGCGTCACCCGGACCACTGAAACGACCGCGTCTGCGGAACCACCGGCGGCGGTTGGGAGGACGTGAGGCCCTGCGGTGGCGCGGGGAGCGCCGGCTGCGGTTGTTCGGCGGTCTGCTGTTCGCCGGGCTGCGCGGCGATGGACAGCGGGATGTCGGTCGGCTGTGTGCCGGTGGGTGGCGGCGATGCTGGTTTGGTGATGCTCCGGATCGGGGCGGCTGATGATGTAGTCCGTTGCGGCACAACGGCTACCGCCGTCGGAGTGTGGACCGATCCTGACCCGCCGCGCGAGGCGAACGCGACGCCGACAGCCAGTCCGATGGCGGCCAGCAACAGACCCGCCCCGATCGCAATCCTCCGTCGACGGCCCTGACCGCGTGCGGTGCTGCGCGGCGCGGGCCCGATGGTCAACGGCCACACCGTATCCCCGATGGAGCTGGCGGTGACCGTCTCGAACTGTGCTGAGCCACCCCGCACGACGGTCCGCCGGCGCGGGCGGGGACGCACCGCCGGAGCGGGTGCGGTGAGGGCGTACGCCGCCGCCTCGGCGAGGGCGAGGCAGCTGGGGTACCGCTCCCGCGGCGCCTTCGCCAGCGCGGTGGCGATCACGGCGTCGAGCTCGGCGGGCAATTCGGGTCGCAGCTCGCTAGGTGCGGGCGGTGGCTCGGTCAGGTGTGCGCCGACCACGGCGGCCTGATCCTTACGCGGGAACGGCGGCTGGCCGGTCAGCAGCTGAAACAGCGTGCAGCCCAGCGAGTAGATGTCGGCGCTGTGGTCCGAGGGCGCGTTGGTGAACCGCTCCGGCGCGGCATAGGCGAAGCTGGCGGCGATGCCGGACAGGGTGACCGTGTCGTCGAGTGTTCGGGCGATGCCGAAATCGGTGAGCATGGCGCGCTCGCCGTGGCGCTGGTCGTTCTCGATGAGCAGGTTCGCCGGCTTCACGTCCCGGTGCAGTACGCCCCGTGCATGTGCGTGATCCAGCGCTCCCGCGGCATCAGTGATCAGCCGCACCGCGCGGTCGGGGGCCAGCCCGTCCGGATGGGCGTCCAGCAGTGCGGCCGCGTCGCCGCCGTCGATGTAGCGCATCGTCAGCCACAGCGTGGCATCGTCGACGGCGCTGCGGTCGTACACCGGGACGATATTCGGGTGATCCAGCCCCGCGGCAAGCGCTGCCTCGCGGTCGAACGCCGCGCGCGTCTTCGGTGCGGCGCTGAAGGATTCGGCAAGCACCTTCAGCGCGACTCGCCGCTGCAATCGCGGCTGTCGGGCCAGATACACCGTGCCCATGCCGCCCGAACCGACCACTCGCTCGACCGTGAACCCGGCAAACTCGGCACCCGGCTGCAACCCCACTACGCCCTCCCCGGCATACGCATAAGTCCGTGCACCCTAACAGGAGTGCGGCTTCAACGAAGGAGGAAGGCAATCGTCGATACCCGGCACTGCCTACGCTTCAACGGGTTCGCCCCGCCGCATCCGATTGTGGCGCATTGGGGAGTGAACTCGGTGCCAGGTGCGGTCAGCCCAGATTTCGGCGGCTGGCGCGGGCCGCAAAGGCGTCGAGGGCATCGAGGATTTCGCGAGCCTGCCACATCCGGTTGCGGCGCATTCCGGTGAACTCGGTGAGGACGCCGGCCTCGGTAAGCGGGGTGAGTGCGCGGAGAGTGTTGGAAGGGGAGATTTCGAGCTCGCGTGCGGCGGTTTCCGTGTCGAATACGGGCAGTCGCACCGCGAGATCGGCGATGCGCCAGGCGGCGGCCTGCGGCCGGGCATCGATCGCGGCGGTCCAGCGTTGCCGGATGTCGGTGATCTCCGAAACCAATTGACGGGCATTGGCAATCGCGGCGAACGATGCTTCGGCTACTCGCTCGACGATCGGGACCGGATCGCCGGCGCGGTATGCGGTCAGTGCCGAGAAGTAAGCGTTGACGTCGGTGAGCAGTCCCGCCGCGATCGGCACCGTCACATTTCGGGTGAGTTCCTTCGCGTGCAGCATCGAATGCATCAGTGCCCGGCCGGTGCGTCCATTTCCGTCGTGGCAAGGGCGATGGCCTTCGCGCCCGAGGTGAGGTTTTCGATACGGGAGGAGGAGGTCGATTCGGATCGCAGCAGCAGGGCGCCGAATGGTGCCAGTCGTGCTCCGGTTGCCGAACTGCCCGCGCTGCTGGAGGAGACCCGCACCTATACGGCGCGGATTCTCGCCGGACTCGACGAGCGGCCCGTCACCGCGGCCGCGGTCGAACACGTGGCGGCCGCGCTGCCCGAGGACGGCGGCGGTCTGCGGGCCGCGCTGCGGGCGTTCGAATCTCGTTGGGAGCCGGGGTTTTCCGCCAGTGCCGGACCCCGCTACCTGGGGTTCGTCACCGGCGGCACGACCCCGGCCGCGCTGTCCGGCGACTGGCTGACCGCGGCGCTGGATCAGAACGCGCACGGCGCGGTCGGTTCCGCCGCGGCGGCGCTGGAACGGGAGACGGTGGCCCGGCTCGGCGAGTTGTTCGGGCTGGATATGCCCGGGGCCTTCGTGACCGGGGCAACCATGTCGAACCTGGTCGGGCTGGCGATCGGGCGGGAGTGGCTCGGGTCGCTGCGCGGGGCGTCCACCGCCGAGGAGGGGGTGACCGCACCGGTGCGGGTGTTGTCCGGCACGCCTCACTCCAGCATCGGCAAGTCGCTGTCGGTGCTGGGTATCGGCCGCAGGCGGCTCGTGTCGGTGGCGACGCTGCCCGGGCGCGAGGCCGTCGACATCGTCGCACTGGAACGGGAGCTCGCGGCCGGACCGGCGATCGTCGTGGCCAATGCCGGGACCGTCAATACCGTTGACTTCGACGATATCCGGGCCATTGCGACGCTGAAGTCCCGCCACGACTTCTGGCTGCACGTAGATGCGGCCTTCGGCGGGTTCGCGGCCGCATCACCCGCGCACGCGCCGCTGCTGGACGGCTGGGCCGAGGCCGACTCGGTCTGCGTCGACCTGCACAAGTGGCTGAACGTGCCGTACGGCTCGGCCGTGCAGTTCACCCGGCGGCAGGATCTGCAGCTGCGGGTATTCGAGAACGTGTCTCCCTATCTCGGAACGCCCGGCGCCACACCGGATTTCATGCACCTGACGCCCGAGACCTCCCGCCGGCTGCGCGCCCTGCCGGCCTGGTTCACGCTGGAGGCCTACGGACGGTCGGGGTACCGGGAGATCGTCGAGCGCGCCATCGAGTGTGCCCGGGAGATGGGCGCGCGGCTCGAGCGCAGCCCCCGGTGGCGGCTGCTGGCTCCGGTCCGGCTGAACGTCGTGTGCTTCACCCTCTCCGGTGCCGTCACCACCGAGCGTGTCGCGGCGGTTCTGGAGGAGCTGACCCGCAGCGGCGAGGCATTCCTGACGCCCACCGTGTATCAGGGCGCGCCGGCGATCCGCGCCGCCTTCAGCAACTGGCGCACCACCCTCGCCGACGTCGACCGCGTCTGCGTGGCCCTGGGCGCCTGAGGCGTCTCAGCGCGGATAGTTCATCCAGAACGACTCCCACTGATGCCCGTCCGGGTCGATGAAGGTGCGGCTGTACATGCCGGCTTGCTGTTCCAGGGCGCGCTTGTCCGGATTGACCTCCTCGGTGCCGCCGGCCCGGATCGCGGCCTCGGTGAGCTCGTCGACCTCGTGCGCGCTCCCCAGCGCGAGCCCGTAGATGGATCCGATCGTGATGGTGGTGTCCGACAGCGGGCGCTGGGTGAAGTTCTCGAAGAACGGCTCGATCAGCAGCATCACGCAGATGTTGTCGTCGATGACGACGCAGGCCGCATTGTCGTCGGTGAACTCCTGATTCACCTTCCAGCCCAGCATCTCGTAGAAGGTCTTGGACCGGTCCAGATCAGCGACGGGCAGGTTGATGAAGATCATCTTGCTGGCCATGTCGGTCCTCTCCCCGGACGCCCGGACAGTCGGAAGGTTGTCACCAATACCGACGATCCAGGCCGCGAAAACTCATCGGATGACCGCGCCGCCGGGCATCACTTCCGATGTGGCGCAGGCGGGTCAGTTGTCGTCGTAGGAGGGAGGGTTCCATTCGTTCGAGCACTCCAGGGCCGGTTTCACCTGGTAGCACTGGTCCTTCAGGTGTTGCTCCTGTGCCAGCAGCGCGGGGTTGCTACCGGCCGCGATGGCGCCGATCGCCGCGCCCGTGGCCGCGCCGACACCGCACCCGACGACGGCCCCGCCGATTCCGAGCGGTATCGAGGCGACGCCCAACCCGACGCCAACACCCGCGGCCCCGCCGACTCCGCCGCCGACCAGGCAGCCGATCCCGGCCCCGGTGGCCGCGCCCTGCCCCGCGGCGGCCTGGCTCTGCGCGTGCCACGCGCTGTCGGCACTGTTGTAGTCGGACCAGGCGTCCACGGGACGAACGGTCGGCTGTGCGTTCGCCGCGGCCATCGCCGGTACACAGAGCCAGCTTGCCGTTGCCGCGACGGCGAAGGCTCGGGTGAATATTCTGTTCATAGAATTGTCCCTGCTCTGAGTGGTCTATGTGCCACGGGTAAGTAGAAGCGGTGTACCCCAACAACTTAGGGGGACGGCGCTGTGAACTTGCTGAGAGCGCGCGACCGCCGCGCGGCCCGGCCGGTCGCGGAACATGTTCGGCGGCACCGTCATCGGCGCAGCCCGGCGATCAGCAGATCCATCATGCGCCCGGCCTGCTCGCGCTGCTCCGGTCGTCCGCAGGCCAGGAAGATTCCCACCAGGCTGGCCACCACGTCCTGGGCTTGGACGTCGTCTCGCAGTGTGCCCGAGGCGATTCCGGCGTCGAGCAGGCTCCCGATGGCGCTGGACAGCTCGGCGCGCGCCTCCTCGGCGGTGATTGCCCCGGAGGCGATGATCTCCCGGAGAGCCTCGGCCATATCGCGTTTGGCCGCGAGATAGTCCCCGAAGCGGTCCATCCAGCTGCGCAGGGCGGTCGCGGCGTCGTCCTCGGGGGTGAGCGCGGCGGCGAATTCGATGGCGGTATCGCACAGGCGGCGGCGCTCGGCGCGATAGACGGCCTCGACGAGTGCCTCGCGGGTGGGGAAGTGGCGGTAGAGGGTGCCGATGCCGACGCCGGCCTCCCGGGCGATGGATTCCAGCGCCACCTTGTCGCCGGAGGTGAAGGCCGCGCGCGCGACCTCGAGTAGGCGCCGGCGGTTGCGTTCGGCGTCGGCGCGCGTGGGTTTGCCGCCGGTGCTCGGCGGTGCAGAGACGGCCCGCCGGGCAGCCGTCGGCGAAGGGGCGGCGGATCGGGCGTCCGTCTGCGAAGGGGCTGCGGACCGGGCAGATGCCGGCGAGGGGGCGGCGGACCGTGCGTCCGGCGGGGCGGCGGCGGACCGGGGAGCCGTCGGGGTGGCGGCGTCCGCGGGGGCTTCGACGGGTAGGCGGCTCGCTCGGGCGTCGCGATTACCGGAAGACAAGCGGAGGGCCCTCCGTTTCTGCTAGGCTCGTGTCTATGCGGAGGCTCCTCCGCATAGCTTCGATTCCACTATCCCATCCGGAACAGGAATGCGCAGATGGCAGCTCATCAGGAGATTTCCGGACCCGGCGGCACCGGTCAGCTGGGGGATGTGCGCGTCGCGCGCATCGGATACGGCGCCATGCAGCTCGCCGACCATCACGGCCGCACCTACGACAGGCAGGCCGCCACCGCCGTCCTGCGCCGCGCCGTCGAGCGGGGCGTCAACCACATCGACACCGCCCAGTTCTACGGGGCTGGCGTGGTCAACGACCTGATTCACGGGGCGCTCGCGCCGTATCCGGAGGATCTGGTGCTGGCCACGAAGGTCGGCGCGGTGTACGACGAGGCCGCGCGGCTGCTGGCCGCGCAGCGGCCGCGGGAGCTACGCGAACAGGTGGAGGCCAACCTGAAGGCGCTGGATGTGGACACCCTCGGCGTGGTCAACCTGCGCCGGACGGACATGCCGCCGGGCATCATCGCCGAGGGCGACCAGATCGTCGACCTCGACGACCAGCTGGCCGAGCTGATCGCGCTGCGGGACGAGGGGAAGATCGCCGGAATCGGCCTGAGTCACGTCGACACCGATCAGCTGCGCCGGGCGCTCCCCGCGGGCGTCGTGTGCGTCCAGAACATGTACAACATGCTCGCGCGCTCCGCAGAGCCGGTGCTGGACCTGTGCCGCGCGCATTCCATCGCGTGGGTTCCCTATTTCCCCCTCGGCTCCGCCTTCGAGGGGCTGGCCAAGGTTACCGACCATCCGGCCGTGCGGGAGGCCGCGGCGGCCCTCGATGTCACCCCGGCTCAGATCGGGCTGGCCTGGCAGCTGGCCCACTATGGCAACACGCTGCTCATTCCGGGCACCTCCAACCCGGCCCATCTCGACGAAAACCTGGCGGCGGGCGACATCGTCCTGCCGCCGGACCTGATCGCGACGCTCGACAGCATCGCGTAGGCGGGATAGTCCGCAGCGGTTCCGCTCTGCTCTGACAATGCAGCCGACCGCGGGTCAGGAAACAGTCGCCCAGCCGGTTCAGGCCTGCGCGAAAAAGCGTCTTCCATTCGTCGTCGCCCTGGCCCGCGAACGTCATATCGCGGTGGAACTGGTGAGGCGTCGTCGCGCGCCGGAAATCGATAAGCCGAACGCCCGCACCGGATCCCGACAGGGTCCGGTGCGGGCGTCGCGTGAAGGCCCGAGTCAGTGGCTCTCGGCCAGCTGCGCACCCAGGGCGCGCAGGTGGTCCGTCGCCCCGCCGAGGGCGAATTCGTTGTGCTTGGCGGCGGTGAAGAACTGGTTCACGATGTGGTCGCGGTCGATGCCGACGCCGCCGTGCACGTGGACCACGGTGTGTGCCACGCGATGACCGGCCTCGGCCGCCCAGAACTTCGCAGTGTGGATCTCCGAGGTCGCGGGCAGGCCCTCGGCCAGCCGCCAGGCGGCCTGCTGCACGGCCAGTCGCACGCCCTGCACATCGATGTACCCGTCGGCCAGGCGCTGGGCCACGGCCTGGAAGCTGCCGATCTTCTTGTTGAACTGCTCGCGCTCGCGGGCGTAGTCGGCGACCAGCTCGAGGCCCTTCTCCACCACGCCCAGCTGGTGCGCGGCCAGGCCCAGCCAGGCCCGGTTCAGCAGCCACTCCAGGATTTCCGCGCCCTGCTCGACGGTGCCGACCAATTCCGCCGGGGTGCCGGAGAATTCGAGCTCGGCCTCGGGGGAGCGGTCGGTGACGATCTGATCGGCGATGCGCACACTCGCATCGGACGGATCGACCAGGAAGACGGCCGCCGCACCGGACACCGTGGCGGGCACCAGGATTCGCGAGGCCTGCCGGGCGAACGGCACGGTGGTCTTGAGGCCGATGATGCGCCAGCCGCCGTCCTCGGCGGCGGTGGTCACGGGCTTGGCGGGCTCCCAGTTGCGCTCCTCGCTCAGCGCGACCGTGAGAATCGTTGCGCCCGAGGCGGCCTCGGCGGCCAGCGCGCGCTGCGCCTCGGAACCGAACTGCGCCAGCGCGGCCGCGCCGAGCGCGATCGACCACAGGTACGGCACCGGCGCGACGGCCCTGCCGAGCTCGCGCAGGATCGCGGTCTGCTCCAGCACGCCGAGATCGCTGCCGCCCACCGACCCGGGCAGGGCCGCGGCCAGCACGCCGGTCTCGGCGAGCGAGCTCCACAGCGTTTCGTCGAAGCGCAGCGTCGGGTTGCCTGCGGCGTCGGTGTTCCTGTCCAATTCGCGCAGCCGGTCGGCGGTGACGAGCTTGCCGGTCACCTCGGCGGTGAGCCGGGCCAGGTCCTGCTGCGCCTCTGTCTGAGTGAAATCCATTGTGATTACCTGGCTTTCTAGCGTGCCGAGGCCGGCTGCTTCAGGGCGGTCATGGCGATGATGTCGCGCTGCACCTCGTTGGTGCCGCCGCCGAAGGTGAGGATCAGGCAGGCGCGGTGCATGCGCTCGAGTCGCCCGCGCAGCTGCGCACCCGCCGAGTCCTGTCGCAGGTAGGCCTGCGGGCCCAGGATCTCCATCAGCGAGCGGTAGGCCTCGGTGGCCAGCTCGGTGCCGAGCACCTTGCACGTGGACGCGTTCCACGGCTTGGGCGCGGAGTCGCCGCCCGCGTCCGCTCCGGACGCAATTTCCCAGTTCAGCAGCTTCAGGAATTCGACCTTGGCGTGCACGCGGGCCAGGTTCAGCCGCACCCACTCGCTGTCGATCACGCGGCCGCCGTTGGAGTCCTTGTTGTTCTTGGCCCAGTCCACCGTCTGGGCGAGCGCGAGCTGCAGCGGCGCGGCCGAGGTCAGCGCGACGCGCTCGTGGTTGAGCTGGTTCGTGACCAGCGACCAGCCGCCGTTCTCGGGCCCGACCATGTCCTTGTGCGGGATCCGCACGTCCTGGTAGTAGGTCGCGCTGGTGTCCGGACCGGCCATGGTGTGCACCGGCGTCCAGGAGAAGCCCTCGGCGGTGGTCGGCATGATGAACATGCTGATGCCCTTGTGCTTCTTGGCCGTCGGATCGGTGCGCGCGGCCAGCCAGATGTAGTCGGCGTACTGGATCAGGCTGGTCCACATCTTCTGGCCGTTGATGATCCAGTCGTCGCCGTCACGCACCGCGGAGGTGCGCAGCGAGGCCAGGTCGGTGCCCGCGCCCGGCTCGGAGTAGCCGATGGAGAAGTGCAGCTCACCGGCGGCGATCTTGGGCAGGAAGAACTTCTTCTGCTCCTCGGTGCCGTAGTGCATGATCGTCGGCGCGACCGAGTTGATGGTCAGGAACGGCACCGGCGCGCCCGCGATGGCGGCCTCGTCGGTGAAGATCAGCTGATCCATCGTCGAGCGGTCCTGCCCGCCGTACTCCTTCGGCCAGCCCAGCGCGAGCCAGCCGTCGGCGCCCATCTGCGCGACGACCTCGCGGTAGACATTGCCCTCGCCGTACTCGCCGGTCTGCGAGGACAGCGCCGCGCGGCGCTCGGGGGTGATGAGCTTGGCGAAGTATTCACGCAGCTCCGCGCGTAGCTCTTCTTGTTGCGGGGTATACGCAATCCGCATAGCGGTTAACCTCGTTGTTCGTTCGATAGCTAGCCGACATGGGCTAGGCGGTTGTCCCGATCATTGCACAACTACTGAAACATGTTCCAGTATGGACCTGGAATCGGGCCGGAGTCTTCGCCTCATCGCGGGCGGCTTGTAGGCTCGGTGTCACCTGCGGTGAAGGAGATATCAATGAAGGTCAGCGTCGATTTCGACCAGTGCGAGGCCAACGGAATCTGCGTCGGATACGCCCCCGACGTGTTCGAACTCGATGACGAGGACAACCTGCACGTCGCCTCGGGTGACGTGGCCGCCGATCAGCTCGAGGCTGTGAAGACCGCGGTCGCCCAGTGCCCCAAGGCGGCGCTGAAGCTCGTCTGAGCCGATGCTTGCCGTTAACTGGAACACGTTCTAGAGTCGGGGCGTGAGTGAGCGAAGCGAGCGAACCGATAGCACAGCGTGCGGCACGCTCGACGGCACCGAGCGCCAGCGAGGGGCCGACGGGCGTGAATCTGATCTGACCCTGGCCGGCAAAGCAGCGATTGTGACGGGCGCGGGCGCCGGGCTGGGGCGGGCGGAGGCGCTTGCCCTGGCCGCGGCCGGCGCCTCGGTCGTCGTCAATGATCTTGTCGAAAACGACGCGGTGTCTGCGACGCTCGCGGATATTCGCGCACTGGGCGCCAAGGCCGAATTCGTCGCGGGGAGTATTGCGGAACGAACCACTGCCGATGCATTGATTCGCACGGCCGACGAGACCTTCGGCGGCGTCGACATCGTGGTGAACAATGCCGGAATTGTCCGCGACCGAATGCTTTTCAATCTCTCCGACGAGGACTGGGACGCGGTCATCGCGGTGCACCTGCGCGGCCATTTCCTGTTGTCGCGCAACGCCGCCGCGTACTGGCGCGGCAAATCCAAGGAATCCGGCGCGCCGGTCTACGGCCGATTGATCAACACCTCGTCCGAGGCCGGTCTGCTCGGCCCGGAGGGGCAGCCGAACTATGCCGCCGCCAAGGCGGGCATCACGGCGCTGACCTTGTCCGCATCGCGCGCGCTGTCGCGATATGGCGTGCGCGCCAACGCAATCTGCCCGCGGGCGCGCACCGCGATGACCGAAAAGGTGTTTTCCGACGCGCCCGAGCAGGACGTGGATCCGCTCTCTCCCGATCATGTGGCGCGCCTGGTCACGTACCTGGCCTCGCCCGCCGCGGATGCGGTGAGCGGTCAGGTATTCGTCGTCTACGGGCCGATGGTGGCGCTGATGGCCGCCCCGGTCGTCGAGGCGCGCTTCGATGCCGCCGGTGCGGAATGGGCGCCCGGGGATTTGGCGGACACGCTCGGCGCATATTTCGCCGAACGTCCCGCGGGGCGTACGTTTTCCGCATCATCCCTGCACGATCTCGGCTGAGTAGGCGACGCCACCGCCGCGTTGGTTGATCGGCGGTCCACCAGTTGGTAGACATGGTCATCGACGGTGTGCGGCGACTCGCATAGGTGCTCCTTACGCTGTATGAACAAGTTCTAACTTTAAATCTACGGCGAGGCGAGAAAGAGCAGTTCAATATCATCAAATGGTGCTCGACAACAGAGTGAACGTGTTCTAATCTTTCAGGCGGATGGCAAGGTGAGACGGCCATCACAGGCTCGACGTGCAAGGCATGGCAAGGAGGAAGTCGGGAATGAACGAGGTTCTTGCCGTGCCGTTGCGAGCGGTCGGCGGGTTCTTCGAACTCACTGCCCAGGTGGCCCGGGCGATCGTCCGGCCGCCCTTTCAGCGCCGTGAATTCGTCGACCAGGCATGGTTCATCGCCCGGGTTTCGATCATTCCGACCCTGCTGGTTGCCATTCCGTTCACCGTCCTGGTGAGCTTCACCCTGAACATTCTGCTGCGCGAGATCGGCGCGGCCGACCTGTCCGGCGCCGGTGCGGCATTCGGCACCGTGACCCAGATCGGGCCGATGGTCACCGTGCTGATCGTGGCCGGCGCGGGCGCCACCGCGATCTGCGCGGATCTGGGCGCCCGCACCATCCGCGAAGAGATCGACGCGATGAAGGTGCTCGGCATCGACCCCATCCAGCGCCTCGTGGTGCCGCGGGTGCTGGCCTCGATGTTCGTCGCGGCCCTACTGAACGGCCTGGTCTGCGTCATCGGCATCGGCGGCGGTTTCCTGTTCTCGGTCTTCCTGCAGGGCGTCAATCCCGGCGCCTTCGTCAACGGCATCACGCTGCTGACGCACCTGCCCGAACTGGTCATCGCCGAAATCAAGGCCACGCTGTTCGGCCTCGCGGCCGGGCTGACGGCCTGCTACCTGGGCCTGAATGTCAAGGGCGGGCCCAAGAGCGTCGGCGACGCAGTCAATCAGACGGTGGTGTTCTCCTTCATGGTTCTGTTCGTGCTGAATGTGGTGGTCACCGCGGCCGGCATCAAGTTCACGGTGCGGTGACGACATGGCCTCCGTGATACATGCTCGCTTCCCGCGTACGGTACGACGCGTGCGCCGGATGTCCGAATCACTCGACAATGTTGGGCGCCACGCCCTCTTCTACGCCGAATCGCTGCGTTCGGTGCCCAAGGCGTTCTACAGCTATCGCACCGAGACCATCCGGCTGATCGCCGAAATCAGCATGGGCACGGGCGCTCTGGCCGTGATCGGCGGCACCGTGGTGATCGTGGGCTTCCTGACCCTGTTCGCCGGCGGCACGATCGCGGTGCAGGGCTACAGCTCGCTGGGCAACATCGGCGTCGAGGCGCTGACCGGTTTCTTCGCGGCATTCATCAACGTGCGCATTGCGGCGCCGGTGATTTCGGGCATCGGCCTGGCCGCGACCATCGGCGCGGGCGCCACCGCACAGCTCGGCGCGATGCGGGTGTCCGAGGAGATCGATGCGCTCGAGGTCATGGCGATCCGCCCGGTGCCGTTCCTGATCGGGACCCGGGTGCTGGCCGGAATGATCGCCATCGTTCCGCTGTACTCGCTGGCCGTGATCGCCTCGTTCGTCGCCAGTCGCTTTGCGACAGTGGTGATCTACGGCCAGTCGGCCGGCGTGTACGACCACTACTTCTCGACGTTCCTGATTCCCGGCGACATCCTCTGGTCGTTCGTGCAGGCGATCTTCATGGCCCTGGCGGTCATGATGATTCACACGTACTACGGCTACCACGCGTCGGGTGGTCCGGTCGGTGTCGGCGTCGCGGTCGGTAATGCGGTGCGTGCCTCGCTGGTCGCGGTGGTGATGGTGACCCTGCTGGTCTCGCTGGCCATCTACGGCACCTCCGGCAATTTCCATCTCTCCGGGTAGGCGGTATGGCGAGAAACAGACTTGTCGAAAAGTCGGGCGGCGGAAGGAGTTTCGGCATCAAGCTGGCGGGCGTGGCCTTCGTGCTGAGCCTGGCCGCGGTGGTCGCGATCGCGCTGACCATGTTCGTGGGCGGATTCACCAACACCGAGGCGATCTACGTCGACGCACCGCGCGCGGGCTTGGTCATGGACAAGGACGCCAAGGTGAAGATGCGCGGTGTCGAGATCGGCACCGTCCAGTCGATCACCTACACCGGCGACGGCGCCCGGCTGCAGCTGGCGATCACGCCGGACCAGCTGAAGCTGGTGCCCTCCAACGCGGGCGTGGACATCGCCTCCACCACCGTGTTCGGCGCCAAGTACGTGAATTTCACACCGCCGCAACAGCCTTCGGGTGAGTCGCTGCGGCCCGGGCAGACCGTGGACGCGCAGCACGTCACCGTCGAATTCAACACCCTGTTCCAGCAGCTCACGCAGGTGCTGGCAAAGGTGAACCCGGAGAAGCTGAATGCGACGCTGACCGCGCTGGGCACCGCGCTGCAGGGGCGCGGGGACAAGCTGGGGCAGCTGCTGTCCGACAGCGATACCTATTTGAAGGACATCAACCCGAGTCTGCCCGCGCTGCAACGCGATCTGCGCTCGACCGCGGGAGTGGGGAACATCTACGGCGACACGGCCCCGGATCTGTTGCGTACCACCAACAACGCCACGGTCACCAGCAAGAGCATCGTCGATGAGGAGCACAACTTCGACCTGATGCTGGCGAATCTGATCGGCCTGGCCAACACCACGCAGCCGATCCTGACCGACAACCAGAAGCCCTTGGTGACGGCGCTGGATCTGTTGCGGCCCACCACGGACCTGCTCTATCAGGACCGCGCCTCGCTGCCGTGCGTCATCAACGCGTTCGGCGACAACTGGGCGCTGTACCAGCGGATCTTCGGCGGCACCGGACAGGGCCTGCTTCTGGACGCGGGCTTCATGCCGGGCGGCGAGCCGTACCACTATCCGCAGGACCTGCCGAAGGTGAACGCCAGCGGCCCCGTGATCTGCGAGAACCTGCAGAACCGAGTGCCGGGCAGCCACTCCAACTTCCGGGTGTTCGACACCGCCCAGGGGGAGGTGTGGACTCCCGAGCTGCATTGGCACACGAACGGCCCGTCGGTGTTCCAGTTGCTGTTCGCCGGACTGCCGGGGGTGCCGAAGCCATGAGATTCAGACCGCACGCCTCGACCGTCAAGGTCGGGATCTTCACCCTCGTCATGATCGTGGTCCTGGGCTTCCTCGTCGTGATCTTCGATCAGATGCGGTTCTCCAGCGAGACCGGCTTCCACGCGGTGTTCACCAATTCCTCCGGCATGCTGCCGGGCGCGAAGGTGCGCATCGCGGGTGTGCCGGTCGGGACGGTGACGCGGGTGTCCGTCGGCAAGGACGATCTCGCGCACGTGGATTTCGACGTCGACAGCCAGTACCAGCTGCTGCGCAGCACCCACGCGACCATCCGGTACGAAAACCTCGTGGGTGACCGCTACCTGGAACTGCTGGACAGTCCCGGCAGCAATCAGCCGCTGTCCAAGGGCGGCACCATCGGGCTCGACCAGACCAAGCCCGCCCTGGATCTGGACATGCTGCTGGGCGGATTCAAGCCGCTGCTGCGCGGCCTGGACCCCAACCAGGTGAACTCGCTGACGAACGCACTGCTGCAGGTCTTTCAGGGCCAGGGCGGCGCGCTCGTGGCCCTGCTGAACAGCGGCGGTTCGTTCGCCAAGACGATCGCCGACCGGGATGCGCTGATCGGCAACGTGATAACCGACCTGAACACCGTCCTGGGCACGATCGACGCGCACAGCAAGGAATTCGACGGCACGCTGACCGAGCTGCAGCGGCTGATCAGCGGCCTGGCCGCGGACCGGGATCCGATCGGCGCCGCGCTGCCGAAACTGGCCGATGCGACCACCGACCTGACGGGTCTGCTGCGCGAGGCCCGGCCCGATCTGAACCAGAGCTTCAACCAGCTGGGCCGGGTCGCGACCAACCTCGACGATCACTCCGACGAGGTGCAGGCGATTCTCCAGAAGCTGCCGGCGGCATACAAGCAGCTGGTCCGGGTCGGCTCCTACGGATCGTTCATGAACATGTACTTCTGCGGCGGGCAGGCGCTCGCGACCGGTCCGGACGGCAAGCCGTGGGAGATCGATCTGCCGGGCAACCAGACGACCGGAAGGTGCGCGGCCAAGTGAACGAGAATCGATCACTGATCAACATCGGCATCGTCGGCCTGGTCATGGCAACGGCAATAGCGTTGTCCGCGTTGCAGTTCGACAAGCTCCCCTTCGTGCGATCGGGCGCCGATTTCACCGCCTACTTCGCCGATGCCGGTGGGCTGCAGCCCGGCGACGAGGTCCAGGTGGCCGGCGTGCGCTCGGGGAAGATCGAGTCGCTCGAGCTGGACGGCGCCAAGGTGCTGGTGAAGTTCTCGCTCGACGAGCAGATCCGGCTGGGGAAGGCAACGAGTGCCGCGATCAAGTCGAATACGGTGCTGGGCCGCAAGTCGCTGGCGGTGACGCCGTCGGGCGACGGGGCGATCCGGGTCGACGACACGATTCCGTTGAGCCGCACCACCTCTCCGTACTCGCTCACCGACGCGCTCGGCGACCTGTCCACCACGGTCCAGGGGCTGGACCTGGGCCAGGTGAACAAGACCCTCGACACGCTGTCGCAGACCTTCGCCGACACCCCGGCGCCGCTGCGGTCCGCCCTGGACGGCGTCACGGACCTCTCGCGCAGCCTGAACAAGCGCGACCAGGCCCTGTCCGATCTGCTCAGCCACGCGCAGAACGTCACCAAGGTCCTCGCCGATCGCAAGACTCAGCTCGACGGCCTGCTGGTGGACGGCAACGACCTGCTCGGCGAGCTGAACAACCGGCGCCAGGCGATCAGCCAGCTGATCGTGTACGTCAACGGGGTGGCGCAGCAGCTCACGGGTTTCGTCAACGACAACGAGGCTCTGCTGAAACCCGCACTGGACAAGCTGAACTCGGTGCTGCAACTGCTGCAGAACAACAAGGACAACCTCGACAAGGCCCTGGACGAGGTCGGTCCGTACGCGGCCGCGCTCGGTGAGCAGGTCGGCAGCGGCCCGTATTTCCAGGCGTACGTGTCCAACTGGACGAGTAAGACGCTGCGCATGCTGGTCGACGGACTGGTGTGGCCGCAGCGGCTGCCGCAGACGTTCGGGGAGTACTCGGCCGGCGGGGTCCAGGTCAAGCCTGCACAGGAGGCGCCGCCGCGATGAACGCGATACGCAGCAATATGTCCCGAGTGCCGCGCTGGGTGCGGATCATTGCCGGGGTCCTGGTGGTCGCCCTGGCCGGCTGGGTCGTCTACGGCGCGGTCACCAATATCGGCAAGACGCACATCACCGCGTACTTCCCGTCGACCAACGGCATCTACTCCGGCGACAACGTGGAGATCCTCGGTGTCAAGGTCGGCAGGATCGATTCGATCGAGCCGGGCAAGGACAACGTGAAGGTGACGATGACGGTCGATCGCGGGGTCGACATCCCGGCCGACGCGCGCGGTGTCATCATCTCGCCCTCGCTGGTGTCGGCCCGGTTCGTGCAGCTCGCCCCCGCCTACACCGGCGGCCCGAAGATGCACGACAACGCCGTGATCCCGATCGAGCGCACCGCGGTTCCGGTGGAGTGGGACGACATCAAGGCGGAACTGACCAAGCTGTCCAAGGCCCTCGGGCCCGAGGGCAACGACAAGCAGGGCTCGCTCGGCCGGTTCCTGAACACCGCCGACGCCAATCTCGGCAACGGCAATGCCCAGTCCCTGCGCGACACCCTGCACGAGCTGTCCACCACGCTCGGCACCCTGTCCGACAGCCGCAGCGACCTGTTCGGCACGATTCGCAATCTGCAGCAGCTGGTCGACGTGCTGTCCAAGAGCAACGACCAGATCGTCCAGTTCGGTGGCCGGCTGGCCTCGGTCTCCTCGGTGCTGTCCGGGGTATCGACGGATCTCGGCACGGGACTGGACAATCTGGCCTCGGCCATCGCCGACGTCAAGCAGTTCCTGGACGAGCGCGGTCCGGCCCTGACCGAGAGCGTGCAGCGGCTGGGTAACGTCACCCAGATCCTGGTCGACAAGAAGTCCGACCTGGAGAACCTGCTGCACGATGCCCCCAACGGGCTGGCGAACTTCTACCAGATCTACAAGCCCGCCCAGGGCAGCCTCGCGGGCGACGTCGTCTTCGACAACCTGGCCAATCCGCTTGCCTTCCTGTGTGGTTCGGTGGAGGCCATCGGCGCGGATGATTCCGCGAAGTCCGCGGCGCTGTGCCGGCAGTTCCTGGCGCCCATCGTCAGCTCGCTGACGGTGAATTACCCACCGCTGCTGCTGAATCCGGTCTCCACCCAGGTGGCGTTCCCGAGTCAGCTCGAATTCAGTACCTCTGCGCTCGCGCAGCAGGCGGCCCGTCAAGGCATTCCGGTCAATGTGCCGAACGGCATCAACGGCCTGGCAGTTCCGGAGGCAAGGCGATGAGGATGCGGACGCGAAAGCGCGTTGCCGGCGCGGCGGTCGGGCTCGCGGTGCTGTTGGGCGCCACGGGATGTCAGTGGGACGGCCTGAACACGCTGCCCATGCCCGGCGCGGCCGGAACGGGGGCGGGCTCGTGGCAGGTGCGCATTCAGATGCCGAATGTCACCACCCTCACCCGCAATTCGCCGGTGATGGTCGACGACGTCACGGTCGGCACGGTGACCTCGATCGAGGTCCAGGACTGGCACGCGCTGGTCACCGTCAGCCTCGACAAGGGCGTGCAGCTGCCGGAGAACACCGTGGCCAGCGTGGGCCAGACCAGTCTGCTGGGCAGCAATCACGTCGAACTGGCCGCGCCGACCGATACCCCGCCGCAGGGACAGCTGAAGAACGGCGATCTCATTCCGCTGGCCCATGCCGGGGTGTACCCGACCACCGAGCAGACGCTCTCGTCGCTGTCGGTGGTGCTCAACGGCGGCGGCATCTCGCAGCTGCAGACCATCACGCACGAGCTGAACGCGACTTTTTCCGGGCGCGAGAACAACATTCGCGACCTGATCCCGCAGCTGCAGCAGCTGACGGCGTCGCTGAATCAGCAGACCGGCGACATCATCAACGCGATGAACGGGCTCGATCATTTCGGCGGAGTGCTTGCCAGGCAGAAGGATGACGTGGCCAATGCCATCCAGAACATTCATCCGGCGCTGACGGTGCTGGCGGATCGTCGTCCGACCATTACCAAGACGATCACCTCGCTGGGCGATCTCAGCGCCGTCGTCGATCAGATCATCAACCAGGGCGGGGACAACCTGAAGGCGGAGCTCGCGGATCTGTGGCCGGTGCTGAAGGGCCTCGCCGACACCGGCAACAACCTGACGACCGCGCTGCAGGCGCTGTTCACCTTCCCCTTCCCGGTCTTCCAGATCGACAAGGCGATCAAGGGCGACTTCTTCAACCTCTACGTCACCTACGACGTCACCGCGCCGCGCCTGGACTCGAACTTCCTGACCGGCACGTCGCTCGGCGGCCACTTCGGCGGCGTGCAGGCGAAGTACGGCGTCGAGGCCGCGTTGGGCACCTTCGCCGGAACCGGCGGCGTGAAGGGTGATCCCGTGCAGGGACCGCTGCAGGGGCCGCCCAAGCCGGGCATTCCCGGACTGCCGCCGATCCCCGGCCTCCCGTCCATCCCCGGATTGACGGCTCCGACTGCGCCGCAAGGAGGCTCGGGTCGATGAAGCTCACCAGATTCGTCCGGACGCAGCTGGTCATCTTCGCGGTGCTGACGCTGGTCGGCATCGTCGTGATGGCCGGGGTGTACGTGCACCTGCCGGCGATGGTGTTCGGCATCGGGCGCCACACCGTGACGGTCGATCTGCCGGCCACCGGTGGGTTGTATCCCACGGCCAATGTGGCCTACCGCGGCACGAATATCGGCAAGGTCGAGAAGGTCCTGCTCACGCCCGACGGCGTCCAGGCGAAGCTGTCGATCAACAGCGACGCCAAGGTGCCCGACAACGTGAACGCCGATATCAAGAGCGTGTCCGCCATCGGCGAGCAGTATGTGGACCTGGTGCCGCCGGCGTCGGCGAGCAGCCACAATCTCGCCGACGGCGCGGTCATTCCCGCCGAGCGCACCCGTCTGCCGCAGGATGTCGGCGCCATGCTCGACCAGGCGAACCGGCTGCTGGTGAGCATCAGCGACACCAAGCTGCAGCAGGTGATCGACGAGGCGTTCATCGCGTTCGACGGCGCCGGCCCGGATCTGGGCAGGTTCATCGACTCCGCCTCGCTGCTGGTGCAGGAGGCGAAGGCGAACACCGCCGAGACCAAGGACCTGCTGGACAAGGTCGGTCCGTTGCTCGACACCCAGAACCAGTCGGCCGCGGCCATTCACGAATGGACCCGCGATCTGGCGACCGTCACCGATCAACTGCGCCAACACGATCCGTCGCTGCGCAAGTTGATCGAGCAGACCCCGTCCTCGGCCGAGAAGATCTCCTCGACCTTCCAGGACCTGAAGCCGACACTGCCGATCCTGCTGTCGAACCTCGTGAGCCTCGGCCAGGTGGGCGTCACGTATCACGCTGGGCTGCAACAGGTCCTGGTCGTGTTCCCGCCGTTGATGTCGGCGCTGATGACCGCCGCGAAGAGCGGTACCAACCCCGAAAAATATGGTGTGCGTGTGGATTTCGCGCTCGGGCTGAACGACCCGGCGGGCTGCCTGACGGGTTTCCTGCCGCCGAGCCAGTGGCGCTCGCCGGCCG
This sequence comes from Nocardia sp. GP40, assembly GCF_050434125.1. Taxonomy (NCBI): domain Bacteria; kingdom Bacillati; phylum Actinomycetota; class Actinomycetes; order Mycobacteriales; family Nocardiaceae; genus Nocardia; species Nocardia sp. GP40. The sequence continues at coordinate 198,157 of NZ_JBNPVW010000014.1, read as the reverse complement.
ACCTCACTACCCCCGACACGCCTCCGAACCTGTACTGCAAGGTCGCGCAGAACGCCCCGGAGGCGGTGCGCGGCATCCGCAACTTCCCGTGTGCCGATCATCCCGGCAAGCGGGCGCCCTCGGTCGAGCTGTGCGACGATCCGCGCGGTTACGTGCCGCAGGGACCCAACCTGCCGCCGATCGGAGGCGGGGTGCCGGCCGCGGACAATTCCCCCGCTCCGGCGGCCATCCATCCGGCCTCGTTCGAGAATCGGCAATACGATCCGGGCACCGGCACCTTCCTGGGGCCGGACGGCCGCACCTACCGTGAGGGCGATATCGCCTCGAACGGTTCGGGTACAGTGCCGTCCAGTCTGCAGGCGATGTTAGAGGAGCAGCAGCAGTGACTGAACCGGAAAAGCGAGGTGGGCGGCAGCGGCGCCGCGTCGTGCGGCCCGCCGGACCGGCGGGCGAGGGTGTCGAGCAGTCCGCGGCACCGGTGGTCGAGAGCGTTGAGCCCACCGTCCGGTCGACCGCCGCCGCGGTGCAGCCGGACGCGTCCGAGGCGGTCGGCGGCGCGGCCGCGGTCCCGGTGGACGAGCCCATCGCAGAGTCGGACGTCACGGTGAAATCGGAAGCTGCAGAGCCGGTTTCGGCCGAGGCTGCGAACGCCACGGTGAGACTCGACGCCGCCGAGCCGGTTCCGGCCGAGGCTGCGAACGCCACGGTGAAAATCGACGCCGCCGAGCCGGTTCCGGCGAAATCCGCGACCGATTCGGGCGCCGAGCTGTGGACGCCGCAGGCCGTTCCCTCCGACTCCGCCGCTCCGGCAGCGGATTCCGCGGAATCGGACGGGGAACCGTCTCGCAGGCTCGGCTGGATCGGCTGGATCGCCGCGGCGGTCGCGGCGGTATCGGCACTGGTCATGCTCGGCTCCGGCGGTTTCCTGATCTACCACCAGCACCAGGTGAACGCGCTGCAGGAGCGGCGCGCGGCATACGTGCAGACCGCCAAGCAGGTCGTGCTGAATCTGACCGATATCTCCGGTGATACCGCGCCGCAGGATATCGACCGGGTACTGGCGGTGGCCTCGGGTGACCTGAAGGTCGAATACACCCAGCGCAAGGATGCCTACGCGCAGGTCATTCAGCAGGCCAAGGTCAAGGCCACCGGTGAGGTCATCGAGGCGGCGATCGAGAGCGAGGACGCGCACAACGCCGTGGTGCTGGTCGCGGCCAAGCAGACGTTGACCAACGCCGGTTCGCCCGACCCTCAGCAGCGCTACTACCGCTTCCGGATCACCGTCGCCCGCGACGATTCCGGGCAGATGACCGGCTCGAAGGTGGAGTTCGTGGCATGACAAGCATCAAGAACAATCTGCGCGCCGTTCTGATCGTCTGCGCAGCAATCCTTTTCGTGGCCGCGGGCGTCGTCGGCGGGTTCTCCGGATTCAAGGTGTGGTCCGACCGTCAGACCGAGCAGGCGCGCACCCAGTCCGTCGCCGCCGCCCGGCAAAGCGTCGAATCCATGTTCAGCTACGACTATCACAGCGTCGACACCGAACTTCCCAAGATCGGGCCGAGCCTCACGCCCAGCTTCCGCGCCGACTACATGAAGCTGGTGACCGACGTGATCGCCAAGGGCGCCAAGGAAAAACAGCTCACGGTTCACGCCACCACGCAGGCCGCGGGCATCGTCTCCGCGGACCGTTCGCACGCTGTCGTGCTGCTGTACCTGAACCAGGTGACCACCGGTAAGGATTCGCCGCAGGGGACCGTGACCCCCAGCCGCGTCCGGGTGAACCTGGAGCGGGACAACGGGCGCTGGCTGGTCGGGAACGTCACCCCGATCTAGGGCCCTGGCCGCCGGCACGGTCAGAAGACCTGCTTGACCACGAAACGGACGGCCGTCGTGATCGCTCGCCGCCCGTCGTTCAACGACCGGATCATGGCGATCAACGACAATCCGAAGACGACCGCCGGCGAAATGAACGCCCAATCGGTCAGGTTGGCGGTGTCCAGCGTGACCTTCTTCCCCGGCCAGGGGTAGCTGCCTGTGCCTCGCAGCGTGCTGACCACCAGTCCCAGCTGCATGCCCAGATCCTTGTCGGACGAGACCGTCGCCTGCACCTCGCCGATCTTGGTGTAGAGGTAGAACATGTCGATCAGGGCCAGCACCGTAACCCCCAGCGCCGCACCGGCAACGATGGTGGCGGCCATCGGATTGCCGCTGCGTATCGTCTCCATCGCCGCCAGCACCGCGACGAAGACCAGGACGCTGGCGATAAGCGCGTACACGCCGTTGACGTGAGCGCCGGGCGGGTTGTACGGCGACCAGAGCGAGAGGTGGCTGGTGCTGGTCGTGATGGTGCCGAAGGCGTTGCAGGTGACCGAGCCGCTCCAGTTCGCGGCCGTCAGCCAGGGTTTGAACATCAGGCAGAAGTACACGATGCATCCCACCGCGGCCAGGGCATAGGGCCAGGTCCGCGCGAGCCGCGGGCTGCCGGGCAGCGTTCCGGCGAGCGACGCCGTCGAGGAGGGCGGTGCGGGGGTAGCGGCGCCGGGCGGCAGCGCCGCGACGGCCTCGGAGGCGGCGGTCCCGGGCATCTCCGCGGCGGCGGACTCATGCGCGGTGCCTGCCGGTGCGGGTTCGACGAGCACCTGCGTCGCGGTGCCGACCGCCTCCCCGGCGGCGATAGTCTGCGTGGCAGTGATGATGGGGCGTGAGGTGGCGCCGGACGTCTGCGGGGGAGTGGTGACCGGACGCGACGTAGCACCGGACGCCCCCCAGGGAGTTGGTTTCGTCATCACGACCCGCCTCTACGCATCGTCGGCCGGACACCGGGTGAGCAGCGTGCCGCGGAGCCTCGACATGCCGCGAGTCTCGCCACAAGTGTTGGTAGCCAACAACTTCCGTGGCGTAAAAATCATCGAGATTATTTTTCCACGTCCGGGCGGCGGGTTACTTCCCAACGGTAGGAAGCCTCGGGCGAGCTAGGAATCGCTCCCGGTGTCCGACTGCGACGCCCCTCAGCGCCCCTGATTCACATCGCTGTCCGGATCGGTGTCCATGTCGCTGAGCAACGCGCTGCCGGCCACCCCGTCCTGGGCCAGCGCATCGAGAAACGCCCGCGCCCAGCGGTCGACGTCGTGCGCCAGCACCTGGCGCCGCATCGCCCGCATGCGACGCCGGCGGGTGTCGGCGTCGTCGGTGAGCGCGGAGATGATGGCGTCCTTGACGCTGTCCAGGTCGTGCGGATTGCACAGGTAGGCCTGCCGCAGTTCGGCGGCGGCGCCGGTGAATTCGCTCAGCACCAACGCGCCGTTGAGGCCGCTGTGGCTGGCGACGTACTCCTTGGCGACCAGATTCATCCCGTCGCGCAGCGGGGTCACCAGCATGGCGTCCGCGGCGACGAAGAAGGCCAGCAACTCGTCCCGGGGGATCGGCCGGTGCAGGTAGTGCACCACCGGATATCCGACGCGCCCGTACTCGCCGTTGATGCGGCCCACCTGACGCTCGATGTCCCCGCGCATCTGGATGTAGCTCTCCACCCGTTCGCGGCTGGGCGTGGCCAGCTGCACCATCGCCGTCTCGGACGGATCGATGCGGCCCTCGCGCAGCAGCTCCTCGAGTGCGGCCAGGCGGATATCGATGCCCTTGGTGTAATCGAGTCGATCCACGCCCAGCAGAATGTATTTGGGATTGCCCAACTCCGCGCGGATCTGCATGGCCCGCTCGCGCACGCTGCGCCGCCGGGACTGCTCGTCCAGCTCGGCCGAGGCGATGGAGATCGGGAACGCGCCCACCCGCACCGTCCGGAAACCTACCTGTACCACACCGAGTTTCGAGCGCACGCCGACCGTGCCGCGCGAAGTCGGCTGTCCGGCAAGACGTCTGGCCAGGTACAGGAAGTTCTGTGCGCCGCCGGGCAGATGGAAGCCGATCAGATCGGCGCCCAGCAGCCCCTCCACGATCTCCCGCCGCCACGGCATCTGCATGAACAGCTCCACCGGCGGGAACGGGATGTGCAGGAAGAAGCCGATGGTCAGATCCGGGCGCAGCATGCGCAGCATCTTCGGCACCAGCTGGAGCTGATAGTCCTGCACCCAGACCGTCGCGCCCTCGGCGGCCACCTTCGCGGTGAATTCGGCGAATCGGCGGTTGACCTCGACATAGGCGGTCCACCAGTGCCGCCGGTACTCCGGGCGCACGATCACGTCGTGATAGAGCGGCCACAGGGTGGCGTTGGAGAAACCCTCGTAGTAGTCGGAGACCTCGTCGGCCGTGAGCGGGACCGGATACAGCTCCAGGCCGTCCTCGATGATGGGGTCGATATCGACGTCTGGGACCCCGGCCCAGCCGACCCAGGCGCCGTTGTTGTTGCGCAATACCGGTTCCAGCGCGGTGACCAGGCCGCCGGGGCTGCGCTTCCATCGTGTCGTGCCGTCCGGCAGACGCTCGAGGTCGACCGGCAACCGGTTGGCGACGACGACGAAACCCGATCCCGCGCCCTGCGCGGCGCCGGGGTGCGTGGCAGCCTCGGCGCCCGGTCTGTACGGATCGGTCGGGGTGGCGCTCATCTGGTCCATTGCTGGATACTCCGGTCTGCCGGGGGCAGGATAAGCCCTTGTGTAGTTGTGGCGAAAGGAACGTGCCGGTTATTCGCCGCGTCCGCTGGGCCCGATGCCCAGCATCGACAGCAGCATCCGGCACTCGTCCGCGTCCTCAGCGTAGGCGGCGACGACGCGCTGAGCCTGTCGAGCGGTCTCGTCGGCGAGCGGTTCCAGATCGTCGTCCGCGATGTCGTTGGCGCCCTTCGCGGCCATCATCATCGTCCTCTCAGGTCGAATTCGGAGGTTTCTCACAGGTGTGGAACGCCCATCGTATCCGGCCCCGGTATCGGTGCAGTTCGGTCGGTCCATACCGGGGCCCAACCGCAATCCGGGGAGATGGGCCGGTGAAACATCAGCACACCGCCGACCTATACCGTGAGAAATCAGGCAAGCGTCGAGGAAAGGGGCTCCAGCATCATGCCGTTGGCCACGGTGAACGGAATCGCACTGAACTATTCGGTGAAGGGGGACAAAGCCAAGGGCACCGATATCAAGGGCGCCGCGCCGCTGGTCGTGCTGATCATGGGCACCGGGAGCGGGGGCCGGGTCTGGGAACTGCACCAGGTTCCCGCGCTGGTCGCGGCCGGATACCGGGTGTGCACCTTCGACAATCGCGGCATCGCGCCGTCCTTCGAGGCCGCCTCCGGGATGCACATCGACGATCTGGTGCGCGACACCGCCGCGCTGATCGAATTCCTGGACGAGGGCCCGGCGCTGGTCGCGGGCACCTCGATGGGTGCGCGGGTGGCGCAGGAACTCGCGCTGGCCCGCCCCGACCTGGTGCGCAAGGCGGTCTTCATGGCCGGGCACGGGCGGCTGGACCAGTTCCAGAAGACGCTGTCGCTGGGGGAGCACGAACTCGACGCCAGCGGGGTGCAGCTGCCCGCCAAGTACGAGGCCGCGCTGACCGCGGTGATGAACCTGTCCCCGGCCACCCTCGCGAACGCCGATTCCGCGCGCGACTGGCTGGACCTGTTCGAATTCACCGGCGGGCCGGTCAGCCCCGGGATCCGGGCGCAGCGGGCCATGGATCACGACTTCGACCGGCTGCAGGCCTATCGCGGCATCAAGGTGCCGTGCCTGTCGATCGGATTCGCCGACGACCGGATGATTCCGCCGTACCTGTCGCGCGAGCTGGCTCAGGTCATCCCCGCCGCCCGTTATCAGGAGATTCCCGATGCCGGGCATTTCGGATACCTGGAACGTCCCGAGGCCGTGAACAAGGTGCTGCTGGAGTTCTTCGTGGGCTGAACCCGCCCGCCCCGCGGCCGCCAAGTCCGCATTGTGCGGGGCTTTCCATGCATTTCCGGCCCGATGTCTGCCAGGTTGCTGTTACCGGGGCGGTAGCCCCCGACACGTAACGCTCTCCTTGCTAGGGTCGACATTACGGATGGGCCAGTTCCGCACGGACATCCCGCGTTGTTCGTACCCAAAGCGCGTTCCCATACACACGACGCCAGTATCAGTGAGGTGAAATGAGCACCAACCCCTTCGACGACGAGGACGGCCGCTTCTTCGTTCTGGTCAACGACGAGGAACAGCATTCCCTGTGGCCGTCCTTTGCGGAGGTTCCGGCCGGTTGGCGGGTCGTGTTCGGTGAGGACAGCCGGGCCGCCTGCGTCGAATACGTCGAGAAGAACTGGACGGACATGCGTCCCAAGAGCCTGCGCGACGCCATGGCCGCGGACGACGCGGCCCGCCAGGGCACCCAGTCCTGATCGCGGTTCGATACCGCCAGGGACCGGCAGACCGGTGACCGCAGGCCCCCTCCTGCGGTCACCGCGCCCGCTCCCGCCCCGCTGAACGCGGGTTTTTCCGCCCAGCCGGTCTCCCGGTTATGATGGGCAACGCTTTTCTATGCCTCCTTAGCTCAGTGGTAGAGCACCGCTCTTGTAAAGCGAAGGTCGTCAGTTCAATCCTGACAGGGGGCTCCACCCGAACGTCCGAAATCGCTTGCGCACAGCGCTGGCGGACCTCGGCCGATCAGGCCGGGGCGCCGTCGTCCTCCGGACGGATCCGGGGCGGAGAGGTGCGATTCGAGCGCGCGAACTGGCCGGGGGTCTGGCCGCTCCGGTCGCGGAATGCCGCCGCGAAGGCCGACACGCTGGAGTAGCCGAGGCGGCTTGCGACCGTGCCGACGGTGCAGCCCGTGGCCAGCAGTTCCTCGGCCAGGATTCCCGTTGTCTCGCAAGCCAGTTCGCGGAACGTGGTGCCCTCGTCGGCGAGCCGGCGGCGCAGCGTGCGCACGCTCATGTGCAGGTCCGCCGCGATTGCCGATTGATCGACAACCCGGCCGTTCCGGATGAGCAGCGCGCGTACCTGCCCGGACAGGCCCGTGCGGGTACGGCGGCTTTCGACGATCTGCTCGCACATCTGCTCGTACTGCCGCCGCATGATCGAATTCGCCTGTGGCATAGGACGGTGCAGGTCCGCGGCATCCAGTGCCACGATGTTCGCGGGCTGGTCGAACGCGATCTCGCGGATGCCGAGCAGCTTTCCGACCGCCTCGTAGACCGGGGCGTACGACAGCGTCGTCTCGAGCCGATTGACGACGATGTCCCAGCTCAACAGGTCGCGCTGGACAATGCGCATCACTGCCAGGTCGCGCTCGATCGCGAACCGGCGCACCCGGGCGGGCGCGACCTCGGCGTCGAGGGCCACCAGCACCTCGGTATCGACGTCGGCGAGGGAGAGCCGGGTGTAGGCGAAGGACAGATCGGCATAGTGAACCCAGAGCTCGATCATCTCGCCCACGGTCGAGCAACTGCTCAGCGCGATCCCGAGGCTGCCCAGCATCGGCAGGCGCACCGAGAAACCGGCCAGCAGGCCCAGCCCCGGCTCGTCGCCGGACGTGGAGAGGATGTTGCCGATGATCCCGAATTCCTGCGCTATGTCGATCTCGACGCCCGGGTCCTCCAGATCGCGCTCGCGCAGGTCGGTACCGGCCAGCGCCGCGGCATGAGTCATGCCTCGGCTAACGGCGAAGTCGACCAGCGTCGCCGCGCTGTGAATCGAACGCACACACCAGGGATCGTCGAGCATGACGCAGATGATCCCCCAATCTCCAGCACCCTCAATATGTATAGGCAATCATGCAGCTACTTCAACTGACTTGGGGCGTGTCGCTCCGGGTCAATGCCGGAGTGCATGGTTGGCCGCTATCCGCAGAAATGTGACCGACAACCAGCACTCGAAGGGTACGCCATTTGGGCACGCTCGGAACCGATTTCCGGGCCGGAACTCGGCGCCGGCGGTGGACCGCCGGGTGCCTCGGGGAGTGTCGCTGACAAGTTGCGAAGATCCCGATCGGTATGGTTTTTGTCGACAAAAGGACAATCGGGGTGTGGAGTCAGAGCGCATGGCCGCCACCGGCTGCCGGCTGTCCGTGCCGTACCTGTCCCAGCTGCGCACCGGGCGTCGCGCGAACCCGTCGGTCACCGTGATCGATGCGCTGGCACGGGAATTCGACGTCGACCCGTACTTTCTGCACGGGCTCGATGGCGGCCTCGACGACTTCGGTCTGGTCGCGGAGCTGTCCGATCCCAGCCTGCGCCGCTTGGCCTGCCTCGTCGCGGGGCTCTCGGACACCTCGCAGACGATGCTGATCGCCATGGCCGACAAGTTCCGGCAGGCCGAGGACCTCACGAACGCGACCGTCGACGTGTAGCCGCGCCCAGCGGCTACACGGTGCCCGGCGTCCGGTCTTCCGGATTCGACACGCCTTCCGAACACGCCGGTGCGATGGGGGTTACCCCTCGATAAGGGTCCGAAGCGGCTGCTCACCGGGCCTTCTCATCGAAGTTTCAGATCGCTCGCAGGAAACTCCCAGTCAACGTTCAGCGAGTTCGAGCCTGCATGGAGGACGATGGCCTGCATGAACGGTGTGCCAGCGGATCGGACCCCTGAGGCCAGGATTCTGGTCGTCGACGATGAGCCCATGATCGTCGAGCTGCTGTCGGTGAGCCTGCGATATCAGGGCTTCGAGGTGGCGGCCGCCAACAACGGGGCAGAGGGCCTGGACAAGGCCAAGACCTTCCGTCCCGACGCGCTCATCGTCGATGTGATGATGCCGGGCATGGACGGGTTCGGGCTGCTGCGGCGGCTGCGGGCGGACGGCATCGAGTCGCCCGTGCTGTTCCTCACCGCCCGCGACGAGGTGGAGGACAAGGTCACCGGCCTCACCCTCGGCGCCGACGACTACGTCACCAAGCCCTTCAGCCTCGAGGAGGTGGTGGCGCGGTTGCGGGTGATTCTGCGCCGCTCCGGTCACGCGGTCGAGGAGCGCAAATCCTCGCGGATCCGGTTCGAGGACATCGAGCTCGACGACGACACGCACGAGGTGTGGAAGGCGGGGGAGTCGGTGTCGCTGTCTCCGACGGAGTTCACGCTGCTGCGGTATTTCATGGTGAACGCCGGCACGGTGCTGAGCAAGCCGCGCATCCTGGACCACGTGTGGCGCTACGACTTCGGCGGCGAGGTCGGCGTGGTCGAGACGTACGTCTCCTACCTGCGCAAGAAGGTGGACACCGGACCGGACCGGCTGATTCACACGCTCCGCGGGGTCGGCTACGTGATGCGAGCTCCCAGTCGCAGCAAGTCCGCGGCTAAATGAGCATTCGGCAGCTCGGTGACGAGACTGCCGGCGCCGACCCCGTGGCCGATATGCCCCCCGCACCCCGCATCAGACCCTTGCGGGCGGCGCGACGGACTCTGTCGCGGTCGTTCGCGTCGGTGCCGCTGCGGGTGACGCTGGTCGTCGCGCTGGTGGTGCTGGCCGGACTCGGTCTGCTGGTGTCGGGGGTCGCGGTGACCTCGGTGATGAACCGGATCCTGATCGACCGGGTCGACACCCAGATCAGGGACGCGCTCGGCGGATTCGCCAATCCCAGTGCACAGCCGCCCGAGAGACTGCCCAACCGGCACGGGATGGAGCGGCCGCCGTCGCTGTTCTACGTGCGCGTGCAGGATCCCTCGGGCGTGGTGCGGTTCCAGTTCGGCGCCAACGTCAGCGCCCCCGATATTCCGTCCGATCTAGGGCGTCACCCGAGAACGGTGGGCTCGGTGGGGAATCCGGGTGAGCACTGGCGCGCGGCGCGGCTGACGAACGCCGACGGGACCAGCGTCGTGGCGCTGCGGCTGCAGGAGACCCAGAACATCGTCGACCGGATGGTCGGCCTCGAGGTCATCGTCGGCGCGCTGGTGCTGCTGGCGCTGGCGGTCGTCGCGCAATTCGTGATCCGGCGCAGCCTGCGTCCGCTGCTCGAGGTGGAGAAGACCGCGTCCGCGATCGCGGGCGGCGATCTGCATCGGCGAGTTCCCGTGCACGGCACCAACACCGAGGTGGATCTGCTGTCGCAGTCGCTGAACGGGATGCTCTCGCAGATTCAGCAGGCCTTCGCCGCTACCGAGGCCTCGGAGGAGGCCGCGCGGCGTTCGGAGGCCAAGATGCGGCGCTTCGTCGCCGATGCCAGCCACGAGCTGCGCACCCCGCTGACCACGATCAAGGGCTTCGCGGAGCTGTATCGGCAAGGGGCACTTGCGGATCCGGAGATGTTCATGAACCGGATCGAGCGCGAGGCGAACCGGATGAGCCTGCTGGTGGAGGATCTGCTGATGCTCGCGCGCCTGGACGCGCAGCGGCCGCTGGAGCGCCGGCCGGTCGATCTGCTGGCGCTGGCCAGCGATGCGGTGCACAATGCGCGCGCGGTCGACGCCGCGCAGCGACCGGAGGGGCCACCGCGGCCCATCGATATCGAAATCCGTTCGGGTGACGGCACTCTGGAGATATCCGGCGACGAGGCGCGGCTGCGCCAGGTGCTGGGAAATCTGCTCAACAATGCGCTCATCCACACCCCGCACGACGCCGCGGTGACCGTCCGGCTGACCCCCGCGTCCGAGGAGGTGCTGCTCGAGGTCGCCGACGCCGGTCCCGGGCTGCCGCCCGGCGAAGCCGAGCGACTGTTCGAGCGCTTCTACCGTGCCGACGCCTCCCGCACCCGCGATACGGGCGGCACCGGGCTGGGCCTGTCCATCGTCCAGGCGCTGGTCACCGCGCACGGCGGCCGCGTCGGATGCGCGAGCGCGCCGGGCGAGGGCACCGTGTTCTCGGTGCACCTGCCCCGCGAGGCGCCCTGAGGCGTCTACTTTCGTTTACTCCGGGACGTTGGCGCCGTAGCCGAGGTTGCGCAGGGCCTGCTTGATCTTGGCCTGAGCCTCGTCGAGGGATTCCTTGCTCGGGTCCGGATCCGCGCCGGAGATGTTGAAGTCCCCGAGCGAGAAGGCGGGGAACACGTGCAGATGCAGGTGCGGCACCTCGAGCCCGGCGATCAGCAGGCCCGCGCGCGGCGCGTCCCAGGCCGCGCGTACTGCCTGACCGATCTTCTGGGCGACGGCGTTGATCCGCGCGAACGCCTCCGGATCCAGGTCCTGCCACTGGTCGACCTCCCGGCGCGGGACCACGAGCGTATGGCCCTGGGTGATCGGATTGATGGTCAGAAAGGCGACGAATTCGTCGTCCTCCCACACGAATCGCCCTGGCAGCTGGCCGGCAATGATCGCGCTGAAAACGGAAGCCATGCCGGGGACATTACGCCCCGGGGCCCCGGGGTCATCCGATCGTGCGCTCGTCCGCGCCGATGCCTGCGTCACGGGAATCGCGCGTCCCCTAAGCTGTGCTGCGTGCGCGTACTCGTCATCGGTTCAGGAGCCCGTGAACACGCCCTGGTCGTCGCCCTGCGCCGGGATCCGGGGGTCACGGCGATCTGCGCCGCGCCCGGCAATCCGGGTATCGCCCAGCAGGCGCAGGTGCTGCCGGTCGATCCGACCAGTGCCGAATCGGTCGTGGGCCTGGCCACCGACTACGAGGCGGATCTGGTGGTGATCGGCCCCGAGGTGCCGCTGGTGCTCGGCATCGCCGACGCGGTGCGGGCGGCCGGTATCGCCTGTTTCGGCCCGTCGGCCGCGGCCGCCCGGATCGAGGGCTCCAAGGCCTTCGCCAAGGACGTGATGGTCGCGGCGGGGGTGCGCACCGCACACAGCGAGATCGTCGACCATCCCGGTGAACTGGACGCTGCGCTGGATCGCTTCGGCCCGACCTGGGTGGTCAAGGACGACGGCCTGGCCGCCGGCAAGGGCGTGGTGGTGACCGCCGATCGCTCCGCCGCCCGGGACCACGGCGCCGAGCTCCTCGAACAGGGACATCCGGTGCTGTTGGAGTCGTTCCTCGACGGTCCCGAGGTATCGCTGTTCTGCCTGGTCGACGGCGAGACCGTGATACCGCTGCTGCCCGCGCAGGATCACAAGCGGGTCGGTGACGGCGATACCGGGCCCAACACCGGCGGCATGGGCGCCTACACCCCGCTGCCGTGGCTGCCCGCCGACTCGCTGCGCGAGATCGTCGAGGACGTGGTGAAACCCGTTGCGACCGAGATGGTCCGGCGCGGGGTTCCGTTCTCGGGCCTGCTGTACGCCGGACTCGCGATGGGCCAGGCGGGGCCCGCGGTGATCGAATTCAATTGCCGCTTCGGCGATCCCGAGACCCAGGCGGTGCTGGCGCTGCTGGACAGCCCGCTGGGCGAGCTCCTGAATGCCACCGCCACGGGCACCCTCGCGCGGGTGCAGGCCCCGCGCTGGCGGGACGGTTCGGCGATCACGGTGGTGCTGGCGGCGGAGAACTATCCGGGCCGCCCGCGCACCGGCGATCTGATCGCCGGGGTGGAGGCCGTGGAGCCGAATACCGAAGTACTGCATGCTGGTACGGCCCAGCGCGCGGACGGCGGCCTGATCTCCGCGGGCGGCCGCGTGCTGAACGTGGTGGCCACCGGCGCCGATCTCACCGAGGCCCGCGCCCGCGCCTACGAGCGCATTGCCAAGATCAAACTGCCGGGCGGCCACTACCGCACGGATATCGCCCTGCCCGCCGTCGAGGATCGGATCGCGCTGCCGACGCGGGTCTGAACGTCGCGCTGCCGACGCGGGTCTGAATGCGGCGCGCTGCCCGCTCGGGTCTGAATGCGCTGCCTGCGTGCGTCCGAACGCGCTGCGCTACTTGGCCGGTTCTGAATGCGGCGCGTTGCCCAACCTGGGTGTGGGTGCATCGTGTTTCCCGCCGGGGTGTGAATGCCCTGCTTGTCCGGGTCTGAATGCGAGGCGCTGCCTGCCCGGGTCCTGAGGGTCACGCTGCGTCAGGTGATCTTGATCCCGTGAAAGGCCAACCAGGGCAGGGGATCTACGTGCTGGCCGTTGACGAGGATCTCGAAGTGCAGGTGCGGGCCCGTGGAATCGCCGCGGTTGCCGATGCGCGCGATCTGCTGACCGGCGCGCACGCGCTCGCCGACCGAGACCGAGAAGTCGTACATGTGGCCGTATACCGAGATGGTGCCGTCGTCGTGGCGGATGCGCACCCACAGTCCGAAACCCTGTGCGGGGCCCGCGTCGATCACGGTGCCGGCGGCGACGGCGTAGATGGGTGACCCGATCGGGGCGGCGATATCGATGCCGTAATGGAAACCGCCCCAGCGCATTCCGTAGCCCGAGCTGAACACCCCGCGGGCGGGCAGCGCGTAACCGCCGAGGGTGGATTCGATGCCGCCGGGCAGCGAGGCGGCGGCGCCGTCGCCGAGCCACGGCGCGGCCTGGCCCGCCACCGCCGCGGCCGCCTCGGCCTTGGCGCGGTCCAGGGTGGCCTGCGAGGCCGCGGCCACCACCTCCTGCTCGCGCAGCCGCTCGCCGTTCTCGATGGCCGCCAGATCCCGTTCGCTGGTCTCCGGATCGGCCTGGACCTGCAGCGGGTATGCGACCGGAATCCGTTGTGCCGCACCAAGTGTCGGTGTGCTGTCCATCTGTCGCGGCGGGACGGCGTCCGCGGTCGCGAACAGCGCCACGACCGCGATGCCGCCGACCAGTACCCGGTGCCCGAGCACCCAGGCGCGCCCGTCGGACCAGCGGGCCTGTACGTCCTCGCGCCAATCTCGGCGCAGCAATGCCCGCGCGCCCGCCACGCGACCCGGCAGCCCGTGTAGCGAGGCGACTGCCCGGGTTTGAAATCCGCGTGCCGGGGCGAGGGTGCGGGCTCGGAATCCGCGCAACGAGGCGGCGATCCGGGCCCGGACGCCGCGTCGCTCGGGCTCCTGTCGCATCTGGCCCCCGGTGGCTCCGCGAAATCGCTCTCGCTCCAGCTTTACGCGCCAGTCGGGCCGGACGATGGTCCGACTCCCCTCTGGGATCTTGGTGCGCGCCCGGGAAGGCATTGGCCGACGATAACAGGGCGGTTGTCCGGATCGCCGTTGGCGCGGCCATCGGATGGGCGGATCTGTGGCGGTGCTCTCACGCCGCGCGGGAGCCCGTTTGCCCAGGTAGGCTCGCCCGGCAATAGGTATTACATCCTCGTGTAGGGAATTCTCGTGGGCACCATCGTCACCTCGTTCGGCAGCATTTTCTCCCTCCTGGGCCACTTTCTCGAGCAGCAGGGAATCCTGCATCACCGCTGATACTCAGCCCGGCTAGCGGCCGCTGCGCGCATGCGGTATCGGCGCGTGCTTTACCGTCATCGAGTGCGCAGTGAATCTCGTCGGTCGACCGTTCCGTCCTTCTACGTCATGGATGTGTGGAAGGCGGCCGCCGAGCGTGCCCGCACCCACGGCGATGTGATTGTGCTGGCCGCCGGGCAGCCCTCGACCCCGGCGCCGGCCCCGGTGCTGCGCGCCACGAAGGCCGCCCTCGATGCCGAATTGCTCGGATACACCGAGACTTTCGGCACTCTCGAGCTGCGCGAGGCGATCGCCGTGCACCACCGCGACGGGTACGACATCGAGGTGGATGCCGACGATGTGGTGGTCACCACCGGATCATCGGGCGCCTTCACCCTGATCTTCCTTGCCTCCTTCGATGCCGGCGACACCGTGGTGGTGGCCCGGCCGGGCTATCCGGCATACCGGAATACGCTGTCCGCCTTGGGGTGTCGCGTCATCGAGCTCGACTGCGGCGCGCAGACCCGCTTCCAGCCGACGGTGGCGATGCTCGAGGCGCTGCCGGAACCGCCCGCGGGCCTGATTGTGGCGAGCCCGGCGAATCCGACCGGGACGATGATCGCCCCCGACGAGCTGGCCGCGCTGGCCCGCTGGTGCGACGCGCACGGCACGCTGCTGATCTCCGACGAGATCTACCACGGGATTTCCTACGACGGCTCGACGCCGACCGCGTGCGCCTGGGAGACCTCGCGGGAATCGGTGGTCATCGGTTCGGTGTCGAAGTACTTCTCCATGACGGGCTGGCGGCTGGGCTGGATGCTGGTGCCGCCGGGATTGCGCCCAGCCTTACAGCGGCTGGCCTCGAATATGACGGTATGCCCGCCCGCAGTCTCCCAATATGCCGCGGTTCACGCCTTCGATCCCGAATCGCGGCGCGAACTCGACGGCCACGTGCGCCGCTACGCACGGAACCGTGCGCTGCTGCTCGAGGGCCTGCCCAAGCTGGGCATCACCGAGTTGGCGCCCGCCGACGGCGCCTTCTACGCCTACGCCGACATCGCGCACCTCACCGACGACTCGACCCGCTGGTGCGCGGACGTGCTGGCGCACACGGGCGTCGCGCTGGCGCCGGGAATCGACTTCGACACCGTCAACGGAACCCACACGGTGCGCATGTCCTTCGCCGGCGCGACGGCCGATATCGAGGAGGCGCTGGTGCGGCTGGGCCGCTACCTGGACGCTTGATAGGGTGCCTGAACCGGATTGTCCCGCAAAGACTTTCCGTACTCTCCCACCTGAAGGCCGCGGATGCGGTAGAAAAACGGTGGTTGTGTATTCAACACCGCTTGCACATTCGCCCCACTCAACTGGATTGTCACAGATCGCACCGATTTGGTACGGATGAACCGATGATGACTGGCACGATGACACGGTGATCACCGCGACGACACCGAAAGGTGAAAGGCGTCGCCAAGCGTTGGTCGCGGCAGCCGCCGAGCTGTTACTCGAGGGAGGGTTCGACGCCGTCCGTCACCGCTCGGTGGCCACGCGCGCCGATCTCCCCCTGGCCTCGACGACGTACTACTTCGACTCGCTCGAGGATCTGATCGCGCGCGCGGTCGAATTCAGCGGCAATGCGGAACTCGACGCGATGCGCCGGCGCATCGGCGAGGTGCCGCACCGCCGGCGCGGCGCCGACGCGACCGTCGATCTGATCCTGGACCTGCTGGTCGGCGCCGACGGCCCCGACGAGTACACGCGCGGGCGGCTGATCGCCCGGTACGAGCGTTCGGTTGCCTCGGCGCGGCATCCGGAGCTGCGCGAGGTGCAGCTGCGGCTACGGGGTCAGCTCGAGGAACTGCTGGCCGATGTGCTGCGACGGTCCGATCGGGTGGTGCGCCCCGAACAGCTCCGCAGGCTGGTGGCGATGGTCGACGGCGCGGTGGTCGCGGCCCTCACCGAACTCGATCCGCAGCCGCGGCGGATGGCCCGCGGCGCGCTGCTCGAGCTGATCGACGTGATCGCCCCGCCCGCACCGCAGCACCCGATGCCCCCGCATGCCGCGCAACACGCGATCACGCAGCATCCGGCCGCGCCGCCGCACCGAACGGAATCTGTCCAGCATTGCGGCGAGTCCGTCCAGCATCGCGAATAGATCGTCGGCAGTGCGGTTTGTCGCCCGGCGTCGCATCGGACCGAGGGCCGCGGGCTCGGGCGGCGCGGCATCGGGGGTGTCGAGGGTGCATCGAACGGTCTCGGCTGTGGCGGCCCGACTGTCGCCCGACAGGGTGGAGCCCCGGCAATGCCAGCTGCGCCGATCCGTAGACTAACCGGATGTGAGCCTTGTTCCTAACGTCCTCGCCACCCGCTATGCCAGCCCCGAATTGGTGCGGCTGTGGTCGCCCGAGCACAAGATCGTGCTCGAGCGCCGGCTGTGGCTGGAGGTGCTGCGGGCGCAGGCCGAGCTCGGGATCGACGTGCCCGCGGGCGTCGTCCAGGACTACGAGCGGGTGCTCGAGCAGGTCGATCTAGCCTCGATCGCCGAGCGCGAGCGGGTCACCCGGCACGACGTGAAGGCCCGCATCGAGGAGTTCAACGCCCTCGCCGGTCATGAGCACATCCATAAGGGCATGACCAGCCGCGACCTCACCGAGAACGTCGAGCAGCTGCAGATCAGGCTCTCCCTCGAGCACGTCTACGCCCACGGTGTCGCGGTCGCCGCGCGATTGACCGAGCGGGCCGCGGAATACCAGGCGCTGGTGATGGCCGGCCGCTCGCACAACGTGGCCGCCCAGGCCACCACGCTCGGCAAGCGATTCGCCTCCGCCGCAGACGAAGTGCTGATCGCGCTGACCCGGGTGCGCGAGCTGATCGACCGATATCCCTTGCGCGGCATCAAGGGTCCGATGGGCACCGCTCAGGACATGCTCGATCTGCTCGGCGGGGACGTGGCGAAGCTGGCGCAGCTGGAGCAGAAGGTGGCGCGCCACTTGGGATTTGCCTCCGTGCTCACCAGTGTGGGGCAGGTCTACCCCCGGTCGCTGGATCACGACGTGCTCTCCGCACTGGTCCAGATCGGTGCGGGCCCATCGTCTTTCGCGCACACCGTGCGCCTGATGGCGGGCCACGAACTGGTCACCGAGGGCTTCGCCCCCGGGCAGGTGGGCTCCTCGGCGATGCCGCACAAGATGAACACCCGCTCCTGCGAGCGGGTCAACGGCCTGCAGGTGGTGCTGCGCGGCTACGCCTCGATGGCCGCGGAACTGGCTGGGGCGCAATGGAACGAGGGCGACGTGTTCTGTTCGGTGGTACGCCGCGTCGCGCTGCCGGACGCGTTCTTCGCCATCGACGGCATGCTGGAGACCTTCCTGACGGTGCTCGCCGAATTCGGCGCGTACCCGGCGGTGATAGAGCGCGAGCTCAACCGCTACCTGCCGTTCCTGGCCACCACCCGCATCCTGATGGCCGCGGTGCGGGCGGGGGTGGGCCGCGAAACCGCGCACGAGGTCATCAAGGAGCATGCCGTCGCCGTCGCCCTGGCGATGCGTGAGCAGGGCCGCGAGCCCGATCTGCTGGACCGCCTGGCCGCCGACGACCGCATGCCCCTGGACCGCGCCGCCCTGGATGCGGCCCTCGCCGATCGCTCGGCGTTCATCGGGGCCGCGCAGGCGCAGGTGGCCGACGTGATCGCCCAGGTCCAGAAGCTGGTGGACGCCCACCCCGAGGCGGCTCGCTACACCCCCTCGCCCATCCTCTGACGCTGCGTCGCGACGAGGCGCGCGGCCGGACGTAGGCTGGGCGACCATGGATCCCTACACCGTCTTCGCCGATATCGTGGCCGGGCGGGCGCCCGCCTCCAAGGTGTACGAGGACTCGGATGTGCTGGCGTTCATGGACATTCGCCCGCTAACGCCCGGGCACGTGCTGGTGGTGCCGAAGGTGCGGGCGCGCAGCCTGTCCGAGCTGGATCCCGAGATCGGCGCCGCGCTGTTCCGGGTGGGGCAGCGGCTCGCGGCGGCGCTGCGGGCCAGCGAGGTGAATTGTGACGGCGTGAATTTCTTTCTCGCCGACGGCGTTACGGCCGGGCAGGAGGTCTTTCACGTACACCTGCACGTGATTCCGCGCACGCCGGGCGACGGTTTCGGGATCCGCGCGCGCCCGACCACCCCGCCGCGCGCGGATCTGGACTACCTGGCGGCGTCGATCCGCGGCGTCCTGCGGCGGGCCGTTCCGCCGAGCTGAGGATTGCTCGCGAAACGCCAGCTGGCAGGACGCCCTGCACGCCTCCTGGCCCACCGTGGGTTCCGCCCTGGGAGCCTGAGCCTCAGGCCCCGGGACGGTTGAATTCCCCGTCCTTGGCCCCGGCGACGAAGGCGGTCCACTCGCCGGGTGTGAAGATCAGCACCGGGCCGTCGGGGTTTTTCGCATCGCGCAGGCCGATGTTGCCAGTGGCCAGGAACGCCACCTCGACGCCGCCGGTCTCGCTGCTGCGGTGCCAGACGGCGTCCGGGTTGATCTCGCGGTTCTTCGCTTCCACAAATCCTCCTGTGCGATCGATCGGGTCCGACGGCGAAAGCCGGTAGGCGGGAGTCGCTTTCGCCGGAATGATCCAGTTGCTCCCCCGGGACTTCGATCTAGACAGTAGTCGGTGCGCGGGCCCCGCGGCGGGATCCGGCACCGTCGTGCGGCCCGGCTACCCGATCATGAATTTCCGCCCCGGACGTCGGTATTTGCCGTCATACTGGGGCATTTCTCATGGTTTATCCCGCGCGGTAACGGAAACCCCGATGACTGTGGCGGATTTACGGCGTCGGCCGGACTTCCGAGCCGGGGCGCGAACGTCACCGCATGGCACGGCACGACCAAAGGATGGAGCACCGCATGGCACCCGTCTTCGACAGTTGCGCGGTAGTGCCCCGGCACCTAACCGTCGAGCAGGCCCACAACATTCTGCACATCCACCGCGGCTGTCCCGCCGATCAATGCATGCGCCGCAAGGCCGCCCTGTACTTTTTGGTCGATTCCCGCCGGGTCGGCCGCGGCGCGGCGAATGCGCCGGGGCGATCGGTCCCGCGGGCCGGGGGACTCGCCTGAGCGCCCATTGGGCGTACCTCCGCATCCGCTCCGGCCGTGCGCGGTCTGGGGACGGCTTCGCCGACAGCGCCCATGGGGTGGGATCGGGCGCGACCGGATAGGCTACCTGCTCCGGGTTCCGGCCGCACGCCCACTACGGTGGAGCGTATGGCTCTCGACAGTGGTACCGGTCCGACCCCGACCGCCGCCGACCTCGCGTCCGTGGTGACGCCGCCGATCGCGAAGCGGGTCCCGGCACAGCGCGTGCACCACGGCGACGTTTTCGTCGACGAATACGAGTGGTTGCGCGAGAAGGAAGACCCCGAGGTGGTCGCCTACCTCGAGGCGGAGAACGCTTACACCGAGGCGGAAACCGGGCATCAGCAGCCGCTGCGGGAGAAGATCTTCGACGAGATCAAGTCCCGCACCCAGGAGACCGACCTCTCGGTGCCCACCCGCATGGGCGACTACTGGTATTACTCGCGCAGCTTCGAGGGCAAGCAGTACGGCGTGCACTGCCGCTGCGCGGTCGACAAGCCGGATGACTGGACGCCGCCGGTGCTCGACGCCGTCGAGACGATTCCCGGCGAGCAGGTGCTGCTGGACAGCAATGTGCTGGCCCGCGACCACGACTTCTTCGCGCTGGGCGCGTTCTCGATCAGCCACGACGGCATGCTGCTGGCCTACTCGGTGGACACCGCCGGCGACGAGCGCTACGTCCTGCGCTTCAAGGATCTGCGGACCGGCGAGGACCTGGCCGACGAGATCGCGGGCACCGCCCCAGGCGCGACCTGGTCGCTGGACGGCACCCACGTCTTCTATCAGACCGTGGACGAGTCCTGGCGGCCCGACACCGTGTGGCGGCACCGCCTTGGCACGCCGAAGGACCAGGACGTCCGGGTCTTCCACGAGCCCGACGAGCGGTACTGGGTGAGCATCGGCGCCACCCGCTCGGAGAGGTATCTGATGATCTGGGTGGGTTCGAAGATCACCACCGAGGGCTGGGTGCTCGAATCCGATGATCCCGAGGGCGAGTTCCGCGTGCTGCTGCCGCGGCGCGAGGGCGTGGAGTACTCCGCCGAACACGCGGTGATCGGCGGCCGGGACCGCTTCCTCATCCTGCACAACGACGTGGTCGACGGCGTCAAGGCGGAGAACTTCGTGCTCGCCGAGGCTCCGGTCGACGACGTCGCGGCCATGACGACCCTCATCGGGCACCGCGACGACGTGCGGCTCGAGGACATCGACTGCTTCGCCGACCATCTGGTGCTGTCCTATCGCCGCGGGGCGCTGCCCCGGGTCGCGGTGTGGCCGTTGACCGCCCAGGGCTACGGCGAGCTCCACGAACTCGAGTTCGGGCTCGAGCTGTTCTCCGCGGGCGTCGGCGCCAACCCCGAGTGGGAGCAGCCGACGCTGCGAATCGTGCTGACCTCCTTCATCACTCCGACGCAGGTGTTCGACCACGTGCCCGCGACCGGCGAGCTGCTGCTGCGCAAGGAGCAGGCGGTCCTGGGTGGCTACGACCCGAACGACTATGAGCAGCACCGGGATTGGGCGGTGGCTGCGGACGGCACCCGGATCCCGATCTCGCTGGTGCGCCGCAAGGACATTCCGGCGGATGCGCCGAATCCGTTGCTGCTGTACGGATACGGCTCCTACGAGGCCAGCATCGACCCCGGCTTCTCGGTCTCGCGGCTGTCGCTGCTGGATCGGGGCGTGGTGTTCGCGATCGCGCACGTGCGCGGCGGCGGCGAGATGGGGCGGCTGTGGTACGAGCACGGCAAGACGCTGACGAAGAAGAACACCTTCACCGATTTCGTCTCCTGCGCACGGCATCTCATCGACTCCGGCGTCACCGCGCCCGACCGCATGATCGCCGACGGCGGCAGTGCGGGCGGGCTGCTCATGGGTGCGGTGGCGAACCTGGCGCCCGAGCTGTTCGCGGGAATCCTGGCCAATGTGCCGTTCGTGGACCCGCTGACCTCGATTCTGGATCCCTCGCTGCCGCTGACCGTCATCGAATGGGACGAGTGGGGAAATCCGCTGGAGGATCCCGAGGTCTATGAGTACATGAAGTCGTACTCGCCGTATGAGAACGTCCGTGCCACGGACTATCCGGCGATTCTGGCGATCACCAGCATCAACGACACCCGCGTGCTGTACGTCGAGCCGGCCAAGTGGGTCGCCAAGCTGCGCGCCACCGCGACCGGTGACGCGCAGCTGCTGCTGAAGACGGAGATGAGCGCCGGCCACGGCGGTGTGAGCGGGCGCTACGAGAAGTGGAAGGAAGTGGCGTTCGAATACGCCTGGGTGCTGGACACGCTCGGGGTCGGCGACCGCTGAGCCCGTCCGGGCGCGCCCCGGGCCGCATTCCGGCCGGGGCGCGCCCCAGTGACCGACGGGTTACTTGATGCCGCAGGCGTGGATCAGCTCGAGCAGCTGCTGGTGCTGCTGGCCCTGAAATGCCTGGTAGACGATCGGGAGCTTGGCGCCCATCATCTGGTCGTAGGTGGTGGCGATCTGTTCGGGAGTGGCGTTGGGCTGCTTCGCGCGGACGGTGTCCACGATCTGCTGCGTGCTGGTGCACATCTGATCGGGGGTGGGGTGGATATTGGGGATCGGCCCCTGCGCCTGCGCGAGGGCGGGCGCGAGCAGCGTGAGCGGAATGGCAAGGGCTGTGACGAGAGCAGTCTTCACGCGGCGTGAGCGTATTGCCGCGACGCTCCACGGGGGGGAACGTTGTTATCAACGAATGTGCTCTCTATCACAGGCGCGAGCTGCTAGTGAATGTTGCAGCTCTTCATGTGGTCCCTGGTGAACTGCCGGAGCCGATTGTTGTTGGGATCCCGTGGGTCGGTGACGGGATTGAGGCCGTCCAGCTTCTGGAGCTTGATGTAGGCGTCGACGATCTGGTCGGGCGTCTTCAGGTTCGGATTGAACTTGTGCACGTTGTTGACCAACGTCCTGGTGGAGTCACACTCCTGCTGCGGGCTGAAAATCGACGGCGGCCCACTCGGATCGGCATGCGCCACAACGGGTATCGCGAACATGAACGGCACGGCAAGCGCGGTGAACAAGGTCGTCTTCACCCGGCCGATCCTAAGCGAGCATTCGGGGCGGCAATACCGATCGGCCCAGGTACCGTCCGCACCGGACGGTCCGATTCGGTAGCGCGAATTCGCCGTGGCGTCACCCGTGCAGCACGATGCCGACACCTCGTGCGGTCACCGTGGAGCTATTGCTGGTGCAGGACAGGGGAGTCGGACATGCGTGGTCAGCTGATCGTGTCGGTGTCGGGTATTCGGGACAACACCATGGCACAGGCGCAGGAATTCGCCGCCGAGATGGATAGGCGAGAGGTCCCCCTCTCGTTGCTGGTGGCCCCGCGGCTCAAGGGCCGGTACCGCCTCGTGGACGACGCGCACACGCAGGAGTGGCTGCGCGAGCGCCGCGAGGGCGGCGACGCCATCGTGCTGCACGGCTACGACCAGGCCGCCACCAAGCGCCGCCGCGCCGAATTCGCCGCCCTGCCGCGGCACGAGGCGCGGCTGCGGCTGATGGCCGCGGACCGGGTGCTGGAGCAGGTGGGCCTGCGCACCCGGCTGTTCGCGGCGCCGCGCTGGAACGCCTCCGAGGGCGCGATGGCCGCGCTGCCGGAGGTCGGCTTCCGCCAGGCGCTGAGCCTGACCGCGATCCACGATCTCGAGCGCGATGTGGCGCAGCGGGTGTGGGTGCACGGCATCGGCGAGGGCTTCCGCGCCGAACCCTGGTGGTGCCACGCGCTGGTGATGAGCGCCGCGCGCACGGCTCGTCGCGGCGGCCTGCTGCGCCTGGCCGTCTCGGCCGCCCAGCTCGACCGCTCCGGCCCGCGCCAGGCCATGATCGACGCGATCGACCTGGCCCTGTTCCATAACGCGGCCCCCGAGGTCTACCACTGGGAGCCCTTCCAGGCGGTCCGCGCCGCCTGATCCCTACGGATCGGCGCTGGGCCCCAGGGCCGCGGCCTTTACAGCGGATCGGCCTGCCGTATTTGTTTGCGCCGCACCGTCTCCGGGCGACCCGGCCCGCGCCGAGCTTGTGCTCGACGCGGGCGTGCGCGCATCGGCCGATCCGGCCGC
Organism: Nocardia sp. GP40; assembly: GCF_050434125.1. Taxonomy (NCBI): domain Bacteria; kingdom Bacillati; phylum Actinomycetota; class Actinomycetes; order Mycobacteriales; family Nocardiaceae; genus Nocardia; species Nocardia sp. GP40. Next base: position 174,907 of record NZ_JBNPVW010000014.1, on the reverse strand, counting down.
CGTCACGCGGACCGCTTGGCTCGGCGTTTGCGTATCTCGGCCGTGGACACCTTCGGGGTGGCGCTGTGGGTGAAGCTGCCGGACTCCTCGCGGGTGAGCGAGGTGCTCGGCGGGTGCTTGTCCAGCTGCTCGAGCGCGCGGACCATGTCGGCCAGCAGCAGGTCGGCCATGTCGTAGCTGAATCCGTGCCGGACCAGCACCCGCATGATCGTCTCGTCCTGGCGGTCGGCGGGCAGCGGATACGCCGCGACCAGCCAGCCGCGGGTGCGCAGCCGGTCGGACAGGTCGTACAGGTTGAAGGTCTGCTCGCCGGTCATCCGCCACGACACCGCCGCGATGCCCTTGAGCGGATCGCCGGCGTGGATCAGCTCGAACGGCCCGAGCTTCTCGATGCCCCGGGCCAGCTGCTCGGCCACCGCGTACACCGCCTTCTGCACCCGGGTGTACCCGAACCGGCCGAGCCGGATGAACTCGTAGTACGAGGTGACGACCTGCCCGCCGGGCCGGGAGAAGTTCAGGTTGAAGGTGGCCATGTTGCCGCCCAGGTAGTCGACGTTGAAGACCAGCTCGTCGGGCAGATCGGTGGCCTCGCGCCAGATCGCCCAGCCCACGCCCAGCGGCGCCAGGCCCGTCTTGTGGCCCGAGGCGTTGATCGACTTCACCCGCGGCAGCCGGAAATCCCAGACCAGCTCCGGCGCGGTGAACGGCGCGAGAAATCCGCCGCTGGCCGCGTCGACGTGGATCGGAATGTCCAGCCCGGTCTTGGCCTGCAACTCGTCCAGGGCGTTGCTGATGCCCGCGACGTCCTCGAACAGGCCGGTGAAGGTCTGGCCGAAGGTCGGCACGACCATGATGGTGTTCTCGTCGCAGTAGGTGGCCAGATCGTCCGGATGCATCGTCAGCCGATCGCCGCGCAGCGGCACCTGGCGGATTTCGACGTCGAAATAGCGCGCGAATTTCTCCCAGCACACCTGCACTGGGCCGCAGACGAAATTCGGGATGCCCTTGCCGCCCTTGGCGCGCCAGCGGAATTTCGCGGCCAGCCCGCCGAGCATCGCGGCCTCGCTGGAACCGGTCGTCGAGGTGCCGCGCGTCCCGGCCGGATCGGGGGAGTGCCACAGGTCCGCGAGCATCCGCACGCAGCGGGTCTCGAGCTCGGCGGTCTGCGGGTATTCGTCCTTGTCGACGATGTTCTTGTCGAGCGATTCGCTCATCAGCCGGCGGGCCTGATCATCGACCCAGGTGGTGCAGAACGTGGCGAGGTTCATCCGGGACACGCCGTCGAGCAGCAATTCGTCGTGCACGAGCTGATAGGCGACAGTCGGGAGCATCTCGGGGTGGGGGAATCCGGACTTCGGGGCGCCGCCTTCGATCTGGGGCAGCGCGAAAAGGTCGTCGGCATCGGATGTGTGGGGCATCATTCTCTCCTGGTGAGCGTACTTGCAGCAAATGTTTGCCACATAATTGATGCCAGTTTCGCAGATATCGAAACTGGTTGCAGTACTTACGTATTCGACCAGGTCCTGTGTTTGCCAAGTGATTGAAGTTTACGTCATGGACTATCAGCATCTCATAGAGCAAGTGATGTCCACCACAAAACCACACGTGGGCGAGGGCAAGGTCGCCAGCTACATTCCGGACCTGGCGCGCGTGGATCCCCATCAGTTCGGCATCGCCGTGGCCACCGTCGACGGCGAGGTGTACAGCTCCGGAGACGCCGACGTCCCTTTCGCTATCCAGAGCATTTCCAAGGTTTTCGCCCTGGCGCTGGTGCTGGAGCGGCCGGGGTGCGGCATCTGGGACCGGGTGCACCGCGAACCCTCGGGCACTCCGTTCAATTCGCTCATCCAGCTGGAACTGGAGAACGGGATCCCCCGCAATCCCTACATCAATCCCGGGGCCATCGTCGTCACCGATCAGCTGCAGGCCAATTCCGGAGACGCGCTGCTGGCGTTGCGCACCCTGCTGCGGGAGGAAACCGGGGATCCGGACCTGTATGTGGACAGTGTGACGGCCGAGTCGGAACTTCGCACGGGAGATCGCAATCGCGCCCTGGCCTACCTGATGGCGAGCTTCGGGAACATGATCAACCCGGTCGAGCTGGCCCTGGATCACTACTTCCGGCAGTGCTCGATCAGCATCACCTGCACCCAGCTGGCCAAGGCCGGGCTGCTGGTGGCGCGGCACGGCCTGCGCGCGGATGGCACCCGCCTGCTGGCGCGTTCGGATGCCCGTCACATCATCGCGCTGATGACGACGTGCGGAACCTACGACGCCGCGGGCGAATTCGCGTACCGGATCGGGCTGCCCTGCAAGAGCGGGGTGGGCGGCGGGATCCTGGCCGTCGTCCCGGATCGCCTGGCAGTGGCCGTGTGGGGGCCGGGGCTGGACGAGACGGGGAATTCGGTATCCGGCGCTATCGCATTGGAGGCGTTCTCCAGGGAGGGGCGACTTTCTGTGTTCTGATCGCGACCTACTGTCCGGACCATCTGCCCGCCTATCTTCGGCAGATGGATACGTTGAAGCTGGGCGACACCATACGAAAGTAGAGGGCGATATGACCGACGATTCCCGGACCGCCGCGCTGCGCGCGCAGGTGCGAGCGCTGATGCCCAGGGCGAAAGCCGATCTGACCGAACTGGTTTCGTACAGGTCCGTGCACGATCCCCGGCAGTTCCCGCCCGAGGAGTGCCGGCGGGCCGCGCAGTGGGTGGCCGATGCCTTCGCCGCGGAGGGCCTCACCGACGTCGGACTGCACGAAACCCCGGACGGCAGCGCGGCCGTCGTCGCCCGCCATCCGGCGCCGCCCGGTGCACCGACGGTAATGCTCTACTGCCACTACGACGTTCAGCCTCCCCTCGACGATGCCGCCTGGCACAGTCCGGTGTGGCAGCTCACCGAGCGGGACGGCCGCTGGTACGGACGCGGCGCCGCCGACTGCAAGGGCAACATCGTCATGCACCTGACCGCGCTGCGCGCGCTGCGGGAAATGCTGGGCGGCAAGGACTATCCGGTCGGGATCACGCTGGTGGCCGAGGGGTCGGAGGAGCAGGGCACCGGCGGCCTGGAGGAGTTCGTGCCCGGCAATGTCGAGCTGCTGCGCGCCGACGCGCTGGTGATCGCCGACTGCGGCAACTTCGCCGTCGGCGTGCCGACCTTCACCCAGACCCTGCGCGGCGCTGTGAATGTGCTGGTCTCCGTGGAAACCCTGGCCGGGCCGATGCATTCGGGCATGTTCGGCGGTCCCGCGCCCGACGCGCTGGCCGCGATGATCCACCTGCTGGCCACGCTGCGCGACGAGAAGGGCAACACCACCGTGGCCGGGCTGGCCAACGATCAGGTGTGGGACGGCACGCAGTACCCGATCGAGCAGTTCCGGGCGGACGCGGGCGTACTCGACGGCGTCGACCTGCTGGGCGACGGGACGGTCTCCGACATGGTCTGGGCGCGACCGGCGCTGACTGTGCTGGGCATCGACGCGCCGAAGGTCGTCGGCTCCTCGGCGGCCGTCCAGGCCTCCGCGCGGGCGCGGCTGAATCTGCGCATCCCGCCGGGCGTGGATCCCGCGCAGGCACTCGAAGCCCTGACCGCACACCTGGAATCGCACGCGCCCTGGCATGCGCGGGTGAGCGTGGAGACCGAGGCGACCGGCTCGCCGTTCCGCTCCGGCACCGGCGGCCCGGCCCGCGCGGCGATGGAGGCGGCCTTCGCCGCGTCCTACGGCCGCGCCGCCACCACGCAGGGGCAGGGCGGTTCCATCCCGCTGTGCAACGTCTTCGCCAACACCTACCCCGACGCGGAGATCATGCTGATCGGTGTCGAGGAGCCCACATGCCTCATCCACGCTCCCAACGAGAGCGTGGACCCCACCGAGATCGAACACATGGCCCTGACCGAGGCGCTGTTCCTGGCCTCGTACGGCACATAGCCTCGCCGCCGCGGCGAAAATCCCGGCCGAAGGCGTTCCGGGAGTGCGGGTTCGGCGGCGCCGCTCAGAGCTCGGCGCTGTCCTCGGGCTCGATGAGCTTGAATTCCGTATCGGCGGGCCGCATTTCGTTGAGGCGGCCGAAGTAGATCCCCTGGGCGGCGGGCTCGATGATGCCGTAGTGGATCGGCAGCGCGGTGCGCGGCGCGACCGCCCGCAGATAGTCCACGGCCTCGCTGATCCGCATCCACGGCGCGGCCGCGGGCAGCGCCAGCACGCCGACCGGGGCGGACGGGACCCACAGCGAATCGCCCGGATGCACGAACCGCGCCGGGTCGTCGGGGGTGCCCAGCTGGAAGACGGTGTTGTCGATGACGGGAATCTCGGGATGGATCACCGCGTGCCGTCCGCCGCCGCCGGTGATCTGCACCCCGCCGATCGTCAGAATCTGCCCGGCGCGCACGCCCTCCCAGGGCTCGTCGCGCAGCCGGGCGGTCTGCGGATCGCTGAGCAGCCGCGCCTGCGGATTCTTCTCGATCAGCTGCTCGATCCGGTTCGGATCGATGTGATCGGGATGCTGATGCGTGACCGCGATCGCATCCAGGCCGGTGATGCCCTCGAACCCGTGCGAGAAATTGCCCGGATCGAACAGGATCTTCACCCCGTCGATCTCGACCAGAACGCAGGAATGACCGAAATGGGCTATGCGCATGTGCTCACGGTATCCCCTGCCGTGCACGCCCGCGCGCGAGACGGCCGATGCCCCGAAATCGCCCCGGCCCCGGCGGCACGCGCTCGACCGGGGCCAACTACGCTGACCAGGTAACCCCCCACCAGCGTGAGGAGCAAACGCGTGGCACGAGTCGTGGTCGAGGTGATGCCGAAGGCCGAGATCCTGGATCCGCAGGGTCAGGCCATCGTCGGTGCACTCGGGCGTCTTGGTTTCCCCGGCGTCTCGGATGTGCGGCAGGGCAAGCGATTCGAACTCGATATCGACGACAGTGTCAGCGATGTGGAGCTCGAGAAGATCGCCGAGGCGCTGCTGGCCAACACCGTGATCGAGGACTGGAAAGTGGTGCGGCTCTGATGTCTGTGCGCATCGGTGTCATCACCTTCCCCGGCACCCTCGACGATGTGGATGCCGCCCGCGCGGTGCGCCTGGCCGGCGCCGAGGCGGTCAGCCTGTGGCACGCCGACGCCGACCTCAAGGGCGTCGACGCGGTGATCGTGCCCGGCGGCTTCTCGTACGGCGACTACCTGCGCGCCGGGGCCATCGCCCGGTTCGCGCCGGTGATGGGCAAGGTCGTGGAGGCCGCCGGTAAGGGCATGCCGACCCTCGGCATCTGCAACGGCTTCCAGGTGCTGTGCGAGGCGGGCCTGTTGCCCGGCGCCCTGACCCGCAACGAGGGCCTGCACTTCGTCTGCCGCGATCAGTGGCTGAGCGTGGAGGCGGCGAACACCGCCTGGACCGCCCGCTACGAGCCGGGCGCGCAGATCCTGATTCCGGTCAAGAACGCCGAGGGCCGCTACCAGGCCTCGCAGCCGGTGCTGGACGAACTCGAGGGCGAGGGCCGCGTGGTGTTCCGCTACACGGGCGACAACCCGAACGGTTCGCAGCGCAACATCGCGGGAATCGCCTCGGCGAACGGCCGCATCGTCGGCCTGATGCCGCATCCCGAGCACGCCACCGAACCCCTGACCGGTCCCAGCGACGACGGCCTGGGCATGTTCCTGTCGGTCGTGGACACGCTCGTCTCGGCCTAGGTCCGCCCCGGCCTAGAGGTGCTGGGCCGCGTGATTCAGCGTATCGATGATGCGCAGATTCACACCCTCGGCGCGGGCGATGAACCCGCTGTCCAGCACCGCGTGGTTGTCGCGGAAGGTTCGTGCGCCCGACGGGGCCTCCAGGGTCAGTCCGTCGATGAGGGCGGCTTGCATTCGGGGCACATCGAGGGAGCCCAGGGCCTGCGACATCGAGCGCAGCATGTGCATCGCCTGATAGCTGGTGTTGCCGAAATAGGTGAGCTGAGGCGCGAATTGGCCGTGCAGCCGGTGATAGCGCGCCATCAGGTCCGGATCGCCGGGCCCGTCCGGGAAGAAGGCCGAGGCCACATACAGGTTCTCGCTGGCCGCGGGGCCCGCCGCGAGCAGGCAGGTCTCGTCGATCGCGGGGCTCACCCGGACCTGTTGGGCGGCGCGGCCGGTCCGGGCGAACTGCTGGTTGAAGCGCACCACGTCGGTGCCGACCAGCAGCAGCACGATGCCGTCGGCCGCGGCGAACCGCGGATCGTTCAGGAAATCGCTGAAATCCGTTGTCCCCAAGGGCACGTACTGCTCGAGGCTGATCGCGCCGGGATGCGCGGCCTTCACCGCGCGCGCCGTCGCCAGCGGCCAGATGTAGTCGTTGCCGATGATCGCCCAGCGCCGCGTGCCGTACTGCCGGTGCAGCCAGTCCATCGCGGGCAGGATGTGCCCGGCGGGGCTCTCGCCGATCATCAGCACGCCGGGCGGCTCGTTGGGCAGGTCCTCGTGCGTGGTCGCGAACAGGTAGGGGACGCGGCCGTCGGCGGCGCGGGCGACCGCCCGCCGGACCGCGGAGATGTGCCACCCGGTGATCGCGTCGATCATGCCGGTGGCCAGCAGGGCCGAGACCTCCGCGGCCACCTCGTGCGGGGCGCGCCCGCCGTCGATGGTGGTAACCCGGACCTCGCGGCCGAGGATGCCGGCGCTGCCGTTGATCTCCGCCACGGCCAGGGCCACGGCCGCCTCGCACGACGGAGCCACAATCCCGCCCGACCCCTGGAGAGGGACGATATTGAGGACTTCTATCACATCGTCCGGACGTTCATGGAACGGCAACATTCGGTACCCTTCTTCTCGTCCTAGTTTTAAATGATGGGCGGAAGAAATATGCCGACGACCATTGTAAGCGGACTCGCAACGCTGCATGGGGCACTGCGAGCGGCCGAGCGCAGTTGGCTACGGCACCTGGATGCGGCCCTGTGCGCCCGGCAGCTCTCGCCCGATCACTGGGCCATGCTGTCCCATCTGTCCGATCGGGTCGGCATCACGATGACCGAGCTGGCCGCCCGCTCCCAGCTGCCGCCGTCCTCGGCCACCAGGCACGCCGACGCCCTGGCCGAGCGCGGCCTGATCTTCCGCACCGCGGCCGAGGACGACCGCCGCCGGATCCTGATCGGGCTCAGCAAGCGCGGCGTCGAACTGGTCGAATCGGTGCGCGCGGAGGAGCTGCGCGTGGAGGAACAGCTGCGCAAGCGCATCGGGGCCCGCAATCATGCCGATCTGCTGCGCCTGCTCGAGCTGGTCGCCGAGGTGCCGGCCAACGGCTGATTAAGATCGCCGGTATGCCCGTCACGACCGCGACGGCGTCCGGACTGTGTGCCTTCGTCGACGCCTCCCCGTCCCCCTTCCACGTCGTGGAAACCGTCGCGACCGAATTGCGGTCGCAGGGCTTCCAGGAGCTGCCCGAGGCGCGACCCTGGACCACCGGCGCGGTCGGGCGGTTCTTCGTGGTGCGCGGCGGGTCCCTGGTGGCCTGGGCGGGCAGTGCGGAGTCGAGTCCGTTCCGGGTGGTGGGCGCGCATACCGACAGCCCCAATCTGCGGGTCAAGCAGCATCCGGATCTGACCTCGGCCGGCTGGCAGCTGGTGGGCCTCGAGCCCTACGGCGGCGCGTGGCTCAATTCCTGGCTCGACCGCGAGCTCGGCGTCTCCGGGCGGATCACGGTGCGCGAGGGAAATACCGTGTCCGAGAAGCTGATCCGGATCGATGAGCCGCTGCTGCGGGTACCGCAGCTGGCGATTCACCTCTCCGAGGACCGGCGCGGGGTGAGCCTGGACCCGCAGCGCCACGTCAACGCGGTCTGGGGCGTGGGCTCCGAGCCCGCATCGTTCCTGCACTATCTGGCCGAGCGCGCGGATTTCGACCCGCGCGACGCGCTGGGCTGGGAGCTGATGACCCACGACCTGACCCCGAGTCGCCTGGTCGGCCGGGATCGGGACCTGGTCAGCGCGCCGCGCCTGGACAATCAGGGCACCTGCTACGCCGGGCTGCACGCGTTCCTGGCCGCCGCGGCGGAGCCGGGCGCCGCCACCCCGGTGCTGGTGATGTTCGACCACGAGGAGGTCGGCAGCCAGTCCGACCGCGGCGCGCAGTCCGATCTGCTGCCCGCGATCCTGGAGCGGATCGTGCTGGCCCGCGGCGGCGGTCGTTCGGAATACCTTGCGGCACTGGCGGGTTCGGTCGTGGCCTCGGGCGACATGGCGCACGCCACGCATCCGAACTACGCCGAGCGGCACGAGCCCTCGCACCGGATCGAGATCAACGGCGGCCCGGTGCTGAAGGTGAACCAGAATCTGCGCTACGCCACCGATGCGGTCGGCACGGGTGCGTTCGCGCTGGCCTGCGCGCAGGCGGGGGTGCCGATGCAGCGATACGTGCACCGCGCGGATCTGTCGTGCGGCTCCACCATCGGCCCCATGACCGCGGCCCGCACCGGAATGCCGACCGTCGACGTCGGGGCGCCGCAGCTGGCCATGCACTCCGCGCGCGAACTGATGGGCGCGGCCGATGTGCTCGCCTATTCGGCCGCGCTGGCGGCCTTCCTCGCGCCGGTGGAGATCGCCGTGCGGTAGATCGGCCGGTAGGCCACCGTCGCGGCCACCAGCACCGCGAACGTCACCAGCACATAGCTGGAGCCGATCACCTGCTCCCACAGCGACCAGCGGCGCTCGCTGCCGTTGAGATGGGGCAGCAGCCAGTGCGGGCCGACCATGAACATCACCGCGATCGCCGCGGCGGCCAGCAGGTAGGTCCGGCTGCGGTGCCCGCGCTCGACGGCGTCGGCGGCCACGACCGCGGCCAGCGCAACCCACACCCAATGATGGGACCAGGAGATCGGCGATACCAGCAGCACCGCGGCGGCGTTGACGGTCAGCGCGGCGAGCTCGGCGGCGGGCGCCGTGGGCGCGTCGGAACCGGCGTCCGTTTCGGCGGCCCGCGCGGCGTCCGCATCGGCGAACAACCGCCGCATCAGCACCACCGCGAGCGCGATCGTGACGAGCGAGAGCACGATCCACATGATCGTCGCGCTGGATGCGGACAGACCCAGCCGGAAGGCGAAGCCCTTCAGGGACTGATTGCCCGGGAACGACGGCGGCCCGATCCGCCCGGTGTCGAACAGCGTGTGGAACCAGTACTGCGCCGAATCGTGCGGGAACAGCGCCAAACCCACCCCGATCGCGCCCAGCGCCGACAGCACCACGGTGGCCGCGGCCCGCCAGTCCCGGCGCATCAGGAAATACAGCAGGAAGCCGCCGGGAATCAGCTTGATCGACACCGCGATCCCGATCAGCAGGCCGCGCGGCCAGACGGGCTTGCGTACCAGCACATCCAGCACGATGGCCGTCATCAGGAACAGGTTGATCTGCCCGAAGTTGTAGGTCTGGCGAATCGGCTCGGACAGCCCCAACAGCGCGACCGTCCCGATCACCAGGGCCACCCTGGTCGGGGAGTCCATGTGCGGTCGCAGCCGCTTCAGCACCAGCCACAGCGTCAGCGCCAGGCTGGCGATCGCGAGGGCCAGCACCACCCATTCCGCGCAGTACAGCGGCATCAGCACCAGCGGCGCGAAGAGCAGCGCGGCCAGCGGGGGATAGGTGAACGGCAGGCTCAGGCCCATCACCTTGGGCATCGGGCCGTAGAGGTTGCCGCCGTCGAGCCAGACGCGGGCGCCGGTGCGGTAGACCTGCAGATCGATGTAGCCCCGCCAGATCCCGGCGACGGCGCAGACTATTCCGGACACCGCGAACAGGGCGATCGCCAGCGTCAGTAGGCGTAGCTGCCGACGGGTCGGACCTGCTTCGGACGGCCCTGCTGGAGTGGCCGGGGGCAATTCGTCCGGATCCACCACCCTGGATCGCTCAGTCACGCGCCAAGGGTATCCGGTAAACCCGAATGCCCTGGCAGCGGCGTTGTGCATGTCCGGGGGCGGCCGCAAAACAAGGCCCACTGAACGAAGGCTGGGCGAACGTTTCGCCGGCGCGCGTTGTCCGCGGCGGGTACCCCACCGGTGGGCGTACGCGGCTCGTGATGACCGTGGCTCGGCCCGTGGTCAGCCGCTTCGGGCCAACACATTAGACTTCGAGCTTGTATCCGCTCTCCAGCATTTGGGCTCATTGGCATTCGCATGCCCGCCGAAAGGACCCTGGTACTCACCGTGACTGTCCACGTCGACACCGTCAGCGCCGCCGCGGCCACCCCGGATACCGCACAGCCCTATAAGGAGCTGGGGCTCAAGGACGACGAGTACGCCCGCATCCGGGAGATCCTGGGCCGGCGTCCCACCGATGCCGAGCTGGCGATGTATTCGGTGATGTGGAGCGAGCACTGCTCGTACAAGTCCTCGAAGGTGCACCTGCGGTACTTCGGGCAGACCACCACCGACGAGATGCGCAAGTCCATGCTCGCCGGGATCGGCGAGAACGCGGGCGTGGTCGACATCGGCGACGGCTGGGCAGTCACCTTCAAGGTGGAGTCGCACAACCACCCCTCGTACGTGGAGCCGTATCAGGGCGCGGCCACCGGCGTCGGCGGCATCGTGCGCGACATCATGGCCATGGGTGCGCGGCCGATCGCGGTGATGGACCAGCTGCGCTTCGGCGCGGCCGATCACCCCGACACCCGGCGCGTCGTAGACGGCGTGGTGCGCGGTGTCGGCGGCTACGGCAATTCGCTGGGCCTGCCCAACGTCGGCGGCGAGACCGTGTTCGATGCCTCGTATCAGGGCAATCCGCTGGTGAACGCGCTGTGCGCGGGCGTGATGCGGGTCGAGGACCTGCACCTGGCGTTCGCCTCGGGCACCGGCAACAAGATCATCCTGTTCGGCGCGCGCACCGGCCTCGACGGCATCGGCGGCGTGTCGGTGCTGGCCTCGGACACCTTCTCCGGCGACGAGTCCGGCACCGGCCGCAAGAAGCTGCCGAGCGTGCAGGTGGGCGACCCGTTCACCGAGAAGGTGCTCATCGAGTGCTGCCTCGAGCTGTACGCGGCCGGCCTGGTGGTCGGCATTCAGGATCTCGGCGGCGCCGGATTGTCCTGTGCCACATCCGAACTCGCGGCCGCGGGCGACGGTGGAATGCATATCAACCTGGACAAGGTGCCGCTGCGCGCGGCGAACATGACACCCTCGGAGATCCTGTCCAGCGAGTCGCAGGAGCGCATGTGCGCGGTCGTGACCCCGGAGAACGTGGACGCGTTCATGGCGGTCTGCCACAGGTGGGACACCCTGGCCACCGTGATCGGTGAGGTCACCGACGGCGAGCGCCTGGTCATCACCTGGCACGGCGAGACCGTGGTGGACGTGCCGCCGCGCACCGTCGCGCACGAGGGCCCGGTCTACGAGCGCCCCGTTCAGCGCCCGGACGAGCAGGACGCGCTGATCGCCGATACCACCGCGGCGCTGGCCCGCCCGGCCTCGGGCCAGGAGCTGCGCGCGACCCTGCTGAAGCTGGTCTCCAGCGTGCAGCTGTGCAGCCGCCGCTGGATCACCGAGCAGTACGACCGCTACGTGCGCGGCAACACCGTGCTCGCCGAGCACGCCGACGCGGGTGTAATCCGCATCGACGAGACCTCGGGCCGCGGCATCGCGCTGGCCACCGACGCCTCGGGCCGCTACACCAAGCTCGACCCGTACACCGGCGCGCAGCTGGCGCTGGCCGAGGCGTTCCGCAACGTCGCCACCACCGGCGCCACCCCGAAGGCCGTCACCAACTGCCTCAACTTCGGCTCGCCGGAGGATCCGGGCGTGATGTGGCAGTTCCAGCAGGCCGTGCGCGGCCTGGCGGACGGCTGTGCGGCCCTGGGCATTCCGGTTACCGGCGGCAACGTCAGCTTCTACAACCAGACCGGCCAGACCGCGATCCTGCCCACGCCCGTCGTCGGCGTGCTCGGCGTCATCGACGACGTGCACCGTCGCATCCCGACGGGCCTGGGCCTCGAGCCCGGCGAGACACTGATCCTGCTCGGCGACACCCGCGACGAGTTCGACGGCTCCATCTGGGCGCAGGTCGAGCACGACCACCTGGGCGGCGTCCCGCCGAAGGTCGACCTGGCCCGCGAGCAGCTGCTCGCCGAGGTGCTCACCGCCGGTTCCCGCGACGGAATGATCAGCGCCGCACACGATCTCAGCGAGGGCGGCCTGGCCCAGACCGTGGTCGAGGCCGCGCTGGCGGGCGAAACCGGCTGCCGCATCCTGCTTCCCGAGGGCGCCGACCCGTTCGTCTGGCTGTTCTCCGAATCCGCGGGCCGCGTCCTGGTGGCCGTCCCGCGCTCGGAGGAGACCCGCTTCACCAAGATGTGCTCCGCGCGCGAGCTGCCGTGGGTCCGCATCGGCGTGGTCGACCAGGGCTCGGATTCGGTCGAGGTGCAGGGGCAGTTCTCGGTCACCCTGAACGAGCTGCGCGAGAGTTTCGAGAGCACGCTGCCCGAGCTGTTCGGCGCGCACGAAAACTGATTCGCGACAACGATTTTCCGGATTCGATATCCGTATCGTGTGAGTTCCGGGCCGGAATATGTCAGTCTGCTGTGAAAGCTGTTGGAGACGAACATATTCCGGCCGGCTCGCGCATTACGGATGACAGTGTTTTCGTATCCGGGGGATGTCGCGGAATTCGCTGACAACCCGCGTCCGGGACGGCGGCTGCCTACCGGATCGGCCGGCTGATCGATCTCGGCCACCCGGCCACTTCACTCGCACGCCAGGGACCGGATCGGCTGGTGGTCCGGTCGCTCGGATGCCAGGAACGGCTCAGAAGGGCGCATTACAGCGGGACCAGCGGCAGCCAGTGCGCGAGTTCGCCTGCGCGCGTGCCGGATACGCTCAACCCCCCGGACTTCACCGCTGCCTCGTACGAAAGCAGCCCGGTGGCCAGCAGCAGCCAGGTGCGCGCATCGGTCTCCACCACATTCGGTGGCGTACCCCGGGTATGCCGCGGCCCCTCGATGCACTGCACCGCCACGAACGGCGGCACTCGCACCTCCACCGAGCCACCGGGTGCACCGGCCGCCAGCGTGCGCGCCGTGCCGCGCACCGCCGCCGCCAGCTCGGCGCGTGGGGGTGCGGGGCGGGTCTCGTCCCGCAGCCATTCCTGCACCGCCAGCACCGCGGCCCGCACCTCCGCCGGATTCACCGCTCCTCGTCGCACCACGCCTGCGAGGGTAACCGGCGTCGCCGACGGCGCTGAGCGCCCGAGGTGCGTGAGCGTTCGAGACATGGAAATGAGCAGAACAACCATTCTCCGGCTCACAAGATCTCCATAGCGTCGTAGCCATGGCAACAACGAACACAACCTCCCCACGCCTCGCGCTCGCCGTGCTCTCGGCATCGATGCTCATGACCATCCTCGACGGCAGCATCGTGACCGTCGCGCTGCCCGGCGATTCAGCGCGATCTGGGCTTCAGTCCGGCCGGATCGAGCTGGATGGTCAATGCCTACCTCATCGCGTTCGGCGGCCTGTTGCTGCTGTCCGGGCGACTCGGCGATCTGATCGGCCGCAGGACCGTGTTCCTGGCCGGGAACGCCGTCTTCACCGCCGCCTCCGTCTTCGCGGGCGCGGCGACGGGCCCCGGCCAGCTGATCATGGCCCGTTTCCTGCAGGGCGTAGGCAGCGCGCTCGCCGCGTCGGTGGTGCTGGGCATTCTGATCACTCTGTTCCCCGGTGAGGCTGAACGCGCCAGGGCCATCGGCGTTTTCAGCTTTACCGGCGCCGCGGGCGCGGCCGTCGGGCAGGTGCTCGGTGGAGTGCTCACCGATGTGCTGAGCTGGCACTGGATCTTCTTCATCAACGCGCCGATCGGGTTGGCCACGGTTGTCCTGGCGGCACGGGCGCTGCCGGCCGATCGCGGGCTCGGAATGGCCGCGGGCGCTGACGTTCTCGGCGCGCTGCTGGTCACCGCCGGGTTGATGCTCGGCATCTATACCGTCGTCGGAATCGGCGAATACGGCTGGCTGGCGGCTCGCACTCTCCGCCTCGGTGCGGTCTCGTCGATACTGCTCGCCGCATTCGTGGTCCGTCAGGCCACCGCCCGAACCCCGTTGCTGTCGCTTCGAATCTTCCGCTCCCGCAACGTTTCCAGCGCGAACCTCATTCAGATGCTGACGCTTTCGGCGATGTTCGCCTTCCAGGTCATCGTCGCGCTCTACATGCAGAAGGTGCTCGGATACAGCACGCTCGAGACCGGGCTGGCGATGCTGCCCGCGGCGGTGGCTCTCGGCACGGTCTCACTCTTCGTGTCCGCGCCGCTGAGCACGCGTATCGGCGCCCGTAATTCGCTGATTGCCGGATTGATACTGCTACTGCTGGGCATGGGCTGGCTGACCCGGCTCCCCGTGCACGGCTCGTACGTGATCGACCTGCTGCCCATGATGGTGCTGATCGCCGGTGGTGGCCTGGTGCTTCCGGGCCTGACGGCCCTGGGCATGTCCGGCGCGAAGCCCGACGACGCGGGCCTGGCGTCCGGCCTGTTCAACACCACCCAGCAGATCGGCATGGCGCTCGGCGTCGCCGTCCTGTCCACCCTTGCCGCGTCCCGCACCGGAAACCGGCTCGCCACAGGCATTTCCGAGGCCGCGGCATTGACCAGCGGCTACCGCCTCGCCTTCACCGTCGGCACCGGACTGCTGGCGCTGGCGCTCGCAGTGACCATCACGGTGCTGCGCTCCGCCGCCGCGGCCGAAGCCGATCCGGAGGCCGAACCCGCCGCGCTGACCCTCTGATTCCACGGCAGGATCGGTCACCGGTCTCGCGAGCTCGGTGGCGTGACCAGGGCGAGGTGGCCGGTGGCGGTGTTGTAGCTGTAGCCCGAGACTCGGATGCGGCCCGAGGCGGTGGGTGAGTTCAGGATCTTGGCTACGTCGACGGGGACCGTGGTGGCCGGGTCGGTGACCGCGGTGGCTCGGAGAGCGGCGTCGTCGAAGCCACGGGGGAGGAAGCCGTGGCGCAGCTTGTCGTCGGCCATGAGGGCCGAGCCGCAGTCGATGTGGTGGATGACGGCGAGATCGAACCAGTCGGCGTCGGGCGTCACGGTCTCGTGCAGGTAGCTGATCCAGGCCAGGTCGTCGAGGAACGACTGATTGACGCGGCCGCCCACGGTGCGGGCGACGATCGCGTCGCCGAGCCTCAGGCCGAGCACGTCCGCGGGGTCGACGCGGGGATCGATGCAGGTGAGGATGTAGACCTGCTTGTTGGGTACGAACGGGATCTCCGGCAGTCGATCGCTGAAATCGGTTGCGGCGAAACGCTTGTTGTTCTCGAGTAGTTCGTCGAAGTTGTTCACACATACACGGTCGCAGCGCGGCGGGGTCGCAATCGTGCGGTTCGCGCCACCTGTCGTCAGAGTTGCGCCACCGGCATGCGGCGGTGGGTTCGGCGGTATTCGGTGGGCGTCGCGCCGAGCGAGCGCACCATGTGCAGGCGCAGGTTTCCGGCGGTGCCCAGCCCGCACCGCTCGGCGATGTGGTCCATCGGGAGATCGGTCGTCTCGAGGAGCCGTTGGGCCTCCAGCAGCCGTTGCGAGGACAGCCAGCGCATCGGAGTCATGCGGGTGCGTTCGCGGAAGCGGCGCGAGAAGGTGCGCGTGGTCATGCCCGCGTGGCGGGCCAGGTGGTTGAGCGACAGCGGGCGGTGCAGCTGCTCGACGGCCCATTCGAGCGTTCGGGCGAGGTCGTCGGCGTCCTCGCGCGCCTCGCGGCGGGGATCCTGGGCCTGCTCGCCGGACCGATGACCGGCCACGACCATCCGGCGGGCCACCGCATCGGCGACGCCCGCCCCGTAATCCGAGCGAACCAGATGGATATAAAAGTCGATGCTCGCGGATTGTCCCGCGCCCGTGAGGATTTGCCCGCCGTCGACGAACAAGACATCCGGATCGAGCCACACGCTCGGATACCGCCGCCGGAACTCCTCGGCCTCGCGCCAGTGCGTGGTGGCCCTGCGCCCATCGAGCAGACCCGCGCCCGCCAGTGCGAACGCACCCAAACACACCGAGGCCAGCCGCGCCCCCCGATCGTGCGCCGCCCGCAGCGCCTCGCGCACCGCCACATCCGGCGCATCGGTCGGGTAGTACCCGGGCACCACGACCGTATCGGCGCTCTCCAGAGCCTCCAGCCCCGCCGCCGCATCGATGGAGAACCCCGTCGAGGTCGCGACCGCCCCCGCCCGCACCCCGCAAACGCTGAACGAATACCGCTCGGCCTCATCCCGAAACCCGAAGATCTGCGCGGCAATCGCCAGATCGAACGCCACCACCCCTGGCAACGCCAGCGCGACGACGCGATGCGGACGCTGGTACGCCCAGGTCATCGGGCCACCCGGTCAGACAACATCACAACCCCTTCGGAGATGTTCACCTCCAGCATTACACGGCCGCACCCATACCGGCTCCCCCGGCTGCTCGCGCCGAGCGCGTGGGTCGCCGGCGGAATGGCTCACGCGAGCCGCGGAGGTAGCTGACCGGCCAGGTGGGGAGCGATCGCGCCGCCTGCATTAAGGGCGAAGTGCACTAGCGCTGGTGCGAGTGTGCTGCCGGTGCGGCGGCGTAACGAGCTCAGGATCAGTCCGCCGAGTGCCGTGGCGGCCACGGTGGCGGGCACGCTGTCGCCCGCGGCGCGGGCGGGAGTGATATGCCAGAGGCCGAAGGTTGAGGCGCCCAGCCAGATTCCGGACCGGCCGCAGGCACGGTCCAGGAGTGGTCCGAGGGTGGCCCGGAAGATCAGTTCTTCGGTGTAGACGGTGCCGAGTGGGATGTGGACCAGGATCCATTCGGCGAGACCGACTTCCGGTTCCCGGGACGCGAATTCGGCCAGACGAGCACGTGTGGACGGAATGGTCAGCAGGGCCGCATATCCAGCGAAGATGGATAGGGAAAGCATTGCACCCCATGCTAATCCGTCACATCGCGCCCCATTGCGGCACGAACTGTCCGAAGGGGATTCGTCGGAACTGCCACTTCCGAACGCCGCCGCGTAGCCGGTGGCGAAGGCGGCATTGGCGGCGGTGCGCCCACGCAGCCCCCACTGCAGGCGCGGCAGGATCACGGCGCTCCACAGCACCGGAATCCCCACGGCAGCAACAGTTCTCACTTGACCGCGCGCTCGTACGCTTCGGAGAGCTCGATCTCGGTGCGAATCCGCTGCTCCAGCTGCGGGTTCCAGTCCGGCGGCGGCAGGACCGCGGCCCAGCCGTCCAGTACCAGGGCGCCGTAGTTGTGGCCGTGGCCGTCGCTGACGCCCTGGGCGTTGGTGAGGTCGGCGGCGACCTGCCAGAAGGTGACGAACGGCCACCATCGCATCTGCGTGGACACGTCGGATCCGCGGCGTTCGGACAACCAATCCGGTTGGGAGAAGATCAGATCCGGCGACCACCACACGATCGGATCCGAGGCGTGCTGCAGGTAGGCGATGCGCGGACGGCGCCAATCGGGTGCGGGTTTCGTCAGATCGGCCGCGTCGGCGGCGAACCGGACCACCAGCCCGTCCGCATAGACCGGCTCGACTTCGCGCGAACCGGGGTCGCGGCGCGAGACGAACTGCTTCCACAGGCGGTTGGAATTCGGCGGCCCCACCCACAGCGCGCCGTCCACCCGCGCGCGCAGGTCCGCCAGCCCGCCGAAGGCCGACTCGGAACCCTGCGAACCCAGTGATTCCCCGTACACCAGCAGCCTCGGTCGCGCATCCGCGGGGTGTCGCGACCACGCCCGGTAGATCGCGTCGAACATCTTGCGCCCCGATTCGGCCACCTTCTGCCGGTCCGCCAGGAACGACAGCACGCTGGGCAGGTACGAATACTGCGAGGCCACGATCGCGGTATCGCCGCCGTACATGTACTCGATCGCGTTGGCGGACATGGAATTCACCCAGCCGGTGCCGGTGGTGGTGACGATGACCAGCACCTTGCGATCGAACGCGTGCGTGCGCTCGAGCTCGGCGACCGCCAGATCCTCCTGGCTCTCACCCTTCTTCGTCGAATCCAGTCCGATGTACGTCCGAATCGGTTCCATCGCGGGCTGTCCCGTCACCGCACCGATCCGGAAGGCGTCGGGCCCGTGCGAGACGAACCAGCGCCCCTCCGAGCCCAGGGTGTTCCACTTCGCCAGCGACTGCGGGCTTCCCGAGCGTTCGGGCTGCTGCGGCTGCACCGCGTAGGGGGTCATCTTGTCGTTGCGCACGCTGAACGCCGAGTTGGCCACCGCGAAGAGCGCCTTCGTGGCAATGCCGTTGAACAGCGTCACGATCAGGATCACCAGCAGCGCCGCACCGAGGGTCGGGGCGAACTTCGGTGGCACCCGGACCCACCGGCTCAGCAGCCGGGCCAGCAGCCGCACGATCTGCCGCAGCGTGCGATACACCGACACCACCAGCGCGCCCACCAGCAGGCTCAGCCCGCCGGTGCGCAGATATCCCGAGGTGGTGGTGCCCGCCATGTCCATCAGCGCGAACGTCTGCCGCTGCCAGTCCGCCGAGAGCACGAGCATGTACCCCGCGCTCAGGATGCACACCGCGAGCACGGTGAACTTCACCGCGTACTGCACCCGCAGCGACGGCGGCTGCCACGGCAGCTTCGGCCGCGCCCACCTCCGGAACATCCATTCGAACACGCACCCGACGCCGTATCCGATCACGGCGTTGAGACCGCTGATCAGGCCCTGGAACAACCAGTCGCGCGGCAGCAGCGACGGCGTGACGGACCAGGCGAAGAACACGGTCGCCACCACCAGCCCGACGTAGTTCAGGCCGATGATGTCCCGCTCGATACGGCGCAGCGCCGTCGAACCACGCCGGACGGCGACGACCCCGCGCGAACGCAGCGTCGTCAAGGCCTCGGCGGTGTCGAGCACCCATCAAGTATCCCCGCCCGTCCGCCGAAAATCGGGGATCTCCCGGTCGTGAGCACGTTCGCGCGGAAAATACGCGCCGGGCTCGAGTAGTTGTACGGAGGCCCAGCAGGCCCGCGCCCCGCACACTCGGTACTCATGAGCACTCCCGAAACACCGGGGAAGAGCACCCCGGCATTCCTCGCCCAGGCGGCCATCGCGTTCGGCGTCAGCTTCGTCGCGACCGGCTGCGGCATCTTGTATCTGCCGCTGAACATCTGGCAGCGCGGCTTCCTGCTGATGACCGTGCTGTTCCTGGTGAGCAGCACCTTCACCCTCGCCAAGGTGGTGCGCGACCAGCACGAGTCCGCCCGTGTCCATCACCGCATCGACGAGGCCCGGCTGGAGCGGCTGATGGCCGAGCACGATCCGTTCAAGGCCTGACCGGTGGGCCCGGCGGAGGGGATCGGGCCCACCATCAGGCGAGTGACTAGCCCGCGGGCTGCGGCGTGTTGACCGGTTTGCGCTCGAGTCCCTTGTGGTCGTAGAAGCGCGTGATCACCAGGCCCAGGACCAGGCCGATGGCCAGGCCCAGCGCCGACATCCAGAAGCCGCGCGACAGGCCCGCCGGGCCGCCGGCGTCGAAGTACAGGATGGCGCGGGTGCCGACGAACACCTGGTGCATCGGCTCGAACGAGGCCAGCCAGCCGAAGTATTTCGGGGTCGCCTCGATCGGGACGGATCCGCCGGAGGACGGCAGGCCCAGGATGATGAACACGATCATGTTGACGATCAGCCCGGAGCTACCGATCGCGGCGAGCACCGAGGTGCAGGTGACCCCCACCGCGATGATCACGAACGCGCCGAAGAGGTACAGCGCCAGCGGCCGGTCGATCGGCATGCCGAGCCCGTCGCCGATGCCCATCATGACGATCGAGACGATCGCCCCCATCACCACCACCGCCGCCCATTTGAGCAGCAGGGTGTGGAACCGGGAGATCGGCGTGCGGGGATAGTGCAGATACCACGGCCCCCACTCGGTCGGCAGGAATCCCAGCGCCGAGTCGATCAGCTGGTGCACGACCATCGCCCCGACCATGCCGGCCAGCAGCAGGAGCAGGGCGTAGAAGAAGGCCGTCAGGCCCTGACCGGAACCCTCCGGCAGCGGCCGGAACTGGTCGACGACGATATTGATCGGATTGGCCAGGGTGATCCGGGCGGCGCCCGACAGCGGGGTCGCCGGACCGAGCTGCGCGCTGACCTGCTCGGTCAGCTGCTTGCCGACGGTGGCGTTGACCTGGGGCAGGGCCTGCTGGCCGAACCGCTGCACGACCTGGGTGGCGAAGGCACCTATCCGCGGATTGGTCTGCAGCGTGATGATCGGGCGTTCGATATCGCCCGGGACGACGCTGCCGACGCCCAGGATGCCCAGGCGCTTGGTGAAATCGCCGGGAATGATGATCGTGCCGTATACCTGTGCCGACTGCATCTGCAGCTGAGCCTCGTTGAGGCCCAGGACACGCACGTCGAATTCGTTGGCCGGGATGGCCTTGCGCAGGCCGTCCGCGACCTGGTCGCCGAAGTTGACCCGCTGGGTCTGGCCGGGCAGCGTATCGCCGACATCCTGATTGACCAGCGCGATCGGGAAGTCGTGCAGATTCTTCTCCGGATTCACGACGTAATCCAGGTACATCAGCGTCAGCAGCGCGGCCAGCGCCGTCATCACGATGATCGGAAGGCTCCACCTCAGCGGGCTCAGGCGCCGGGGGCTAGCAGGTACTTCCGCGATGTCGGTCGTCGCCACGACCGAACGGTAGCAGCAAACGGTCTGCCAACCGGGTGATCCCGCCGGAGGTTTCGCGCGGGTGACCCGTAGAATGATCGTTGCCACCAGCCCGCCGAACAGGGAGCAAACGGTGACCAACACCGATTTGTCGGTCGAGAGCCCGAAACAGCCAGATGTGTCCGCCTCGGATCAGCCCGAAAACGAGCCCCGGGAGGAGTGCGGCGTCTTCGGCGTCTGGGCTCCCGGCGAGGATGTGGCCAAACTCACCTACTACGGCCTGTATGCGCTGCAACACCGCGGGCAGGAGGCGGCCGGCATCGCCGTCGCCGACGGCTCGCAGGTGCTGGTGTTCAAGGATCTGGGCCTGGTGAGTCAGGTATTCGACGAGCAGACCCTCGCCGCCATGCCCGGGCACGTCGCGATCGGCCACTGCCGCTACTCCACCACCGGCGCGGTGACCTGGGAGAATGCCCAGCCGATCTTCCGCACGACCGCGGTGGGCACCGGACTTGCGCTGGGCCACAACGGAAATCTCGTCAATACTGCCGAATTGGCCTCGCGTGCACGGGAATTCGGTCTGATCAACCGGATGCCGGGATCGGTTGCGGCCACCTCGGACTCGGACGTGATGACCGCGCTGCTGGCCCACGCGGCGGCAGACAAGAGCATTGAGCAGGCGGCCATGGAGCTGCTGCCCACCCTGCGTGGCGCGTTCTGCCTGACCTTCATGGACGAGCACACCCTCTACGCCGCGCGCGATCCGCACGGGGTGCGCCCGCTGTGCCTGGGCCGCCTGGATCGCGGCTGGGTGGTTGCCAGCGAGACCGCGGCCCTGGACATCGTCGGCGCGGCCTTCGTGCGCGAGATCGAGCCCGGTGAACTGCTGGCGATCGATGCCGACGGGGTGCGCTCCTCGCGGTTCGCGAACCCCGAGCCCAAGGGTTGCGTCTTCGAATACGTCTATCTGGCCCGGCCCGACAGCACCATCTCGGGCCGCTCGGTGCACGCCACCCGCGTGGACATCGGCCGCCGCCTGGCCAAGGAGCACTCGGTCGAGGCCGATCTGGTCATCCCGGTGCCCGAGTCGGGCACCCCGGCCGCCGTCGGCTACGCGCAGGGCTCGGGCATTCCCTACGGTCAGGGCCTGATGAAGAACGCCTACGTCGGGCGCACCTTCATTCAGCCCAGCCAGACCATCCGCCAGCTCGGTATCCGGCTCAAGCTCAACCCGCTGCGCGAGGTGATCCGCGGCAAACGGCTGGTCGTGGTGGACGATTCGATTGTTCGCGGCAACACCCAGCGCGCGCTGATCCGCATGCTGCGCGAGGCCGGCGCGCTCGAGATCCACGTCCGCATCGCTTCGCCCCCGGTGAAGTGGCCGTGCTTCTACGGCATCGACTTCGCCTCGCGCGCGGAGCTGATCGCCAACGGGGCTGATTCCGAGGGCACGCTCGAGGAGATGGTGGAGAACGTGCGGCGCTCCATCGGCGCCGACAGCCTGGGCTACGTCTCCCTCGACGGCATGGTCGCGGCCACCGAGCAGCCGCGCTCGCGGCTGTGCTGCGCCTGTTTCGACGGGAACTACCCGATTCCGCTGCCGACCGAGGCCGCGATCGGGAAAAATGTGCTCGAAGGGATCCTCGGCAACAAGTCGGAATCGGAGCTGCTCGGCGCGAACGCGAACGCGAGCGCGCTGAGCCGCCCCTGAGTTCACCCACCCCGCCCCCGAAGGCAGCATCCGCTCGCACGAGCCACATTCGGCCGGGATCCTGATAGGGATTCCGGCCGTCTGCTTGTCGGAGTGACTACCAGTCGCACCGCTTTGACTACCAATTGTTGCGAAACGCAACATATCGGTAACGCGCTGGCGGTACTGTCCCGCCATATCGAAGTTCACCGCGGCCGCACCGCCCTGTGATCCAGGGTGGCGCGTGCCGCGTTGCGAGGTGAGGACAGTCATGCGACGAGCGGCGACACAGGCGTCGACGACCCGGTCGGGTCGAGTGAAATCAATTACGGCGGTTGGGATGGCGGGTCTTGCGCTGTTCGCGGTCGCCGGATGCGGGTCCGGGCGCACCAACGGCGGGGGCGGCGGCGCCGGCCTGGTCATCGGGACCACCGACAAGATCTACTCCCTGGATCCGGCCGCGGCCTACGATCAGGGCTCGTACGTGCCCGAGACCCAGCTCTACCAGCACCTGCTGAACTTCGCTCCGGGCGCGACGACCGCGACTCCCGACGCCGCGCAGCAGTGCGCTTTCGCCACACCCACCACGTTTTCCTGCACGCTGAAGCCGGGCCTGAAGTTCGCCAACGGCGATCCGCTGACCGCGACCAGCGTGAAGTTCTCCTTCGACCGCATGCTCAAGATCAACGATCCGAACGGTCCGGCCTCGCTGCTGGGCAACCTGGATCACACAGATGTCCTCAACGCCGACACCGTGGTGTTCACTCTCAAGAACGCCAACGATCAGACCTTCGCGCCGGTGCTGGCCACGCAGGCCGGGCCGATCGTCGACGAGAAGGTGTTCCCGGCCGACAAGGTGCTGGAGGACGACGCGGTCGTCAAGGGCAAGGGATACTCCGGCCCGTACACCATCACCAGCTACGACAAGAACAAGCTCGTTCAGTACCAGGCGAATCCGGGCTACAGCGGCATCCTCGGCAAGCCGAAGACCGCGACGGTGTCCGAGAAGTACTACGCCTCCAGCGACAACCTCAAGCTGGACATTCAGAACGGCAACATCGATGTCGCGTATCGCAGCCTGAGCCCGACCGACCTGGATTCTCTGGGTAAGGACGGCAAGGTGGCCGTGCACTCGGGTCCCGGCGGTGAGCTGCGCTACATCGTGTTCAACATGAATACGATGCCGGGCGGTACTCCCGACCAGAAGCTGGCGGTCCGCAAGGCGGTGGCCTCCAGCATCGACCGCGACGCGCTGTCCACCGGCGTGTACAAGGGCACCTATCAGCCCGCGTATTCGCCTGTGCCGTCGGCCTATCCGGGCGCGATCGAGCCGTACAAGGCCATCTACGGCGACAAGCCCAACAAGGACCAGGCGGCCAAGTTCCTGTCCGACGCCGGCGTGCAGACCCCGGTGACGCTGAACCTGCAGTACAACCCGGATCACTACGGCTCCAGCAGTTCCGAGGAGTACGCCGCGATCAAGAATCAGCTCGAGGCCACCGGACTGTTCAAGGTCAACCTGCAGTCCACCGAATGGGTGACCTACAACAAGGAGCGGGTGAAGGACGGCTACCCGGTCTTCCAGATGGGCTGGTTCCCGGACTACCCGGACGCGGACGACTACCTGACCCCGTTCTTCGCGCCGAACAACTTCCTGCAGAACCACTTCGAGGATCCGGGCCTGACCGCGCAGCTGACCGCCGAGGCCACCGAGCCCGACAAGGACAAGCGCGCCGCGATCATCCAGCAGATCCAGACGGACATGGCGCAGAAGTTCCTGTCGATCATTCCGCTGCTCTCGGGTAAGCAGATCGCGGTCGCGACCAAGAGCGTGCAGGGTGTGGACACCACGCTCGACCCGTCGACCAAGTTCCGCTTCAGCGTGCTGAGCAAGTGACGACCGTAACCACCGAGCGGGAGCCGGCCGCCCCGGCTCCTGCTCGCTCGAAGGCGCCGCGCCGCGGTGGATCTCGTTACGGCGCGCTACTGCGCTACCTGGGCGTGCGGCTGCTGCTGATCATCCCGACGGCCTGGATTCTGGTCACGGTGGTGTTCTTCCTGATGCGGGTCGTGGGCGATCCGATCAGTGCCGCGCTGGGCGGGCGGCTGCCACCGGACCAGATCGCCGCGCGCAAGCACGCGGCCGGCTACGACCGGCCCATCCTGACCCAGTACTGGCAGTACATCTCCGGGATCGTGCGCGGGAATTTCGGTCGTACTCAGGACAATCAGGCCATCGGTCACGTCGTCGTCAGCTACGGCGCGGCGACGCTGGAGCTGGTGTTCTGGGCGTTGATCGTGGCGTTCCTGGTCGGCGTGCCGCTGGGTCGGGTGGCCGCCAAGCGGCGGGACAAGGCGGCCGATGTGGGGCTGCGGCTGTTCGCGATCCTGGTCTACGCCGCGCCGGTGTTCTTCGTCGGCCTGCTGCTCAAGCTGGTGTTCGCGGTGAAACTGGGCTGGCTGCCTGTGGCCGGGCGGGCCAGCACCAATGTCGAACTCGCGCTGCAGAACGTCTCGCCGAAGACGAACATCCTGTTCATCGACGCGATCCTGTACGGCGACAACGGATATCTGCTCGACGTGGTGAAACACGCCATCCTGCCCGCGATCACGCTCGGGCTGCTGACCGCGGGCATATTCCTGCGGCTCGTGCGGATCAACCTGATCCAGACGCTGCGCAGCGATTTCGTCGACGCCGCACGTGCCCGCGGGCTCTCGGATCGGGTCGTGACGGGCCGACATGCGTTCCGCAACGCGATGATTCCGATCGTCACGGTGATGGGCATGCAGATCGCGATGATGCTCGGCGGCGCCGTGCTCACCGAGATCACGTTCGAATGGAAGGGCCTGGGGTATCAGCTGGCGCAGTATCTGCAGGCGCGGGACTTCGTCGCGGTGCAGGGCATCGTCGCGTTCCTCGCGCTGATCGTCGCTGTGGTGAGCTTCCTGGTGGATGTTGTTGTGGCTCTTATTGATCCGAGGGTGAGGTTCTAGTGACCGCTCCTGAATTGATGGCCGAGCCGGTTGTGGTTCCGGCCGTGCCCCGGCGCGGGATTCCCGGGCTGAAGCTGTTCTCGCTCACCTCGGGACTGCAGCGGGTGACGCTGATCTGCGGGCTCGCCTTGATCGGGCTGTTCGTAATCGTCGCGCTGTTCGCGCCGCTGATCGCGCCCTACGGATTCGCCCAGATCTCCGATCACGGCGTGGATTTCGTGCGCCAGCAGGCGCCCTCGGCGCAGCACTGGTTCGGCACCTCGGTGCGCGGGGAGGACGTGTTCTCCCGCGTGGTCTACGGTGCGCGCACGGCGCTGATCGTCATCGCGATCTCGCTGGTGCTCTCGCTGATCGTCGGCGTGCCGCTGGGTTTGGTGTCCGGCTATGTCGGGCGCTGGGTGGACCGGGTGCTGGTGCTGTTCATGGACGCGATCTACGCGTTCCCGACGCTGCTGCTGGCGATCGTGGTGTCGATCGTGGTGGCGGGCGGCAACTCGTCGAGCTTCGGCGGCGTGCTGTCCGCGGCCGTGGCGATCACGGTGATCTATGTGCCGCAATACTTCCGGGTGGTGCGCAATGCGACGGTGGCGGTGAAGACCGAACCCTACGTCGATGCCGCCCGGGTCACCGGCGCGCCCATCGGGCGAATCCTGTTCCGGCACATCTTCCCCAACGTCACCCAGTCGCTGCCGGTGATCATCACCCTCAACGGCTCCGAGGCGATCCTGACGCTGGCCGCGCTGGGATTCCTGGGTTACGGCATCGAGCCGACCCAGGCCGCCGAATGGGGCTACGACCTGAACAAGGCGCTGGCCGATGTGTCCGACGGGATCTGGTGGACCGGCATATTTCCCGGTGTCGCGATCGTGCTGATCGTGCTCGGAATGACGATGGTGGGCGAGAGCCTCAACGAGGTACTCAACCCGCTGCTGCGCACCCGGCGGAACGTCGATGCGGCCCCCGCCGACGGAGTGGCTCAGGAGGGCAAGGATGACTGAATCGAACGGCGAACCCGCTGTGGTGGCGCAGGAGGGTACCTCGGGTCGCCCGACGGCCCTGGCGATTCGGTCACTGTCGGTCACCTTCGCGACCGATGCGGGCGCGGTCAACGCGGTCGACGACGTGTCGTACGAGGTCTATCCGGGCGAGGTACTGGCCATCGTCGGCGAGTCCGGATCCGGTAAATCGGTGAGCTCGCGCACCGCGATCGGCCTGCTGCCCAAGACCGCTCGCGTCAAGGGGCTGGTTACGGTCGGAGCCGACACGATCACCGCGATGTCGGAGAAGCAGCTGACCGCGATCCGCGGCGGCGATATCTCGATGGTGTTTCAGGAGCCCGGCGCGGCCCTGGATCCGCTGTTCACCGTCGGATACCAGATCTGCGAGGCCCTGCGCGCGCATACCGGCCTGAAGCGCAAGACCGCGAAAGCCCGTGCGGTGGAACTGCTTCGGATGGTCGGACTGCCGAATCCGGAGCATCGGGTCGACTTCTATCCGCATCAGCTCTCGGGCGGGCAGAAGCAGCGCGTGATGATCGCGATCGCCATCGCCTGCGAGCCCAAGGTGATCATTGCCGACGAGCCGACTACGGCGCTGGACGTCACCGTGCAGGCCGAAATCCTGGAGTTGCTACGCGATCTGCGTGATCGCATCGGCAGCGCCATCGTGCTGATCACCCACAATATGGGTGTGGTCGCCGATCTGGCCGACCGCGTCGTGGTGATGCGCTCGGGCAAGGTCGTGGAGACCGCGCCGGTGGACGAGCTGTTTTCCGCGCCGAAGGCGCAGTACACCCGCGATCTGCATGCCGCCGTACCGCACCTGGGTGCGGGGCTGGCGCCGAGCGAGGAGGCGGTGTCGCCCATTCCGCCGCAGTCGGATTCGGTGCTCGGTGCCGATCGGGCGGCCGAAGATAGTGCGGCAGCGGATATACCAGCTGCTCAGGTGGCGGGGGAAGGTAAGGATCCGGCCGATGCGGCGGTGGAGACCGTCCTCGAGGTTCGCGATCTGACCGTGGAATTCCCCGGGGTGCTGGGCCGTTCGGCCTTCCGCGCGGTCGATGCGGTGAGCCTGACCATTGGCCGGCGCGAAACCCTCGGTTTGGTAGGGGAATCCGGGTCCGGCAAGACCACGATCGGTCGCTGCGTCGCGGCCTTGCAGCGGCCGTCCGCCGGCGTCATCCGGATTCAGGGCAGGGAGCTGACCGGGCTGTCGGAGCGCAAGCTGCGCCCGGTGCGCAAGCGGCTGGGCTTCGTATTCCAGGATCCGGCAACGTCATTGAATCCGCGACTGACCGTCGGGCAGTGCATCGCCGAGCCGCTGGTGGTGCACCGCGCGGCCACTGGCGAGGCGTTGCGCACCCGGGTACGCACCATCCTGGACGCGGTGCAACTGCCCACGGGCACCGAAAAGCGCTATCCGCACGAACTGTCGGGCGGGCAGCGGCAGCGCGCGAGCCTGGCGCGGGCCCTGGTGCTGAATCCGGATCTGCTGATCGCCGACGAGCCGACCAGCGCGCTGGATGTCTCCGTGCAGGCCACCGTGCTCGAGCTGTTCGCCGATCTGCAGCGGGAATTCGGCTGGGCGTGCCTGTTCATCAGTCACGACCTGGCCGTGGTGGATCAGCTCGCTGCCCGGATCATGGTGCTGCGCAACGGCGCCGTGGTCGAGCAAGGTACCCGCGACGAGATCCTGCGCCACCCGGCCCAGGAGTACACCCAGCGCCTGGTCGCGGCCGTCCCCGTGCCCGACCCGGCCGAACAGCGCCGCCGCCGCGCCGCCTCCGCGGCCCTGTTCGCGACCGACCACGGAGGCTGACCCGAATCAGCTGTGGCGCCCACGAATTCCGCCCGGAAGACACCAGGCGGTGCCAGGGTCGGCGGCCGGTGCCGGACGGTCGTCGACCCCCAAGGGGGTTTCACTGTTCCGATAGCTCACTGGGGGTCGCCGCCTCCGGGCTCAATACCGTCACGACCAAGATTGCCCTGAGGGTCGTTGGGAGGTGACCGGCGGCGCTGCCGGTCACCGAACCACCTCAGGTTGGTCAGCGCTTGCCTGCCTCGATGGTCTTCGGTGCTTTGCCTGTTCCGGTGATGCTGATCCGGCGTGGTTTGGCCTTCTCGGAAATCGGCAGGGTGACCGACAGGACGCCGTCGCTGTAGGTCGCGGTGATGTGATCGGCATCGACCGCGTCGCTGAGCGACAGCTGCCGCATGTAGGTGCCGGTGAAGCGTTCGGAAGCCAGCCATTGCACGTGCTCATCGCCGGGCAGGCTGCGGCGCGCCTGCAACGTCAGGGTGCCGTGATCGACGCTGACGTCGATGGACCCGGGGTCCGCCCCGGGCAGATCGGCGTTGAGCACATAGTGGTCGCCGGCGCGGAACAAATCCATCGGCATGAAACGTGGTGCGCGTGCGGAACCGGCGGTGTCGCCGAGGAATTGGCGAGCAACGGTGTCGAGATCGTGGAACGGATCGAATCTGAGCACAGGGACCACCTCCGTATCGAAGACTGACGCCCACCACGGCGGTGGACGCCGTGAGCTGTGCATCGATGAATCTAGCATTCCCGCTGGCGGGGAGCTAGAACTCGGCGCTGGTCCATGCGGCCCGTCCTGAGCGTCGGAAGGTCGCCATCGCTGGTTTGCTACCGGAGTGCACGCCGGGACGAACGACTCCGGCGCCGATGACCACCGGACCTGCCGAGACCGGCGAGTGGCCGCCGACCCTGGACCATATCGAAACGTCATCGACTGCCATCGCGGGGACCGGAAAGGACATCGTCCGAACATGAGCACGCTGCGCATCATCGCCGGCACCGCCAATCTCGGGCTGGCCGACGCCCTCGCCAACACCGACACCATCGAGCACCGCCACCTGCCGCCGGAGATTCGAGTGTGCTCGGTCGCGCCGCTCCTGGCGGAGACCATAGCGGGAATGCACAGCGGGCAATCGTCGCGCGAGCCGGCGAGCGCCGCCCGGAGCGCCCAGGGATGAGCCGGTGCTGCTCCCGAGGATCCGGCTCGAGACGCCGACTGCCCTGCGTGGGACAAGGGGACTCGCACCCGGCGGGTTCCGGTCCCGACGACGGTCGATGCCCGCGGACTCGACACGTTCCACCATCCTGCTGTCGAGCATCGGTCTTGTTCGTATCCGCTGACCTGGGTCGTGACGCGCGTGCGCGAGGAGGTCGTCGGGGCGATGACGGACAGTGCGCGGTGACGGGATCCCACGACCGGGACCGGCTTCGGACCGGACGGCCGGATCCAGCCTCCGCTGCGCGGATATCGCCGCGGACAATCAACGAATCCGTTCGGCCGCAACACCGTTCGTCGACGCGCCCGGGTCGATGAGCATCGGCGGCACGTCCCCGTGGTCTATAGGCGGTGCCCGGGAGCGGCTGATGCGCTTCTCGCGGTCGGCGGCAGTGCATGTGGCACGGCTGCTAGCGGGAGCGCTGCCGATCCTGACATTCCCAGCCCCGAATCTGTCCTGGCTGGCCTGGTTCGCGCTCGTTCCGGGGCTCGTACTGATGATTCGGGCGCGCACGACGCGTTCAGCCGCGGTGTGCGCCTGGTGGTTCGGCGCTGGATACTTGATCGCGGGCCTCTACTGGCTCGTGCCGGAGATCGGGCCCGGATTGCTTCTCATCGGCATCGTCTTCGGAGCTACCTGGATGCCGTTCGGTGCGGCCGCGCGGCACCTGCTCCGCCCGCCGGTTACGGTGCCGCGAACAGCGGCCGCAGCGATCGTACTGCCCAGCTGCTGGATACTCGCCGAATGGGTGCGATCATGGCGGCTGTTCGGTGGGCCGTGGGCGGTACTCGGGGCCGGTCAATGGCAGCATCCAGCCGTACTGGTGCTGGCCGCTTGGGGTGGGATGTGGCTGGTCGGTGCCGCGATCGTACTGACCGATACCGGGATTGTCCTGGCCGCAGTGTCGATCCGGCCGCGCTGGTTCGCTCCGGCCGGCACTGCGGCGAGAATCGGTCGGCCAGTGCCGAAAAGTGGTGTGCTGCCACCGATCCTGGCGGCCTCGGCGGTAATGGTCGGTATCGGGGCGGGGCCGCTGCTGTTCGCGCTCGCCTCCCCACCCGCAGTAGCGGAAACGGAGACCATTGCGCTGGTGCAGCCCGGGGACCAGGACACGAGCCGGGGCGAGGACAGCTTGACAGCCGCACTGGCCGGTTCGGCATCGGGCGATCCGCGGCCGGACCTGATCGTGTGGGGTGAGAGCAGTGTCGCCGGTACCGATCTGGATCGCGATCCGGCCCTGCTGGAACGGATCCGGGCACTGTCCGCGGCGGCCGGCGCCGACATCCTGGTCGATCAGGACGCGGTGGTGTCGGGAATTGGCAAACAGAAGATGGCTGTCCTGGTGAATGCGCAAGGGGTGCAGGGCACGTATGTGAAGAACCGGTTGGTGCCCTTCGGCGAGTACATTCCGTTTCGCCGCTACCTGGGCTGGCTGACCAGCATCAGCCGGGCAGCACCCCGCGACACGGTGCCCGGCATCGGACCACACCTGCTATCGCCGACCGACCGGGCCGGGCGGACCCTACCGATCGGCGTGCTCATTTGCTTCGAATCGACCTTCCCCGACATGTCGAGGATGGCAACGAATCTCGGCGCTCATCTGATCGTGTACCAGACCGCGACCGTGACCTTCCAAGGCACCTGGGGCCCGGACCAGCACGCCGCCCTCGCGGCAGTGCGAGCCGCCGAAACCGGGCGACCCGTCGTGCAGGCGGCTCTGACCGGCGATTCGGCCGCTTTCGACGCCCAGGGCCGCCGACTCGCTTGGCTGAGCCAATCCGAACACGGCGTGATCATCGCGAGCCTCCGCATACCCCCGCAATCCGACCGCACACCCTACGACCGCCTCGGTGACTACATACCCTGGACTGCTGTCGTGGTCACCGCCGCCACCGTGATCCTCGCGGCCCGATCCGCCGGATTTCCTGCGTGACCTGGCCTCTGGGCGATGTGCGAGGCCTCGAGCCGGTGACCTCCGGCTCTTCTGGACGGCACTGTGACACGGGCACACTCCTCTCATGCGAGTACGGGTGGCCGTTCGTGTTCTTCCGCGACCCCGCGTGTCACCGCGGCTGCGTGCTCTACCACCGTTATGACGGCCACTACGGACTGCTCACCCCCAGCGCCTGACCCCGCCATGGCCGCCGACCGGCTCACGATGACCGGCACCACAAGTCATTCCGATGGGTCGCCGTGGTCTGCTGACAGCTCGCCGCGGCTTGCGTCCCCCGTGCGTCGGCTCAATACCGTCGCGACCAACGCCGTGCCATCGGCGGTCCGACCACCCGGACCCGGTTGATATGCAACGGATTCGGCAGTGAGTGCGGTGCCGCAGCGATCGCATGTCACCGCCGCATTGGCCTGCTCGCCGCAGGTATGGTGCCGCAGCAGTAACGGCGGCCCCTGCTGCCCGGACTCCCACCGGTCACCCCATGCCATGAGCGCGAACAGCGCTGGAATCAGATCGCGCCCCTTGTCGGTCAGGTGATACTCGTAGCGGTCGGGCCGCTGCTCGTACAAATGACGTTGCAGCACACCACCATCCACCAGCCGTTGCAGCCGCTGGCTCAGCACATTGGTGGCCACCCCGAGATCCCGCTGCAACTCTTCGAAGCGCCGCAGCCCCAGAGCGGCGTCGCGAAGTATCAACAGCGCCCACGGATCGCCCACGATCGACGCCGACCGCGCGATCGAGCACGCGATCTCGTGAAAGTCTGTCCTCGCCACATCCAGTCCCTTGCTTTTAGCAACCTAGCTGTTTACAGTCCTATTATGTACCACGCCATCGTACGATTCCTGGTCCGCAGAACCTGGCGCCGCACCGGCAGCGGCGACCACGACGCCGCGGTGTCGATGGCCGCCCCGGATGTCCACTTCCGATTCCTCGGTGATACGCCGCTCGGCGCCGACGTCCGCGGCCGGGAGGCCTTCCGAGATTGGTTCACCCGATTCGACCGCCTCCTGCCCGGCGTCCGCCTCGAATTGGTGGACGTGGTAGCCGGCGGCTGGCCGTGGAATACCAAGGTGGCGGTCCACTTACGCGCGAGCGCCACGCTCGCCGACGGCACCCCTTACCGCAACACCGCGATGCAGTGGATCACCCTGCGCTGGGGCCGCCTGGTGGACGACCTCGTCCTGGAAGACACCCTGACACTCCAACGCGCCCTGGACGCACAACAACTCGCCCAGCGCCCATAACGCCACAGCGAGCTCAGGACGTTGTTGACGTCACGGTCTGCGGGGTGTCGGTATCGGTGACCTCGAGACGTGCTCGGCGGAGTCGTTCCCGACCCCACCGGCCGAGCGGGCGGAGGGCCTCGTTGAGGGAGGCACCTGCCTCGGTGAGGGAGTATTCGACCTTTGGTGGCACTTCCGCGTAGACCTCGCGGTGGACGAGACGCCACACCCTCGACCCCGTCGTCGCTCAGCTGCGCGGCAAGACGCTGGTCAACCTCACCACAACCACTCCGAACGAGGCGCGCGAGCTCGCTGCGTGGGCCGCCGAGCACGGGATCGACTATCTCGACGGCGCCATCCTGGCCGTGCCCGCCATGATCGGATCACCCGGCGCGCAGGTCTTCTACAGCGGCTCGCAGGCCGCCTTCGACCAGCACCGCAAAGTCCTCGACACGTGGGCAACCAGCATCTTCGACGGTTCGGATGCGGGCAGGGCGTCGCTGATCGACCTTGCCATGCTGTCCGCGATGTACCAGATGTTCGCCGGCTTCATTCACGGCGCTGCGATGGTCGGCTCGGAAGGCATGACCGCGATGGAGTTCGCCGCTCGCACGACTCCGTTCATCAGTGCCATGACCGGCAGTTTCGCTGGCTTCGCGCGGATTATCGACGGCGGTGACTACGCCGTTGCCGGCCAGCAGAGCCTGGACTTCTCCGATCTGTGGTACATCGTGCGCGCCAGCGACGAGCAGGGGGTGAACCCGGCGACGCTCGCCGCGGTGCAGGCGCTGATCGGCCGGCAGGTCGCCGCCGGACACGGTTCCGAAGGATTCTCACGAATCTACGAGAGCTTCCGCGCGGCCGAGGTGACAGTCGGTGGTGGCCGGGAAACGGGCGGTGGCAGTCTCGATGAACGGTATATGTAACGACTCGGGGCTCCTCGGTGGCCGCGCTACCAGCAAGTACGGGAATGTTGAGCATTGACTGTCACGCCGGAGTCGCATTACAATAACGACTTGATAACAAGTTCGGCTGACGATCACCTTGCGTAGCGCAACGAGTCGAGAGCTTACCTGCCACAGCAATTCGGCAACCCAATAATGCGACGGCCGCACTCGGCAGCATGCCGGGTCCGGCTGCACGCGGACGCGCACGCGCCGCCCTGCGATTACACATCCACACCACAACTTGTCCGGCCGGCGGGGAGAGCTCCGCGCGGCCGCGTGACCAGAACACGGATCCTGCTGATGACTGCACTCTCACCGCTTGCCTGCCGATATGTGCGTTCCGACGACACGCCATTGCCGCCGGGGGCGCTCGGCCCCGCGCTGGGCCGTGGACGGCTCGGCTGTGCTGGTAGTGACGTAGGTGCGCGATGGTGACTGTTCCGGCCGTGGAACCTGTGCCCGAGCCGGGCCGCGAATCCGGCACGGTCGTCAACCCGGGTCGAACCAGCCTGTGTTCACAGGCACTGCGGCTTGCCTGTCGTGGCGTGGTTGCCCCGGTCGTACGGCACTACCCGATCCACCCGGTAACGATGCCGGTCGCTCGCACCGTCCTGGACGGCCTGGCGCGGGTGCGCCCGGCGCCGCGCGGGGTGGAGCGCGAGCAGATACGCCTGAAGGGGTTCCGAATGGAGATCCTGCATCCGGCGGGTCGACGGCGGTCGTTGCGCGAGGGCGCGGTGATGTACATGCACGGCGGTGCCTTCTTCATGTGCGGGCTGGATTCGCACCGGCCGATCGCCGCCAGTTTGGCCCGGCGCACCGGACTGCCCGTGGTGAACGTGGAATACCGGCAGCTACCGGGCACGACCATCACCGGTTCGATCCAGGACTGCCTGACCGCATATCGATGGTTGTTGCGGCACGGTGCCGATCCGGCCCGGACCGTGTTCGCCGGCGATTCGGCCGGTGGGTTCCTGAGTTTCGCGACAGCCCTGCAGGCGAACCTCCACGGATTGCCCGTTCCGGCCGGGCTGATCGGCCTGTCACCGCTGTTGGACCTGGACCACCACGCCAAGCAGGATTACTGCAATGTCGGCCGCGACGCCTACATTCCGATGTCGGCGGTGCGGCGCATGGTGCACTACGGCGCCAAGGTGGACGGGCAGGTCGATCCGGCACTGTCGCCGGTGAACGGGTCGCTGGCGGGCTTGCCGCCGGTGCTGCTGATGGTCGGTGAGGACGAGCTGCTGCGGTATGACTGCGAGCTGATGGCGCAGCGATTGACTGCGGCCGGTGTGCCGAATTCGCTGGAATTGTGGCGTGGGCAGGTGCACGCGTTCATGAGCATCCTGCCCGACCTGCCCGAGAGCCGCGCCGCGCTGGCACGGGCGGCGCGTTTCACCCGCTCCCGGGTGGAGGTCGGAGCGAGCGCCCGCAGGGCGTGAACGCTCCCTAGCACTGGACGGTTTCTCAGCTCTGCGAACCGTTGCCGGTCCCGGTGGCTGCGCCGAGCGCGTAGCCTGTGGCTCCGGTGATGATGGCGGTGGGAACAGCGGCCACTACTGCGCCGACTACGGCGCCTACCGCGGCGCCGGCGCCGGCGCCCGCGAGGGCGCCGCCCATCATTCCCAAGGGTGCGCCCATACCCAGAGTCGGAATGCCCATGGCCACACCGCCCATGGTCCCGCCGGCAATTGCACCGACCGTAGCGCCGATAATCGCTCCCGGTATGGCCCCGAACAGCGCGGCCGGTATAGCTCCCGCGACCGCGCCGATGACGAGACCGGCGGTGCCGCCATCCCTCGTCATCCGGGTGACCCTGTCCGAATAGTTGCCGTCGACCGCCGGGTGCAGCCCGGCGCGGATCGACGCCCTGGTAGCGGCTGTGGCGTTCTCTGCCTGAGAGCCGCGACCGGGCACGCCGCCCGGTGCGAGTACGGGTGCGGGCGCCACCATGCCGTAGTGCACCCGACCAGGTCCCCACACGGCTGAAGTTCCGATCGCACGCTGGGTGACGATGTGCTGCACGGTGCTGCTCCGGAGCTGCTCGAGGGGCGGGGGAGCCGCAACGCTGGGCTGCGCGGCGGCGGCGCCCGTGGCGCTCGAGTAGGTCACCGCGACGGCAAGCGGTATCGCGCCGACGATCGACAGCAGGGCGCGTCGCGACGCGCTGGTCGTGGATTCTCTATACCGACGAGTCATGCGACTACCCTCTCGCTGGATTCGACTGGGAATAGCTCTCCTGGCCCACTGGTTATCGGACACATGCAGCACAGATGATAGCTGCAGAGTAACTCCGGCATGTGATGTACGACGCGATTACTTCGGTGGATGCAGCTGAGCGCAGTCGGCATCGGCTCATGCCCGCCCTCTCGGCCGCCACTCGCTCGATGGGATACGCCTGCGCCTGTCAGCGTCGAGCGGTGATCACGATCGGTTTGACGTCGGTGGGGATGGCGTTCAAGGTCGAGACGGGAACGCCGAGCACGGTGGCGGCGACATCCCGAGGGATCGAGTTCAGCGCGCCGAGCAGGCCGATGTCGTCACTGTTCTCGGGGGCGCTGGAGTTGAAGACGATGAGCAGTTCTAGCGGGGCGTCGGTGCGGGCGTTTTCGAAATAGTGGAAGAACCCTTGCGGGGCGAAGACGAGATCACCGGCGTGTGCCTCGAACACGTCGGTGTGATAGCTGCCGTCCGGATGAGTGCCCAGCAGGGTCCATTTCGCGGTGCCGGAAATGTGGTAGTTGAGTTCCCATGCGGTGGGATGCCAGTGGGGTTCGCGGATTCCGCCGGGCTGTAGCCGGACGAAGTAGGCCGCGCCGTTTTGTCCGGCGAGCACCGGGAAGTTCTGTTCGTGCGCGCCTTGCAGAGTGCCGCCGCTGTACCGGTCCGGATCGGCGGCGGTGAGGTGAAACAGATGCGGTGAGTTGTTGAGATTGGCGTCGACATCGCTCGCGCTCGGCAGTGCGCTCGGGGTGGTCTCGGCGCAGGCTGCGGCCGCGGTCAAACCTGCTCCGAGCGCCGCCCCGCCCAGCGCCGCCGCACCCGTCCCGAGGGCGGTCCGCCGATTCACCGCCGGCGGTTCCTGAGGTTGCACATCGGACATGTCGCTCCGTTCTGCCGCAGAAGGGCTTTCGTCGGTGCATCCGAGCCGGAGTGGATCGGGCAAAGCCTAACGTCGGCATCACGGGTCCGGATCGAGCGACTCGCACGCGCCATGGGGGAGCAATTCCCCGCCGCGGAGCGAACGTCGATGCTGAGTCGGCCTCACACAGCTAGCCGCCGGGTATCCGGATCAGCCCGGCCAGCATCAGCAGCAGGCACTGCTCGGCCTCGGCACGGGTGGTTTCGGGATCCTCGGCGTTGGCGACGAGCATGCCCGCCTCCGTCACCGCCGACAGGATCAGATGTGACAGCACCCGCACCGGGGCCGCCACCGCCACGCCGGCGGCGACGCCCCGTTCGAGCAGGTCGGTGATCAGGCCCAGACCGTGGCGGCTTTCCATCTCGCGCCAGCCCTCCCAGCCCAGCACGGTCGGGCCGTCGGACATGGCGATGCGCACGCTCTCGGCGCGGCTGCTGAGGTTCAGGAAGACGCGCAGGCCCGCGGCCATCGCGGCCATGAGGTCGTTCGGATCGGGCAGTTCCTCGATGGCGCGGGTGATCTCGGCGGTGTTGTCCGCCTCCAGTTGTTCTAGCACGACCAGGAACAGTCCCCGCTTGTCGCCGTAGTGGTGGTGCAGCGCGCCACGGGTGACCCCGGCCTCGGTGACGATCTCCTCGGCCGAGACGCCCGCGTACCCGCGCTCGGCAAACAGCCGGCGACCGGCCTGTTCGAGTGCGGTCCGGGTGGTGCGGGAGCGATCCTCCTGACTACGGCGTGGCATGCAGCCGAGTGAACTCCACGATCAACTCGGTGAGCAACTCGGGACGGTCCTCAGAGATGAAGGTGTACGAATCGTCGATCATCCGCAGCGTCGCATTGGGCAGGTCCTGTGCCAGGCGTCGCGCGAAGGACGGCTTGAAGGCCTTGTCCTCGCTCGCCCAGGCCAGCAGAACCGGCAGATCCAACTCCGGGAAGCGCTCCGCCGCGGCCAGGGTGTAGCGCTTGTGCACCCCGCGCAGGAACCGGCGCAGGTCGGCGCGCACCTCGGCGGACCTGCGGCTGGGCAGCAGATACGAGTCGGTGATCTCGGCGGGCGGCAGCCGCTTGGTCACCAGGCCGAAAGCGATCGGCAGCCGCAGGGCGGGCTTGAAGCGCATCGACGCCAGCATCGCACGCAGTAGCCCCGGGATCGCCACCAGGCGGGGCAGCGGGGTGAACGGCTGCGGGAAGAACTTGTCGTAGGCGTCGCAGTCGGTCAGCACGACGCGGGCGATCCGGGACCGGTTGCGGGTCAACAGGATCTGGGTGATCGCGCCGCCGGTGTCGTTGGCCACCAGGGTGACATCGCGCAGGTCCAGGCGCTCGAGGAAGGCGGCGATCAGGTCCGCCGCGCCGGTGGGCGAAAGGTCCGCGCCGGGCACGGGAATCGTGTGCGCGCCGAAGGGCCAGTCCGGTGCGAGGCAGCGGTGCCCGGCCGCCGCGACGCCCGGCACGACCTTGCGCCATAGATCGGCGTTGACCAGGAGCCCGTGCACGAAGACGACCGGGTCGCCGGAACCGGTGTCGTGATAGGCGATCCGCCCGCCGGGCAGATCTACGTGATCGATAGGGCCGAGTGCGCTGCTGGTTGCCATCTGAGCCTCCGGTAGTCGAGTCGATACCGTCAGATTCACATACATACAGTATGTATGTCAATGGATGGGAGGAGCGCGCCCACGATGGCGTGCTCGAGCCGCCGTGGCGCGCGCTTCCGCCACCCCTGTCCCGAGCTTCGCGTGCTGGGGGATGTCACCGGAAGCGTTCGGCCCGGTCGAGCGGGCAGGGCTCGGCCGAGAACCTGCCGTAACGACGCGAGACGGCCGAGTCGGCGCGGCGGAATCAACTGGCGGGCCGCCGGATTCGACCGAACCCGCGCGGTGCCGGTGCTAGTTCGCAAGGCCCCTGGACGACGGCGTCACCGGATTGCCGAGCTTTTGTCAATACTCCAAGCCAATACCGGTGCGGTCCCGTTACCCGGCTCCGGTAGCGTGATCAGGCATCTATCCGCCGATTCGGTTTGGAGCTTTCCCCGAAAATGACTGAGCAGACCCCGAGTGGTGCCGGTGTGGACGGCCTGGGTGGCGCCTCGTACGCCGCCGCAGGCGTGGATATCGAGGCGGGTGACCGCGCGGTCGAGCTGTTCGCCCCCCTGGCCCGCAAAGCCAGCCGGCCCGAGGTGCAGGGCGGGCTCGGCGGTTTCGCCGGGCTGTTCGCACTCAAGGGTGGTTATCGCGAGCCGCTGCTGGCCTCCTCCACCGACGGCGTCGGCACCAAACTCGCGGTAGCGCAGGCGATGGACAAGCACGACACCGTCGGCCTCGACCTCGTCGCGATGGTCGTGGACGACCTGGTCGTGTGCGGCGCCGAACCACTGTTCCTGCAGGACTACATCGCCGTGGGAAAGGTGGTGCCCGAGCGGGTCGCCCAGATCGTGTCCGGCATCGCGGAGGGCTGCATTCAGGCGGGCTGTGCGTTGCTGGGCGGCGAGACCGCCGAACACCCCGGGCTGATGGGGGACGACCACTACGACATCTCGGCCACCGGGGTCGGCGTCGTGGAGGCCGAGGCCGTGCTGGGCCCCGAGCGGGTGCGTCCCGGTGACGTGGTGATCGCCATGGGCTCCACGGGCCTGCACTCCAACGGCTACAGCCTCGCGCGCAAGGTGCTGCTGGACATCGACCGGATGTCGCTGAGCGGGCACGTCGAGGAGTTCGGCCGCACGCTGGGCGAGGAGCTGCTCGAGCCCACCAAGATCTACGCCAAGGACTGCCTGGCCCTGATCGCTGAGACCGATGTGCGCACGTTCGCGCATGTCACCGGCGGCGGGCTGGCCGGCAACCTGGCCCGGGTCGTGCCCGCCGGACTGGTCGCCGAACTCGACCGCGGCACCTGGAATCCCGCGCCGATCTTCAAGCTGATCGCCCAGCGCGGCCGTGTGGAGCGCATCGAGATGGAGAAGACGTTCAACATGGGCGTCGGCATGGTCGCCGTCGTCGCCCCGGAGGACGCCGAGCGCGCGCTGGCCGTGCTCACCGCCCGCCACATCGCCTGCTGGACGCTCGGCACGGTCAAGAAGGCCAAGGACGCCGACGCCGACCGCGTGGTTCTCCTGGGCGAACACCCGCGCTTCTGAGCGACGCGCCGCATTGACGAAACGGCGCCCGCACCCTGGAAACGGGTGCGGGCGCCGTTCGGCGTATCAGGGTGCTGTGCGTGAATCAGGTATCGAACCTACGGACAGCACAAACACATCGAGGTCCCGTCCGAGGAGAGGCGGGACGTCGATGCGGCAAGCCCTCAGCTGGTGATGCGAACCATCGACCGGTCCTGACTTTCTTCACCGACGTGTGAAGGGGGAGGCCGCGCAGGCCTCCCCCTTCACACGTCGATCGGGTCAGTGGCGCCAGTTGTCGTAGTCGTCGTCCTTGTCGTCCCAGCGCGACAGCGAATCGTCGCCGTCGTGCTCGTCGGACAGCACGTCACCGCGCTGCGAGTTGTGGGACGGTCCCGACAGACTGTGGGACGGTCCTGACAGCTCGCGCTGAAGGCTCGTGAAGTCGGTTGACGGCGAGCTGTACTTCAGCTCGCGTGCAACCTTGGTCTGCTTTGCCTTAGCCCGGCCACGGCCCATGGCTGACCCCCTCACGTCACTGCGGAGCGGCCTGGGGTGGTTTGGCGGCCCCGTTCGAATTAATACTCTTCCTGACAGACACTTTAGCGTGTGTCAGGCGGTCGCGCTTCCAGGAGTGGGCGAAGACTGGCGAAGTAGTGACGTTTGCCGGGTTGTCGCCTTCCGACCGGCGGTTATCCGAGTAAACCGGGGATAGCGCGGATGACGCCGACCCGGGCTCCGCCACCCAGTACCGCGGGGGTACCGAGATCCGCGTGCGCGTCGGTCCACTCGACGCCCATGCGCCGCAGAATTGCCTGCGTCAGGGGCATGCGGGCGCGGTCGTGACCGTCATCGATCTTGTACGCGAAGGCGCGTCCGTCGGGCAGCGCGCCCGCGTGCACGCCGTCCGCGCCGATCTTGCAGACCAGTCCGGGGGTCGCCCGCATGGTCAGCAGGTCGGGACCGTCCGTGCCGGAAATCACTCGCGGATGGGCGCGAATGGCGTCGGCCACGCGCCGCTCCGGGGTGCCCGGGTCGCCGGTCGCCATCGCCGCGTACGCGCGGGCCAGATTCACCAGCGAGACGGGCACGATCGGCAGGCCGCAGCCGTCGATGCCCAGGTCTGTCTCGGGCTCCCCGGTGATGTCGGCGATCGTCGCGGACACCGCGCGCTGCAGCGGGTGCGCCGCATCCAGGTAGCCGACGGTGGGCCAGTCGTTGATCGCGCAGGTGGCGAGCATGGCGGCGTGTTTGCCCGAGCAGTTCATGTAGATGCGGCGGGCGGCCTCGGCGCGGGTCTTCCCGGCCAGCACGTCGGCCCGGGCCCGCTCGTCCGAGGGCAGGTCGGGCGGGCATTCGAGCTGCGTCTCGTCGAATCCCGTGCGGTCCAGCAGCCGCTGGACCAGCGCGATGTGGTCCGGTTCGCCGAAGTGCGAGGCGGTCGCGATGGCCAGCTCGGTGTCGTCGATCGGTTCGAAACCGTTGCGTAGCAGGGTGATCGCCTGCATCGGCTTGTTGGTCGAGCGCGGGAAGATCGGCAGATGCACCTCGCCGAGGGTGACCTCCGGATCGCCGTTGCTATCCAGGATCACCACCGATCCGCGATGCACGCACTCGCGAAATCCCGAGCGCACCACCTCGACCAGATCCACACTCACGCTGCGCCCCTTTCCATTCGGTCTGTGTGCACAATTACCGGATCGTCCGTCGTGTACCCCGTGTCGCGCCCGTCACGCCGGGCCTCTCGACCCTGTGGGTAGCCCACGCCGTCCGTCGACGGCCGCAGACCGCGCATCGGAGCCATCACGACCGGACACTCTTCGTCCGCCGCGCGTGGCGATCGACCTGCATGCGGACGTCGTCGGAGACGGTCGGCTCCTGTGCCAGCAGCAGCGCCAGCCGGTCCGGGGCCGCGCCGGTGAACAGCTCGCGCACCGTCACGCCGTGCGCGGGCACGTGGTCGACGCGCACCTCGTCGCCGGCGCCGATCGTTCCCTCGGACAGCACTCGCAGGTAGGCGCCGGTATCGGACTGCTGGGTGAATCGCTTGACCCAGTGCGGTTCGCCGCTGTGGTGCTGAAATGTCGCGCACGGCACCCGGGGTGCGGACACCTCGAGCACGGTGTCGCCGATCCGCCAGCGCTCGCCGATGACCGCGTTGCTCACGGGCAGTCCCGCGATGCGCAGATTCTCCCCGAACCAGCCCGCATCGAGGGTGCGCCCCAGTTCGTCGCCCCAGCGCGCCGCATCCTCCTGCGCATACGCGTAGACCGCCTGATGGACGCCGCCGTGATTGACGGTGTCGCAGACGTGGTCGCCGTCGAATCCGAGCGCGCCCACCGCGATCCGGCCCGCCACCGGCCGCTTGTCGATGGCCGTGCGGCCGGCCCGGCCGATCTTCAGCGGCAGGTCGATCTCCGCGTGCACGATGCAGACCGCGAGCACCCGTCCGGTCCGGACAGATGTTTTCATCGGCCGCGCAGCCGGTCCACGGCCAGGCGGCCGGCTTGCGGTGCGTCGTCGGCGGGGAAGGTGTCCGGGTCGATGGCCGCGGCCATCGGACCCGCCTCGAGCTGCGTATCGACCGGGATGCTGCGTTTGACCAGCGCGAGTGCGATCGGCCCCAGCTCGTAGTGGTCGACGACGGTGCCGAGGCGTCCGACGGCGCGGCCGCCCGCGGTCACCGGATCGCCGACGGCGGGGCGGGAGTCGGCGGAACCGTCCAGGTGCAGCAGGACCAGGTGTCGCGGGGGCTTGCCGAGGTTGTGCACGCGGGCAACGGTTTCCTGGCCGCGGTAGCACCCCTTGTCCAGGTGGACCGCGCCGTGTTCGGTGATGCCGCCGATCCACCGGGCCTCATGCGGAATGGTGCGATCGTCGGTGTCCATGCCGATGCGCGGCCGCAACGCCGCCACCCGCAGCGCCTCGAACGCCCAGAGCCCGGCCGGACTCGCTCCCGCCGAGGTCAATCGCGACCAATAGGCGGACAGCTCGGCGCGGGGCACGAGCAGGTCGAAACTGTCGGCCGTGGGCCAGGGCATCCGGCGCAGGAATCCGCCGCCGGGCAGCGCCACCGCGGCGTATGTCTCGCGCGGCAGCTCCTCGATGCCCAGTGCCGCGGTCAGCTCGGCGACACGCGGGCCGAGCAGCGTCAGCAGCGCGTGATCCGGCGCGGCCTCGGGCTTGGCGTCGGACCAGAAGACCATCTTCGCCAGATAGTCCAGCAGCGCCTGCCCGCGCTCGCCCTCGGTGTCGATCCACAGCGTGCCCTCCAGATCGGTGAGCACGAAATGGTGCTGGACGCGACCGTTGAGGTCCAGGTCGAGATTCTCCGCGGATTCGCCGTCGCGTAGCTCGGCGATGTGCTGGCTGGAGATGGTATGCAGCCAGGTCAGCCGCTCGGCGCCGGTGATGGACAGCACGAACCGATGGGAGCGATCGATCACAGTCGCACCCTGCATCGCGGCGCGCTGCTCGCCGAACGGATCGCCGTAATGCCAGGCCACGGCCGCATCGGGGGTCCCCGGCGGGCCCGCGACGGCACCCGGGAAGGTCAACAGCGGACTGGGCGGGAGATCCACGGACACGTTATCCAGGATAGGCGAACGAAATCTCCGCCTCCGGCCGCGGCCATCGGGGATTCGACGAGCATATTTGCTGGATTGTTCCGATTGACTATCCATGGGTCGGAATGAGGGGCCGGTACCGGACGGCAGGTTCGGTCTCCCCCCGGAGAACGGTCTGGTCGCTTAGGCTTCTGCGCATGGTGGATCGAGTTCTGGTGACACTCGACGGCACGGTCCGGGACCCGGACGCGCCGTTGCTCTCTGCGGACGACATCGGCGCCTTACGCGGCGACGGCGTCTTCGAAACGATTCTGGTGCGCGAGGGCAAGGCCTGCGCGCTCGAATTGCATCTCGCACGGCTGCGGCGCTCGGCGCAGGCGCTGGATCTACCCGAACCCAATCTGGCGCGGTGGCGCAGCGCGATCGAGATCGCGGCCAAGGAGTGGGGCACCGAGCGCGAGGGTCAGCTGCGCACGGTGCTGACCCGCGGCCGCGAGGGCGCCAGCACCTCCCGCGTCACCTCGGGTCCGCTGTCCGATGCCCCCGAATCCACCGCGTACGTGCTCGTCTCGGCCGTGGCCGAGCGGGTGAACAAGGCTCGCGCCGAGGGCATTTCGGTGATCACTCTGCCGCGCGGGATCTCCGTGGAGCTGGCCCAGAACGCGCCCTGGCTGCTGCTGGGCGCCAAGACCCTGTCCTACGCGACGAACATGTCGGCGCTGCGTTTCGCCGCGCGGCAGAACGCCGACGACGTGATCTTCACCAGCAC
The DNA here is from genome assembly GCF_050434125.1 of Nocardia sp. GP40. Taxonomy (NCBI): domain Bacteria; kingdom Bacillati; phylum Actinomycetota; class Actinomycetes; order Mycobacteriales; family Nocardiaceae; genus Nocardia; species Nocardia sp. GP40. The sequence goes on along the minus strand of NZ_JBNPVW010000014.1, from coordinate 130,875 downwards.
CGAGCATCGAGTACTGGAGGGGCCGCGCTCGACGGTGGTCATTCAGCGCGACAAGCAGCTTCTCACCCCGCCCGCGCGCAACGGCGTGCTGCCGGGCATCACCCAGCGTGCCCTGTTCGCCGAGGCCGAGCGCGCCGGCTGGGAGTGTCAGTACAAGTCGTTCTTCACCGCGGATCTCATTACCGCGGACAGCGTCTGGCTGCTGTCGAGCATCACGCTCGCGGCGCGGGTGTCCTCCCTGGACGGACTGCGGTGCTCGGCGCCGGACTGCGCGCCGGAGATCGTCGAGCTGGTCAACCGGGGTATCGCGCGGCCGTGGAGTCAGTCGGACTGGTGAGGTAGCTAGCGTCCGGCAATTTGCGCCGGAGTGTCGTGACGTAGGACTCGTTGTCCACGAGGGTATCCGGCGTAGCCTTTACTACGACATGTCGTAGTAGGGCAGGAGGTCGGATGAACGTTGTCGACATATCGCGATGGCAGTTCGGTATCACCACGGTGTACCACTTCATCTTCGTGCCGCTCACGATCGGCCTTGCCCCGCTGGTGGCCATCATGCAGACGACGTGGGTGGTGACGGGGAAGGACCACTGGTATCGGCTGACGAAGTTCTTCGGCAAGCTGTTCATGATCAACTTCGCGCTCGGTGTCGCGACGGGCATTGTGCAGGAATTCCAGTTCGGCATGAACTGGAGCGAATACTCCCGCTTCGTCGGGGACGTCTTCGGCGCACCGCTGGCTATGGAGGGCCTGGTCGCCTTCTTCATGGAGTCGACGTTCCTGGGGCTGTGGATCTTCGGCTGGACTCGGCTGCCCAAGCTGGTGCACCTGGCCACCATCTGGCTGGTCGCGATCGGGGTGAATGCCTCCGCGTTCTTCATCATCGCCGCCAACTCGTTCATGCAGCATCCGACCGGCGCGGTCTACAACCCCGTGACCAAACGCGCCGAGCTGCACAGCATCTGGCAGCTGCTCACCAACAACACCGCGCTGGCGGCATTTCCGCACGTGGTCGCGGGATCGTTCCTGACCGCCGCGACCTTCGTGGCCGGGATCGGCGGCTGGTGGATGGTGCGCGAATCCCACAGGGGCAACATCGATATCGCGCGCGAGATGTGGCGTCCCGTGGCGCGCCTGGGCATGTGGGTGATCATCATCTCGGGCATCGTGCTGGTGATCACCGGCGACACGCAGGGCAAGCTGATGTTCAAGCAGCAGCCGATGAAGATGGCGTCGGCGGAATCGCTGTGCCACACCCAGACCGATCCGGACTTCTCGATCCTGACCACCGGAACGCACAACAACTGCGACAGCGTCACACACGTGCTCGAGGTGCCGTATGTGCTTCCGATCCTGGCCGAGGACAAGATCAGCGGCGTGACGCTGCAGGGTGTCCAGGATCTGCAGGTCAGCGACAACCAGAAGTATGGGCCCGGCGACTACCGGCCGAATCTGTTCGTCACCTACTGGACCTTCCGCGCCATGATCACCTGGGCGGCCGGATCGGCGGCGATCGCACTGATCGGGCTGTGGATGACCCGGCGCGGGCGGGTGCCCGCGCAGAACTGGTTCAAGTGGCTGAGCCTGCTCTGCATTCCGACGCCGTTCCTGGGCAACAGCGCCGGGTGGGTGTTCACCGAGATGGGACGCCAGCCCTGGGTCGTGGCGCCCAACCCGACCGGTGACCCGAACATCCGGATGACGGTGCAGCAGGCGGTATCCGGGAACACCGCGGGCACCGTGCTCACCTCCCTGATCGTCTTCACGCTGCTGTACGGCGCGCTCGCGGTGGTGTGGTTCTACCTGCAGCGGCGTTATGTGATCGCGGGACCGGAGGAGGCCCCGTCGGCCGCCGGTGCGCAAGACGTTGCCGTCGAGAAGCTTTCGTTCGCCTACTAGAGGAGACCGGCATGAGTCTGCCCGAATTCTGGTTCCTGCTCATCGCGGTGTTGTTCATCGGCTATTTCGTGCTGGAGGGCTTCGACTTCGGCGTCGGCATGCTCATGCCGATCATCGGCAAGGGGTCCGAAGTCCGAAAGCGGGTGGTGCTCAACACCATCGGACCCGTCTGGGACGGCAACGAGGTGTGGGTGATCACCGCGGGCGGCGCGCTGTTCGCGGCGTTCCCCGAGTGGTATGCCAGCCTGTTCTCCGGCTTCTATCTGGCATTGCTGCTGATCCTGGTGGCCCTGATCGTGCGGATCGTGGGCATCGAATACCGCAGCAAGATCGACGATCCGCGCTGGCGCCGCGCCTGCGATATCGCGATCGGCTTCGGATCCTGGGTGCCCGCCCTCGCCTGGGGGCTGGCCTTCGCCAACATCGTGCACGGCGTGAAACTCAACGCGCACAAGCAGATCGCCGGCAACCTGCTGGATCTGCTCGGTCCGTACGCGCTGCTCGGGGCGCTGACGACCGCGCTGCTGTTCCTGCTGCACGGTGCGCTGTTCATCGGGCTCAAGGCCGGTGGCGAGGTGCGCGAGGCCGCGCATCGGATCGCGCGGGTGCTGTTCGCGCCGACGGTGATCGTGGTGGCCGCCTTCGGAATCTGGACCCAGCTCGCGCACGGAAAGGGCTGGACCTGGATTCTGCTGGCGCTCGCGGTGCTCGGGCTGGTGCTGGCGGGCGCGTCGGTGTTCGCCGGCCGGGACGGGTGGGCCTTCACCGGAACCGCGCTCACCATCGTGGCGGCCGTGGCGCTGCTGTTCGGGTCGCTGTTCCCGTACGTGCTGCCCTCCTCGATCGACCCGGCCCTCGGGCTGAGTGTGGACGGCCGCATCGTCGACGGCCACGCCACCGTCGCCGCGTCCTCGACGCATTACACGCTCATGGTGATGAGCTGGTGTGCGGTCATCGTGACCCCGGTCGTGCTGCTCTACCAGGGCTGGACCTACTGGGTGTTCCGCAAGCGGCTGACCGTCGAGCAGATCCCGCCGGCCATCGGGCTGCCGCTACAGAGCACAGCGAACTGAGCCATGGCCGGACCCGTCGACCCGCGCCTGTGGCGCCACGCTCGCTCCGCGCGCCGGTATCTCGTTGTCAGCGTGGGACTTTCGCTGGTGACGACGGGATGCATCGTGGTGGCGGCACTGGCGCTGGCGCGGGTGGTGGCGGGGGTGATCACCGATCCGGGCCGCCGCACCGTCGGGTCCTGGACCGCCGAGCTGGTGATCTTCGCGGTGGCGGTGGGATGCCGGGGGGTGGCGACGTGGTGGCAGTCGCGGCTGGCGCATCGGGCGGGTGCGCAGGTCGTGGCCGAGCTCGAGGAGTCGGTGCTGATCGCCGGCGCCGAGCTCGCGCCCCGCGAACTGGATTCGCGCCGCATGGAATTGGCGGTGGTGGTCGGCAATGCCCTGAGCGGGCTGCGGGCGTACCTCACGGGATACCTTCCGGTGCTGCTGCTCGCGGCCCTGACACCGCCGATCGTGCTGGCGGTCATCGCGATTCACGACCTGACATCCGGGGTCATCATACTGGTGACCCTGCCGCTGATCCCGGTGTTCATGATCCTGATCGGACGCATGACCCAGGGCCGTGCGGACGTGGCTCTGGAGGCCACCACCCGCCTGTCGGATCAGCTCCTGGATCTCTTCGCCGGGATGCCCACATTGCGTGCCCTCGGCCGGGAAACCGCCGGTGCCGCATCGGGTTCGGTCCGGCCCCGGGGCGTCCTCGGGGATGCTGACGGCGATTCGACCGTTGGCGAGAGTGAATCGGCCCGGTCTTCCTCTGCCCTCAGCACGGCACGCGCGGGCGTCGCAGAGAACTCGGTCGAGAGCGACTCTGTCGAGCGGGCCGCGGCGTGTGAGGCAGGCGCCGAGGACGAATCGGCCGGGGCCGGTACGGATCCGGACGGGATCGGCAGGTCCGTGGCCGGTCGGGGGAAGCGGGGCAGCGCTGGGCCGACGATGGGGCATCGGGTCAGGGAGTTGGGGGAGGCGCTGCATCGGCGGACGATGGCGACACTGCGGGTGGCCTTCCTGTCGTCGATGGTGCTGGAATTGCTGGCGACGTTGTGTGTGGCGCTGGTCGCTGTATCCATCGGGATGCGACTCGTGTTCGGGCACATGGGCTTGTATGCGGGCCTGCTCGGACTGATCCTGGCGCCGGAGGTATATCTGCCGCTGCGTGCGGTGGGGGAGCGGTTCCATGCGGCACAGGACGGCATGGCGGCCGCCGAAAAGGCCTTTGCGGTACTCGAATCCGATGAGCCGTCCGGTGTTCGCGCCCCGGGTACCCGTGAAATCGCGGATCTACGTGGTGTTGTCGAGATGCGCGGGCTGAGCGTGCGAGCCCGGGACGGTTATGCGCCCTCGGATCTGTCGGCGGTCCTGCGGCCCGGTGCGGTGACCGTGCTGGCAGGTCCGAACGGGTGCGGTAAATCTACTGCTCTGCAGGCGATCCTGGGGCTCATGACCCCCGACGAGGGTGTCGTCACGGTGGACGGGAACCTGGTTCCCGTACTGGATCCCGAACGTTGGTGGGCCCACGTCGCATGGTTGCCCCAGCGGCCCGTGCTGCTGCCCGGAACACTGCGCGAGAACCTCGAACTGTTCGGCGTGCGCGTGGAATCGGCCGTTTCCGGATCGGCCGCTCTGGACGCCGCGTGTGCCGCAACCGGATTCGATATCGTCCTGAACGAGCTCCCCGAACGATGGGACACCGTCGTCGGCACGGGCGGCATCGGCCTGTCCCTCGGCCAGCGCCAGCGCCTGGCCCTGACCCGCCTCCTGGCTGCGGACCGCAAGATCCTCCTGGCGGACGAACCCACCGCCCACCTCGACGACGCCAGCGCCACCACGGTTCTCGAGGCCCTGACCGCCCGAGCGCGAGCGGGAGCCACCGTCGTGGTCGTAGCCCACCGCCCCGACATCCTGGCCATCGCCGACCACATCGTCGAGGTTCGTGCCTCGAAGGAGGAGTCGGTCGACGGACGGCCCGTCGGCGGAACTCCGACTCCGGCTGCCGTATCGGACATCGTCGGGGAAAGCGGTGAAGTCGTTGGTGCCGAGGCGAGTCCCGACGAGTGTGAACTCGCCACCGCCGCTGCGGACTCGAATGAGGCAGAGCCGGTGCGCCGTGGTGTTCTCGACTCCGGCACTGCGGGTGATGGTCGATCGGAACTGAGGCGTACCCCCGAGGAGCGAGGCGCCCCGGCGGCGAGATTCGACCTGAGCCCCAAGGGATTCGGTGACGAAGACGGCGGTGATTCCGTAGGCGAGCGTGCGGTGGATTCCGGGCAACGGGCGGGCATCGAGACAGGTGTGGTGCTGCGATGAGCGTGTGGACCGATTTCCGGCGGATGCGGGAGTTGCTGGGGCTGTCGCGGTGGCGGGTGACGGTGTCGATCGGGTGGGGGACGCTGGCGCTGGGAAGCGGGCTCGCGCTGGCGGGGCTGGCGGCATGGCTGATTGCGCGGGCGTGGCAGATGCCGCCGGTGCTGGATCTCAGCGTGGCCGTGGTTACCGTTCGGGCGCTGGGGATTTCGCGGGGGTTGTGCCGGTATCTGGAGCGGTTGGCCACCCATGATGTGGCGCTGCGGGCTATGACCACCGCGCGCACCGAGGTGTACACGAGGCTGGCGTGGGCCGATATCTGGACCCCACGCCGCGACACCGGGGCCGAATACGGTGCCGCACAGGATGATCCGACGCGGTTGCGGCGCGGCGAGCTGCTGACCCGAATCGGTACCGATATCGACGATCTCGGCGCTGTCGTCGTCCGGGCGCTGGTTCCGATCGCGGTCGCGGTGATCCTGTCCGTCGCGGCGGTCGCGGTGCTGGCGACCATATCCCTCGGCGCCGCAGCGGTTCTCGCCGTCGCCCTGGCCGTCGCCGGAGTTCTCGCGCCCTGGCTGTCCGCGCGTGCGGCGCGCGAGGCCGAGCTGGCGGTGCGCGCCGACCGCGCCGAATTCACCGCCGCCGCGGTGACCGTGCTCGATCATGCCCCCGAACTCCGCGTCGCCGGGCGCCTGGACGACGCGCTCGCGGCCGCGTCGGCTGCGAGCCGCCGCGCGGTCGCCGCCGAGGACCGGGCCGCCTCCCACAGCGCCTGGGCGGCCGCGGCGACCCCTCTCTCCATCGGCGCCAGCGTCCTGGGCGCGCTCCTCATCGGAATCCTGCTGTACGGCGGCCCCGGCCCGGCCGCATTCGCCCCCGCCGGATCGCTCCAGACCGTACCGCCCGGCGCCCTGACGCCCATGGCCCTGGCCGTGCTGGTGCTCCTGCCCCTATCGGCATTCGAGGCGGTGGCGGTGCTTCCCGCCGCCGCCCAGGCCCTCACCAAGGGCCGTGCCGCCCTGCATCGCATCGCTCTCGCCGAGGGCGGCGAGGAGCCGGATCAGCCTACGGCGCGGTCGGCTCGGGCGCGCGTGCCGGCTCGGGCGCTGCCGGAGCATCGGCCGGCGGAGCCGGATCGGCCGAGACGACGCTCGGCCGGGGCGGGCAGGGCAGCGCGTGATTTTTCCGAACAGGTTGTCGCACAGGATAATCGGCGCACACTGCCTGGCCTGCCGTCCGGGCGGCGCATCGCCGTCGTCGGTCCGAGCGGCGCGGGCAAGACCACCCTGCTCATGTCCTGGGCGGGCCTGTTCGACACCCCGCGCCCGGGGATCACCTTCTTCGCCGAGGACGCCCATCTGTTCGGCACCACGGTGCTGGAGAACCTGCGGGTGGCCCGCGGCGATCTGACCGTGGCGGAGGCCGGCGAGGCTCTGCGCGCGGTGGGTGCGGGCGGCTGGCTGGACTCGCTTCCCGAGGGCCTGGATACCGACCTGGTCGGCGGCGCGGCGGCGGTATCGGGCGGCCAGCGCCGCCGCCTCCTGCTCGCCCGCGCCCTGATCTCCCCGGCGCGCGTGCTCCTGCTGGACGAGCCCACCGAGCACATGGAGGCCGCCGCCGGCGCGGACCTCCTGCGTGCCCTCCTCGACGAGCGCAGCGGCCTCGTCGCCCCCGACCGCGCGGTCGTCGTCGTCACCCATCAGCTGCCCCCGGATCATCACGCCGACACCGTCGTTCGCGTCGGCGCGGACGGCCGGGTCCAGATGCAACCTTCGGCCGTCGCCCGATAGCCGTAGGCGCGCGCCGCGCGGCCGGGTGCGGTTCGCACCAGCATGCCCGCACCACCGGGACCTGCCGAGTGCACGAGTCGCCGGCGGCCCGCGCCACGGTCAGCACCGGCCGAGCGCGCGGACCGACCGTGACCTGCAATTTCGCCCCACGCGAAAATACGTTGCCGACCGGCCGTAACCCCCGTTAAGTTGGACGTACACGGGAAGGAGGTGGTTCAAGAATATGAGTATTCAAAGGACACGTGAGGTGGCTGTCAGCTAAGCGCCACCGCTGCGACGGGTAACCCGTCCGCGCGAGCGCGCGGCGAATCCCAGGCAGCCACCCGGCCCCCGAGTCCCCGGCCTGTCCGACCGGGATCGCGAGATTGTTGCAGTCCGCGATACGACTCGGGGGTCGTTCCTTTTGTCGGTGAGCCGTTTTCGCGGAGGGGTTAGGCTGTGGGTATGAGCGCTGAGCCGGTACCCGATCTCGATCCGGTGCCCGACTGGGTGATCCCGCCACCCGGCGGGTTCACCGTCGACGCGTTCCTGCAGCTGCGCAATCTTCCACGCCACACCGAACTGATCGACGGGAGTCTGATCTTCGTGAGCCCGCAGGTCAAGTGGCACAGGAAGGTGATCGATCATCTCCGGCGCGAGCTCGACCTTCAGGCCCCCGAGAACATGCGGGCTGATCGTGAGATGGCGGTCAAACTCGGGGTGCGGCAGATGCCGGAGCCGGACGTTCTTGTCGTCACCGCAGAGGCACTCGATCGAGGAGAGCCCGACAGCTACTACTTTGCCGAGGACGTAATTCTTGCGGTCGAAGTGGTCTCGAAGGACTCGGAGGAGCGAGACCGCGAGACCAAGCCCGCGAAGTACGGGAAGGCTGAGATTCAGCACTACTGGCGGGTCGAACGTAACGGCCACGCACCCGTGGTTTATGCGTATGAACTCGATCCCGCGACGAATTGCTACGGCTTATTGGGGATCTTTCACGATCGGTTGAAGCTCGCAGTCCCATTCCCGGTCGACATCGATCTAAATCTGAGTCCGGAGCGCGGCTGAGTTCCGCTTGGTCGCTCGTACTGGAGGCGGAACTCGAGGGAGTCTTGGGACTGTAGCGGCTTGTTCACACGAACCTGGTCGAGGGTGAGGGTCGGCCTCTCCCTTCGCCGAGCGGTTCATCCATAGTCACGGACTTCCGTCCGGCTAGCCGAGACTCGGCCTGCGCCGCTCAGCCGATGTAGCGCTGGAGGCGGGCAGACAGGCGCGGTTCGAGGCTGCCGTCGGCGACGACGCGCTCCTCGACGTAGCCGAGGTCTCCGCCCTCGACAATCCCGTACAGGCGCTTCGCCCCGCCGACGACCGCGCCGGATTGGCTGCGGATGACCACATCGGTGGCCAGTTCCCAGGAGGACTGGGTCAGCGCCTGGCCGTAGAAGAGTTCCACGATGCCGGAGCTGTGGGTGAGTAGAAGCTCGATGATCTCGTCGTCGCCCTCGATGCCGACGCGCCAGAAGCCGCTCTCGCGTAGGTCCGGGCCGGTGTAGGCGCCCTCGGTGTCGAGCTTCCAGGAGCACGACTCCCAGGCCAGATAGTCGCCGCCGTCGTGGGAGACGATGATCTGCTGGCCGAAGTGATAATCCCCGTGCTCGGGGTCGTTGCCCTCGCCCTCGCCGCGCCACACGCCGACCAGCGGCAGCAGCGCGAGCATCGAGGAACTCAGGTCCGGGCCCTGGCGCAGATTCGCGGTGTCCTGCGGCAGCGGCAGATCGGGGAGCTGGGGAATGTTGCGGATGCCGGTGGACTTCGCCGTCTCAGCGGCCTCGGCGACGGCCGCGTCTCCGCTGCGGCGCACCGCATCGTCGGCCTCGTGACGGACCGCGTCGGCGGCATCCCCGGCGGGGGTGCCGTTATCGGTGGCGGACGCCGTCTCGGGCGCGGAGCCGTTCAGTGTTGAGTTCTCGACGTTCTCGGATCCACTCACGACTCGGTGAAGAGCCGGTAGAGGACGTACAGACCGAACCACGCGATCAGTACGGCGACGAGAACCAGCAATACCTCGAATGCAACGACCACGTCTGCGAGTCTATCCACCCGGGCCCGGGACGCGAAAACGGCCCCGGAGATTCCGGGGCCGTTCGCGGCAAACCACCAATGAGGTTGGCCGTCAGGCTACTTCGCGACGGTGACGTCCACGTTGTGGATGCCCGCGCCCTCCGGGCTGACCTTCGCGGTGCCGTTGCCCGAGGAGGACAGCGCGCGGATGGTCCAGTCGCCGGGGGCGGCGAAGAACCGGAAGTCGCCGGTGCCCGAGGCGACGACCTCGGCGGTGAACTCGTCGCTGGAGTCCAGCAGGCGGACGAACGCACCACCGACGGGGTTGCCATCGGCGTCCAGGACACGGCCGGTCAGGACCGTCTCCTTCTCGGTGTCGACGTTCGCGGGCAGGGTCTGACCCTGGGTAGGTGCTGCGCACATAGGAATTAGGCTCCCAACTCGATCGGTGCTCCCACGAGGGAGCCGTACTCGGTCCAGCTACCGTCGTAGTTCTTGACGTTCTTGTGGCCCAGCAGCTCCTGCAGCACGAACCAGGTGTGCGAGGAACGCTCGCCGATGCGGCAGTAGGCGATGGTCTCCTTCTCCCCGTCCAGGCCCGCATCCTTGTACAGCGCCGCCAGCTCGGCGTCGGTGCGGAAGGTGCCGTCCTCGTTCGCGGCCTTGCTCCACGGCACGTTGATCGCGCCGGGGATGTGGCCGGGACGCTGGCTCTGCTCCTGCGGCAGGTGCGCGGGCGCCAGGATCTTGCCGGAGAACTCGTCGGGCGAACGCACGTCGACCAGGTTCTTCACGCCGATCGCGTTGATCGCATCGTCGCGGAAGGCACGGATGGACAGGTCCTGCTCGCCGGCCTTGTAGCTGGCGGCGGGGCGGCTGACCGCGTCGCGCGAGAGCGGGCGGCCATCGAGCTCCCACTTCTTGCGGCCGCCGTCGAGCAGCTGCACGTCCTGGTGGCCGTACAGCTTGAAGTACCAGTACGCGTACGCGGCGAACCAGTTGTTGTTGCCGCCGTACAGGACGACGGTGTCGTCATTGGAGATACCGCGCGCCGACAGCAGGTCGGAGAACTGCTCACGGTTGACGAAGTCACGTCGAACCGGATCCTGCAGATCCTGCTTCCAGTCGATCTTGACGGCACCCTCGATGTGGCCCGTGTCGTAGGCGGAGGTGTCCTCGTCTACCTCGACGATGACGATGCCGGGGGCGTTGAGGTTCTCTTCGACCCAGTCTGCGGAGACCAGGACATCGGAGCGAGCCATGTTGTTCCTTTCGATGTGACTTGCCGGGCTAGCGGGTAGTAGGTGGCTATCGGGCGGATTGGGTGGCGGCGGGCCGAAGCCGCAGCGCGAGGGGATAGATCTTGCAGCCCAGGCAGATGCCGAAGGCCGCGTTGAGGAACGCTGCGAACAGCGCGAATGCGGCGAAGATCACGCCCGTGACGGTGCTTCCGGCGACGAATCCGAGCAGGCTGAGCACCGCGAAGATCAGGCCGACGAGCTGGGCGAACCGCAGCGGCGCGACGGGTTCGACCTCCGACGCCGGGCCGATGCGCGGGGCGGCGAATCGCGCGTACAGGAATCCGTACGGGCTGCGCCGCGGACCGGCCGCGGCGCCGATGGCGAAGACCACCGCCTGCGCGGCGACGAGCACCGCGGCCAGCGGGACCGAGAGTGCGGAGACGACCAGGACCAGGGCCAGCACACCCGTGGTGATCCAGGCCGCGAAACGCGGACCGCGGACATCGACCTGACCGGGGGCGGGCGTGTGTGTTTCAAGGGATTGGGACATGGGCGGAACTCCTGCGCTGCATGCGTCCAGCTGTCGGATATGTCAGATCACCGGGGATCTACGAGATCAATCACGCGGTAAGACAACCGGTCGGCGACAGAGGTGTGCTAAGGGCCGACCGGCTACATGCACAGGCAGCAACAGCCGCCGAGGCGGCACAGATCAACTGTGCGGCGACGGGTGAGCATCAGCTCTCGGCGGGTTTGCACGTAGAGCAGTTTACCCGGTTCGGAGCGGAAAAAGGACCCGGGGTCCGAAACCGGGTCGGTTAGGCAGCATCCTGCAGGGTCAGCGGGGCTACGGCGCTGCGCAGGTCCGAGCTCTTGGGCACCCCGGAGATCCGGAATCGCTCTCGGCCGCGGGCATCGAAGACGAACGTCGTCGGCAGCGAGAGCACGTTCAGTTCGCGGGCCAGGCTGGGCTCGGCGTCGATGTCGATCTCGATGTCCAGCGGCGGCGTCTGCGCCTGCGCGAGATCGGTGACCACGCCCTGCACGACGCGGCGCACCGCCTCGCACGGACCGCACCATTCGGCGGAGAAGTGCAGTACCGCCGGTGCGTCGGCACCGACGCCGACCGCGGCCAGCAGGGCGGTGCGTGCCGCATCCCCCGACGCGGACGCCGTGTCGGCCCCGGTCGTGCGGACCCGGCCCTCGCGGCGGCGCACAAGCACCCCGACGACGGCGGCCGCGGCCAGTACCGCCACGAGAATCAAGATTTGTGTCATTGCTGCATCACCGGCTGAGCGAACTTGTCCATATCGATCGTCATGTCGTCGCCCTCCCCCTCGACGATGATATTGCCGCCCAGCGCCTTGACGCTGGTCGGGTGTACGCCGAACGGCAGATCCCGGGTGTCGATGGTGCGTGTGAAGCGGACCAGTACCGCGGCCTTGTCCAGGTCCGGGCTCCACGGCGCGGGCACCGAGGCGGGCGAGGTCTCGTCGCCCCGGTACAGATCGGTCGCGACGATGCGGATCTGATCGCCCTCGAGCCGCAGGTCGGCCTTCACGCTGACCCGCTGGGTGCTGCGCGGTTCGGGACCGAGCGGGATCGTCCCGGACAGGATCAGCGCGCCCTGCGTGGTCACGCCCGAGCCGCCGGAGCCGCCGGTGCCGTCGGACTTGTCCGCGGGCGGACCGCGCATGTCCAGGTCGGGAATGCCGAACAACCGGCCCAGCTCGACCGGTTCGATGCTCATCCGTCCGGAGACCCGGTCGACCGACACCGAGCCGGTTTCCCCGTCGATCAGTGCGTGCGCGGGCAGATGGACGCCGTTGAGGGTCGCGGTGACGAGGATCTCGCCCGGGATGTCGGGCCGGTTCGCGCGCGCGGTGATCTCGACGTTGCGGAAGTCGCCGTGCCAGGCCTGCAGCGCGAACGGGAATCCGTGGATGGTCACGCTCGGATCGGCGCTGAGCTCGCCGCCGGCCCGCAGTGACCGCGAGACCCGGTACTCCGAGTACGCCGCGGCCGTGAAGTCGGCAACCACCGCCACCGCCACCAGCAGCAGCAGTCCGACTACGACCTTTCGCATGTAGGCACGATATCTGTTCCGCCGCCCCGGCAATCCCGGGTGTGCGGTCACGGCGGGCATTGCGTCTGACCGCGACGCGAGCGGCGGACGCCCGGAATGCGTGGTCACATCGCCGGACGCGCTAATGTAGGCACGAATTACCAGTGCGAACCAGCATGTACTCGCGAGGGACACCGGGGTTGCCGCGGACATGCCAGATTAGGAGGAGAGCCGGTGGAGCTACTCCTGCTGACCTCCGACTCGAATCCGGAGTCGGTCCTGCCCTCGCTGGCGCTGCTTCCCCATCATGTCCGCCCGGCGCCCACCGAGGTCGCCTCCCTGCTCGAAGCGGGCTCGGCGGATGTGGCGTTGGTGGACGCGCGTACCGATCTGGCCGCCGCGCGCGGACTGTGCCGGCTGCTGGGCAGCACGGGATCCTCGGTGCCGGTCGTCGCGGTGCTGACCGAGGGCGGTCTGGTCGCCGTCAACGCCGATTGGGGCCTGGACGACATCCTGCTGCCCGGAACCGGCCCCGCCGAGCTCGATGCCCGGCTGCGGCTGCTGGTGGCCCGCAGGGGCGGTGCGGCCAGTCCCGAGACCACCGGCAAGATCACCCTCGGTGAGCTGGTGATCGACGAGGGCACCTATACCGCGCGGCTGCGCGGGCGTCCGCTCGACCTCACCTACAAGGAGTTCGAGCTGCTCAAATATCTCGCGCAGCATGCGGGCCGGGTGTTCACCCGCGCCCAGCTGCTGCAGGAGGTCTGGGGGTACGACTTCTTCGGCGGCACCCGCACGGTCGACGTGCACGTGCGGCGGCTGCGCGCCAAGCTCGGCAGCGAGTACGAATCGCTGATCGGCACCGTCCGTAATGTCGGCTACAAGGCGGTGCGCCCGGCGCGGTCCAGCGGTAAGGGCGAGCCCGCCCCGGCCGTCCCGGACGACGGCTCCGATAGCTCCGACGGTTCGGACGACTCGCAGCTGGCACCCGTCAACGGGTCGCAGTCGTGACCGGGGATCGTCCGGAGCTGTCCGGATGGACCGGCGAGCTGCCGGCAGACGCCGCGCGGCAGGTGCGCGAGTTGCTCGAGCGCGCCACCGAAACCGACGGCGTGGCACCGGTTTCCGAGCAGGCCGTGTTGTCCCTGGACGCGCCCGGCGCGGCCCGGCATCGGCTGGCGATGCGCGAGGGCGCCGTGGCCGGGTATGCGAATCTCGTTGCCGCACATGCCGAACACCCGGCCATGGCCGAGGTTGCGGTGGATCCGCGGCATCGCGGCCGCGGCATCGGCGCGGCGCTGGTCGCCGCGGCGCTGGCCGAGGGCGGCCCCGCGGCGCGGGTGTGGGCGCACGGCAATCTGCCCGCCGCCCGCGCGGTCGCCGGGCGTCTGGGCCTGGGCGTCGCGCGCGAGTTGTGGCAGATGAGACGCCCGCTCGCGAATACCGAGTTACCCGAGCTGGGGGTGCCCGAGGGGTTGTCGGTGCGCACCTATGCCGGGCCCGCGGACGACGCGGAGCTGTTGCGGGTCAACAACGCTGCCTTCGACTGGCATCCCGAACAGGGTGGCTGGGGCGAGGCCGAGATCGCGGTGCGGCGGGAGTCCTCCTGGTTCGATCCGAAGGGGCTGTTCATCGCGGTCGACCCGGCCGATCCGGCGCGCGTGCTCGGATTCCACTGGACGAAGGTGCACGACGACGAGGATCCGGTCGTCGGCGAGGTCTACGTGGTCGCCATCGATCCGGCCGCCCAGGGCCGGGGGCTGGGCCGCCTGCTGACCCTTGCGGGCCTGCACTACCTGCGCGATCGCGGCCTGGGCGAGGTACTGCTGTACACCGAGGCGGACAACACCGCCGCCGTGCACACGTACACCCGGCTCGGCTTCGGCACCTCGCACGTCGACGCGGCCTACTCCGCCCGCTGACGCCGTTCCGCCGCATATCCCGGCGGAATCGATCATGAGATACCGGCCGATCACGCGCCGCGGCGACGGCCGGGAACGACGGGCGAGCGACGCCCGCGTTGTGAGACGAATTACATTCGGGGTGACGGGTTTACGCCCGATCCGTGGTGGGAATCAGCTCTGTGGATTCCCGAACGACGCCGGCCCGGGAGCAACGAGGACGGGCACTCGGATCGCCGCCGCGATTCGACACACATGAGCCTGGTTACACTGCGGCAAATGTCACACTTGAATGGCGTGATAGCGCCGGGTTGTTCACCCTGCGTTCACGTCGCAAGGTCCAACTGTCCACCGACCGACCTTACGTTACTTATGGGCGGCATGCGCCGCCTGGTGCGCAGGTTCTGTGAACGGCCACCACAGTGACCCGTCCGGTCGTTGAGGGATCGGGCGTGTACCGACGTTCCGGAGGAATAGGTGAATCTCAAGCGCACCAGCGCTCTCATCGGCGTGCTCGCCGCGGCGGGCGCCCTGACCCTGACGGCCTGTGGCAGTGACAACAACGCTACGCAGACCGGAAACGCCGCCCCGACCAAGGTCAACGTGGACTGCGGCGGCAAGAAGGCGCTGAAGTCCAGCGGTTCCACCGCCCAGCTGAACGCGATGACCCACTTCGTCGCCGCGTACCAGGAGAACTGCCCCGGCTACAAGCTCGACTACACCGGCAGCGGTTCCGGCGCCGGTGTCAACGACTTCCTCGGTGGGCAGACCGATTTCGCGGGTTCGGACTCCCCGCTGGACCCGAAGAAGGGTGAGCCGGACAAGGCCGCCCAGCACTGCGGTTCGCCCGCCTGGGATCTGCCGACCGTCTTCGGCCCGATCGCCATTACCTACAACATCACCGGCGTCGACAAGCTGGTGCTCGACGGCCCGACCGCGGCGAAGCTGTTCAGCGGCCAGATCACCAAGTGGAACGACCCGGCGATCAAGGCGCTCAACACCGGCATCGCCGATAAGCTGCCCGACCTGGCGGTCAACGTGGTCTTCCGTAGCGACCAGTCCGGCACCAGCGACAACTTCCAGCAGTACCTCGCCGCCGCCTCCAAGGGCGCCTGGGGTACCCGCGGCGCCGGCAAGGTCTTCAACGGCGGTGTCGGTGAGGGCGCCCAGGGCAACCAGGGCACATCCGCGGCCATCAACCGCACCCCCGGTTCGATCACCTACAACGAGTGGTCGTTCGCCAAGACCCAGAACCTGCACATGGCGAGCATCCTGACCGATGCCTCGGTGAAGCCGGTCGACCTGACCGTCGACTCGGCCGGCAAGGCCGTCGCGGGCGTCAAGGTCAAGGGCGAGGGCAACGACCTGGTGCTGGACACCACCTCGTTCTACAACCCGACCGATCCCGCCGCGTACCCGATCATGCTGGGCACCTACGAGATCGTGTGCTCGAAGTACAGCGACGCCGACCAGGCCAAGGCCGTCAAGGCGTTCCTGACCTCGGCGATCAACAACGGCCAGACCGGCCTGGACACCACCGGCTACATCCCGCTGCCGGATTCGTTCAAGGCCAAGCTGACCACCGCCGTCAACGCCATCTCCTGATAACGCCGCCCCAATGACCGTGCACGACGATGTCGCCGCCGCCGGACAGTCGGACTCGACTGACCGGCGGCTCGGCGGAGATACTGCTCAGATGCCGAGTGAATCATCCAGCGATTCGGCTGTGTCAGCCGCCGAGTCGGCGAAATCCATCAGCCAGCAGGTGAGCAAGACACCGGAGGTCATCTTCCGGTCGCTGGCCACCGCGGCGGGCGCGACGATCGTCGCTGCCATCGCGCTCATCGCGTTGTTCCTGTTGATCAAGGCCGTGCCCTCGGTCGGCGCGAACCACGCGAACTTCTTCACCAGTCCCGAATTCAGCACCAGCGATGCCAACAACCTACGGTTCGGCATCCGTGACCTGTTCATGGTCACGGTGATGAGTTCGGCGCTCGCGCTGGTGATAGCGGTGCCGGTGGGCGTGGGTATCGCGCTGTTCCTGACGCAGTACGCGCCCAAGACGCTGGCCCGCCCGTTCTCGATGCTGGTGGATCTGCTGGCGGCGGTGCCATCGATCGTGTTCGGTCTCTGGGGTTTTCTGGTGCTGGCCGAGAAGCTGGTGCCCTTCGAACAGTTCCTCAACAACCATCTGAGCTGGCTGTTCCTGTTCAAGTCCGGAAACATCTCGGTCGACGGCGGCGGCACCATCTTCACCGCCGGCGTGGTGCTGGCCGTGATGATCCTGCCGATCATCACCTCGGTCAGCCGCGAGGTCTTCCACCTCACCCCGCGCGCGCACATCGAGGCCGCGCAGGCGCTCGGTGCGACCAAGTGGGAGGTGGTGCGGATGACCGTGCTGCCCTACGGCCGCAGTGGTGTGATCGCCGGGTCGATGCTCGGCCTGGGCCGCGCGCTCGGTGAGACGATCGCGGTGCTGATCGTGCTGCGCACCGCCCAGAAGCCGGGGAACTGGTCGCTGTTCGACGGCGGATACACCTTCGCCTCCAAGATCGCTTCGGCCGCTTCGGAATTCAGTCAGGCGCTGCCCACCGGCGCCTACATCGCGGCCGGTTTCGTGCTGTTCGCGCTGACCTTCGTGGTCAACGCGCTGGCCCGGATCGCCGCCGGCGGGAAGGTGAACGGGTGATGACCGCGACCACTCTCGACCAGCCGATCAAGGCGCCCGCCTTCCGGCAGATCTCGCTGGGCCGCAAGATCCGCAACACCGTCGCCACTCTGGTGATGTGGCTGTGCTTCGCGATCGCCCTGGTGCCGCTGGCCTGGGTGCTGATCGTCGTGGTGAGCAAGGGGTACCGCGCCGTCATCAGCCAGGGCTGGTGGACCAACTCCCAGTTCGGCGTGCTGCCCGAGCAGTTCGCGGGCGGTGTGTACCACGCCATCTTCGGCACCATCGTGCAGGCGGGGGTGGCCGCGATCATCGCCATCCCGCTGGGCGTGATGGCCGCCATCTACCTGGTCGAATACGGTCGCGGACGGCTGGCCCGGGTCACCACCTTCATGGTGGACATCCTCGCCGGTGTGCCCTCGATCGTGGCCGCGCTGTTCGTCTTCGCGCTGTGGATCGCGAGCCTGAAGTTCGAGCAGAGCGCGCTGGCCGTCTCGTTCGCCCTGGTGCTGCTGATGCTTCCGGTGGTCGTGCGCAGCACCGAGGAGATGCTCAAGCTGGTGCCCGACGAACTGCGTGAGGCCTCCTACGCGCTGGGCGTCGCGAAGTGGAAGACGATCGTGCGGATCGTGGTGCCCACGGCGCTGCCCGGCATGATCAGCGGCATGCTGCTGGCCATCGCCCGAGTCATGGGTGAGACCGCGCCCGTGCTGGTCCTGGTCGGCTACTCGGCCTCGATCAACTTCAACATCCTCCAGGGCAACATGGCCTCGCTGCCGCTGCTGATCTACCAGCAGCTGTCCAACCCACAGGCCGCGGGCGTGGAGCGGGTCTGGGGTGCGTCCCTGACCCTGATCCTGATCATCACCCTGCTGTATGTGGGCGCGGCGGTCGTCAACAAGCTGCTCACGCGGAACCGATAAGAAGCGGACGGAACTCTTCATGGCCAAGCGGATCGACGTCAAAGATCTGAACATCTACTACGGCAAATTCCATGCCGTGTCCGATGTGTCGCTGACCGTGCTCCCGCGCAGCGTCACCGCCTTCATCGGTCCCTCGGGTTGCGGCAAGTCCACCGTGCTGCGCTCGCTCAACCGGATGCACGAGGTGACCCCGGGCGCCCGCGTCGAGGGCGGGGTGCTGCTGGACGGCGAGGACATCTACGGCGCGCAGATCGACGCGGTCGGCGTGCGGCGCACCATCGGCATGGTGTTCCAGCGCCCGAACCCGTTCCCCACCATGTCGATTCGCGACAACGTGGTGGCCGGGCTGAAGCTCCAGGGCGTGCGCAACAAGAAGGAGCTGAACGAGGTCGCCGAGCGCTCCCTGCGCGGCGCGAACCTCTGGAACGAGGTCAAGGACCGGCTCGACAAGCCGGGCGGCGGCCTGTCCGGCGGTCAGCAGCAGCGTCTGTGCATCGCCCGCGCGATCGCGGTCTCCCCGGACGTGCTGCTGATGGACGAGCCGTGTTCGGCCCTGGACCCGATCTCCACCCTGGCGATCGAGGACCTGATCTCGGAGCTGAAGAAGCAGTACACGATCGTCATCGTCACCCACAACATGCAGCAGGCCGCGCGCGTGAGCGACCAGACGGCCTTCTTCAACCTCAAGGAGCAGGGCAAGCCCGGCAACCTGGTCGAGATCGACGAGACGGAGAAGATCTTCTCCAACCCGTCCCAGAAGGCCACCGAGGATTACATCTCGGGCCGATTCGGCTAGAGCTCCTCCGCCTCTCCGCGCCTTCAGCGTGCCGTTGCTTGCCGTGAGACTTGCTCGTCGGTCCGGCGGCTGGCGGCTGGCGGCTGGCGGCTGGCCTGCGCCCATACATCGGTCAGCCTACGGCTCTAGATCTTTTCGGCCACGGCCTCTTCCGGGGGTACGGTGCTGTTCGGTGAGGAGCTTGGAATATCGGCAGGGCCCGAGTGTGACTCGGGCCCTGTGCGTGTCTGTCGTGCTGAGTGTCGTTGATCCTCAGATCTTCTCGGACTCGATCTCCTCGACGGGCAGCACGCCGGTGACCAGGAACACCACGCGGCGGCCGATCTCGACCGCGTGGTCGGCGAAGCGCTCGTAGTAGCGGCCCAGCAGGGTGACGTCGACCGCGGCGGCCACGCCGAACTTCCACTCGCGGTCCATCAGCAGCGAGAACAGGTGACGGTGCAGATCGTCCATCGCCTCGTCGTCCTCGTTGAGCTGCGCGGCGCGCTCGGGATCGCGGGTCTCGAGCACCTCCTTGGCCGCGGCGCCCATGTTCACCGCGATCCGGCCCATCTCGGCGAAGTAGCCGTTGACCGCCTCGGGCAGCGCGTGGTTGGGGTGGCGGCGACGCGCGACCTTGGCCACGTGCAGCGCCAGGGCGCCCATCCGGTTCACGTCGGCGACGATCTGGATGGCGCTGACCACCTGGCGCAGATCGCCGGCGACCGGCGCCTGCAGGGCCAGCAGGGCGAAGGCCTTCTCCTCGGCCTGCGTGATCATCTCGGAGATGCGGTCGTACTCCGTGATCACCTGTTCGGCGAGGGCCAGGTCGGCCTGCAGCAGCGACTGGGTCGCCTGTTCCATCGCGGAACCGGCCGTACCGGCCATTTCGCCCAGCATGGTGGCGAGATCTGCCATTTGCTCGTTGTAGATGACACGCATGATTCAGAACACTAGTTCCCGGCGCTGACCGTGTCACGAACGGTGGGTGAACCGCGGGTGTTGCCCGCGACCAGCGGTCTTCCGGTTACCGGGAGACCGTCAGCGGCAGGGTACCAACAGTGTCGTCGGATTGACCACCGCCGCCTGCCGCCGTCGGCTCGATGCGTCCGATCCCTCGACGGCATAGAGGAGGCTGCAGTTATGGCGAGTGCATGCTAACCGCCCGAGTGCATGACGTCGGCGGCGCTGGGGACGGTGGCGTCCTCGGGGTCGTCGAGCCAGCCGTCGGGGAGGGCGACCTTGGTTTGGGGGGAGCCCTGGCGGCCGCGGGGGCCGGTGGCGGCCTCGGTGGGGAAGGGGGCTTCGGGGTTCAGTTGGGCGGTCAGGTCCTCGATCTGGGTGAGGCTGGAGACCGTCGCGAACTTGCGGCGGAGTTCGGAGCCGACCGGGAAGCCCATGAGGTACCAGGCCATGTGTTTGCGGATGTCGCGCATGGCCTTGTCCTCGCCGTCGTGTTCGACCAGGAGCTGGGCGTGGCGCAGCAGGATCTCCCCGACGCGGCCCAGCGTGGGGCCCTCGGGGACGGGCTCGCCCCGCAGCGCGGCCGACAGCTCGGCGAACAGCCACGGGCGGCCCAGGCAGCCGCGGCCGACGACGACTCCGTCGCAGCCGGTTTCGGCGATCATGCGCAACGCGTCGTCGGCGGTGAAGATGTCGCCGTTGCCGAGCACCGGGATGGTGGTGACGGCCTCCTTGAGGCGCGCGATGGCGGACCAGTCGGCCTGCCCGGAGTACAGCTGGGCGGCGGTGCGGGCGTGCAGGGAGACCGCGGCGGCGCCCTCGGCCTCGGCGATGCGGCCGGTGTCGAGGTAGGTGTGGTGCTCGTCGTCGATGCCGATGCGGAATTTGAAGGTGACCGGCACGTCACCGGCGGCGGCGACCATCTCCCGGACGATGTTCGCGAACAGCCGCCGCTTGTAGGGCAGCGCCGATCCGCCGCCCAGGCGGGTCACCTTGCGCACCGGGCAACCGAGGTTCATGTCGATGTGGTCGGCCCAGCCCTCGCCGACGACGATCCGCACGGCCTCGCCGAGGGTCTTGGGGTCCACGCCGTAGAGCTGCATCGAGCGGGGGCTCTCGTCGGGGCCGAACGCCATCATGTGCAGCGTCTTCTCGTTGCGCTCGACCACGGCCCGCGCGGTGATCATCTCGCACACGTAGATGGCGGTGGAGCTGCCGAATTCCCGGCACAGCGTCCGGAACGCGACGTTGGTGATCCCCGCCATCGGGGCCAGCACCACCGGCGGATCGACCGGGTAGGGGCCGATCCGCAGTCCGGGCCTGGCCTCTATTACCGCAGTCATGGCTCCCATTCTCGCAAACCCCCGGCAGTGGCCGGGATCACCCGGCCAGCTGGTGCAGGACACGGTCCGTCGCCGCATCGGCGGGGAAGAACATTTCGATGGTCAGTTCCTGCAGGGTGATGTCCAGGGGCGTGCCGAGGGTCGTCATGATGCTGAACAGCGACAGGTCCTGGCCGTGCACCCGGACGTGCCAGGCCAGCACCGGGGATCGGTCCGCCGTAAGGACCGGACCGGCCCAGTGGTCGCGCGGGGGAATGCGGGGCCAGGTAGCGATCTCCTCGGCGAGCCGGGCGAGATCGGGGTCTGCGGTCCGCCGCAGCACCAGGTCGAGGTTGCGGAGCAGATACGGCGACCACGCGGCGAAATTGTCGCTGCTGCCGGCGAATCCGTCGGGATGCAGTGCGATCCGGAACAGATTCGAGGTCGGGTCCGTGACGTGTGGCGGGAGCCCCTCGCTCAGTCGCGCGGCGGCGCGGTTGGCCATTCGGATGTTCCACCCCGCATCCAGGCCGATGGCCGGAAAGGGGTCCTGGGTGTCGAGCAGCCGCTGCAGCGTGGCCTGCACCTGGCCCAGGCCCGGATCATCCAGCGGCGTGCGGGCATATCGGGGCGCATAGCCGGCGGCCAGCAGCCACTCGTTGCGTTCGTGCAGCGGTACGTCCAGCCGCTCCGCGATCCGCAGCAGCAGTTCCGGGCTGACGCCCGAGCGACCCAACTCGACGAAGCCCAGATGCCGAGTGGACACCCCGACCTCGAGGGCCAGCGCCATCTGGGAATAGCGGGCGCCCTCGCGGCGGCGCCGAATCAGCGCGCCGACCTCGCACTTCGCCATTGCCATGGGCCGAATCGTAGGAGGCGCGACGGCCACAGTCGACTACCTGCCGGGTAGTCGACAGCACTGTCCGGACGGCCGCATGCTCGATCGGTCGCATACTCCACCCTCTGCAAGGGAGACCCCCGCCATGTACGTCGACAGCTCCGACGGAACCCGCATCCACTACATCGAATGGGGCGAAAGTGCCGATCCCGCACTGGTTTTGATTCACTCCTGGGGTGCTTCGGCAAAGATCTGGGAGTATCTGATCCCCGGTTTCGTCGCCGCGGGGTGGCGCTGCATCGCCTTCGATCGCCGCGGCCACGGGCGGTCCGATATCGCCCGCACCGGATACGACCTCGATACCCTGGCCGGTGATCTGGCGGCGCTGCTGGAGCGATTGGACCTGACCGGCGCGGTCCTCGTGGGCCAGTCCCTGGGTGCGGCCGAAGCGATTCGCTACCTCTCGGTGCACGGCGCCGACCGGGTCGCCGGGCTGGTGCTGAGCGCCCCGACCGCACCGAGCCTGCGTAAATCCCCGGACAACCCGGCCGGACTCGACGACGACACCGTGGCCGCGCTGCGGCAGCTCATCGGCTCGGATATGGGCACGGTCGCGGCCATGCCGACCGAACAGTTCCTCGGGCCCGGCCACCGTATTTCGCCGCTGCTCGACGAGAGCGGGCGCCGGCACCTGATGGATCTCCCGGTGCCGGTGCTGCTGGCTACCTTCGACACCAACACCGACGCCGATCTGACCGCCGAACTGCCCGGCATCACGGTCCCCACGCTGATCCTGCAGGGCGACCTCGACGTCAACAATCCGATCGAGGCCACCGGCCGTCGCTGCGCGCAACTGATCCCGCACGCCCGGCTGGTGGAATTCGAGGGGGCCGGGCACGGGGTGTACCTATCCGGCGGAGACCGCTACCGGCAGGAAATCCTCGCCTTCGCGGGCGAGGTGCAAGCAGCGCCCGTGGGCCCCCGACGGTGAGCGGAGTGCGCACGACGAGCAGGCCTGAGCCGGGGGCGGTCGGCAACCGACTCGCGCCCGGGCTCCGGGCGATGAGTTACTGTGCCGTGGCGCCGGCGAATTCGCGCTCGCGCTTGGCGGCCTCGCGGGCGAGCATGCGGTCGCGCTGTTCCTCGAAACGCACCACGTCCTTGGACATCTTCTCGAGGTAGGCGGCCAGGCTGTCGCGGATCTCCTCGCCGCGGGGCGTGAAGTCGGTGCGCTCGAAGATGTTCCACTTCTTCAGCACCGGCTGCACGACCTCTTCGAGGTGCTGGCGCAAGTCGTAGATGCCGTGCTTGGCCATCAGGACGCCGTTGCGGCGGAAGTTGGGCATGCCGGCGCCCGGCATCTGGAAGTTCTGCAGGATCAGGTTGATGGCCTTGAGAGCCTGGTCGGGGGACAGGTCCAGGGCCGCGCCGCACATGTTGCGGTAGAAGATCATGTGTAGGTTCTCGTCGGCGGCGACGCGCTGCAGCATGCGATCGGCGATCGGGTCGTCGCACACCTTGCCGGTGTTGCGGTGCGCCACGCGGGTGGCCAGCTCCTGGAAGGTCACGTACGCCACGGAGTAGAGGAACCCGGCCTCGTTGGCCAACTGATCGGCGGGAGAGGCGAATCCGTTGGTCATGTGGATCATCCGGGCCTGTTCGAGCGCGACCGGATCCACGCCGCGGGTGACCACCAGGTAGTCGCGGATCGCGATGCCGTGGCGGTTTTCCTCGGCGGTCCAGCGGCCGACCCAGGTGCCCCAGGCGCCGTCCTGGGAGAAGTTCTCGGCGATCTCGCGGTGGTACGAGGGCAGATTGTCCTCGGTGAGCAGGTTGGTGATCATCGCCGCCTTGGCGACCTCGCTCAGCCTGGATTGCTCCGGATCCCAGTCCACACCGCCCAGCGCGGCGAAGTTACGGCCCTCGTCCCACGGCACGTAGTCGTGCGGATGCCATTCCTTGGCCATGGAGAGATGCCGATTGACGTTTTCTTCGGCAACCGGCTCCAACTCCGTGAGCAGCTCGAGTTGAGTCAGATCCCTTGCCATACCTACGCCCTTCAGTGTGTCGTCCTGCCAGCTTGCTCGTCGGCTCAGTGTTGCCGCCCCCCACATAACCGTGCTACCCCCTACCACTGCGGCCCATACCTTACGGCACCGTAGGTGTGATGCGAAACGCAGCGGACGAGGATTGTTGTCCGGTTATGCACCTCGTACGCCCTCGACTGGGCTGTCGAACAACGGTGGTTCAGTGCAGCGGTCGGGGGCGATCTGCTCGAGTCTAGGCGTAGGGGCGCCTCCGTGGGGACTATCGTCGGCAGGGCCACAGCGTTAGCCCGCGCGGGCCGATCCCCGGACGGATTATTCACTCCGGTAGTTGCCGGCCTTTGCCTGCGAGCCGCCGAGCAGGGCGGGCAGCGCCTTGTGCACCGCATCGGTCGCGGTCGCCTCGTCGCCGGACGATACTGCCCCAGAACGGCTCCGGCCGGCCGGAGCGAAGGCTCCGACCGGCCGAATGACGTGCCCCCACCAGGGCTCGAACCTGGGACCTGCGGATTAAAAGTCCGTAGCTCTACCAACTGAGCTATAGGGGCGCGGTCCGCAATTCTAATGGGCTGCTCGCCGAAGTGGTAACCGGTATCCGGTCGCTCGGGTCTGCGCAGGTCGATACGACTCCCGAGGGGGCGGGAAGGGCGGCGGGCCATCGTATCCGTGCGCGGGGCGGTCCGGTGGGCCGCAGCCGAGTACTGGGTACGGGTGCCGGCCGGCCCGTCCGTCGGTCGCCGCCGGGACGGGAGCGGAGGGGGCGGCCGGAGGTAGCGGATATCGGTCACCTCCGGGGCCCCGGACCCTCTGGTGACCTCGCGGGGCGCGAGGTTGGGGGTAATCCCATTGACTTCCAATTTGTTTCAGCGGCGAAGTGTGTAAACATCAACCAATCGCGGTGCGTGGCAATGTAATTGGTAGTGGAGGTGAGGGTGTCGAGGGGATCGGCCCGGCGGGCGGCCCGTCGAGCGGGAGTGTGTCCCGGTGCGGGCGGCTCGCCGGGAAGGGCGCGCCCCGGCGATGAACCGCGCTGCGGCCTGGTGGAATTCGCGAAAGGAACTGCGGGACGAGTGGGTAACCGAATATTTGCCCCAAACATCGGAAAGTGGATTTCACCCACCGACTTTCCGGTACTTCCCACGGTGGACAAGGATCGGGAGTACGGTGACCCGTTGGTGAATTCCGGAAGAACCGGCTGTGGCCCGATGGGAGGGGATTCGGCCTATGGTTGATGTGCCCGTATGCGTCGCGACCGGTGTGGCCGTTCGCGAGGCCCTGGAGGTCGCGTCGCGGGAGGCAGATCCGAAGACGAACACAAAACACCCGGGTGCGCACCCCCTGCGGCGCACCCGGGCCTGGAGAACTATACCAGTTGGTGTGTTTCAGGTTTCCCCGCGACTTTTCGTACCTCGAGTTTGAAAAACCGGGCAGTAGCCCGGATCTTGGTATTTAAAAATCTCATAACTCGCATAGAGGACTGTTCCCGACGGGGGGTCCTCCGGCGGTAAGTAGCTTCGGAGGCGTTTCGAGCATGGCACGGCAGCAAGAGCGGGCCCGCCGGACTCGCGCGGCGATCATCAGGTCGGCCGCCGTTGAATTCGGGAAAAGCGGCTACGCCGCCGCATCGTTGAACCGGATATTGGAGGGGTCGCGCGCCACCAAGGGCGCCATGTACTTCCACTTCGACTCCAAGGAGGATCTCGCGCGCGCGGTGCTGGACGCCGCCGTCGAGCGCTACCGGGGGAGCACTGAACGCTGGCTCGCCAGAACGGATCTCGGCCCCCTGGACATCCTGCACGGGATGCTCGACGAGGTCGCGTTGCGCCTGGACAACGACATCATCGTCCAGGCCGAGTTCCGGCTCATCATCGAGCCGGAGTTCTACCGGGACATCCAGGCGGGCGGCGGGCGGATCCTCGGACGGGCCGTGCGGACCCTGGCCGTGCGCGCCATCGACCAGAAGCAGCTGCGCGCCGACGCCGATCCGGACCGGTTCGGCCGCACCCTCACCGCCGCGCTGGCCGGTCAGCGCTACATCGCCGACCATGCCGGCCCGCTCGATCTGCGCACGCGGTTCGCCGAGGCGCTCGAGGTCATCGTCGAATCCATGGCCACCGCCGAGTGGCTCGGGGAGTTCCGTGTCATCGGCTGGCGGGCCAGTGCGCGGCTGGAAGATCTCAACGTCTAGGCCCGAGGTGGCCTCCCGGAACCCGATCCAGTCGTCTGACCAGCCGATTTGGGTTTCGCGCCGAAGCTGTCATAAGCTATCCCAGCTCCCAACGGACGCCGTTGAGAAACGGACCGGAGAAATCCGGCGGGCCCCCTTCGTCTAGCGGCCTAGGACGCCGCCCTTTCAAGGCGGTAGCGCGGGTTCGAATCCCGTAGGGGGTACGGTGGTAACACCGTTGAGAGCAAGAGCAAGGCCCTGTGGCGCAGTTGGTTAGCGCGCCGCCCTGTCACGGCGGAGGTCGCGGGTTCGAGTCCCGTCAGGGTCGCAAGACTGTATGTAGGCATTCGGTTCGGGTGCCCCGGCCAGGTAGCTCAGTTGGTACGAGCGTCCGCCTGAAAAGCGGAAGGTCGCCGGTTCGATCCCGGCCTTGGCCACTTCCTCAGGGTTTCCCCTGTTCGCGCTTCGCGCTTCACCTCATTCGGAAGCGACTTGTGGGGGCCCGGCCCCCACACCCCCACGCCGGAGGGGCTTCGCCCCCCGGACCCCCCTTTCACTGGTTCACTCCGACGGATCTCTCTTCGCTTCGACGGATCTCTCGTGGGTGCACTTCTTTGTCGGTGCAGGCTTCGTGCTTCTGACCTATTTTCGGTGGTTGGGCCGGTGGGCCCCTTCGATCTGTGTGCTCGTGAGTGCATGCCTCGTGAGTCGGTGTGCGGGTGGGCGTCTCTTTCTGGGCGGGTGTCCTTCTCTTGGGGGTGTCGTTCGTCGGGCTGCTAGCTCTGCCCTCTCTATGGGTTGGTCGGCGCATGATCTCGCGGGTGTCGTTCGTCTGGGGCGCTTCGTTGCGGAGGTCACCGCTAATGGGTAATGCACTCTAGTAATAGGGGATTGCTGCGAGATTTCCCGGAGCGGGGCGGGGATTGGTTGTCGATCAACTTCCGAGGGGGCTCGGGGTGGGTGTTGTTCGGCGAAATCGGTTGTCTCGGGTGGGTGCCGGGGGATGTTCTTGTTGTGCCGCCTTTTGTTGTGTTCGCCAACTTTCTCGCGGCGGATAGGGGTGTTCATCGATTGTTTGAGGAGCCGTGGATGGCGCTTTGCGAAAATTCCTGTCGTGTCATGCATTTCGAGTCGAGCGTGGTGGCTATTTCATTCGGAATGACTCTCGGGGTGGGATTGGTCACGATGCGTGGGGTGGGGGCATATTCGGGGCGGGACCGGGGAATGGGTTCAGGGTTGCGAGGGCGGCGGGCCGTTCCCGGTGGCGGGTGGGATGATGATCACATGGGCGACTCCGACTCCGATTGGTATTACTGCCTCAAACATCACCGGGCCGAGCAGAGCAAGCGATGCTGGTTCGCCGATCGGATGGGGCCCTATCCGGACCGGACGACGGCGGAGCGGGCGTTGGAGATTGTCCGGCAGCGCAATGCAATCGGGGACCGGTACGACGGCAAGTAGCCGGACCATCGGATTGTTCGTCGAGTTCCCGGGCAGTAACGGAGCTCACCCGCCGCGGGAAACCCGGAGAGGCGGGGGAGCCTCGCGCGACGAGGTCCGCTACGGTCTGTGGAGAACAACGTGCGCGCAAACGAGCGGGAGGGTGACCCTTGAAGGTGACCGTTGTGGTGCCGACCTACAACGAGCGGGAAAACCTGCCGGTGGCGGTGGAACGGTTGACCGCTCTGCCGGTCGCGGACCTGCACATCCTCGTCGTCGACGACAGCTCCCCGGACGGCACCGGTGAGCTCGCCGACAAGCTCGTCGCCGAGCGTCCGGAATCGCTGGGCGTATTGCATCGTGTCGAAAAGGACGGCCTGGGCCGCGCCTACATCGCGGGCATCACCCGGGCCCTGGACGAGGGCGCCGATGTCGTCATCCAGATGGATGCCGACCTGTCGCATCCCGCCGACGTCATTCCCGCGATGCTGGACAAGCTCGAGACCGCCGGGGCCGGCGTCGTCCTGGGGTCCCGGTACGTTCCGGGCGGATCCACCGCGTCGGAGTGGAAGTGGTACCGCAAGGCCCTCTCGGCCTGGGCCAACTTCTACGTCAACGCGATCCTGCGCCTGGGCGTCAAGGACTCCACCGCCGGATTCAAGGCGTGGAAGGCCGATACGCTGCGCGCGATCGACGTCGCCTCGATCCACAGCAACGGCTATTCCTTCCAGGTCGAGATGAACTACCGGGCCATCAAGAAGGGCATCTCCATCGCCGAGGTGCCGATCCGGTTCGAGGAACGCACCAAGGGCGCCTCGAAGATGAGCCTCGGCGTGCAGCTCGAATCCGCCGCAATGCCGTGGAAGCTGCTGTTCGGCAAGCAGGTCTAGGGGACGGTGAGCCGGCGGAGCTTGCGGAGCCGACGGGGTGGGTAAGCACTAGCCGGGCCAGTCCACTAGGGTCCGCACGAACAACTCGCGGACTCGCTCCACCTCGTCCGTCATATCCGCGGCATTCCAACCGCTCACGTCGATCGGCGGTAGCACCGCCACGTCGACGGTGCCCTTGCGCACGATCGCGGAATTGCGCCAGGCGATCTCCCCGGCATTGCGGATCACCACCGGAACAACGGGCACCCCGGCCTGCTGGGCGATATGAAATGCGCCCTTCTTGAACGGGCCCACCCGCGGCGTGAGCGAACGGGTGCCCTCGGGTGCGATCACGATCGACAATCCGCTGCGCAGGGTCTGCACCACCGGCGCCAGCGCGGCCCGCGCGCCGGCGGAATCGGAACGATCGATGAAGGTCGCCCCCGCGAAGCGCAGCAGCGGTCCGAATACCGGGTTCGCGGTCACCTCCTTCTTCACGATTCCGGTGAACCCGGCACCGAGGACGGCGGCCAGGACCACCATGTCGAACTGGCTCTGGTGATTGAAGACGAAGACCGCCGGTCGCGGCGCCCGCGCGTATTCGGCGCCGGTGACCCGCATCCGCACGCCGGTCGTGCGCAGGGTCGCCGCGGCGGCGTGGGTGATCATCGAATCGGCCATGCCCCGCTGCCGGCCGGTACGCGAGGCTGTGCCCGATGGCGGCGCTTCCGAGTGCCCGCCGGTGCGCGACGCGACCGCGACCCCGGCGGCGGCGCCGCCCAGCAGACCGGCGAATCCGGCTGCGGTGCGGGCGATATCGAGGGCTCCGGCGGACTCCCGGGGCCGGAAGGTCAGCATCGGCCAGCCCCGGTCGCGGGCCTGGATCGCCATCCCGGGATCCGGATTCACCGCCGTCGCATGCCCGGCTGCCTCCAGCAGCGGCACGTCCGTGGCGGCATCGGCGTAGGCGTACCCGCGGGACAGTTCCACGCCGCGGACCGCCGCGAACCGGTGCACCGCCTCGGCCTTGCCGTTGCGCCACAGTGGCTTTCCCTCCACATGCCCGGTGAGCAGGTCGTCGTGCACGGCCATCGGGGTGTAGAGCACGTGCGCGAAGCCCAATTCCGCTGCGGCGGGCTCGACCTGGAACCGTGACAGGCAGGTGGCCAGCACCAGAGTGTGACCGGCCGCCTCATGCGCGCGAATCAACCGCCAGGCCTCCGGATACAGATGCCCGTAGATGGTGTGGCGGAACAGATCCGAGCCCAGTTCGGCCAGCTCGAGCTCCGAATGTCCGGCCCATGTGGACATGATGCGCTGCAGGAATCGCTCGTACTCGCCCTCGGCGCGCGCCCCGCGAATGCCGGTGAGCAGCGTATCGGCCAATGCGGCCCGGCCGTCGGGCCGCCGCAGCAACCGCCGTGCGGCGGACTGCGGGGTGAAGCCGTGCACGACGGTGCCTCCGAAATCGAAGACCGCCAAAATATCCGGCCCCTGCGGTCCCGTGCGAACCGCTTCGATCGCGGCCTCCAACCCGGTGTTCGCCTCGGCCTTGCCTATGCGGTCTCTCCGGGGCATCAGTGCGCTCACGACTGCACCTCGCTGGCGCTCGGCTCCGTCGTGCGCGGGGCGCGCTGTGTCATTGGTTCACTCCGCTGCGCTCCGTTCACGACTGCACCTCGCCGACGCTAGGTGGTTGGCTCCACTGCGCCCCGTTCATGGCCCGTCCGTCCGGTTCGAGGGATCCAGGGCCGCGGCGCGGGAGATCCGGGCGCTGATGATGCGCAGCTCGTCGGCGAAAGCCCTTCTGCGGGTGGGGAGATTGGTGCCGTCAGGGGTGAGCAGGCCGTGGTTGTCGGCGAGTTTCAGTGCGCTGGAGAACAATTCGGAGGACACCGATTCGGGACTGTGCAGCCGCTGCTGCAGCAGCATCTGACGGCCGACCGCCAGGCATTCGTCGATGAACTGCTTGCGATCCAGCGGTGCGCCGTCGTGGGCCGCGAGGCGTTCGGCCACCACCAGTTGCGCGTCGAAGAACGAGCGCAGCACGCGGTGCGCCATGATGAAGCCGGAATCGGCCAGCGTCGCCAGGATGTCGGCGCCCACGGTGCCGTCGGCCGTGCGGGTGCTCCAATCCGGCACCGCCAGCAGCATTTCCGCGGTCATCTCCGCCGCGAATTCGGCGCGTTCGGGGAAGAAGAACTCGAACTTCAGCAGGTCCCGCAGCCGATAGGCGGCCTCCCAGCCGGCCTCGAGCTGCTGCCCCTCCGGCGCCTCCACCGCGGCGAGCACCGACAGCTCGAGGATGGCGCGGTTGACGAACCAGTGCACCGCGCTGTTGCGATAGAACGCCGCCTCCAAGTGCGCGCCGGTCTCGATCGAATACACCGGCTCGAGTCCGCCGCGGTAGACCGTCACCACCTTCGCGGCCGACAGCTGCTCGAGCACCACCGCGAGCCCGTTGTCGTCGTCCAGGGCCTCGAGTTCGCCACCGGGCAGGCCCCGGTTACCGATATAGCCGCGCACCGGCCGCAGGGCCATGCGCACCTCGCCGAGGGTCAGCGCGCGCTCGTCCACGCCGAGCAGAATCAGGGTGACCAGGGCGTTCACCGTGATCGGGGTCACCGCGTTGATGCCGACGGCCACCTCGAAGGCCAGCTGCTGCACGGCCTTTCGCTCCTGATCGTGAACCTGCGCGGGCAGCGGCTCGGCCGGGCCCGGATCGGGCTGGAGCGGATCGCCGTGCGCGCCCAGGCGTTCGCGCGCCGAGAGCGGGGTGCCGAAGCGCACGTACACGTGCCCGGCCGAATGCTGTTGGTTGCGAATGTATCGCGCCAGCCAGGGCAGGTTCTCGGGCTTCTTCACCCCGCCCGCCTGCTCGGTGGCGATCGCGCCGAGCTCGTTGAGCCGCTCGTAGGTGATCGACACCGGAACCAGCATCACGTCCTCGACCCGGCGCGAACGAATCGCGGCCGCAAGGTAATTCAGAAGTCCGTACCGCGGCGGGCGGAGCTTGCCGGTGCGCGTGCGCCCGCCCTCGAAATACCACTCCAGGTTGAACCGCTTGGCCAGCAGGTAGGCGAAGTACTCCTCCACCACCGCCTTGTATACCTCGTCGTCGCCGAAACTGCGCCGGATGAACACCGTTCCGGTGCGCCGGGCGATCGGGCCCATCGGCCAGAACCGCAGGTTCGCGCCGCCGATCACATGGTTCGGCGGAAAGTCGTTGCGCGCCAGGGCATCACCCAGCACGAACGCATCCACGTAGGACCGGTGCGAGGGCAGGAACACCAGGGGGTAGCGCTGATTCAGGCGGCGCAGCGCGGCCAGGCCGGACGTGTCCGTCTCGACCTGCCAGGCCGAGGCGTGCACCGGGCGCATGGCCTGGGTGAACAGATCCGAGACCAGCCGGCTCTGCGCCGCCACCAGTTCCCGCAGTGCCCGCTCCGCGCGCCGGTATACCTCGCTCGGGCGCAGGCTGAGGTGCTCGGCGATGGCGTCGAGGCGGCGCAGGAATTCGGGGGAGTCCAGGATCTCCTCGGCGACCAGCCGCGGCACCTTGTACCGATCGCCGATCACGGCGCGTTCGGCGCGCTCGAGCGCCACGATTCCGGCCCGGACGATGGCCCGGGCGAACGGTTCGGCGGAGCCGGCCACGGCGGGATTGTTGGCCCGCAGCTCGCTGAGCCGGGCGGGCTGACCGGTCAGCACCAGGTGGCGATCGGGCGCCTTGGCCACCAGGCGGCGTTGCAGCAGCCGGTGCGGGCTGCGCGGATTGCTGAGGGTGGCCAGGTCGGTAAAGGTGGTGCGGCGCACCCCGTCTCGCTCCGCGGGCAGCCACAGCACCCGGATCGGCAGCACCAGCGGATCGTCCCGGCGCCCGACCAGCCGCGCCGCCACCGCCTCGGGGTCGAGGTCGAGCTGGGTGACCGGGGTGTCGATGCCGAGCTCCGCGGTGACTCCGCCCTCGGCCAGCCAGCCGCCGATCAGCTCGCGCTCCACCGGCGAGCTCGCATCCACCAGGGCGACCACCGATTGCGGTGTACCGCTCGGGCCGGGCGGCGCCGGAACATCGGCGCGGTGATCGATCATTGCGAAACCTTCCATCTGATGACGCTTTCCCATTCAATCCCGGCCGGTGGGTTTCGCGCAGGAGGTTGGCGACCATCATCTGGAGGCGGCGGCGATGAGCGACGATCAGGCGCCGACCCGGACGTGAATACCCGGGCCCGCACCGTTCCCTACTCCCCGAGCAGGTGCAGATCGTAGAAGAGCCGATAGCGATCGGGATCGTCCGGCAGGAACCAGTGCAGCCCCTCGAGAGCGAAGATCGACACGAGGTTGATCGCGATCACCGCGGTGATGAATCCGAAGCAGATTCGCCCGATCAGCCGGTGCGGCACCGCCGGAACGGTGGGCGCGGCGGTCCGGTACGACAGCGACAGCACCACGCCGATGACCGCGATCGCCGTGACGAACAGCACCAGCGCCCACACGTACAGGTGCAGGCCCAGCACCGGCGCCCCGTATCCCGGGTCCCCGGGCCGAATGTGCAGCATCGTCTGCCGCCAGGATGCGAAACCGCCTGCGGTGCAGCCGATCAGCGCCAGGCCCCAGCCCGTCGCGTAGTCCTGCGGCTCGATGTCGCCGTTCATGGCATTGCGCACGATGTAACCGCCGCCCAGCCCGGCCAGCAGCATGAACATCCGCTGCACCACGCACAGCGGGCACGGGTAATCCCAGGCGATGAACTGCACGCCCAGCCCGCCGCAGACCACCCCCGTCCAGCCCGCCATGAATACGCAGGCCAGCCAGAATTGGGTCCGGCCCAGCGCCGGCCGCACTCGATCGGTGGCATTTTCCGACTGCACGCTCACCAGGTCAGCCCCAGCCCGAGTCCGCCGGTGATGTGGTGCCACAGCAGCAGGCAGGTCAGCACCAGAACGATCCACCATGTGCCCAGGACGACCCGGCGCGATTGTTGCCGATACATCATCGCCACGATCGCAAGCAAACCCGCGAAGAGGAGCGTGTCCATGCCCGCGAAGGCTACCGTTTACAGAGGTAGAAGCGGTGTATGCGCGCCGCCCCGGGCCTTTTTCCTTTTACGATGAGCAAACTACGCGCAAATATCGGCGAATTATTGCGAACCCGGGTATCGGAATCGACCCGGTCGCCGATCTAGACTCGAATCCGTGAACGGCTGGAGCATTTCCGACCTACCCGATCAGAGCGGCCGGACGATCATCGTCACCGGCGCGAACAGCGGCCTCGGCGCGGTGACCGCGCGGGCGCTGGCCGGAGCGGGTGCGCAGGTGATCATGGCGTGCCGCGACGAGGTGAAGGCGCGGGCGGTGGCGAACACGATCGGCGAGCGGGCCCAGGTGCGCCGGCTCGACCTTGCCGATCTGACCTCGATCCGTGAATTCGCCGACTCCGTCGAGCGCGCCGATGTGCTGATCAACAACGCCGGTGTGATGGCGCTGCCGTTCAAGCACACCGCGGACGGCTTCGAAATGCAGGTCGGCACAAACCATCTCGGGCACTTCGCGCTGACGGGGCTGCTGCTGGAGAAGATCTCCGACCGCGTCGTCACCCTCTCCAGCGGCGCGCACCTGATCGGCCGCATCGACCTGACCGACCTGAACTGGGAGCACCGCCGCTACGAACGCTGGCGGGCCTACGGACAATCCAAGCTGGCCAACCTGATGTTCGCCCGTGAACTGCAGCGCCGCCTCACCACGGCGGGCTCGCCGAAGATCTCGGTCGCGGCCCACCCCGGTTATGCCGCAACGGATCTGCAGTCCCACACCGAATCCCTCCTGGATCCGGTGATGACGCTCGGCAACCGGCTGCTGGCCCAGAGCGCCGAGATGGGCGCGCTGCCGACCCTGTACGCGGCCACCACCGACGTCGAGCGGGGCGGTTTCTACGGTCCGACCGGCCTGGGCGGCCTGCGCGGCTACCCGGGCCCGAGTGGCTCCTCGGCCGCCTCGAAGGACGAGGTCACCGCCCGCCGGCTGTGGGATCTGTCCGAGCAGCTGACCAAGGTCTCCTACCGCTTCCACTGAGAGCTGTTCCGGAAGGGATTGCGGGACGGCCGGATTCGGGCACGCTGGTCCGGTCCGTCGGAGTGAGACAGCTCACTTTCGGGGTTGTCACACTCGCGAGAGGCGCGTCGTCGTCTTGGTATAGCGCCGCCACACCGGGCGGCACCGAGAGTGAGGACAGTGTCATGGAACCTCGTATCGACTTCAGCAACGAGACCTTCGTCAAGTTCATCAAGCGCCTGGGCAACGCCGGTCAGGTCGTGCACCAGTCCACCGTGCCCGCGATCACGCAGCACATGGTGATGCTGCGTGCCAGCCAGATCAACGGGTGCGGCTTCTGCACCGATATGCACGCCAAGGACGCCGTCGCGGCCGGCGAGGACTGGGTGCGGCTGAACCTGGTCGCCGCCTGGCGTGAGGCCACCGTGTTCACCGAGGCCGAGCGGGCCGCGCTCGCCCTGGCCGAGGAGGGCACCCGGCTGGCCGACGCCCACGAGGGCGTCAGCGACGAGACCTGGGAGCAGGTGCGCAAGCACTACGACGACGAGCAGATCGGTGCGCTGGTCTCGCTGGTTGCCGTGATCAACGCCTACAACCGGCTCAATGTGATCGCCCGGACCCCCGCGGGCAGCTACGTCGCCGGGTCGCTGGGCTGAGTCTGGTACAGTCGCCGACGTGCAGCGCGCGTATTTCTGGTTTATCTCCCCGGCCCTGGGTGGGCCGGTCGGTGAACCGCGCTGACCTTCCCCCATCCCGAGCCGCACACAGTCGGCTCGCCGGGATTTCCACATCGTGGGCCGACCTGAGAACAAGGAGCCACACGATGACCACAGCAGCCGATGTCGATGCCAAACACAGTGACCTCGACGATCGTCGCACCCTGAGCATCAGCCCCCTCCTCTCGCCCGCCGACGTGCGCCGCGCGCACCCCATCGACGACACCCTCGCCGACATCGTCCGGGCCGGACGCAAGGCCACGGTTGATGTGCTGCGCGGCGTCGACGACCGCCTCATGGTGATCGTCGGCCCGTGCTCGGTGCACGACCCCGAGGCCGCCCTGGAGTACGCGCGGCGCCTGGCCGCCAAGGCCGCCGAGATCTCGGACCGGCTGCACGTGGTGATGCGGGTGTACTTCGAGAAGCCGCGCACCACCCTCGGCTGGAAGGGCCTGATCAACGACCCGCACCTGGACGGGTCGTTCGACGTCAACACGGGCCTGGGGCTGGGCCGGGAGCTGCTGGTCGGCATCACCGCGCTCGGGCTGCCCGTGGCCTGCGAATTCCTCGACCCGATCACCCCGCAGTACATCGCGGACCTGGTCTCCTACGGCGCGATCGGGGCCCGCACCGCCGCCAGCCAGGTGCACCGGCAGCTGTCCAGCGCGCTGTCGATGCCGGTCGGCATCAAGAACGGCACCGACGGCGACGTGCAGGTGGCCGTCGACGGTGTGCGTGCGGCCGGGGCCAGCCACGTCTTCCCCGGTACCGACCTGGAGGGTCGGTCGGCGCTGATCCGCACCGCCGGCAACCCCGACTGCCACGTCATCCTGCGCGGCGGCAGCAACGGCACCAACTACGATGCTGCCTCGGTCGCCGAGGCCTGCCTGCGGCTCGAGAAGGCGCAGCTGCCCCAGCGCGTGGTCGTCGATGCCAGCCACGGCAACAGCAACAAGGACCACAACCGGCAGGTCGACGTCGTGACCGATATCGCCGCGCGCATCGCCGACAGCGACCGCGCCGTCGTCGGCCTGATGATGGAGAGCTTCCTCGTCGCCGGACGCCAGGACCTGACCCTCGGCCGCGCCGCCGACTTGACCTACGGCCAGTCCATCACCGACGCCTGCATCGACTGGGACACCACCGCCGCGCAGCTGGATCGCCTGGCGGACGCGGTCGCTGCCCGTCGCTGAGATCGCTTCCCGCGGTGGGGATTCGCGGTCGTTTCACGGCGCTGGAACGACCGCGAATCCCGGACTCGATGTGGAGTCGCCCTGTGCTCCAGCGCATCTCGACTCGGGTATGCGCCGGCAAGCTGTGATCGACGGACCGGCCCGGGGTGACGGACCGGATGCGGATCGGTGACGGCGTGTGTCGTCGGGGTGAGCGCCGAACCCGTGACGGCGTGCGGCGGTTGGCATGTGGGTAACGCGCCTCGGTATGGCCGGTCGCGCGAAGTGGCCGTTGCGATGCAGACCAGTTGTTCCGGATTGGATCGCGACAGCGGGTCGGGTGAACGTCCACTATGGGCTCATGATCGGAACGACTGCGATTGCGGGTGTGGCACTGGCCTCGCTCGGGCTGGTTTTGACGCCCGGGCCCAACATGATGTACCTGGTGTCCCGAACGGTGTCGCAGGGGCGTCGTGCCGGACTGGTGTCGCTGTGCGGTGTCGCCGTCGGATTCCTGGCATACCTGAGCGCCGCCACCGCGGGAATCACCACGATCTTCGCGGTGGTGCCCGAGCTGTATCTGGCGCTGAAACTCGCGGGCGCGCTGTACATCGGCTGGCTGGCGTGGAAGACGCTGAAGCCCGGTGGGACTTCGCCCTTCGCGCCCACCGACCTGCCCGCCGATCGCACGGGCAAGCTGTTCGGGATGGGTCTGCTGACCAATCTGCTGAACCCGAAGATCGCCATCATGTACATGGCGCTGATCCCGCAGTTCGTGGTTCCCGCGCACGGGCGGATCTGGTTGCAGAGCCTGTGCCTCGGTTCGGTTCAGGTGATCATCGCCGTGACCGTGAACGGCCTGATTGTGGTCGGTGCGGGCACGATCGCGGCCTTCCTCGGCGAACGCCCGCTGTGGTTGCGGATTCAACGCTGGGTCACCGGCACCATGCTCGGGGCGATCGCGGTCCTGCTGGCCTCGGACCGCACGCGTCCCCTGCCCGCCTGACCGGCAACAGACCTCCGGATCGCGAACAACGCGAGAAGGGTTGGTGCACACCGTGATCCGGTGTGCGGATAAATCCAGGGCGAGAGTGTCCCCGGCTTCCGTCCAGCGGCCGGGGGCACCTTGTTCTATCCGGGCGGTCTTCCGCGACCGCTGTCGGTGTCAGGACTGCCCAGCCGATATCCCTGTGCGGCCGGGGAGTTCGCTGCCGAGGGCTGAATCGAGGTCGTCGAAACCAGCGCGCGCCGGGGCCGCGAGTCGCGTGTGACTTCGGGTGCTGCTCGGTTCGGCCGGGGCGCGGGGTGTTTCGGTCCGTTGTGGTGGCTGGGCGGGTAGGTAGAGCGCAGAGAACACCGCTCCAGCCGCGGCGACTGCTCCGGCTACCACGCAGCCGATGGCGAGCCCGTGGTCGAAGGCGTTCGTCGCGGCCGCGTACACCGCCCGCGCGACGGCGCTCTGGCCGCCTGCGGAGAGCTTTGCAGCAACGTTGTATGCCGCGCCGACGGACTGATGGACGACGGCGACGAGCCCGGAAGGAAGTTGTTTCGGCAGGTCGGCGCCGAGCCGGGTGTCGTAGAGGGAGGCGTAGACACTGCCGATGACTGCGACCCCGAGCGTGCCGCCGAGCAGCCGGGTGGAATCGTTGACGGCGGATCCGACGCCCGCTCGGGCGGCGGGGACGGCCCCCATGATCGATTCGGTCGCGGGCGCGGATGTCAGGCCCATGCCCAGGCCGTAGACCACCATCTGGATGGCGATGGTCCCGTAGCCGATGGTGGGTGTGATGTCGGAGGCGACCCAGAAGTAGAAGCCCGCTTGCAGGGCCATGCCGGCCGTGACGATTGCCTTTGTGCCCACCTTGACAGCGAGCCGCGTGCCGACAGCCGATCCGACGGCGACGGAGACGGCCACCGGCAACAGGTGAACTCCGGTGGACAGGGGGCTGTACGACCGGATGAACTGGAAGTACTGCGTCATCAGGAAAATGAACCCCAGCAGCGTGAAGAAGGCGATGGTGACCGCGATGCTGGCCGCGCTGAATCGCATGTTCGCGAACAATCGTACGTCGAGCATGGGCTCGCGGGCCCGCCACTCCGCCGCGACGAATGCGACCAGCAGCACCGTCGCGCCCGCGAAACCGAGCAGCGAGCCCGGCGCGGTCCAGCCCCGCGTCGGAGCCTCGATGATGGTGTAGACGAGCAGCGCCATGAACCCGGCCGACAGCGCCAAGCCCACGAAGTCCAGGCCGTGCGTGATAGGGAGCTTCGCTTTCGGAACGCACAGTGCCACCAGGGCGACGACGGCCAGTGAGACCGGCCCGAGCACGAAGAAGATGCTCGACCAGCTGTGGTGTTCGAGCAGGAAGCCACCCACGATGGGGCCGAGCGCGATAGCCACGCCGGCGGTGGCGCCCCACAGGCCGATGGCAAGCGCGCGCTCGTTGCGGCTGACGAACACGCCGGTCAGCAACGACAGCGTCGCCGGGAACGTCATCGCGGCGCCCACCCCCATCACCGCGCGGGCCGCGATCAGCGCATCGGGTGAGGTCAAGTAGCCGCCGACGAAGCTTGCAGCGCCGAACACCACGAGGCCTGCCAGCAGCATGCCCTTGCGGCCGAAACGGTCAGACAGGCTGCCGCAGGTGAGCAGTAGCGCGGCGAACGCGAGGTTGTAGGCGTCCACGACCCATTGCAACTGTGCGGTCGTGGCGCCGAGTTCCCTGGTCAGCACCGGTAGCGCGACGTTGACCAGGGTGGTGTCGAGGTTGATCACGAAGGCCGCCATCAGCAGGGCGGTGAGAATGAGCGGTTTGGATCGGATGCGAGTCATGGTCGAATGGTAGGCATCGTTGGTTTATTTTTTCAACTTATAAGTTGAGATTCTCAACTATGATGTAAGCTGAGTTCATGCGAAGCTACGGCCAATATTGCTCGATCGCTCGGGCGCTCGACGTCGTCGGAGACCGCTGGACCTTGCTGATCGTTCGCGAACTGCTCATCCAGGGGCCCTGCCGGTTCACGGATCTGAAAAACGGACTTCCCGGCATTGCCACCAACCTGCTGTCGGCCCGGCTGACCGGTCTCGAGGAGAGTGGTCTGATCAGCCGTGAGGACACGCCACCGCCGGTGGCGGCCACGCTGTTCCGGCCGACCGAGGCCGCGCGGGC
Organism: Nocardia sp. GP40; assembly: GCF_050434125.1. Classification (NCBI taxonomy): domain Bacteria; kingdom Bacillati; phylum Actinomycetota; class Actinomycetes; order Mycobacteriales; family Nocardiaceae; genus Nocardia; species Nocardia sp. GP40. The sequence goes on along the minus strand of NZ_JBNPVW010000014.1, from coordinate 91,444 downwards.
GCTGGAACCCGCACTCCGGGCGCTGGGTTTGTGGGGGCTGCGATTCATGAACGCCGAACAGTCCGGCGATGAGTTCCGAGCCCAATGGCTCGCCTACGCTCCGGCGTGGTTCACCACCGCTACCGACCGGGACGGACCACCGGCGACCATCCAACTCGTCGCGGGTGGCGAGCATGCCGTCATCGAGATCGTCGACGGCGAGGTCCGTACGCGGGTGGGGGAAGTGAGCGATCCGGACCTGGTCGTCGAGGGGCCGCCCCGCGCTGTTCTCGGATTGCTCACCGGGAAGGTCGAACTCGATGACGCGGCCGAGTACGGGCTGATCATGCAGGGGCGAATCGAGACACTGAGCCGGTTGCGCCCGATCCAGGAACCCTGAGCGCCGATCGGATCGGCACCGCAATACACAAGAACCACACGGAGGAACGGCTATGACCGAATCGCACACACTCGCCCATTACGAGACCGGTTCGTCCCGGCCCGACATCGAGCGGGCTCTGGTCGCGGCGGGAAAAGACCTCGGCCAACTTCGAATGGCCGATCTGGCCATGCTCGAGGACTTCCACACCGGCGGCCGCATCGCCACCGGCCAGCTCGCGGACCTGCTCGACATCGGCCCGGACAGCACTGTGCTCGATGCCGGCTCCGGTATCGGCGGCACCGGGCGATTCATCGCCGAGCGCTTCGGATGCAGGGTTTCAGCGATCGACCTGACCGATAGCTATTGCGATACGGCCCGTTGGCTCAATGGTCTGGTCGGGCTGGACGATCGGATCACCGTCCGGGAGGGCGACGTCACCGAGCTCCCGTTCGCTGATTCGTCGTTCGACTTCGTGTTCAGCCAGCACGTTCAGATGAACGTGGCGGATAAGGGGCTTCTCTATCGGGAGGCGCGCCGTGTGTCGAGGGTCGATGGTCGGCTGGCCATCTGGGACATCTTCTCCGGTCAGGGGGGCGAACCGGACTTTCCGCAGCCGTGGGCCGACCAACCTCGAGACAGCTACCTGGAAACGCCGGCCGCGGTCCGTGCCGCGATCGAGGCCTCGGGCTTTGCCGTTGATCACTGGGTCGACCTGACCGAGCAGGCCGTGGCGACCATGCGCATGGTGCAGGCGCTGCCTCTCAATCCGCTCGGGCTCCACGCATTCGTCCCCGACTTCGGTACCCGCATCGAAAATCTGATCAATGCCCTTGCTGACGGGCGAGTCCGGGCGGTCCGGGCAATTGCCCGAGCGGTGTGATCCGGTCCCCCGAGTTCCGGATCGAATCCTCAGCCCGACGTCGCTGCTCCGGGCGCCGCGAGACGGATTAGCGCACACCGTGATCTGATGTGCGGATAAAATCCGGGATGAGGGTGCCCCCGGCTTCCGTCCAGCGGTCGGGGGCACCCTCGTGCGCTTTCCACGGTTGGGTCGGCGTCAGAGCCGGGAAGGTTCCCATTGTTGGGAATGTCCTAACGTGATTTGTCATTCTCGTCGCTCGACGTCTCGTGAAAGGCAAGTATGCGCAGGATTGTTCGTCTCGGAATCATGGGTTTCGCCCTCGCGGCCGGCGTCGCTATGGGTGGTCAGTCAGCCTGGGCGGCAACTCCGATTACGATCATCGGCCCGCATCCGGGTTGTGATGATCACGGCAACTGCAAACCCGGGGCTCCGCGTCCGCACTTTTCCGAAGACGACCAGGATCAATTGGGTCCGACCCTGAAATTCTTTCAGGACTGTATTGCGACCGGTTCGCACAGTTCCACCGGTGGATGGTGCCCTGGCGGCCCGATTCCGCCTGGCGGCATCTGACCGAGCCGCGCGGCTGTCGGTCTTCGAGGTAGGGAATTCAGTGGCTGGGCGTCGCGTGGGCGGCGTGCAGGCGGCGGATACCTTCGGTGATGGTCTCCTCCTTCTTGCAGAAGGTGAAGCGCACCAGGTGACTCCAGGAGTCCTTGTCGTCGGCGAAGACCGTCAGCGGGACGGCGGCCACGCCCAGGCGCGCGGGTAGTTCCCGGCAGAAGGTGTATGCGTCGGAGGCGGTGAGGGGGGTGATGTCGGCGCAGACGAAATAGGTTCCGTCGCTGCGCTTGACGCCGAAGCCCGCGTCCTCGAGCGCCTGGGACAGCCGGATGCGCTTGTCCGACAACGTATCCCGCAGTGAGGAAACCCAGGCCAGCTCGTGCTCGAGGGCGTGCGCGACGGCGGGCTGGAACGGGCCGCCGCCGACGAAGGTCAGGAACTGCTTGGCCGCCAGCACGCCGTCCAGCAGCGGCTCGGGCGCGCACGCCCAGCCGATCTTCCAGCCGGTGACGCTGAAAGTCTTTGCGGCACTGGATATCACGACGGTCCGCTCGTACATGCCGGGCAGCGTGGAGATGCTGATGTGCTCGTGCCCGTCGAAGGTGAGGTGTTCGTACACCTCGTCGGTCACCACCAGCAGATCGCGCTCGATGACCAGGTCCGCGATGGCCTGCAGATCCGCGCGGCTCAGCACGGTCCCGGTCGGGTTGTGCGGCGAATTCAGCAGCAGCAGACGGGTTTTGGGAGTGATTGCGGCGCGCAGGCTGTCCAGGTCGAGGGCGAAGCCGTCCCCGTCGGGCACGAGCCGGGCGGTCCGCCGGGTCGCCCCGGCCAGGGCGACCGCCGCCGCGTACGAGTCGTAGTACGGCTCGATCAGCACCACCTCGTCGCCCGGTTCGACCAGGCCCAGGATCGCGGCGGCAATGGCCTCGGTGGCCCCGACGGTCACCAGGACCTGGCTGTCCGGGTCGTACCGGGTGCCGTACCGGGTGGCGCGGTCGCGGGCGATGGCCTCGCGCAGCGCGGGCACGCCGCGCCCGGGCGGGTACTGGTTGAAGCCGTCGGCGATGGCGCGCTCGGCCACCTCCAGCATCGACGCGGGTCCGTCGGTGTCCGGGAATCCCTGCCCGAGATTGACCGCGCCGTGCCGCACGGCCAGCTCTGTCATCTCGGCGAAGATGGTCGACGCGAACGGGCGCAGGCGGGCGACGGTCGGGATCTGCTGCATGGTCACACGGTAGCTTGCGGCCTCGCGCGCCCGATTGCCGACAGTTTTGCTCACGCTGATCCGTCTCGGGCAGAGGCGTTCGAGCACGGCGCGGCAGGGCGGGAGCGCCGAAGCATCAGGCGACGGCAGCCCGGCGCGAACTCTCCCGGATCCGCAACTGCGCGGGCAGCACAATATGTTGCGAGGGAAACTCCTCCCCGTTCACCCGCCGCAGCAGCAATTCCGTTGCGTGCCTGCCGATGTCGTAACTCGGCTGCTCTACAAGGGTGATCGGTGGCGCGAACGCGGACCAGCTCATCTCGTCGAATCCGGCCAGCAGCAGATCCTCGGGAAACCGCACGCCGGCCCGGGCGAGCGCGTCCAGCGCGCCGACCATCATCAGGTTGTTGCCGACGAACAGCCCGTCCGGGGGCTGCGGCAGGGCCAGCAGCGCGGCGGCGGCCGCGCGCCCGCCCTCGATGCGGTAGTCGCCGCGGATTTCGAGCGCCGGATCGCGCTCGAGCCCGGCATCGTGCAGGGCCGCACGGTATCCCGAGCGCCGGCTCGTCGCGGTGGACGCGTCGGCGGGGCCGGTGATCATCGCGATCCGCCGGGCGCCCGCGGCGATCAGATGTTCCACGGCCTGTTCGGCGGCCGCGCGATTGTTCACCGTCACGCTGTCGACCTCGGCCCACTGCAGCCGCCGGTCGATGGTGACGACCGGGATGCCCCGATCGGTGAGCGTGTCGATGCGGCTCGCGCCGGTGGAGGACGGCGACAGGATCACCCCGGCCATGCGCTCGGCGGCGGCGACCTCCAGGTAGCGCAGCTCCTTGTCCAGGCTCTCATCGGTGTTGGCGAGCACCACCGAGTAGTCGCGTTCGCTCGCGGCGTCCTCGACCCCGCGGGCCAGCGCGGTGAAGAACGGGTTCTGGATGTCGGAGATGATCAGGCCGAGCACCTTGGTGGCGCGGGTGCGCAGCGATCGGGCCTGGCTGTTCGGGCGGTACCCCAGCTTCGCGACGGCGACCGCAACGCGCTCGCGCAGCTCGGCGGCGACGCGCTCGTCGCCGTTGAGCGCCCGCGACACGGTGGCGGGGGAGACACCCGCGAGCGCCGCTACATCGCGGATCGTGACCGCCATGCCTCACCGCCTTCGGGTCGGGAAACGATTTCCCATACTCCCGTCGAGGTTAACAGTCCGCGCCCGAAACACCCTCTTGACCGGCCACCCATGGAATCCTATGGTTGCGTGAAATCGTTTTCTGAGATCCAGGTCACACTAGGGGTGGACCGTCGGGTTCACCGCATGAGGCAAGGAGAGGCGAGATGGCTCGCATCGGGTTGCTGTCCATGTCCGACGGGCGCGCGTTCGTCCACAACGACGTCAGCGATTTCATCGCCGCGGGCGCCGCCGCGCTGGCCGGGGCGCTGCGCGAGGTCGGGCACGAGGTGCTCACGGCCGAGATCGTCTGGACCAACGAGCTGGCCACCAGCCAGGCGCGGTGGCTGGCCGACCAGCGCGTCGATCTGACGATCTTCCACTACGCGGTATGGGCGTTCCCGCACTTCACCATGCTCGCCGCCGCGGCGACCCCGGGCCCGCTGCTGTTGCTCGGCGGCCTGGATCCGGTGCAGCCCGGCATGGTCGGCATGCTCGCCGGGGGCGGCGCGCTCGATCAGATCGGCCGCCGTCACACCCGGGCCTGGGGCGATATCGCCGATCCCGCCACCCGCGAGCGCATCCTGGTGCGGGTCCGCGCGGCCGCGGCCACCGAATCCCTGCGCGGATCCACCTTCGGCCGGATCGGCGGCCGCCCGATGGGCATGTACACCGCCGTAGCCAACACCGATCAGTGGATGCGCACCTTCGGCATCGATGTCGAGGAGATCGACCAGTGGGAGATCGTGCGCCGCAGCGAGACGGTGGATGCGGGCCGCGTCACTCAGGCCCGGCTGTGGCTGGAAAAGAGTTCCGCCGGAGTGCATTACAACGGCGCCAGCCTGACGCCCGAGCTGCTCGAGCGCCAGATCCGTTCGTACTACGCGATGCGCGAGCTCATCGACGAATGGAATCTGGACTTCTCCGGCATCAAGGGTCAGCCCGAGCTGACCAATCACTTCGCCACGATGGACATCGCCGAGGCGTTCCTGAACGACCCCTACGACTGGGAGGGCCCCAAGCCCACCCACGTCACCTCGACCGAATCGGATATGGATGCGGCGCTGACCATGCAGCTGCTCAAGGGCCTGTCCGGCACCCCGGTGCTGTTCGCCGACGTGCGGCACTATCACGCCGACAAGGACGTCTGGGATCTGTGCAATTCGGGCCAGCACGCCACCTGGTTCGCCGCGCGCTCGGACGATCCGCTGGAGAACCTGGCCAAGACCCACTTCTACCCGGAGGTGTTCTTCTTCCCGGCCGGTGGCGCCGCGGTGCATCACATCGCCGCGCCCGGGTCGTTCACGCTGGCCCGGCTCACGCGCCTGGACGGCCGGTATCGGATGCAGGTGATGCGCGGTGAATTCGAAAGCTACGACGCGGCAACGAATGAGGAGATGGCACGGATGTCCACCTTCGAGTGGCCGCACGCCTTCGCCCGGCTGCACGTCGAGGCCGGTGATTTCCTGAACCGATTCGGCGCCAACCATATTCACGCGATCCCCGGGGAATATGTGGCCGAACTGCGGGCGGTGTGCGACCTGCTGGGCATCGACTACGACGGCTTCGGCGACGCGGCCTAGCCGGGAAGCCCCGCACGGCAGGAACATTGCGAGAACCTATGACCGACCCCGAGGCCGATGCCGGTATCGGCACCGAGCGCGCCGCGATTCTGCTCACCATGAGCGGCATCGTCAAGGAGTTTCCGGGCGTCAAGGCGCTGCGCGGCGTGGAACTCACGCTGCGCAGCGGCGAGGTGCTGGCGCTGCTCGGCGAGAACGGCGCGGGCAAGTCGACGCTGATGAACATCCTGGCCGGCGTCCACACCCCGGACGCGGGCGTCATCGAGATCGACGGCGCCCCGGTGCATCTGCGTTCGCCCAAGGATGCGACCCGGCACGGCATCGCGATGATCCACCAGGAGCTGAACCTGGTGCCCGAGCTGTCCATTACCGACAACATCTTCCTGGGGCAGGAGCGGCGCACCCCGCGCGGCACGCTGGACCGGGCGGCGATGCGCGAGCGCACCACCGAACTGCTCGCCCGGGTCGGGCTGCGACTGCCACCGCGCCGCCTGGTGCGCAACTGCCGGCTCGCCGAACAGCAGCTCATCGAGGTCGCCAAGGCGCTCAATCACGAGCTGCGGGTGCTGGTGATGGACGAGCCCACCTCCGCGCTGGCCGAGGCCGAGACGCAACGGCTGTTCGCCGTCATCCGGACGCTGACCGAGCACGGAGTCGGGGTGATCTACATATCGCACCGCATCGAGGAATTGGAGCAGATCGCCGACTCCGTGGCGGTGCTGCGCGACGGCGCGTACGTCGGGCGCCGCTCCATGCGATCCACCAGCCGCGGCGAGCTGATCGGCCTGATGGTCGGCCGCCCGCTGGGCGAGCTGTTCCCGCGCCGTGCCGAACAGCATGCGGGTGATCGGGTGCGCCTGCGGGTGCGCGACCTGCGGACCGAACCGCCGGTGGGAAGCGATTCCGTTCCGCTGCACGGTGTTTCGTTCGAGGTGAGCGCCGGTGAGATCGTGGGCCTGGCCGGGCTGATGGGCGCCGGGCGCAGCGAGGTGTGCCACGCCCTCTACGGCGCGGGCGCCGGTGTCGGCGGCGATGTCGAGCTCGACGGCATGCCCTACCGGCCGCACAGCCCGAGCCGGGCGATCGCCCGCGGGCTCGCGCTGGTTGCCGAGGATCGCAAGGCGCAGAGCCTGGTGCTGGGAAATACCGTGCGGTTCAACGCATCCCTGGCCGCGCTGGGCCGCTATCTGCGGCCCTGGCGCACCATCGATGCCCGGCGCGAACGCGCGGAGGTCGGTGCCGAGCTGAGCGATCTGCGGGTCAAGACCGCCTCGCAGACGACCGTCGTGGGCACCCTGTCCGGCGGCAATCAGCAGAAGGTGGTGCTGGCCAAGTGCCTGCTCACCCGCCCGTCGGTGCTGCTGGTGGACGAGCCCACCCGCGGCATCGACGTCGGCGCCAAGGCCGAGGTGCATGCCCTGCTGGATCACCTGGCCCGCGGCGGCGCGGCGATCCTGGCGGTGTCCTCGGAGCTGCCGGAGCTGATCGGCATGTGCGATCGGATCCTGGCGCTCTGCGAGGGCCGGATCACCGGGGAGTTCAACCGGGATCCCGCGCGCGGCAACCCCTTCGATCAGGAGGCGATCCTCTCGGCGGCCATGGCGCGCACACCCGCGGTCGTCGTGCCCGCCACAGCCGCGCCCGACGCGCCCGTTCGTCCGAGGGGCATGCAATGATCCACCCGCACAATGCCGTTCGCGCGATAGTCGACTCGATTTCGCAGCGCCGCTCGCCGGTCCGCACGCCATCCCGGCGTGCTTGTGGCCGGGATCTCGCATCCCGGAATGACTGGAATGCCGCTGCGGCATCAATACACCCTGGGGGCGATCATGACGGTGCCGCGTAGCGATTCGACGAGTGGCGGCGGTCAGGATGCCGCGGAGCCCGACATGCGTCCGGCCCCCGCTCCCGAGGAGGAACAACCCGGGCGGATGGACCGAATCCGGCTGAGCCTGAGCAGATTTCTGCCGTTCCTCGGTGCCGCCCAGGGATACATCGGCCTGGTGCTGGTGATAGCCGTCGGCATCATCACCAAGGGCCAGTACTTCTGGAATCAGACCAATCTCACCAACGCGATCGCCGCCTTCGCCTCCCGCGGCATCCTGGCCGTCGGCGTCACGCTGGTGATCCTGACCGCGGGCATCGACCTGTCGGTGGGGTCGGTGCTGGGCATCGGCTCGATGACCGCCGCCATGCTGCTGGTCCACCAGGGCCTGAGCCCCTGGCTGATCGTCCCGGCCTCGGCGCTGGTCGGGGCGTTCTTCGGGCTGTGCAACGGGCTGGGCACCACCGTGCTGCGCATTCAATCCTTCGTGATGACGCTGGCGATGCTGTCGGTGGTGCGCGGGATCGACCGCCAGGTGTCCGGCAATGTCGCCGTCGGCACCGCGCTGCTGGACCAGAACGGGCATCCCACCCCGGCCGCGCAGCAGTTCTCGCTGCTGGGCACGCCGGGCCGCACGCTGTTCCAGGGCACCTGGCTGCCGCTGTTCGGCACCTCCGGCATCGGCTATCCAGTGCTGGCCTTTGTCGTGGTCTGCATCGTGTTCCAGCTGGTGCTGACCAAGACCCGATTCGGCCGCCACATCTATGCGGTCGGCGGAAACCCCACCGCGGCAAGGCTGTCCGGCGTCAACGTGACGCTGGTCGTCGTCGCGGTGTTCACCCTGTCCGGCCTGCTGGCCGGATTCGCCGGGCCCATCGATGCCGCCTACAGCGCGTCGGCGGACCCTCTGGCAGGCACTGGCTACGAGCTGGACGCCATCGCCGCCGCCGTGATCGGCGGTGCGAGCCTGGCGGGCGGGAAGGGCACCATTACCGGCACCTTCGTCGGTGCGCTGATCCTCACGCTGCTGGACAACGTGCTGGGTCTCAACTCGGTCAGCGCGAATCTGCAGCTGATCATCAAGGGCCTGATCGTCGTGGTCGCCGTCGTGCTGCAGCGGCCCGGCTTCTTCCGCAGCATCGCCGACCCGCTGGTCCGGCTGCTGCGCCGCCCACACCCCAGCGGCAGCTGATGCCGCCCAGCCCCGGCCGAGACTGCCCGGCCGGCGTCCCGCAGAACATCCAGGAGTGAGAAATGCGTTCTGTACGTAGATATTTCGTTGCGTCGGTGGCTCTGGCCGCGGTGGCGGCGTTCGGTTCGGGGTGCGCCTCGAACGCGCCGAGCTCGTCGAGTTCGGGACATTTCGTCGTCGGATACTCCCAGTCCAACAACGCCGAACCCTATCGCGCGCAACTCAATCTGCAGCTCCAGTACTACGCCAAACAGCATCCGGACCTGAAGCTGCTGCCCATCACCGACGCCCACCAGGACAGCGCCACCCAGGTGAGCCAGGTGCAGAACTTCATCCAGCAGAAGGTGAACGCGCTGATCGTCTCGCCCAATGAGCCGGCGCCGCTGACCGCGGCGGTTCAACAGGCCTGCGCGGCAAAGATTCCGGTGATCATCCTGGACCGCAGCGTCAACACCGACTGCTACAGTGCGTTCATCGGCGGCGACAACTACGGCATCGGCAAGCTGGCCGGGCAGGCCGCGGTGCAGGCGCTGCCCAACGGCGGCAACGTCGTCGAGCTGCAGGGCATCCTGTCCGATCAGCCGCAGATCGATCGCGACAAGGGCTTCCGGGATGCGATTGCCGGGCACAACATCACGATCATCGACAATCAGGAAGCCAAGTGGCTCAAGGCAAATGCCAACACGATCATGCAGCAGTGGGTTGCCAAGGGTGACAAGATCGATCTGGTCTATTCGCAGAACGACGACATGGCACTGGGGGCACAACTGGCCCTGGCGGGCGCGGGCAAGGCGTCGATCCCGATCATCGGCATCGATGGGCTGGCCATCCCGACCGGCGGCATCCGCGCCGTGCAGCAGGGGCAGATGCTGACCACGTTCGTCTACCCGACCTGCGCGCAGCAGGCCGTGGACGCCGTGGAGAAGCTGATGCACAACCAGCCGGTGGACAAGAAGCAGGTCCTCGGTACGACCCAGGTCACCAAGGACAACGCCGCGCAGCTGTACCAGCAGTACGACATGTCCGGCAAGGTCGGCTGAGCGCGCCCGCGCCCGGGTGCGCCGTGTGGGGTCGGCGCACCCGGGAGTCCCGGACGCACCTGTGAGGTGCGACACGCCGTGCGGGCCGTCGACGACGGCGGTCCGCACGGTCGCGCCCGGGATAAGGTCCCCGTCCGCGGTGCGCCCCCGGGGAGCCTGTCGGTCCCATCGATAAGAATGGACACCGGCCGCAATCCGCAGGAGGTGCCGTGACAGACGGACCGCTCATCGTTCAAAGCGACAAGACGCTCTTATTGGAGGTCGATCACGAGCAGGCGAATGCCGCGCGACAGGCGATCGCGCCGTTCGCCGAGCTCGAGCGCGCGCCCGAGCACGTGCACACCTATCGCGTCACCCCGCTGGCGCTGTGGAACGCGCGCGCGGCCGGGCACGACGCCGAACAGGTCGTCGATGCCCTGGTCACCTACTCGCGCTACGCGGTGCCCCAGCCGCTGCTGGTCGACATCGTCGACACCATGGCCCGCTACGGCCGCCTGCAGCTGACCAAGCATCCCGCGCACGGCCTGATGCTGGTCAGCCTCGACCGCGCGGTGCTGGAGGAGGTGCTGCGGCACAAGAAGATCCAGCCGATGCTGGGCGCGCGCATCGACGAGGACACGGTGGTGGTGCACCCGTCCGAGCGCGGCCGCATCAAGCAGATGCTGCTCAAGATCGGCTGGCCCGCGGAGGATCTGGCCGGGTACGTCGACGGCGAGGCACATCCGATCGAGCTGGACTTCGGCACCCACGAATGGCATCTGCGCGACTATCAGGAGCTGGCCGCGGAGTCGTTCTGGGCGGGCGGCTCGGGCGTGGTGGTGCTGCCCTGCGGCGCGGGTAAGACCATGGTCGGCGCGGCCGCGATGGCCAAGGCCGGTGCCACGACGCTGATTCTTGTCACCAATACCGTCGCGGGCCGGCAGTGGCGGCGCGAGCTGCTCGCGCGCACCTCGCTCACCGAGGACGAGATCGGCGAATACTCCGGCGAGCGCAAGGAGATCCGCCCGGTCACCATCGCCACCTATCAGGTCATCACCCGCAAGACCAAGGGCGAGTACCGGCACCTGGAGCTGTTCGACAGCCGCGACTGGGGCCTGGTCATCTACGACGAGGTGCATCTGCTGCCGGCGCCGGTCTTCCGGATGACCGCGGATCTGCAGTCCCGCCGCCGCCTCGGGCTGACCGCGACCCTGGTCCGCGAGGACGGCCGCGAGGGCGATGTGTTCTCGCTGATCGGGCCCAAGCGCTACGACGCGCCCTGGAAGGACATCGAGGCCCAGGGGTGGATCGCGCCCGCCGACTGCATCGAGGTGCGCGTCACGCTCACCGACGCCGAGCGGATGACGTACGCCACCGCCGAGCCGGAGGAGCGCTACAAGCTCTGCTCCACCGCGCGCACCAAGCTCCCGGTCGTGGAGTCGATCCTGGCCCGGCACAAGGATTCACCCAGCCTGGTTATCGGCGCGTACCTGGACCAGCTGGACGAGCTGGGCGAGCACCTGAACGCCCCGGTGATCCAGGGCTCCACCCGCACCAAGGATCGCGAGGCGCTGTTCGACGCGTTCCGCAACGGCGAGATTCCGGTGCTGGTGGTGAGCAAGGTCGCCAACTTCTCCATCGACCTGCCCGAGGCCTCGGTGGCCGTGCAGGTTTCGGGTACGTTCGGTTCGCGCCAGGAGGAGGCGCAGCGCCTGGGCCGGCTGCTGCGCCCCAAACACGATGGGGGCCAGGCGCACTTCTATTCCGTCGTAGCCCGGGACACGTTGGATGCGGAATATGCCGCGCACAGGCAGCGTTTTCTGGCGGAACAGGGCTACGCGTACCGCATCACCGATGCCGACGATCTGCTGGGCCCGGCGATCGGATAGCTGTGGCCGGAGCGGGTCGCGGATGGTCCACAGACCCGCTCGCGGTACCGCGCTTCCGGGGTGAATGGGGTAAGAGCGGGCAGTATCGACTCACGCGGCGGTGGGTCGTCAGGCGGAGGCGAACAACACAGCAAATAACCGGAGGCAAGATCTCCGTTAACGTGTTAGGAATGATACGTGCGACGCTTCGAATTCGCGGTCGACCGCGAACACGCGCGCGCGGTGAACGAGGTGGTCGCGGACACCAGGCGGCTGCGATTCAGTGCGTTCACCGCGGCGATCGTGCTCGGGCTCGGCACCGCGGCGCTGATCTGGCTCAATCACCCGTACTCCTTCCTGCTGGCCGTCGCCTTCGGGTTGGGCACGGTCACCGCGCTGTTCGTGGCGTTGTGGACGCCGCATCGCGCGCGCATCGAAAAGCTCTATGCCGAGGGCGAACTCGTGCCGGCCGTGGTGGCCGAACGGGGGCCGCGGCGCACGGTCCTGCTGGTGCTGGTCGACGTCTCCAAGACCGGCGGCGAGCCGCGCTACGGGCTGATCACCCGGAATGTCCGGTCCCTGCCCGGATATCGGTCCTGGCCGGGGGAGCAGGTACCCGCGGTGACCATCCGCGCCGATCGCGCCCCGCTGTCGATGGGCAGCCTGCGCCAGGCCGTGAGCGCCATGCCGATCGCCTGGGGCACCCGCGATCCGGCCGTGCTCGAGCGGGCCCGGGAGGTGATCGCCGAGGCGGAATGGCGGCTGCTGGCCGAGAATCTCGACCTGGCCGACAAGGTGCAGCGCGCCGATTCGCGGCGGCTGCTGCTGGATCCACACCAGTTGCCGGAGGAGCTGCGCGGCTAAGGGGGATGGCATGGCGGCGGAGCTTGCGGAGCCGACGGGGTGGGTGAATGCAGGGGTAAAGGGCTTGCGCGCCTTCATAAACTGAGACGATGATCCCCTCTGCCAACCTGCTCGCCTTTCTGGCCGCCGCGACGATCATCATCGTGATTCCCGGCCCAGGCGTGCTGTTCACCATCGGCCGGGCGTTGACGCACGGCAAACGGGCCGCGCTGGTCTCGGTGCTGGCGCATTCGCTGGGCGTGTTCGCGATGGTGGTGTTGGTCGCCGCGGGCCTGGGCACGCTGGTGGCGGCCTCGGCGGTGGCGCTGACCATCATCAAGATCGGCGGCGGGCTGTATCTGATCTACATTGGCGCACAGGCGATCCGGGAGCGGAAGTCGCTGCGCGCGGCGCTGGAGACGAAGGTTCCGGCGCAGCCGGTGTCGTACCGGCGGCTGTTCCGTCAGGGGGTCGTGGTCGGGGTGACGAACCCCAAGGCCATCATCTTCTTCTCCGCGGTGCTGCCGCAGTTCGTCGATCGCGCCAGCGGTTCGGTGCCGCTGCAGATGCTGGAACTGGGCATGCTCTTCCTGGCCGTGGCCCTGGTGTGCGACAGTGCCTGGGGGTTGCTGGCCGGTACCGCGCGCGACTGGTTCGCCCGGTCGCCGAGGCGGCTGGAGGCGGTCGGCGGTGCGGGCGGGGTGATGATCATCGGTCTGGGCACGAGCGTGGTGGTGTCGGGTACCAGCAGTTAGCGGGAGATCGGCGATCGCCCTGGTGCGGCACCCCGGCGTGGGCATTCGCGCGGGTTAGCATCGACCCCTTGGCCGGCATGCTGTACCGGAAGGGGTGGATCGTCCGCATGGCATTGCACAATGCGATGTGCACACTGGTGGCTGGAATATTGCTGGCCGCCGGGCCGTTCGCGCCCGCGCACGCGGAAGCGTTCACATCCGCGGTGGCACAGCGGATTACGCCCGGGGCCTCGCAGCGGATCGGCGCCGGGGAGCCGCAGCCGCGCGTCGATCCGCTGGTCGGCGCGCCGGGGCTCGGCGATCTCTACTATCCCGACGATGGCAACGGCGGCTATCACGTCGGCCACTACGACATCGCCATCGACTACGACCCGCCGAGCCGCCACCTCACCGGCACGGCGCGGCTGGACGCGGAATCCTCGCAGCCGCTGCGCATGTTCGATCTGGACTACAACGGCCCCGGGGTGCAGCAGGTCTCGGTCAACGATCTGCCCGCCGGCTTCGCGCGCCATGGCGCGCACAAGCTGACGGTCACCCCGGCGCTGCCGATCCTGCCCGGGCTGCCGTTCACGGTCACCGTCCGGTATTCCGGTGTCGAGGGCGACCATCCGGATCACGGCTGGACGATCTCGCCCAGCGGCGGCGCATTCGCCGCGGGCGAACCGCATTCGGCCGCGACCTGGTACCCGCTCAACGACACGCCGCTGGACAAGGCGACCTTCAGCCTGAAGGCGACGGTTCCGCGGGAATGGCAGGTGATCTCGAACGGGCTGCGCCTGCGCGAGGAGGAGAACGGCGACACCCGGACGGTGGAGTGGGCGACCCGGCAGCCGATGCTGGGTTACCTGACCACCGTGGCCATCGACCATTTCGATTTCCTGAATCAGCGCCGCGCCAACGGAACCCCGCTGATCAGCGCGTTCGCCCCGAAGGCCGGGCCGCGCAAACCGCTCGAACGGCGGCTGCCGGAGGTCCTGGACTTTCTCGAATCCCTATACGGCCCCTACCCTTTCGAGAGCGGCGGCGGCATCTACGTCGACACGAAGCTGAACTTCTCGCTGGAGACCCAGACCCGCCCGATCTATGCCCCGTGGACGGATCTGAACACCGTCGTGCACGAGAACACCCACCAGTGGTGGGGTGATTCGATGTCGGTGCGGAACTGGTCGGACATCTGCCTCAACGAATGCTTCGCCAGCTACACCGCCGACTATCTCTGGCCCGAACGCAAGGAGGGCAAGAACGTCGACAACCAGTACCGCCGGACGGTCACCAAATATCGGAACACGCCGAAGTTCTGGGCGATTCCGCTGCAAAATCCGGGCGCTGGAAAGGAATTCACCGCCGTCTACTATCGCGGCCCGCTGTTCCTGCACGCCCTGCGCCGCACCATCGGCGATGACGCCTTCTTTTCCGCCACGGCCGAATTCGTCCAGTCGCATGCCTACGGCCGCGCCTCGATGCCGGAGTTCCGCCGGTTCGTCCAGTCGAAGACCCCCACCGACCTGTCCGGCTTCTTCGCCGCCTGGCTGGACACCACCGTCCCCCCACCCGGGGGGTACCTGTACCCCGGCTCGCTGCACGCGTAGAACCGCGCGCGTCGTTTCGGTATCCGTCAGACGGGATCTCATCGAGATCACACGGGGGTGCCGACCGACGGAATTCAGGGATGATCCCGCGCCCTAGGTCTGCTCGGCCGGGCGCGCTCTCTCGACCCGGTGCTGGGCGTGGGTGAGGTGGAGTTCGGCCTTGCGCAGGGCCTCGCGGGCGGCCCGTTCGGCCGATGCGGCGAATCGGCGCTGCTGTTCGGTGTCGTCGAGCTCGCGGCGCAGGGTCGCGAGCCGGTCGTCCAGGCGGGCCAGCTCCGCGGCGCGCAGGTCGAGTTCGGCGCGGGCGGAATCGGTTGCCCGGGTGGCCGATTCGAGGACGGCGACGGCTTCCTCCAGCTCCTTGCGGGCGGCGGTGCCGGGATCGGGTGGGGGAGTGGGGGGTTCGGGCACCGTGGTCAGGGCCGGGCCGGACGGGCCGAAGCCCTCATATTTGGCCGTGGTGATCAGCGTTCCGGTCCGGACGCGTTCGGCCACAGCGGGATCCGCGAGCGCCGCGTTCAGGGTCTCGCCGATTTCGCGCAGCACCGTGGTGCTCGGCGGGCGGCCGTGCTCGGCGGCGACCCGACCGGCCTTGTCCGCCAGCGCATTCACCGCGCGGCGGCGCTGCGTGGTGAGGCTGCGCAGCTGATCTCCGGACAGCCGCCGCTGCGCATCGTTTAGGGCCGCACCGAGATCCAGGAGCGCGCCTACCTCGGCGGGAGCGTCGCGGACCAGCAGATTGATCGCCCAGGCCGCGACCGCGGGCCGGCGCAGTCCGCCGATCTCCGTGGCCAGCGCCCGATCTCCGGCGTCCCGGGCCGCGCGTGCGCGAGCGTCCCGCGCCTCGATGAACTCCCCGGGATCGAGCCCGTAGAGCTCGGCGGTGACGTCCTCGAGCGTCATGGTTGAAGCGTAACGGTGGCGTGGCCTACGGCGATGTGCTTACGCGCTTGCAGTTGGCGAATGTCGCGACCGAACAGTTTGCCGAGAGCGCTGCAGGGTACGACCGTTAACAATTCTGCTTACAATCTTGTTTGTAAGTGGTCGAGGGAAGGTACGGACAAATGAATATCTTGGGGCTCATGCTGTTGACCGACTCGCTGGGCCGTTCCCTCGGTTACCTGATGCTGGGTATCGAGGGCTTCACCCATCAAAACCCTTACGACTACTGACCTTTCGGTCCGGTGACGCCGTATACGGCGGATCGGACCGGACCTCATCACCGCATCGGTCGGCGCAACCGGCCGGCGGAACCCGGAGTTCGGGCAGGACTCATCGTTCCGCGGTCGGTCACCGATCGAGCGCATGCGTACCCGGACAAGACCTTTGGCCACACCGCTCGACCCGCCCCTGATTCGTGGTCCGGCCTGCCGATACCGGTCCGCCGCACGACGATTCGCGCCGCCCGCGTAACCGCAGTCGGTTGGGCCTCGGGGATCAGTCCCCCGGCTGTTCGTCCACCAGCGCGACCGATGCGATCCGGTGCAGCGTGAAATGCCGTACCGCGCCCGTCACCGGATCCAGCGCGTCCAGCTGTCCGCCCGAGACCTGCAGCGGTTCGACGATGCGCTGGGTGGCGACGCCCTGCGCGTCGACATAGCCGATGTGGACCGGCCTGCGCACCCGCGCGGCCAGCTGCAGCAGCGCCATCGTGGCCGCGGTGCTGGTCCGGCTGCCGTCGGCGCGCACCGCCTGCCCCGAGCGAGCCCGCGCGGCCTTCTCCCCGGCCCGCAGCTCGGAGACCAGCAGCCGGAGCTGTTCGGTACTGGGCGGATTGGGTTTCCAGGCATTGCGGCCGTTCGGGCGGGCCGGAATGCGCGCGCCGTGCGGGCGCAGGTCGACGATCGCGCCCGACGAATCCTCGCCCGCCGGACTGAATCCCGCCGCGCGCAGCTGATCGAGCACCTCGCCCAGCGGGGCCTGGGAGATCGCCACGGTCGGCGCGACCGCGCGCAGCGCCAGCCGCTCCGCCACCGGCGCGGCCAGCACCTCGGCCAGCAGCGCGGGATCCTCACTGCGGACGAACGATTGCGCCACCCCGGCCCGCAGCCGTCCGTGCCGGCGGGCCACATCATCGATCAGATAGGTCAGCGACTGCGGTACCGGCGTCCGCGAGTGCGCGGTGAACAGCTGATGCAGTTCTGCCGCCGTCATTCCGGCGTCCAGCGCGCGCCGCACCGAGGCCTCGCCGATCCGGTACACCGTTGCCGCGCCCGCGGATTCGATATCGGCGACCAGCGCGATCCGCCCCTGTAGATCCGGCGCCAGCGGGCCCGGCGCGATCACCGTCAGATCGGCCTGTACCAGTACGTGGTCGACCGGCTCGGGCAGCGCGGATTCCATCTCGGCCTCGGCATTGCGCAGGCCCGCGTCGGGTGTGGATCCCTCGTGCGCGCCGTGCAGCAGCGCCCGCCCGGCGGAGGTCATCGCGCCGCGGCCCACCAGGCCCAGCACGGCCGCCTCGGCGAGGGTGCGCTCGATCGCCTCGGTGCGAAAGTGCCTGCGCCAGCGCGGCTGCCGCCAGCTCAGGACGCGCGCCAGATCGCCCGGGGTCACCGCGCAGCCGGCGGGCGATTCGGCCAGCAGCGCGAGCATGGCTGACCGGTCCCGGACCGCGTGCATGTTGCGCAGTTCGAGCGAGAGCGCGGCGAGCGGTTTGTCGTTGGCGTCGCGCAGGCCGATCATCCACGGGAAGCGGTCCAGCTCCAGCCAGGCGTGCGCGAGTACCGCCCAGCGCCGTGCGGGCGGATTGTCCCGCCAGCCGTCCGCGGCCGTCGTCGGGGCCCAGCAGTCCTCGAGGGAGTCGTCCTCGGGCGGGGGCTCCGGAATTCCCTTGTCCAGCAGCCGCGCCGCCGCGAGCACCTCGGCGAGCAGGCCCACCCGGGTCTCGTCGATGCCGGTCTGCTTGGCGACGCGACGCAGCTCCCGCACACCCAGCCCGCCCGAGCGCAGCGCGGGGGCGGGCGCCTGCCCGAGCACCTCGAGAATGTCGCCGCAGTGCCGCAGCAGCTCGCCCACCTCGCCCGCGGCCGCGGCATTGACATCGGCTGCGGTGTATTTGATCGGCTCCGGCCGGGGCGGCACGAGCGCGTGCGGATCGGTCACCGGTTCGCGGCGCAGCACCTGCCCGACCGCGGACGGCAGTTCGACGGTCTCCTCGTCCACCCAGTTCAGCAGGCGGTGGGCCAGCAGCCGCTGGATGGGCCGCTCCGGCGGGGTGCCCTGGGCGGCGTCGCGGGTGCGTCCGCGCGGGCCGGTGGTGGCGAGCTTGTCCAACAGGGCCCGTTCGGCCGGGCCGATCTTGGTCAGCGCCACCACGATTTCCGGCTCGGTCAGCGCGTCCGGGAGTTCGGTGGTGCTGCCCAGCGGCCACGGCAGCGCATCCTTGGCGGCCGCGGCCAGCGACATCTCCTTCTCGCCCCAGACCAGCGCGCGCGCCGTGAGCCGGGCCAGGGCCGCGTCGACGGTCTTGGCGGGCACCCGGTCGGAGAGCAGGGCGTGCAGGCGCTTGCGGGGCAGCGGGGCCGCGGTGCGGCCGGGAAATCCGGCGCCCTGGACGCTCAGGGTCTCGATGATCGCGAATTCGAGCGTGTCCAGTTCCTCGCAGGCCCGCAGTACCGAGGCGCGCTGTTCGGCGCGCGCCGCCAGGACCGTCATCGAGGCGGGCAGGGGGACAGCGAGATCGGGACGCAGCTCCAGGAGGGTCACCAGGTCGTCGTCGCCGCGGCCGTCCAGCCAGTCGGCCAGGTCCTTGCCATCGGCCGAGCCGCGGGTAGCGGTGCGTTTTCCCGCGGGGCGATCGCCCCCGGCCCGGGGCGCTTGGTCGGTCGTGGTCATCCCATCCAGCCTACGGCGATGTGTCCGGGGCCGCTGTGGGGATCGGTCGCCCGGCGCCACATCGGGTACAGCGGTGGGCCGGCCGGCGCCACATCGGGAGCAGCGGTGGGCCGGTCGGCGCCACATCGGGAGCAGCGGTGGGCCGGCCGGCGCTGCGGGGACAGGGGCGTGCCTGATATTCACGGGCGTGCCAGAATGATGCCGTGGTGAACAAATCGAAGAAACCCTACGTCGACAACGGCTGGCCGTCGCTCGCCAATGGCGACCACGCGGTCACAGAGCTGTCGTCAGCCCGTTCCGGTGGGCTCTCGCCGTTCGGCGAGGACACCGAATTCCCGTTGCCGGCGGACGAGGTTCCGTATGTGCACCCGCACACGGTGATCAACCGCTGACCGACATATAGAAAAAAGGCCCCACATCCGAGAGGATGTGGGGCCTTTCTTCTATGCCCGAAGGAATTCAGTTGGGCAGAACGTTCTTGTTGGCCTCGAAGAAGTTGATCACGTTGGGATCGAGCTTCACGCCGCTGGCCTTGGCTGCGTTGTACGCGTCGAGCGCGGGCTGCGGCATCTGGATGCCGTGCTGCTGCGCCAGGGTGATGCCCTTGTCGACGGTTTGGAAGACCTGCTGGTTGGGGCTGGCCGGCGCGGGGTGCTGAACCGGGGCCTGAACCTGGGGGGCCGCCTCGGCCTGCGGCTGGGTCCAGTGCTGGCTGGCCGTCTGCGCGGGGGCGGTGTCGTTGGTGGTGGAGGGGGTGTACGTCGCGGGCTCCACACGCGGGGTCGAGCCGCTGTGCAGGCCCAGATGCGAAGAGCAGGAGGGCCATGCGCCCCAGCCCTGCGCGGCGAGAACCTTCTCGGCCACCGAGATCTGCTGCTCGCGGCTGGCGTGCTCGGGGGCAGCGGCATACTCACCGCCGCCGTAGGACCGCCACGTGCCCTGCGAGAACTGCAGCCCGCCGTGGAATCCGTTGCCGGTGTTGGTGCCCCAGTTGCCACCGGACTCACACTGAGCGAGCCTGTCCCAGTCGGAGTCTGGAGCCGCGGCTGCATGACCGGCGAGGGCCACACCGGCACCGCCCATGATCGCGCTGGTGACAGCGACCTTGGCGACGGTGCGACCGGTACTGGTCGGCTTGCGATGGCGTCCACTCATATCTGGTGTCTCCCTCTCGTACGCGCCTGCGAGGTGAGCTGTCGGGTTCGGACTGAGAGGCCGTCCGGCCCTGGTGCACCGGGTGGTGCGCCGGGGCTTCACCCCAAGGGATCGGTCGTTGCCGCCCGATCCCGCTTCCCTGCGTGGTGGGAACGTGGGTTCCCCGCCCTCGCCCCTGATTCCGTTGGGGTCCGGTACCCGCGGGGCGAGGTTCGGTGCGGCGGGCCGGGTGGTGTCGGAAGTGATCCCGACTGCGTTAGACCGTACGACGATCGCCGCGAAAAATCACCATTTGGTAACCGGCGTGTACGACCGGGTCGCGGTCCGGCGCAACGCCTTCCGGTATGGCGTCTGTGCTGGTGGATGCACTGTATTCCGTCCGAGCACGGTCCGTGACCACCCTGTGACCCTTCTGTGATGTGACGAAGATCACATGTGTAATAGGAAACTCAACAGGGCAAACAAGGAGGTCGCTCACCGCGCCCGGCGGCCGGACCACAGCGCGAAGACGATCGCGAGCAACAACCCCAGGGGTGTTGCGCCCATCGCGACGAGATACAGCCATAGCCCCGGTTTCGCGTCCGAGACGAGAGGGGTCACGAAGATGGCGACGATCGCCAGCAGGCCGATCGCGAAAAGGCCCAGAGCGAAGGGCAGCAGCCGATCCGAGGCGCGGCGCGGCGAGCGGTCTGAGGAGGAATCCGGCATTGCTGCACCGTAAAACTGATGTGCTTGGGCAATCGCCACCGGGGTAGACTCCATAGCAATCGCGTCCTGCATGCCTGTGTGGGGCGCGTTCTTTTCGCAAACAGAAAGGCGCCGGACCACATCCGGTTGCCCATGGCTGTGCCCGGGCCGTCCGGGCATCGAAGATGAACGGGTGAGCGCAGTGCCGACCGGCAAGGTGAAGTGGTACGACGTCGAGAAGGGCTTTGGATTCCTTTCCCAGGATGAGGGGGAGGACGTCTATGTTCGGTCGTCTGCGTTGCCCAAGGGTGTCGAGGGATTGAAGCCCGGGCAACGGGTCGAATTCGGAATGGCGGCCGGCCGCCGCGGTCCGCAGGCCCTGAGCCTCAAGCTGCTCGAGCCGCCACCGTCGGTGCGCGGAGAGCGGCAGGGGCACAAGGAGCTTCCGGCGCAGCATCCCCGCAAGGAGCCCGACGATCTGCACGGGATGATCGAGGACATGATCACCCTGCTAGAGGCGAAGGTGCAGCCGGACCTGCGCAAAGGTAAGTACCCGGACCGCAAGATGGCCCAGCGGATCGCCGAGGTCGTGCGCGGCGTGGCCCGCGAGCTGGACCACTGAGCGTGCTCGCCTGACTTGTGTTGTGCCGCAGCCCCCGACGCCGTTCGTGCGCCGGGGGCTGTCGCGTGTCACGGGCCGGATCGGCGCCGGCGTCACGACCGGTCGTCATTACCTAACGACGACAGATTCGGCACCGTCGCCCGCTGAATAACTTTGTGGTCAGCACGAACGAACTACCACGAAGGAGAACATCATGAGCGACATCAACGAGCTGGTCGAGCGCTACCTGGCCGCCTGGAACGAGACCGATCCCGCGGCCCGCGCCGCCCTGGTCGCCGAGGTCTTCGCCGAGGGCGCCTCCTACACCGATCCGCTGGTGGCCGTGCGCGGACACGACGGCCTCGAGGCCACCATCGCCGCGGTGCAGGGACAGTTCGCCGGACTGGTGTTCAGCTCCGGCGGGCCGGTCGACGCCCACCACGACATCGCCCGATTCACTTGGCATCTCGGCCCCGAGGGCGCCGAGCCGCTGGTCATCGGATTCGATGTCGCGCAGATCGGCGAGGACGGCCGGATCACGCAGGTGCTGGGGTTCCTGGACAAGGTCCCCGCGGGTGCCCTGTAAACCGGTGTGGCGCAGCCGCATCGGCGAGCCGGGACCGGATCCCGGTGCGGCTCAAGCGGTCTTGATCGACCAGGCCTGATACGGCTCGAAGAACTCGCGGCCGGTCTCGTCCCGCGCCGGGACGACCAGCTGCATTTCGACGCCGATCAGGCGCAGGTCGGGACGCGACGGGACGGTCACCGCGAGGGTGCCGGCCGGGTAGTCCCGGTAGGTCCTGGTCGCACGGACCACGGTGCGGCGATCGGGAAGGAGGTACTCGGCCAACATGATCCACGGCGCGTTGGCGATCTTGGGCGGCAGCGACAGCTGCAGCGGGTACCCACCCGGCACATCCAGCGGCACGGTGACGTCGTTCTGGCGGCACTGCAGGCTCAGCTGCCCGCTCTGGGCGACCCCGGCCACGGTGCAGTAGCGGTACGGGGCGACGGTCACCGTCTTGCCGTGCGCATAGGCGGTGAGCGCCGGATCCGGCGTCTTCGCATTCCGCACGGCCACGGTGACGACGGCGGCAACTGCGACGATCACCACGAGCACCGCCGCCACGGCCAGCGCGACGATCGTGCGGGTGTTGGGCTTGGTCACGGGTGTCCTGTCGCTGGTCGGGGAGCGGTGCCGGGCGGGATGCCGCTGTCGGACGCGAGATCCGTCGGGATCTCCTGTCCGGCGTGCTGGGGTCGGTTGCCGCCCAGTCCGGGCAGCAGCGAATGACCACGGTAGCTCACGAAGGTTTGCACCAATCCGACCGCCAGCACCCCGGCCACCACGGTGAAGCCGATCCACCACGCCGTCGGCAGCAGTACCCCGCCCGCGCCGCCGATCACCCAGGACAGCTGCAGCACCGTTTCCGAACGCCCGAAGCCCGACGCGATGGACTCCGGCGGCAGATCGTCCTGGATCGAGGCGTCCAGCGACACCTTCGCCAGCGCGCTGGCGCACGCGGCGACCAGGGTGGCCACGGCCGCGCCCAGCAGCCCGTCCAGCAGCGCGGCGAAGACGGCCACGGCCGTGCACGCCGCCGTGCACTCCAGCACGATCAGCGAGGGCCTGCCGAGTTTCATGCGCGCGCCGGTCGCATTGCCGAGGAAGTTGCCGATGGCCGCCGCCGCGCCGACCATGCCCAGCATCGCGGCCTGCTGCACCGGCCGGTGCTCGGTCGACTTCGCCACGAATGCGACATAGAACGTCAGGAACCCGGTCAGCACCCGGATCGCGCTGTTGCCCCAGAGTCCGGTCACCACCGACCTGCCGAGGGGCTGGCGGCGCTTGCTCGGAACGACCGTGGTGTCCTCGCCGTCGCGCAGCACCTCGGTATGGCCGTGCTCGCCGTGATATCCGAGGGTGGCGGGTACCTCGCCCTCGGTGAGCTCGACCCACGACGGGATACGCAGGCTCAGATAGGTTCCGGCGCAGGCGATCACGGCCGCGAAGACCAGCGCACCGGGTGATCCGGCGGCCGCGGCGATCGCGCCCGCGACGCCGCCCGCGCCGAGCGTGCCGCCGACCAGGCCGAAGACCGTGAGCCGGGAATTGGTGCGCACCAGATCTATCCCAGGCGGCAGCACGCGCGGCGTGACCGCGCTTTTGAGCACCGCGAACGACTTGCTCAGGATCATCATCAGCAGCGCCAGCGGATACAGCGCCCAGCCGTGGAAGTTGAAGATCAGCAGGATCGCGATCACCACGCGGGCGGCGAACGAACCCGCCAGCGCGAGGCGGCGGCCGCGCTGCAGCCGATCCAGCAGCGGGCCGATGAGCGGGGCGATCACGGCGAAGGGGGCGATCGTGATCAGCAGGTACAGCGCGACCTTGCCCTTGGATTCCGCGGTCGCCGCGGAGAAGAACAGGGTGTTGGCCAGCGCCACGGCGATGGCCGCGTCGAGGGCGAAATTGGCCATCGTCGCGTAAACCAGTGCGGTGAGCCCGGATTCGTCGGCGCCGTCGGCCTTGGCCGCCCGCTGGAACGTCCGGAAACCCCGTTCGGTGAGCTCGACGCTGCGCATCGCCACCACCCGGGCGACCGTCAGCTTGCGTGGAACCCGCTGGTGGGCACCGGAGTCGGTGGTGTCGTCGGCCGGATCGGGTGGCGGCTGGGGAGTTTCGCGCAGCGGCCGGGTGGGCGGGGGCTGGTTGCCACGGTTCCGGCCCGCGGCCAGCCGCCGGGTCACGAATTCGGGGACGTCGGGTTCGGCGCCCCGCCGGGGGAGCGGGGGGAGCCGCTCGCGCTCGTGGCCGAATTCGTCGCGGTCGGAGCCGGGGAGATCGCGCGCCGGAGTATGCGGCGGCGGGGGATACCGGTCATAGCCCGGGTGCCGCGGGGTGAGCGGGGATTCCTCGCCGTCCCAGCGGCCTGGATCGGCGCCGGAGGGGTCACGGGAGGCAGGCACACCATCGATTCTCGCGCACCACGGGCGAACGCGGGGCCAGGGCCGGGTGTGATTCTGCTGCCAGCGTGATCAGGGGATCACCGCGGGACGAATCGCACCTCGAACATGACCGGCCAGTATTTGCCGGTGATCAGGAAGTGATCGGTGCCGGGCAGGTCGGTGATGCCGTTGAGGACGTCCGCGTTCGCCTGCTGGGTGGGGGTGAGCAGCCCGGAGCCGTCGATGTCGCCCAGGACGCGCCCGGAGTCCGGGTCGATGTGCAGGATGTGATCGGTCGGCCACACGTTGGCGTAGACCGAGCCGTCGGGTGCGCATTCGAGCTCGTTCAGCCTGGCGCTGTGGTGGCTGGTCAGGCGCACCGATCCGGTGGGGGCGAAGCTGACCGGATCGCGGAAGGTCAGGGCGTCGGTGCCGTTGCTCATGACGAGCTTCCCCCGGCGCGTGCACAGGCCCCAGCCCTCACCCTCGTAGCGCGCGGTCCCGCGTTCGGCGAGGGTGTTCGGGTCGCGGGCGAAGGCCACGCCGCTCTTCCAGGTGAGCTCCCACAGGGTGTTGCCGGCCAGGGTGATGCCCTCGCCGAAGTACCGGGAGGGCAGGTCGATGCGGGCCAGCTCGGCGCCGGTGGTCGGATCGGTGGCGCGCACGCCGGAGTGGCCGTCGAGGCCGGTGGCCTCGTACAGGACGTTCCCGTCGATTTCCAGCCCCTCGGTGAAGGCTGTGGTGTCGTGCGGCCGAGTCGACAGGACCTGAACCCGCAGTCGCGGCGTGTTGTCGGAGTCCTCGGAGCTGTCGCAGCCGGTGGTCGCGGGCAGCATCGTTGCCAGCAGGATCAGCCCTATCGCGGCCAACGCACGGGGGTTGCGCTTCATGGGGCAAAATGTAGGACGTGAGCGCAGTTTCTGTTTCGGAGCCCGGCGTGCGACCGATCCTGGCGGAGGCGGTCGACTTGGCCCGTCGTGCGCTCCTGGAGCTGCAGCCGGACGGTGTCGGCGAGCATCTGGGGGTGACCGCCGAGGACGAATGTGCGGCTACCCATCATTTCGCCGCGACCCTGGCCGGGTATCGCGGCTGGCAGTGGGCGGTCGTGGTGGCCGCGCCGCCGGAGGCCGACCGGGCGACTGTCAGCGAGTCGGCGCTGCTGCCGGGGCCCGACGCCCTGGTCGCGCCCGAGTTCGTGCCGTGGGATCAGCGGGTGCGGCCCGGCGATCTGGCGCCCGGCGATCTGCTGGCGCCCCCACCGAACGATCCGCGCCTGGCGCCCGGATACCAGGTCACCGGAGATCCGGCCGTCGACGACATCTGCGAGGAACTCGGCCAGGGCCGCCCGCAGGTGCTCAGCCGCGAGGGCCGCGAGGAGGCCGCCGAGCGCTGGTTCACCGAATACGGCCCCGACACCGACATGGCCCGCGCCGCCCCCTCGACCTGTCGCCTGTGCGGCTTCTACGTCCCACTGGCCGGATCGCTGCGCGCGGCCTATGGCGTCTGCGCCAACGCGATGGGCGCGGACGGCCATGTCGTGCATGCCGAATACGGTTGCGGCGCGCACTCGGACACCGAACTCCCGACCGGCGGCGGCTCGCCGCTGTACGAGGCGTACGACGACGCCGCGGTTGAAATGATCGCTGCCGAGGAACTGCGCGCGCCCCGAGCGGAGGCTGAGCCTGCCGAATCGGTCGCCACGGGTGCCGAGGTTGTCGCGGGTGCCGAGGTTGTCGCGGGTGCCGACACGGTGGTAGCGGACTCCAGCCCGGAGGCGCCGGAATCGGTTGTCGTCGAGCCCCGATCCGGAGATGCCGCCTCGCAGTCCGCCGCCGTCGCGCATTCGGGCGTCGAAGCTGCTGCCGGGCACGTGACCGCCGAGCCGGAATCGGTTCTGGCTGGGCAGGAGTCCGGCATGGCCGATACCGAGGCCGCTGCGGGCGCAATCGTTGCCGGGCATGTCGTGACGGAACCGGTTGTGGCTGAGCCGGAGTCCGGTGCTGTTGGTGCGACCGGTGCTGCGGAGGCGGTCACCGAGGCATCGACCGGCTCTGCCGATGCCAGGGTTGCCGGAACGGGATCGGTTGCGGCGGAGCCTCAGGTCGGTTCGGACGAGACCGGCGTCGGTGCGCAGGACGCTGCCCGGCGTGTGGGGGCCGAAACAGCTGCTGCGACTACCAGCGGTGCGTCGGCCGAGGCGTCCACGCAGGAGGAAGCCGCGGAGCGGGCGATTCGGTCGGTCGAGTCGGCTGCGGCATCCCTGCGGCAGGCGGCCGAGGTCGGCCGGCAGAGCTCCGAATTTTCCGCCGCATTCGCCGAGACGGTGATCGACCCGGCCGAGTCCGCCGGGGGCGCGGTCGAGTCGGCGGCTGCGGAATCCGTGGTGACCGAGGAAGATCCGGCCCCGTCGGCGACAACGAGCGAAGCGTCCGGCACGGCCGCGGCCCACGACATCGCGGCACCGGGCGGAGCGGATTCCGAGATCGCCGCGGAGAGCGATGCTACGGCCGCCGAGTCGTCGAGCGCGGTCGGCGAGTCGTCCAGCCCGGCCGCGGAGTCGTCTAGCACGGTCGGCGCGGCATCGGGTCACGAACCCTCCGAGACGGCAGCCGATCCGGCCGCCTCCACCGAGCCCGGCTCGGCCGAGGCTGCGGCGCCGGGCGATTCGGCGGCGGAACAGGTTGGCGCGGATCGGTATCGGGACGCCTGGTCGGTGTCCGCGGTGCGGGTGCGGCAGGAGCAGCAGATGCCCGAGGGGGCATCCGGGACATCGGAGCAGAGCTGAACGACGGCGGAACGATAGGGGATCCGTTCGGCACGGCGGCGCTGCGGGCGGGTGTGCTCGATGCGTGGCGCGGCTCGCCGACGCGGTTGCGGGAGGACGGCGCCACCGAGGCAGATCTGGTGCGCGCCGGGTATCGCGACCGGCTGCTGACCGAGCTGGCGCAGAACGCGGCCGATGCCGCGGCCAAGGCATCGGTGCCGGGACGGCTCGCGGTGTGGTTCGACGGACCGGACCTGCATGTGGCCAACACCGGTGTGCCGCTGGATGTTTCGGGTGTGCACGCGCTGACGGCGCTGCGGGCCTCGGCGAAGTCCGGCGCCGATGCCGCGGTCGGTCAGTTCGGCGTCGGATTCACCGCGGTGCTCGCCGTCGGCGACGAGATCGAATTCCGTTCCGCCGCGGGCTCGGTGCGATTCTCCCGGTCGCAGACCTGGGAGGAGTTGCGGCGCAACGATATCGCCGTCCCGGATGAACCGGGCTTCACCGCGCCCGCGCTGCGGCTGGTCTGGGCGATCGATACGGCTCCGGTCGCCGGTTTCGACAGTGAGATCGTGGTGCGCCTGCGTGCGGATGTGGACGCCACGGCGCTGGCGGCCGCGCTGCGCGCCGAGGCCACCGATCTGCTGCTGGAGCTTCCCGCGCTGCGGTCGATTCGCGTCGACGAGATGGAAACCTGGAGCGAGAGCAGGGATCTGGGCAACGGCCTGGAGGAACTGCGCCTGTGCGGCACCGGAATCGGCGACCGCATCTGGTGGCAGTTCACCGCTTCCCGCGCCCGCTGGCTCCTGCCCGTCTCCGACGGCCGTCCGGTGCCCGCCGGGCACGACGTGCTGCGCGCCCCGACCCGCTCCGACGAGGAACTCTCCCTCCCAGCGCTGCTCATTGCCGACATCCCGATGCAGCCCGACCGCCGTCGCCTGCTGCCCGGCTCCCGCGTGGCCGAATTGGCGGCAGGTTACGCCGATTTCGCCCGTGCCCTCCCGCCCCGCGACCGCCTGGTCCTGGTACCCCCGCCCGGCTTCGCTCGCAGCGAGACCGACACCCTGCTGCGTGAGGCCCTGATAGCCGAACTCCGCACCGAATCCTGGCTTCCGGTCGTCGTCGTGGACCGTGCCGGTGTACCCGCGCCCGGTACCGCTGCTGTCGCACGTGACGCCGAATCCGCCCGCGATGCCCTGGCATACCCGGCCGACACCGACCCGGACCTGCTCGGCGCGCCATCGGATCGTGTTGTCGGTCTGGTGGCTACGGGTGGAGCCGACAGCTCGGCCGTCAACGCGGGCGCCGTGCCATCGGCAGGATTCGACGCCGAATCGTCCTCGGATTCGCTTGGTGCGCAATCGGATCGGCCCGCCAGTCCGGCTGAAGCGGTGCGAGCTGACAGCCCAGCTGTTCGCCCCGATGCCGCAGCGTATTCGGCGCCCGCCGCGTCGGATCTTCCCGGTGCACAATCGAGTCTTTCCGGTGCACAATCGGGCCGAGTGGGCGGTTCGTCGGAATCGCCCGGTAATGAAGCGAATCACTCCGATGCGGTGCAGGACTCGGACGACATACTGGGGCCCTGGGGGGATTCCGTCGCCGATCCGCTCGATGCGCGGGCCAATGGGAGCAATGGCTCCCGCGGTCCGCTGGGCGTCGAAGGCGTCGGGGATGCGGCCGTGTCGTCGTCCGTCGAAGTGGCATTCCCGACTGTTGTGAGGGACATCGCCTCTCCCCGGCAGGCGAGCGTATTCCCCGGTGTGACAGCGGAGTTGGCCGAGTTGCTCGCGGATCTGGTCGGCCCCCTGGTGATTCCGGAGCTGTCGGGTCGCGCGGTTCCCGATCCGCTCGCGGTGCTGGATGTGCATCGCATCGGCCTGGCGCGGATCGCCGAGCTGTCCTCGAGCCTGGAACGGCCGCTGCAGTGGTGGTATTCGCTGTACGACGCGCTCGAACCGTTCGTCGTAGACCCGCTGGCCGCGGAGGAGCTGGGTGCGCTGGCGGTGCCGCTGGCCGATGGTCGCCTCGTGACCGGACCCCGGACGGTGGTGCTCGGCGACGAGCTGGAGCTGGCGGAATGGGAGACGGGCGAGGCGCTTCCGGTGCACTGGGCCCGCCTGGTGCACCCCGAGGCCGCGCATTCGCTCCTGACGCGGCTGGGGGCACGCCAGGCCACGGTCGAGGATCTGCTGAGCGATCCGGCGCTGGAGGCGATGCTGGAGGACGATCCGGCCGATCCGGACACCGTCGACGCCGTGCTGCGTCTGGCCGGCAAGCTGCCCGAATCCGCCGTGTTGCCAACCTGGCTCGGGTCGCTCGAATTGTCCGATGAGACAGGCGAACCGGCCCCCGCGGACGAGCTGCTGCTGCCCGGCGCCCCGCTGGCCGAGGTGCTGGTGCCCGACTCTCCGTTCGGCACCCTCGCTGCCGCGGTCGTGGATCGTTACGGCGAGGGTGCGGTGCGCGCGGTGGGTGTGGGCTGGGGCTTTTCCGTTGTCGCGGAAAGCGATCCGACCGGGCCCGACCACGACCTCGACGACGAGGAAGCCTGGTGGGACACCCTGGCGGAGGATCCGCCGGAACTGATCGCCGTGCGCGATCTGGACCTGGTCGACGACGACGCCTGGCCGCGGGCGCTGCGACTGCTGTTGTCCGAGCCCAGAATTCGCCGTCAGCTCGCCGACCGCGACGGGTACACCGCCTGGTGGCTGCGGCGGCACGCGCGCCTGGGCGGCACCCCGCTCGGCCTGTTCCGCGCGCCCGGCGATCCGGCGTTCGCCGGTCTGCTCCCCGAACCGGACGGCATCGCCGCGGCGGACCTGGACGCGCTGCGCGCCGTGCTGGCCGATCCGGAGACGATCACGCTCGACCTGGCCGAGGCCCTGCTGGCCGCGCTGGGCGATCCAGCGCGGACGCCGTCGCCGGACACGATCGCGCAGGCCCATCGCCGGCTCGCCGCGGCGCTGGACCGCCTCGACCTGGACGAGCTGGTCCCGCCCGAGCGGGTGCGAGCCCTGTCGGGGGCCGTGATCGAGCCCGTCGACGCCCTGATCCTGGACGAACCCTGCTACGGCCTGGCGGTGCCGCCGGCCCGCCTGGTCGTCGGCGATCCGGCCACGGCGCGCGCCCTGGGCACCCTGCTGGATCTGCCGCTGGTTTCCGAGGCCGTCACCGCCGAGGTGATCGGTGCGGGCCGCGCGAGCACCTGGTCGGCCGAGCCCCTCGGGGTCCTGCTGCGCCTGCAGTTCGGGCTGCCCGCATTCGACGGCGAGCTGGTGCTGCACGAGCGGCTACAGGTGCACCTGCGCGGTGCTTACGAGGCCACCGTGGAGGTGCCGTGGTGGCGCGATGGTGCCACCACTCACGTTCAGGCGCAACCTATTTCGCGTACGTCGTAATCATCGCGGCGAGTACGTCCAGCTGCGCGCGCACGGCCTCGCTGTCGTTGTCGACCAGCCAGCGCAGCACGATGCCGTCGATGACCGACAGGGTGAATCGGCTCAGCGTCGCGACCGGTACGGCCCACTGGGTGCCGGTGGCATCACGGGCGTGCTCGAGGACGTCTGCGACGGTCGAGTCGTTGAATGTGTACTGTTCGCGCGCAATGGCGAGTTTCGCCGGGGTTTGTTCGCTTTCTCGCAGCGCATAGGTTGTCGTTTCGTAGGTGAGCAACTGCCGTTCCGGAGTGGCCTCGATGTTGAGCCACAGCAGTTCCAGACTGGTGCGCACCAGTTTTTGAAGTGATTCTTTTCCACTTCCGACGTCCTGCCAGACCGTTTCGTTGGTCTCGACAGAATCGCGTAATTCCATCGATAACGCCTTGACTAGTTCGGTCATCAGCGCATCCTTGTTTTCGAAACAGTAATGCACCACACCGAGCGAAACACCGGCGGCTTGCGCTACATCGCGCGTGGTTACCCCGGCCACGCCCTTCTTTTCGGCCAGACCGATAGCTGCCTCGATGAGGTGGGCTCGGCGTTCTTCGACGCTCAATCGGGAGGACACCCACGCAGTTAAGCGGTAATAGCCCGAACAGTCAATTCGCGGCCTCGTTAAAGTCCGCACGGGCGACCGACCAGTACCGCGTCTTCGGCCCTGCTCAGCCCCGGCGGTAGCTCTGGGCTACAGCCCTTTCTGAGCTCCCTTGTGCCCGCGCCGCGCGCCGCGGCGTTGAATCACGAAGATGGTGTAGCCGAGCAATCCGACGGCCAGCCCCATAAGGCAGATCGGCCGGGCGTCGGCCCAGTCGCGATTCACCCAGACCGCGATAGTCGCGATCGCCCACAGCACGCTGCCGACTGCCAGCACGGGGCGCGGATCGGTCAGACGGGGCGGAATCTCGGGGACGGTCGGCGGCACGCTGCCAACGATACCGCCGCGAACGAACATCCCGCGCCGAGCGGGTCCCGTATCGTTTGGCTCTGTGACAACGGCTTCCGACATACGAGCCCTCGCCGCTGACCTGTCCCTGGCGGTGGTTCGGCTGACGCGTCATCTGCGTGGGCGTCGCAGCGATGCCCAGATTTCGCTGACGCAGCTGTCGGCATTAGCGACCCTCAGCCGCGACGGCTCGATGACGCCGGGCGCGCTGGCGGCAAAGGAGCGGGTGCAGCCGCCCTCGATGACGCGCGTGATCTCCTCGCTGTCCGACCTGCGGCTGGTCAAACGCGATCCGCACCCCACCGACGGCCGCCAGGTCATCGTCTCGCTGTCCGAATCCGGCCAGGCGCTGATGGAAGACGAGGCCAGCGCACGCGAGGCGTGGATGACCGAGCAGCTGTCCGGCCTGACCGGCGATCAGCTCGGCGTGCTGCGCGAGGCGGTCGCGATTATGAAGCAGATTGTCGACGAATCCGAATAATGCGCGGGGGAATGCGGAGCCCCGAAAGGGGCTCTCGCTCAATACCGCCCGAAGTACCTGTCGGTGTCTACGATCTCTCGCCCCAAGGGCATCAGTGACACGGGTACCAGTTTGAGATTTGCCCACCCGAACGGGATTCCGACTATGGACACGAAGAGCGGAATACTGGTGAGCAGGTGGCCCAGCGCCAGCCACCACCCGGCCACGATGAACCAGATGACGTTGCCGATCGCCGATGGCGCTCCCGCCCCGGGCCGGACCACGACCTCGCGCCCGAACGGCCACAGCACATAGGCCGCTATCCGGAACGAGGCGATGCCGAACGGGATGGTCACGATAAGCACGCAACAGATGATTCCGGCAAGCAGATAGCCCAGGGCCATCCAGAAGCCGGCCAGCACCAGCCACACCACGTTGAGAACGAACCGGATCTCAGTCACGCTTCCAGTTTGCCACCCGGCCGCTCCCGGCACATCAGGGCAAACCCCGAGGTACTGGGACCGCCTTCAGAAGAACCAGCCGAGCACGGGGTCGCGCTCGGTCTCGAAGGCGGCGTCCAGGGCGCGCAGGTGGGCGGCGTCCTTCGCCTGGATGCGGCCGGCCGCGGCGAGGACCCGGGCGCGGTGGGCGCCGAGGTAGAGCGCGCCGAGCACGTCGAGCCCGAGGTCGATATCGGCGGGACGGGACGTCGGTGCGCATTCGGCGATGCCGTCGCGTATCCGCAGCGCGAAGGTTCCGCCCGCATCACGGAACGGATCACGCACCGCGACAACGACATCCAGATCGCCCCGGTACGTGCGCGCGGTCAGTGCCGCGGGAACGTCCATCGGGCGCAGCCAGAGCCCGTCGAAGCGGCCGGTGGTGCGGACCAGCCGGGCGTCGGTGAACAGATGGGGGAGTGGATCGTCGGGCGCGACGACCGCCTCGATCCGTTCGTTCAGCTCCAGCGCGGCCAGCGCCCGCCACAACGCCGCGTGCGCCTCGGCGGTCACCGCGCGCAGCTCCACCACCTCGATCGAGTTGCCGGATTCGCGCCGGTGGTAGCGGTACAGCGCGTACCCGTCGTCGTGGACGAACGCCGCCAGCGCGCTGCCACCGTCGCGCAGCCGGGGATGGTCCTCGAATCGCCAGTTCCACGAGGGTTCGGGCCGCGCCTGGGCGCCCGGGACCAGCCGCCGCCAGCGGTCGTATAGCGCCGGAACGACCTGCCGCGCAACGGAAATCGGTGCGATCGTGACGCCGCCCGGATCGGGGGCCTCGGGGTGGAATTGCGCGAACCGCCGATCGAAGCGGATGTGCTGCGCGACGACCGCCGGTCCATACCCGAATCGCCCGTAGATTCCGCCCTGGCTGGCGGTGAAGATCGTCAACGGCAGTCCGTCCGCCTCGGTGCGCCGGTGCTGTTCGATGTACATGGTGCGCAGGATGCCCCGGCGCCGATGAGTCGGCGCCACAACGACATTCGCCAGCGAGGCCACTTCGATCGCGCGCCCGCCCGGTACGGTCAGCAGCTGGCTGCGGGCGGCGGCGGCGCCGACGAGCCGATTGTCGTCGTGTACCAGGATCCAATCCTCGAGCGGGAACAGTTCGAATTCCCGGTCGATCTCCTCGGGATCGCTGAACGCCCCGAAACAGATGCCGGTCAGCAGCCGCACCTCGTCCGCATCGGCTGCGGTACCGGATCGCAGAGTCATGCCCGACGTCGATGTCATACGTGCACCATTGCACGCATCGGCACAACTCCGCACCCCGTTATCGGCGCGCCCCGGACGTCGATTCCCGCACCTGTCTCGTGGAGCGGCCGACCTGTCATCCCCTCCGAGACAGGTCGGCCGGTTCCGCGATCGTGAGCCTCACCGGGCCTCACACCACATACGATGCCGCTCCGCGCTCGGCGCGCGCTTAACAAGACCTTGCAGCCGTAGGGCCCGCGAGGAACCGGCTACCGCTTGCGTCCCTTCCACAGCCGGTAGCGGGAATTCGTCCGATCGATCCGGGGGTCCTCGGCCACCTCGTACCGCTTGACGTACTCGCTCAGGAACCCCTGCACGGTCGCGGTCGCCGGAATCGCGAGCAATGCACCGACCGCCCCCAGCAGCGCCCCGCCCGCCAGCACCGCCAGCAGTGCGACCGCGGCATTCACATCGACGGTCCGCGCGGTGATGCGCGGCTGCAGCAGGTAGTCCTGGAACCACTGGTAGACGATCGAGAACACGATGATCCACACCGCGTCGATCGGATGGATGGTGAGTGCCACCAGCACCGGCAGACTGCCCGCGATGTAGGTGCCGATCGTCGGGACGAACGAGGCGACCACGCCGAACCACACACCCAGCGCGAGCGCGTTGGGCAGCCCCAGGATCGCCAGGAACACCCCGTGCGCCAGGGCCGAGATCACCGCCAGCAGCGCCCGCGAGTACAGGTAGCCGCCGGTCTTGGCGATGGCCAGGTCCCAGGCCCGCAGCACCTCGTGCTGGCGGGCCGGGGGCAGCATCGAGCAGACCGTGCGGCGCAGCTTGGGCCCGTCCGCGGTCAGATACACGCTGAACAGCCCGGCGGTGAGCACCTGGGCCAGCCCGCCCAGCACGGTGCTGGACAGACCCCAGGCGTTGTTGGCGGCGGTCTGGGCGTAGTTGCTCAGGACGTTGGAATCGTGCAGCAGCCGATCGCGCAGCTGGGTGACCGTGAAGTGTTGATGGAACCGATGATTGATCCAGTCGACGAGGTGGTTGATCAGCCCGGGCAGCTCGTGCAGCAGATTTGTCACCGTCTCGACCAGCAGCGTGACCAGCGCCGCGAGAAATCCGCCGACACCGGCGAACAGCAGCACGAACACCGCCGCGGTGGCCAGGCCACGATGCACCCCGTGCGCGGCCAGCACGTTCACCGCGGGCTCGGTGGCCAGAGCGACGAAGAAGGCGACCATCAGGATGGTGAACAGGCCGAGCAGTTTGTGTCCGGCCCAGTCGATGATCTGATAGGCGCCCAGCAGCGCGAACGCCAGGACCATCGCCCGAGGCAGCCAGGGGGGCATGTGGCGGCCGCCGAGTGCGGTCGCCGGTGTCTGCTCGCTCTCCGGCGCCTGCGCTTCGCCTGACTCGTCCGGATTTTCAGCCACCGTCCCAGTCTGCCCGCAACGGCGCGGTTTACACCTCTGCGACCCGCGCGGCGCGTGGGCTGGAGTGTCGTTTCGGGACGTCGCGGGGCCTGGACATCACCGCGGCGCTCAGCCGACGTTCTCGAAGTCCAGCGCCGGTGGATCTTCCGCGGTGCCGAGCTCCAGCCGTGCCGACGCGCGCAGGAAACTCGTCGCCGTGGGGCTGAGGGTGGGATCGGCATGGTTGATCGCCGTGGTCAGGCGGATGCTGCGATAGAGCAGCCCGAGATCGCGTCCCGCGGAATCCCATTCGGCCGCATCCTCCTCGATTCGCTGCCGCCAGAGCAACATCGGGCGGTTGTCCGCGATCCAGCCGCGCAGCCGGTCCCAGCGCAGCAGCGCGTCGTGAATCAGGCCGGCGTGCCGGGATTCCAAGGAGATGAGCCGGGCCCGGACCAGGCGTTCCAGGAGCGCACGACCGGACGCGCTGCGGTCGGCGATGCGCCGCAGCTCGGTGACGGGGGCGCGGCGGGGCAGCACGCCGTCGCGGTGCACGGTGACCAGGGTCAGTAGAAGCTGTCGCGCGTCGACCCGTTCGGATGGGGACAGCGACGCCCACACCTGCTCCGCCAGTGCGCGGGTGACCTCCGCGACCCCGCCGATCCGGCGGTACGTCCCGAGGTCCACCCGGTCGGCCGTGTGTGCCGACCACAGCTCCTGCATCGTGGCGAACAGCAGGGGCAGGTTGCCCGGATCGGCGGTGGGGCGATCGGGCTGCCGCCGCCCGGCCTCCAGCGCGGTGAGCACCAGCTCGGTGACTCCCGGGTCGATCGAAACACCCTGCGCCCGAAGCGGTCCGGTGATCACCGACGCCATCTCCTGCCGCAGCATGGGACTCAGCGTGAAACTGTTGTGCTGCACCGCATTCAGTAGCCAGGAGTATCGCGTGCAGCCGATCAGCGCGTCGGATCGGACCGAGATGAGCACCGTGCCCGCGCCCGCCAGGCGTTTGAGCCGGATCAGAAACGACTCGCGGGCAACGGGGGAGACGTCCGGATCGTAGAGCTCCTCGAACTGATCGACGATGAGCAGCGGGCGGCGCTTGCCCGAGCGCCGTTGTGCCGCGTCGAGATCGCCGCCGAAGGCCCGGGTCAGCGCGCGCAGCGGATCTCGGCCGGGCGTGATGTAGGCGACCGACCACTGCCCGCCCTCCGCGCCCAGCGCCGGCAGCAGTCCGGCCCGCAGCAGCGCCGTCTTCCCGACCCCCGAAGCGCCGGTGAGCACGATCATGTCCGCCGGCCGCTGCGGGCTCGCGGACATGCGCACCATGCCAAGCAGGGCGGTGAGAGCCCTTCTGCGCCCGTAGAAGACCGCCTCGTGCTCCCCCGAGTACGCGCCGCCGGCGGGATAGGGGGAGCTCGTCCGGGGCGTTGCCGCCTCCGCGGGTGCGGCACGCGCGGCCTCCCACAGGGAGCGCCACGCCCGCAAATTCACTGTGTCGCTGGGAGTTCCGGCCCGCCGCCGGGCCCGCGCCCCCAGGACCTGCAACACCGGGAGCAACGACTCGAATCGCGCCGGGACATTGCGCCCGTTCAGCCAATCGCTGATCCGCTGCGCCGAGGCTCGCGCCGGGCGCCGCTCCCCGCTCGCGTGCCGGACGCGCTGCTGCGCCAGCATCGCGACGTTGCGCAACGACGGTGCGCCCGCCGCGCGATGCAGGGCGGACAGGCGCCGCGTGAACTCGAGACGTGCCGACCCCCCGAGGTCGGCGTGACGGTCAATGCCAGGTACTACCTGCATCCGATCCCCCGAAATGCTTCATGGTCCACCCCGTCGAACGGGTGCACCGTCGAATGTCTTCAAGGCGATTAGACGCAGCCGGTGCTGTTTCGGTTCCCGCCCGGCGGGCGCGAAATCTCGACGGCCGGTAGGCCCTTGCCGCCGGACGGCACAGGGGCCCGCTTCCGAATTCGGGAGCGGGCCCCTGTGGGGAGAGTCGGTGCGAGCCGCGGGGGATTCGGCCTCAGCGACCGTTGATCTCGGTGAAATCGCGCGCGCCGTAGCCGGTGTAGATCTGGCGCGGGCGGCCGATCTTCAAGGGCTCGCTCTGCAGTTCGCGCCAGTGGGCGATCCAGCCGGGGAGCCGGCCCATCGCGAACAGCACGGTGAACATGCGGGTGGGGAAGCCCATCGCGCGGTAGATGACGCCGGTGTAGAAGTCGACGTTCGGGTACAGGCGGCGTGAGACGAAGTAGTCGTCGGCCAGGGCGACCTCTTCGAGCTGCTTGGCGATGTCCAGCAGCGGGTCCTGCACGCCGAGCTTGCCGAGGATCTGGTCGGCGGTCTTCTTCACGATGGTGGCGCGGGGATCGTAGTTGCGGTAGACGCGGTGCCCGAAGCCCATCAGCTTCACGCCGTCTTCCTTGTTCTTGACCTTGCGCACGAACTCCTTGACGTCACCGCCGGAATCCTTGATGCCGTCGAGCATCTCGAGCACGGCCTGGTTGGCGCCGCCGTGCAGCGGGCCCCACAGCGCGTTGATGCCGCCGGACACCGAGGTGAACAGGTTGGCGTCCGAGGAGCCGACCAGGCGCACGGTGGAGGTGGAGCAGTTCTGCTCGTGGTCCGCGTGCAGGATCAGCAGCATGTCCAGCGCGGCGGCGACTTCCGGATCGACCTCGTAGGGCTCGGCCGGGAAGCCGAAGGTCATCCGCAGGAAGTTCTCCACCAGCGACAGCGAGTTGTCCGGGTACAGGAACGGCTGGCCGACAGACTTCTTGTAGGCGTAGGCCGCGATGGTCGGCAGCTTGGCCAGCAGGCGGATGGTGGACAGCTCGACCTGCTCGGGATCGCGCGGATCCAGCGAGTCCTGGTAGTAGGCCGACAGCGCGTTCACCGCACTGGACAGCACCGGCATCGGGTGCGCGTTGCGGGGGAAGCCGTCGAAGAACCGCTTGAGATCCTCGTGCAGCAGGGTGTGCCGGCGGATCCGGTCGGTGAAATCCTCCAGCTGGGCCGTGGTCGGCAGCTCACCGTAAATGAGCAGGTAGCTGACCTCGATGAAGTTCGAGCGGTCCGCGAGCTGCTCGATCGGGTACCCACGGTAGCGCAGGATCCCGGCCTCGCCGTCGATGTAGGTGATGGCCGACTTGGTCGGCGCGGTGTTGGTGAAACCGGGGTCGTAGGTCACGTACCCGGTGCTGGCCAGCAGCTTTCCGAGATCGATTCCGTCGTTGCCCTCGGCGGCCTTGGTGATGGTCATCGGATACTCGCCACCCGGGTAGGAAAGTACCGGCTTGGCGTCGTCGTCGACGTTGATGATGTTCTCAGCGGGCACGGAAGGATCCCTCTCAGGCTAGAACCGGTGGGCACCGGGCACGGTCGGCGTCCGATGCACTCGACGTCAACGCTAGCCGCTGGCCGTAAGTAGACAATCGGGAGGGTCGCGTTAACTACCTCTCGGTCACCTGCGTTCGAAGTGAGGTCGGAGGGGGTGGCATGGTAGAAGCGCCGGGCGCTCAGGCAACCGGGATTTCGGCATGTGCGCGGCCTACTCGGTACCGTACGAAGGCCGGGGACACCAGTGCCGCGACGACCATTCCGGCGACCACCAGCGCCCCGCCGCCCGCCGCGGCGACCGCGGTGCCCAGCGCCGCCGCGGCGAAACCGTGGGCAACATCACCCAGGCGCGGCCCGCCCGCGACCACCACGATGTACACCCCCTGCAGCCGCCCGCGCATCTCGTCGGTCGCCACCTGCTGCAGCATGGTGGTGCGCAGCGCCGCGGAGAACATATCGACCGCGCCGCCGAAGGCCAGGCAGCCCACCGCGACCCACAGCCCGGTGCTCGTGCTCAGCGCATGCCCGGTCGCGCCGACGGCCACCCCGAAACCGACCATCGCCGCACCCCACAGCGCGATGCAGATCACCACGGCCCGCCCCTGCCGGCGCACGTGCGTCAGCCAGCCCGAACAGATTCCGCCCGCCACCGCGCCCGCCGAGAGCGAGGCGAACAGCAGGCCCAGCGCGCGCCCGCCGGTGATCGGATCGCCGAAGGTCTCGTGGGCGAGTTCGGGGAACAGCGCGCGCGGCATGCCGAACACCATGGCGATGATGTCGACCGCGAACGAGGCCAGCAGGATCCGCTGGGTGGCCAGATACGCGAATCCGTCGGCGACCGCGCGCAATCCGGCCCGCCTGGTCTCGCCGGTCGGCGGCACCGCGGGCAGCCGCCACACCGCCCACAGCGTCGCCAGCAGCGCCACCGAGTCGATCAGATAGAGCGTCGCCAGCCCTGTCACGGGGATCAGCACACCGGCCAGCACGGGCCCGGCGATCGCGCCGAACTGCATCACCGTCGCGTTCAGTGAGTTGGCCGCGGGCAGCAGATGCCCGGGCAGCAGGCGCGGGTAGATGGCGCTGCGGGTGGGCTGATTGACTGCGAAGAACGCCTGCTGCACCGAGAACAGGCCCAGGACCAGCCAGACGTTGTGCACTCCGGCCGCGGCCTGGGCCCAGAAGGCTACCGAGGTCAGCCCGGTGCCGGCGCTGGTGATCAGCAGCAGCGTGCGGCGGTCCATGACATCGGCCAGCGCCCCGCCCCACAGGCCGAACACGATCAGCGGGACCAGCCCGAACAGCCCCGCGAGGCCCACATAGCCCGAGCTGTGGGTGATCTGGAAGATCTGCTGCGGCACCGCCACGACAGACAGCTGCGCGCCGATCACGGTGACGATATTGGTCGTCCAGAGACGGCGGAAGTCCGCGGTGCGGAGCGGGGTGATGTCGGCGAGCAGCTTCACCGGCGGCGCGTTAACGGTTTCGGCACGATCACCTATCTTGGGCGATTCATCCCATGACTTCAACCCGTCGCGGCGAGTCCCGCTACGGCTGGAGGCGCTCCACCGCCACCGCCACCTCCGGATTCGCCCCGTCCAGCGTCACCCGGATGCGGTTGTGCAGGCGGCTGCGACGGCCCTGCCAGAACTCGACGGTGTCGGGGCGCAGCTGATAGCCGCCCCAGTTCGCGGGCACCGGAAGCTGTTCGACGTCGGCGAAACGGGCGGTCACGTCCGCCAGGGCCTTGTCCAGCGCGGCCCGCGAGGCGACCGGCCGCGACTGCTGCGAGGCCCAGGCCCCGAGCTGGGAGTTGCGCGGGCGCGAACGCCAGTACACGGCGGTGACCTCGGGGGCGACCTGCCGCACCGGGCCGCGCAGTGTCACCTGCCGCCCGAGCGCGGGCCAGGCGAAGGTGATCGACGCGTAGGGGACCGCGGCGAGTTGATCGCCCTTCGCGGAATCGTAATTCGTGTAAAAAGTCACACCCGCGCCCGAGAGGCCCTTGCACAGGACCGTGCGCGAGGCGGGGCGCGGACCGGAATCGGTCATCTCCACGGTGGCCAGCGTCATCGCATTCGGCTCGGCCAGGCGGGCTCGGGTGGCCTGTTCGATCCAATTGCGCAGCAAAGGTTCCCAGCCGTCGTCCAGCCAGGATTCGTCCAGATCGGGGTCGCCGCCATATTCGGCGCGCATCGCCGCGATATCCATTTCCGCGCGCATCACCGCATCCACATCGGCGTGCGTTCCGGTTGCCACCGAACCTGGGAAATTCTGTTCCTCGCGCATGGACCAGACGTTACTCGGAAGTAGAACAGGGACTATCGTTCTTATCGATCGACGCGCGGCACAGTGCCGGAGACCCCCGCGTTGCCCGCGGATCGCAGTGAAACAGCGTGGTCGCCCACGGATCGTGCGGCCCGATTTGCAAGGAGAGTCATCGCATGACTACCAGCGCCGCGGCATCCGCCGGCCCCGCAGTTCCCCCCGATTTCGTCAGCGGCCTGGAAGGTGTGGTGGCCTTCACCACCGATATCGCCGAACCCGACAAGAACGGCGGATCGCTGCGGTATCGGGGCGTGGACATCCAGGAGCTGGTCGGAAACCGGGTGACCTTCGGCGACGTGTGGGCGCTGCTGGTCGACGGCGAGTTCGGGCACGGGCTGCCTCCGGCCGAGCCGTTCCCGCTGCCGATCCACACCGGCGATGTCCGGGTGGACGTGCAGGCCGGTCTCGCGATGCTCGCCCCGATCTGGGGCTATCAGCCGCTGCTGGACATCGACGACGCCACCGCCCGCGAGAATCTGGCGCGCGCCTCGGTGATGGCGCTGTCGTATGTTGCGCAGTCCGCGCGCGGCATCTACCAGCCCGCGGTGCCGCAGAAGAAGATCGACGAGTGCACGACGGTCACCGAGCGGTTCATGACCCGCTGGAAGGGCGATCCGGACCCGCGGCACACCGAGGCCATCGACGCCTACTGGGTCTCCGCGGCCGAGCACGGCATGAACGCCTCCACCTTCACCGCCCGCGTCATCGCCTCTACCGGCGCGGACGTGGCAGCGGCGCTGTCCGGCGCGATCGGCGCGATGTCCGGCCCGCTGCACGGCGGTGCCCCCGCCCGGGTGCTGCCGATGATCGAGGCGGTCGAGCGGTCCGGTGATGCGCGCGCCCTGGTCAAGGGCATCCTGGACCGCAA
Source organism: Nocardia sp. GP40 (assembly GCF_050434125.1). NCBI lineage: Bacteria > Bacillati > Actinomycetota > Actinomycetes > Mycobacteriales > Nocardiaceae > Nocardia > Nocardia sp. GP40. The sequence continues at coordinate 50,134 of NZ_JBNPVW010000014.1, read as the reverse complement.
GGAAAAGCTGATGGGCTTCGGCCACCGGGTGTACCGGGCCGAGGATCCGCGCGCCCGCGTGCTGCGCGACACCGCCAAGCGCCTCGACGCGCCCCGCTACGAGGTGGCCTCCGCGCTCGAGCAGGCCGCCCTGGCCGAGCTGCGCGAGCGCCGCCCCGACCGTGCCATCGAGACCAATGTCGAATTCTGGGCCGCGGTGATCCTGGACTTCGCCGAGGTCCCGGCCCACATGATGCCCGCCATGTTCACCTGCGGCCGCACCGCCGGCTGGTGCGCGCACATCATGGAGCAGAAGCAGCTCGGCAAGCTCGTGCGCCCGGCCGCGATCTACACCGGCCCGGCCCCGCGCAGCCCCGAGGCCGTGCCCGGCTGGTCGCTGGTCTCCGGAAAGTAGTTCCGCACAGGAGCTTTCGAATGCCCGCAGCGCCTTGGTGCTGCGGGCATTCGATATTCGAGACCGGCGTGCGCAGGCGCACAGGGTATGCGGCGGAGGGCTTCCCGCCAGAGGGGGCAGTGACCCCGAGCATAGGCGTTAGCCTGATCACAGCGCGGCGCATGCTCGCGGGTCCCGCGAATCGTTTCGCCTCGGCCGCGAATCCCGATATCGGAGAACGGAATTCGGATCCCTGTCGGCAACCGGCACTTTCGTCCCGCTGATCTTCCACGACAGCGCCTGGCCTGTGCCCGCCACCCGAGAGTGCCAGGTGCGCTTGCCCTTGGATGCGGTCGATCCTACGGTCTGAGCTGTCATGGCCGGAGTCGTCCACGACGAATTCGATACCTCTGCACTGTCATGGCCGGAGAAATGGTTCATTCAACCCCCTCGCAAGTCCTCGAAAGCCCGCACCACCAGAGCAAAAGCGCCGAACTACCGACTCCGGCCGAACACTCCGATCGTCGCGACCACCGCTCGCGGTGGGGGCTGTTGTGCTCCGCCGGTCTCAGCCTGGCCACCCTGGTGCTGCTGTGCAAGCCCTGGTTGTCGGCACACGGTCCGAACGGGGAGGTGAGTTCCGATGCGTTCGGACGGATCAGCGGGGCCACGGGGCCGCTCGGCTGGGTGCCGGGCGGGAGCGACGGCGCCGGAACCGGCGGCAGTATAGATGTCAGCGGCGGTGTGAATATCAGCGGCGTCTGGGCCGTGCTGGCCGCCGCCGCGGCGGTCGTGACGATCTTCGCGGCCGTGATCAATCTGCGGGTGCGCCGCGAGATGCTCGCGTATCTCGTCGTCGGATCCAGTGTGGCCGGTGCGCTGTGCGTTCTTTTCACCGTGCTGTATCTGAACGGCATGGAGCCCGAGTTGCGGGCCATGACCGAGGGCAACCAGCATCTGAGCGGTGGGTTGGACAACCTGCTGGATTCGTTCCTCGGGGATCGTGCCGATGGCGGCCGACGTCAAATCGCCAGTGCGAGTCTCGATCCGGCGGCATTGCTCGGCGGCGTCACGGCCCTGGGCGCGGCCCTGAGTGCGATCATGCTCGGGTTGCCGAAGGGGATCGGTGGCGCGAATCGGTATCCGGCGCCGATCGAGACCATGCCGGTCGAAACCACGACGGTGAGCGTTCCCGTGACACCCGCGAGCCCCGCGCAGGCCCCGCGCCGAATCGGGCAGCCAGGTCGCGACGGCGATGTGCTGTTCTGGCAGCTGACCTCGGAAGGGACCCTCGCACCGATCGAGAGCAACCGGGTGACCTCGCGCGTCGTCATCCTGGCCGGCGCGACCGCAGACCGCCGCGGTGCGGTCTACCAGGAGCCGGTGCTGGTCCGGTAGGACTGTCGCGGCGCTGCCGTTTCGCGGCATTCCGCCCGGTTGAACAGTGTGCCAAGGGGATATGTCGGTTACGGGGCAAGTCTGTGACTGGGCTGGGAGTGGCCGGGGGTGTCGGCGTAGAGTTCGGCGGGTGTTCGAGCGAGGTCTGACGCGACGCGGATTGCTGGTGGCGGGCGCAGCGACCGCTGCGGGCCTGCTCAGCGCGGCATGCGGTACGGCGCAGGGGAGTTCGTCGTCCGGGGGCTCGACCTACGTCGGCACCCAACCGCTCGAGGCCGGTGCCGAGCCCGTCGCCTCCGCGGTTCCCGGGACCTTGGCCCGTGCCGTAGCGCCCACGGCGCCGGCAACTCCCGCGATGCCCCCGGCAACCACGCCCGCGCCGGCCCTGGCCGCCGAGGTGGTGCGGCCCCCGGCGGTCGCCGCGTCGCACAACGGGCAGCGCCCCACGGCCTGGGGCATGGATCTGACCGGAATCACCACCACATTCGTACCCGCGGGCAAGCAGGTCGCGCTCACCTTCGATGCCTGCGGCGGGCCCGGTAACGATGCGATGAGCGATGAGCTGATCAATTACCTTGTCGCGCAGAAGATTCCGGCGACACTCTTCCTGAACAAGCGCTGGATCGATGCCGATCCGGGGCGCGCGGCGAAGCTGGCGGACAATCCGCTGTTCGAGATCGGCAACCACGGCACCCGGCACTGCCCGCTGTCGGTGACCGGCCGCGCGGTCTACAACATCCGGGGTACGGCATCACCGCAGGAGGCGGTGGACGAGGTGTGGGGCAATCACGAACGCCTGATCCAGCTGACCGGCCGCGCACCGCGATTCTTCCGCACCGGCACCGCCCACTACGACGACGTCGCGGTCAAGATCGTGCACGAATTGGGCGAGATCCCGGTCGGTTTCAGCGTCAACGCCGACGCCGGCGCCACACTCACTTCCGTGCAGGTGCAGCGTCAGATGGCCACGGTCGTCCCCGGCGCGATCACCATCGCGCACATGCACCGCCCGAAGTCCGGTACCCCCGCCGGCATGCTGGCCTCCCTGCCTCGATTGCGCACCGCCGGTTACGATTTCGTCCACCTGCTATGACGGGGCGGCACCGCCGCCGGTGTGATCCGGCCCGCTAGTCTTAGAGCGAGGTGGCCCAGTCCACCGCGACGGACTCGCCGTGGTCGACGGTGAAGAACGCTACCTCCAAATGCCTTCCCAGATCGACCAATTCGATCGCGGACAGCGGTACCGGCTGGACGATGCGGACCAACCAGGGGTGTGGCTCGTCCCAGGCGTGCAGTTCCAGATCCAGGCGCAGGACCGGATCGTCGCGGCCGGTGTAGTCGGCCGCGACGGGGGTGGCCGCGAGCACCGTGGCGTCGGCGCGGCGGCCGTTGGTCAGGATCTTGGCGATGCTGACCCGGGTGGCCTCCTCCGCGCCGGGCACGTACAGCACCACCCGGTCGCGGTCGCCGGGATCGACGCGACACCCGACGACGTCGCCGGGCTGCATCGATTCCAGATCGGTCTCGGCTACTCGCTGGCGCACCCGCGTCTCGTAGGGGTGCTGCTCCTCGGTCAGGATGCGCACCCAGAATCGGTGGCCGGGCTCGGTGCGGCGCTCGCGCACCCCGAGAATCGTTGCGGTGCCCGCCAGTCCGCGCGCCAGCACCTCGCGCTGCGCGGGTTCGGACAGCGCGCCGTGGCGCAACGCGAAGCCGTGCGAGCTCAGGCGTGCGGCCAGCCAGCCGAGCAGGCCAGGGCCGATGCCCACGGTCGTCTCCCCGCGGCGAGCCACCGCGCCCGGTGCGGGATTGCGGTCACCGTCGGCGCCCCAAGCCGCGGCGCCCACCTCCACCACGGCGAAATCCGGCCGACCCTGCGCAGCCTTGCCCATCCGCTCACGGTAGCGGCAGTCCGGTCGCGGCAGTGCCATTACGGGCAAGTCAGTAACCGCGCCGTTACCGCACCCCGGCGCCTTTCTGTGACCTAGGTTGTACTCGGTACCCACCGGTTTTCCGCGCCATCCCCGACCACTAGTCTGGTGGCCATGACCGCTGCCTTCCCGAGCATCCCCGCCGAACTCAAGCCCGCCGACGGACGTTTCGGCTGCGGCCCCTCCAAGGTCCGTCCCGAGCAGCTGAGTTCCCTGGTGGAGGTCGGCGCCTCGGTATTCGGCACCAGCCACCGGCAGAAGCCGGTCAAGAACGTGGTCGCGCGGGTGCGCTCGGGCCTGCGCGAGCTGTTCTCGCTGCCCGACGGGTACGAGGTCGTGCTCGGCAACGGCGGCACCACCGCCTTCTGGGACGCGGCCGCGTTCGGCCTGATCCGCGAGCGCTCGCTGCACCTGACCTACGGCGAGTTCAGCTCGAAGTTCGCCACGGTGGCCAAGAAGAACCCGTTCATCGGCGATCCGATCGTGGTGTCCACCGATCCGGGCACCGCGCCCGAGCCGGTGTCCGATCCGGCCGCCGACGTGATCGCCTGGGCGCACAACGAGACCTCCACCGGTGTCGCGGTCCCCGTCCAGCGCCCGGCCGGTTCGGACAACGCGCTGATCGCCATCGACGCCACCTCGGGTGCGGGCGGCCTGCCGGTGAACATCACCGACGCCGATGTCTACTACTTCGCCCCGCAGAAGTGCTTCGCCTCCGACGGCGGCCTCTGGGTCGCCCTGATGAGCCCCAAGGCGCTGGAACGCGTTGCCGAGATTCACGATTCGGGCCGGTTCACCCCGGAGTTCCTGTCGCTGCCGATCGCGGTCGACAACAGCGGCAAGGACCAGACCTACAACACCCCGGCGCTGGCTACCCTGCTGCTGTTCGCCAACCAGCTGGAGTGGATGAACGGCAACGGCGGCCTGGAGTGGACCGTCAAGCGCACCCTGGATTCGTCCTCGCGGCTGTACTCGTGGGCCGAGTCGAGCGAGTACGCGACCCCGTTCGTCGTGGATCCGGCGCACCGCTCGCAGGTCGTCGGCACCATCGACTTCGCCGATTCGGTGGATGCGGCGCAGGTCGCGAAGGTGTTGCGCGCCAACGGAATCGTCGATACCGAGCCGTACCGCAAGCTGGGCCGCAACCAGCTGCGCGTCGGCATGTTCCCGGCCATCGACCCCGAGGACGTCAGCCAGCTCACCCGCAGCATCGACTGGGTGGTCCAGGAGATCGCCAAGTAAGTACTCGAACTGAGTCGAATTGAACACGATAGCGCGCGCGGAAGTCCGAGATGTGATTTCCGCGCGCGTGTCTTGCCCCAGGAATCCCAGAAGTGCACTACTGTTCCAGAACGTGGGCGGTGTCGCGAGCCTTGCTGTGATCGACGCGGCGATAAGGAGGTAACGGTGCGTGAGCTTCGAGTGATCGGTCTGACGCCCGATTCCGCGCACATCGTGTGCATCGATGCCGAGTCCGGCCAGAAGTACAAGCTCGCCGCAGACGAGAAGCTGCGCGCCGCCGCCCGTGGAGACCTTGCCCGATTCGGCCAGATCGAGATCGAAACGGAAGCAACTATGCGTCCTCGCGATATCCAGGCCCGTATCCGTGCCGGTGCCTCTGTCGAGCAGGTGACCGAGGAATCCGGAATGCCGCTGAGCCGCGTGGAGCGGTTCGCCTATCCGGTGCTGCTGGAGCGGGCTCGCGCCGCCGAGCTGGCCCAGAAGGCCCACCCCGTCCGCAAGGACGGCCCGGCCGTGGAGACGCTGATCGACGTGGTGTCGGCCGCCTTCGCCGAGCGTGGCCACAACATCGATATCGCCGAATGGGACGCCTGGAAGGACGAAAAGGGTTACTGGGTAACCCAATTGCAGTGGCAGGCGGGCCGTTCGGTGATCGCCGCGCACTGGCGTTTCCAGCCCGACGCGCACGGCGGCTCGGTGACCCCGCTGGACGACCCGGCCACCGATCTGGTCGATCCCGATTTCGGCCGGGCCCTGCGCGGCCTGGCCACGATCCTGCCCGAGCCCGCCGCCGAACAGCCCCTCCCGGTCGAGCCGGTCGCGCCCACCCCGGCGCCCCGCGAGGAGCCGGTCACCGCGCGCGTCGCGGTGCAGGAGCGCGAGCCCCGGGTCGAGGAGTTCTACGAGAAGCGCGCCGTCGCGGGCGGTGCCGGGGGCTCGATGCCGGTGAGCGCCAAGCCCGCCTCCAGCTCTCCGGCTCGCGAGACCGCCCCGGCCCGCGAGAACACCGCCGCTCCGGCGCGCGAGCAGTCGGCCCCCGCGGCCGAGTATGTGGCCCCCGGCCGGGACACCACCGCGGTCCGTGAGGGCGGCGCCGCCACCCGTGAGCAGTCGGCCCCCGACGCCGAGTACGTCCCACCGGCCCGCGAAAACTCCTCGCCGACACCCGAGATCGCGGCCACCTCCGCGCTCGCGACCCAGGCCGCCAAGGCGCCCGCGGTCAGTGCGCCCGTTCCCGCGGCCAAGGCCCCGGCAATCACGGAGCCTGCCGTCAAGGCTTCCCCCGCCGCGTCCGCGAGCGAGCCCGCCGCCGAGGAATCCAAGCAGCCCGCCAAGCAGGCCCGCTCGAAGGCCAAGCGCGGCAAGGCCCCGATGCCGTCCTGGGAGGACGTGCTGCTGGGCGTGCGCAGCTCGGGTCACTGATACCCAGCTCGGCGAGGGCCGGGACCGTACTCACCCGGGTTCGGGCAGCGCACCGATCGGGCCGGTATTCGTGCGGTGTGGCCTGCGGAGTCGGCAGTGCTCGTTCGAGGTCGGCACCGCCACCGCTCGGATTGCCCAGGGATTGCGCATGTTACGGGCACCTTTTCGCGCGTCTGCGAGTAGATTTTTATTGTGACGCCCAGGCAATTCGGGCGGGCGCCGGGCAGGTCGTGGGGTCGACATGCGGTTCGACCTCCTAGGTTTGCTGCGGAGTAGCTATGCTTACCCGTACGAGATCGGGAGGTGTCGCAAGTGCCATCCACTGCTTCGTCCCTCTGGTACATCGACGCGCCCGACCCGATCGCGGTGCTCCGGGACCATCCGGATCCGGATCCGGCGGCCGCGTTCGCCCTGGCCAAACAGCTCAATCCCGATCGCGACGTGATACCGGCCGCCTCGGGCACGCTGAAGGTGTGGGCCGGACCGGATCCGGGCTCGATGTACATCGGCTGCTATCCCGGCGTCACCGTGGTGTGCACGACCCAGGCCGCGCTGGGTTGCCCGACGAAACTGCCGGAGCTGCTGGTTCGCCCGCTCGCCTCCGAGCACACCTACCTGATCTCCTACGACATCTCCCACGGCTGGGGCGCGTTCGCCCATTGGGAGCGCGGTGAATTCCGTCGGGCCTTCAGCTCCACCCGGGTGAACATCCTCGAGGACGAAGGCCTGCCGCTGGTGTGGGAACGTCCGTATTGGGCGGGGGAGCATCCGGTCCGGTTGCACCCCGGCGAATTTCCCGATCCGCAGACCCTGCCGTTCGACGCGGCCGACTTCGCCGACGGCGCCAACGCCGAATGGCTCGGATTCCATTACCGCGGTGCGGTTTCCGACGACGAGCTCGGGCCCGCCGACATCGCGGTCTGCGGCTTCAGTCTCTTTCCCAAGGGGCAGGCGCCGCTGCCGATCCGGCCGGAGGAGCCGCGGGCGGGCGAGCCCGACACCAACCACCGGTGGTTCGGCTGGCTGCGCGGACCGGACCGGGTGAGCTAGGCCCACCCGTCGCCCGACCACCAACCCTCACGGAATCGCTTCGCGATGCTAGCTCGAGACCGCGACGACCAGCAGCGCGAACCAGGCCAGGGCGATCCCCACGGTGGCCCCGGCCAGCACCCATCGGACCACCGGAATCGAGCGCCAGCGCCAGGCCGTGGGCGTCGCACCCCCGACGGCGATCACGTTGACCGCCACCGACAGCGCCCAATGGACCTGTGCCAGTGCGGCTCCGAAGGAGTACACCGCCGCCGCGGTGAGCGCGGCCACCAGGGCGGCGACCGCGATGCCCGGCGCCCACGGCGTCGGTTCGGGGGCGGCGCCGGAGCGGGTGTCTCCAGGTGCGGGTGTGAGATGTGGCCCGGTCATGAGGTGCATCGCACCCTTTCGTAGAAGGCCATCGCGGCGGCGGTGGCCACGTTGAGCGAATCGGTGCCCGGCGTCATCGGGATGCGGGCGCGAATATCGGTGGCGGACATGGCCTCTTCGGTCAGCCCCGGCCCCTCGGCGCCCAGCAGCAGCGCCACCCGCTCGCCGGTCATGGCCGCGGACAGCGTGGCCGCGGACGGATTCGGAGTCAGGGCAATGATCTGGAATCCCCGCTCGCGCAACGACTCCAGGCTACCGGGCCACTCGGGCAGGCGCGCGAACGGCACGCGCAGCACATGCCCCATCGACACCCGGACCGCGCGCCGGTACAGCGGGTCGGCGCAGCGGTCGCCGAACAGCACCGCATCCGCACCCAATCCGGCGGCGTTGCGGAAGATCGATCCGATGTTCTCGTGATCGTTCACACCCTCGAGCACCACGACGGTGCGCGCGGACTCCAGCACCTCATCCAGGTTCGGTTCGGGCGGCCGTCGCGCCGCGGCCAGCACCCCGCGATTGAGATGGAAGCCGACCACCTCGGCCATCACCTCCGCGGTCGTGCGGTAGTACGGCACGTCCGTGCCCTCCAGATCGGCGGCCAGCTCCTCGTATCGCCGCGCCACCCCGAACAGCCCGAACGGCGTGAAGCGCGAGGTCAGCATCCGCTGCACCACGACGACGCCCTCGGCGATCACCAGCCCCTCGCGTCCGGGCAGATCCGGCCGCCGATCCGCGGACTTGAGGTCCCGGAACCCGTCGACGCGGGGGTCCGCGGGGTCGTCGATATCGATCACTTCGGCCACGGACGCTATCTTGCCCTGTGCCCGATCCGGCATCCCCGGCCGTTCCCGCAGGCCGCGCCGCCTACGCGGCCCTGTCGGGTTTCTGGTTTCGTCGGCAACGTTATGGTGAACAATCAAGTGGCTTTATCCATCGAACGGAAGAGGACGCATGACCAAGCCTGAAATCGAGTTCCAGGACGGCCCCGCGCCCACCACGCTGGTGATCAAGGACCTCGTCGAGGGCGAGGGCAAGGAGGCCGTGCCGGGTGGCACGGTCGAGGTGCACTACGTGGGTGTGGAATACGACACCGGCGAGGAATTCGACTCGTCCTGGAACCGCGGAGAGTCCATTACCTTCCCGCTGCGAGGTCTGATCCAGGGCTGGCAGGAGGGCATCCCCGGCATGAAGGTCGGCGGTCGCCGTCAGCTGACCATCCCGCCGGCGCTGGCCTACGGCGCCGCGGGCTCGGGCCACCAGCTGTCGGGCAAGACCCTGGTCTTCGTCATCGACCTGCTGAACGCCAACTAGGCATCGGCGCCACCGGCCGACCTCGACCTGAACACCGGGCGAGGCCGGCCCCTCGACGCGACTATCGCGGCGGCAGCTCCAGGACCAGCCGCACCCCGCCCAGCTCGCTGTCCTCGAAATAGGCTCGCCCGCCGTGCAGTTGGGCCTGCTGGGCGACCAGCGCCAGGCCCAGTCCCGAGCCGCTCTTGGTGGCCTCGCTGCCGCGGATGAAGCGCTCGAACACCATCTCGCGCTCGGCGGCGGGAATGCCGCGGCCGTTGTCGTCGACCGCGATCACGATCGTGCGGTCGGCGCCGCGATGCGCCGACACCCGCGCCTGGGTCGCCCCGCCGTGCTTGAACGAATTGGTCAGCGCGTTGTCCACGGCCAGCCGGAGCCCCGTCGGCAAACCGCGGGTGATCAGCTCCGCGTCGGTATCGATGCGCACGGTCAGCGCCGGGAAGTGCCGCATCGCGTCATGGGCGGACTGGTCGACCAGGTCGGCGATGTCGGTCTCGACGTGATCGCCCTCGTTGGTGAGCTCGCCCGCGGCCAGGCGCTCCAGCGCGGCCAGCGTCGCCTCCACCCGGCTCTCGCTGCGCTGCAGGTCGGCCAGGATCTCCGCGCGCTGGTTCGCGTCCAGGTCCAGGGTGCGCAACACCTCGATGTCGGTGCGCATGGCGGTCAGCGGGGTGCGCAGCTCGTGGGCGGAGACCGCGGCGAAATCGCGGGCGGTGTCGAGCGCCGCGGCCGTCTCGGCCTGGGCCTTGCGCACCCGTTCCAGCAGCGAGTTCACCGCCTCGGCGAGCTGCTCGGCCTCGCGCACCCCCGAGCCGTCCACCGGCGCCTCCGACTCGCCGGTGCCGCTGTGCTCGCCGACCTGCCGGGTCAGGTCCACGATCGGGCGCACCGCCCGGCCGCCGAACACCCAGCCCAGCCCGGCCGCGGCGACCATCGCCAGCGCTGCGGCGGACAGCACCCAGCGCCGCTGTTCGCTGGTCGCGTGATAGGAGTCGGTGAGCGGAATGCCCATCGACACCACCCGGCCCTGCGGCTGGTTCACGGTCGTGGTCAGCACCCGATAGGGCGTGTCGTCGAGGGTGACGGTGTGCGAGCCCGGATCCAGCTGCGGCAGCTGGACCGTGGTCGAGGCGTTCAGCGCGCCGTTGCTCTCCCGGATGGTGATCGCCAGATCCCGGTTCGCGTTGACCAGCGACAGCACACCGACCGCGATCACCGGCTGCATCAGCACGATCCGCGAGGCGACGGTCAGCTCTTGGTCGGCCTGGGCCAGGTTGTTGCGGTTGATCGCGAGCACGGACAGCCAGCCCAGCAGCACCGTGAGGATGATCGCGCCCAGCGCCGCCGCCGCGGCGACCCGGGTGCGCAGGGAGAACGAGCGGCGACGGGGACGGCGAGCCGGCGGAGCTTGCGGAGCCGGCGGGGTGGATAGGCGCTGTCTCATCTGGGGGTCCGCAGCACGAAGCCGACGCCGCGGATGGTGTGCAGCATGCGCGGGGTGCCGTCGGCCTCGAGCTTGCGCCGCAGATAGCCGACGAAGACATCGACGACGTTGGTGTCGGCGGCGAAGTCGTAGCCCCACACCAGTTCCAGTAGTCGTTCTCGGCTCAGTACCACCCCGGCATTACGGGCCAGCGTCGAGAGAAGTTCGAATTCCCGCTTGGTGAGCTCGATTTCGCGGCCGTTCAGCAGCGCGCGATAGCCGGCCTCGTCGATCTCCAAGGGGCCCACCGCGATCGCGCCCGGCAGTGCCGGGGCCGCGGTGTCGGTGCGGCGCAACAGCGCCCGGATCCTGGCGACCAGCTCGGCCAGCACGAACGGCTTCACCAGATAGTCGTCGGCCCCCGATTCCAACCCGGCGATCCGGTCGTCGACCGAATTGCGCGCGGACAGCACGCAGATCGGTACCTCGTTGCCCATCGCCCGCAGCGCCGTGACGACGCCGGCACCGTCGAGCACCGGCATATTCATGTCCAGTACGAGCGCATCCGGGGACTGTTCGGTCACGCAGCGCAGCGCGTCGGCCCCGTCGCGGGCGATCACCACCCGGAACCCGGACAGCCGCAGCCCGCGCTCGACCGACGCCAGCAGATCCTCGTCGTCGTCGACCAGCAGGACGGTCGGAATAGTGCCACGCTCGCTCGTCACGACTTCATTCTGCACAGCGAAGCCGTCCAGCCGGAGCGTTGGCGCTCCAGGCGTGCCGATCGGTCGTCATTCCCACCCGTCGTGGTGGCGGGTGGGAACGACACAGCGGCGGCTCAGTAGTTGTGGCAGGAGTCCGCGACGGCCTGGATAGTTTGCTGCATGCTGCCGGCCTGCGGGGAGTTCTGGGCCTGCTGCTTGGCCTCGGGATGCTGGGCGAGGTACTGCTGCACCTCGGCCTTGCGCTGGGCGGGCGGCCGGTCGAACTGCTGCTTCAGCATCGCCTTCTGGCTCGGGTTGGCGTCCAGCATCTGGGCCAGCTGGGGGTCCTTGGCGTGCAGCGCGCGGTCGACCTGATCGAAACTGCAGGTCGAGTTCAGCAGCGGCGCCATGAGATCGGTGGGGTCGGCGGCGGCGACACCGGGGAAGAGCAGGGCGGCGGCAACCGCCAGGCCGCCTGCGGCGGCGACGGTACCGGCGAGGCGGGAACGCAGGGTGGTCATGGTCTCGAATCTATGCGCCGGATCTGGGACCGCTGTGAACCGATCCTGAGAAGATTATGAAGATTATGAGGAGGGGCCGTTGTGGGCTCGGGAGTCGGCGGGCGCGTGGTCGGGATGCTCACCGACGATGATCTGATCGGCGATCGCGACCAGCACCGCCGGATCCTCGATCGTGGCGGGCATCTCCCAGGCATCCCCGGCCATGATCTGCCGCATGGTCTTGCGCAGGATCTTGCCCGAGCGGGTCTTGGGCAGCGCCTGCACGACGACCACGTCGTGCAGGGTGGCAATGGCGCCGATCTGCCCGCGCACCCGCTCGATCAGCTCGGCCCGCAGTTGCTCGAAGGGGATCGCGACGGTCTCGCCCGCGGAGTCGGTCTTGAGCACCACGTAGGCGATCGGCAGCTGCCCCTTGAGTTCGTCGGGGACGCCGATGACCGCGCACTCGGCCACCGCGGGATGGCCGGCGACGGCGGCCTCGATACCGCCCGCCGAGAGACGGTGCCCGGCCATGTTGATCACGTCGTCGCTGCGGCCGAGCACGTACAGGTAGCCGTCCTCGTCGAAGTAGCCGGAGTCGCCGGTCAGGAAGTGGCCCGGGAAGGCCGAGAGGTATGAGCGGACGAACCGCTCGTCGTCGCCCCACAGCCCGGTCAGCGTGCCGGGCGGCAGCGGCAGCCCGATGACGATGTTGCCCTCGGTGCCCGGGGCGACCGCGTCACCCTCGTAGTCCAGCACCCGCAGCCGGTAGCCGGGCACCGGCAGCGAGGCCGAACCGGTCTTGATCGGAAGTTCCTGCAGGCCCAGCGGATCCGCGCAGATCGGCCACCCGGTCTCGGTCTGCCACCAGTGGTCGACCACCGGGCAGTCCGGGTGGTCCGCCAGCAGCACGTCGCGGGCCCACTCCAGGGTGGCCGGATCCAGCCGCTCGCCCGCGCAGAAGAGCGCGCGCAGGGTCGACAGGTCGTGACGGTGGGCGGTGGCGGCCTCGGGATCGGCGCGCCGGATGGCGCGCAGCGCTGTGGGTGCGGTGAACATCACATGCACCCGATACTGCTCGACCAGCCGCCAGTAGGCCCCGGCGTCCGGGGTGCCGATCGGCTTGCCCTCGTACAGCACGGTCGTCGCGCCGATCAGCAGCGGCGCGTAGACGATGTACGAGTGCCCGACCACCCAGCCGATATCGGAGGTCGTGAGCATCACCTGACCGGGGGCCATGTCGTAGATGTAGCGCATCGACCAGGCCAGCGCGACGGCGTGGCCGCCGTTGTCGCGCACCACGCCCTTGGGCCGTCCGGTGGTACCGGAGGTGTAGAGGATATAGAGGGGATCGGTGGCCGCGACCGGCACCGGATCGGCCGGTTCCGCGTCGAGCACCATGTCTTCCCAGTCCAGCCACTGCGCCGCGACGCTGTCCGCCGATCCGGGCAGATGATCCGTCGCGGCCTGCGGGGCGGCGAAGCGCAGTGCCGGGAATCCGGACCGCTGCTTGACCACCACGTGTCGCGGCGCGACCGTATCGGCCAGATCGAGCGCGTCCAGCACGATCGGCGGATATTCGATGCGCCGGCCCGGCTCCAGACCGCCCGAGGCCGTGACGATCAGGACGGGTTCGGCATCGTCGATGCGGGCGGCCAGCTCATGTGCGGCGAATCCGCCGAACACCACCGAGTGGACCGCGCCGATGCGGGCGCAGGCCAGCATCGCGATGACGGCCTCGGGGATCATCGGCATATAGATGACGACCCGGTCCCCGGTGCGCACCCCCAGCCGCAGCATCGCACCGGCAAACGTCGCGACCTCCGCCAGTAGTTCCGCGTAGGTGTAGACAAGTGTGGCGCCCGTCATAGCGGAGTCATATATTAGGGCGGGCTGATCGGCGCGACCCCCGGCCGCATCACCCGCGAAAGCGCGCGAGGGTTCCGAGTCCGTATCGAAGTGATCACGGCTCGAGACATTCGCCGTAGAGGGCCCTTTCGGTGTGATATCGCGCACATGTCGATCAAGTGCGTTGTAGGAGGTGTTCAAGCGAGCGTCCGGGAACCAGCGGGCCACCGGCCGGGCGGCCCCGTCGAGGACCTGAGTGGGTGGAACATCCCAGCTGATGGCCTCTGCGGCCGCGCCCCAGAAGTCCGACGGGTCGACCAGGCTCGTCTGGTAGGTAGGCCGGTACTCCTGCTTCGCGTTCAACCGTGTGACTCCCTGCTGCGCCTCGATGCCCGCCTCGATAGATCAGCCTGATTGTGGCAGACTTCACGCGACGTCCGGGCGGACGCCGCGACCTTTGATTTTGTCTGGAACAGGCAGGTCAGTGGGCGGAGGTTGCCAAGAGGTCACACAAGAAGTTATTGATCCGTTAGAATCGCATGTCACATGTTTCGGCCGTCAAGGTCGCAATTTCACGGCCTACCGCAGTTCTCGGCCCGCTGTGCCAGACGAGCTCAGCCATGCGATCGTGGAGGCTCGCTGATGGCGCATGGCTGGGGCCAGTTTGGAAAGTGAGTGGAGATGCGTGACGCCGCTAGGTCCGGCAACAAGCGTTGGGCGCTTAGCAACTGGGACCTGCGCTGGAAGGTTACGGCGGTCCTTGCCGTCCCCCTCCTCGTCTCCGTGGTGCTCGGGGCGTCCAGGATCGCGGCGCAGTTCAGTGATTCGAGCCAGCTCGATGCCGCGGCCACCGAGGTCCAGGCGATTCCGGCCGTCACCGGCCTGAGTGCCGCGTCGGCGGTGGTGTCCAGCGAGCAGATGGTCGAGTTGAGTCCGACCCAGTCGATGGTGCAGGACGCCGACCTCACCCAGCTGGACAACGCGCTGACCGCCGCCCAGAAGGCGGCCTCGAAGCTGGACGGGGTGCCTGGCGGCCGGGCGGCCATCGACGGCATGATCAACGGGGCCAAGGCCGTGCGAGCGGGCGGCAACACCCCCTCGGCCACCGTGCAGGCCTCCATCGACCAGGAGGAGGCGATCCGGCAGGCCAGCGTCAAGACCACCGAGGCGATCACCTCGACGGTCGCCGACCAGGGCGTCGAGGCGGCCAAGCTGCGGTTGGTCGACTCGCTGAATACCCGCGCGGTGATGGTCTCCGAGGCTGCGGGCATGGCCCAGGCGCTGCGCGGGGACACCAAGGGCGGAGTGCAGGCATTCCTGGTCGCGGCCAGCACCGAGCGGCAGATGCTGGGCATTCTGGCGCACCGCTTCCCGGACGGCGATCCGATCATCGCCCAGCTGTCCCAGTGGGTGAACAACCGGATCCAGCTCGCCAGCGGTCCGCAGGTGGCCGCGGGGCAGATCCCGATCCAGGACCTGCGGCAGTCGGTGCTGGACAGCCTGAACAACTATCAGACTGTCGTGAACAAGGCGAGTAACGACATCATCAGCCGGGTCAACACCCTCGCCGACAACGCCCGCACCGGCGCGATCCGCTATGCCGCGATCGTCATCGTCACCATCATGGCGGCGCTGTTGCTCGCGGTCGTCATCGCGCGGTCGATGATCGTGCCGCTGCGCAAGCTGCGCCTGGCCGCCCTGCGCGTCGCCGAGCACGACCTCGGTCACGAGGTGGCGCGCCTGCGCGATGGCGCCAGCCCCGAGGACGTACCGCTCGAGCCGATGCCGGTGCACAGCGAGGAGGAGGTCGGCCAGCTCGCCCGCGCCGTCGACGACATCCACGGCCAGGCGCTGCGCTTGGCCGCCGACCAGGCCTCGATGCGTTCCCAGGTCAACGACATGTTCGAGACCCTGGCACGCCGCTCGAAGTCCCTCGTCGACCATCAGCTCTCGCTCATCGAGGCGATGGAGTACGACGAGAAGGACCCGCGCCTGCTGGAAAACCTCTTCCGGCTCGACCACCTTGCCGCTCGTATGCGCCGCAATGGCGACAACCTGCTGATTTTGGCCGGTACCCGGCAGCGGCGCGGCAAGTCCGCGCCGGTCGAGATCGCCGACGTGCTGCGCGCGGCCATCTCCGAGGTGGAGGACTACGAACGGGTGAAGCTGGGCGCCACCCCGCGCGGCGCCATCACCGAACCGGCGGCCTCGGACCTCGCGCACCTGTTCGCCGAGCTCCTGGACAACGCGCTGCGAGCCTCGCCGCCCGAGACCGACGTCAAGTTCACCTTTGCCCAGGCCCACGATCAGGGCCTGCTGGTCGAGGTCGCGGACCGCGGTATCGGTATGCCCCCGGCCGAGATGGCCGATATCAACCGGCGCCTCGAGACCTCCGCCGAGGTCGGCCCCGACACCGCGCGCCACATGGGCCTGTTCGTGGTCGGCCGACTGGCCGAGCGGCACGGCCTCACTGTGCGGCTGCGGTCCACCTTCGACACGGCCCGGGATCCCGGCGTGACCGTGGCGGTGCACCTGCCCAAGCCGATCATCGTGGCGCCGGTCGGCGGCACCGTGTCGGTGCCGGCGCAGTCCAGCACGTCGCAGCCGATTCCGGTGCAGCAGCCCAGCCTCGCCTCGGCGATGCAGACGCGCGCGGTGACCCGCACCGCCGGCGGCAACATGATGGTGACCGTCGATCCCGGTCTGAGCGCGCCGATCTCAGCAGATGCGGACGAACGCGCCGCGCTTGTCGACGCCCCCGTGGACGATGTCGCGGCCAACGGCGTCATCGGGCTGAGCCGTGGTGGTGCGGGTATAAGGGATGCGGTCCCGCCGCAGCGCCAGTCCGGTCCGGGCGGCCTGCCGCAGCGCCAGCCGGGCACCGCGGTCCCCGGCGGCCTGCCCCAGCGTCAGCCGGGCACGAACGGGCCCACCGTGCGCCACGGCCTCGCGGAGAGCGGCTCGGGCGGGTTGCCACAGCGCGAACCCGGTGCGAACGGCCCGCAGGCGCCGGCCTCCCAGCCGGGCGCGAATCTGCCGCAGCGTTCCTCCGGTGGCCTCGTGCAGCCGCAGGCGAACCTCGCGGCCAGCATGCTCAAGCGTCAGCCGGGCGCGGCCGGTCAGCCGCCGCGGCCGGGCAACACCGGCGGTCTGCCGCAGCGTTCGCGGAGCGAGGGGCTGCCCCCGCGTGAACCGGGTGCGGGCGGCCCGCCGCCGCGCGAGCCCGGTGCCGGTGGGCTGCCCCGGCGTGGCCTGGGCGCCGCGGGTCTGCCGCGGCGTGGTGGTCCCGCGGGCCCCGGCGGTCAGCCGGAGCGTCCGGCCGCCGCGCGGCCGCCGCAGGACGCGGTGCCGCCGCAGCGGGAGTCCGGTGCGAACGGGCTGCCGCAGCGTGGGTCCGGTGGTCTGCCGCAGCGTGATTCGGCGGCCAACGGTCTGCCGCAGCGCGGTGACACCGCGGGCAACGGCCTGCCCCAGCGTGACGCCGGGAACGGCCTGCCGCAGCGCGATGCGCTGAGTGGTGGTCTGCCGCAGCGTGACTCCGGCGGTCTGCCGCCCCGGGATTCCGATCACGGTCTATCGCAGCGGGATCCGTTGAGTGGTGGCCAGCCGCAGCGTGACTCGAGAGGCAACGGGCTGCCGCGACGTCAGCCCGGCGCGAACGGTCTGCCGCAGCGCGGGGCCGGTGGTTTGCCGCAGCGGGATTCGGCCGCCGACGGTCTGCCGCAGCGTGGTGACACCGCGGGTAATGGTCTGCCGCAGCGTGATTCGGGTAACGGTCTGCCGCAGCGCGACGCGTTGAGTGGCGGCCTGCCCCAGCGTGACTCGGGCTTGCCGCAGCGCGACAGCGCCGGTAACGGATTGCCGCAGCGTGATTCGGGCAGCGGTCTGCCGCAGCGCGGTGACATCGCGGGTAACGGTCTGCCGCAGCGTGATTCGGGTAACGGACTGCCGAAGCGCGACGCGCTGAGCGGTGGCCTGCCCCAGCGTGATGCCGGCAACGGCCTGCCCCGGCGCGACGCCGGGAACGGCCTGCCGAAGCGTGACGCGCTGGGTGGTGGCCTGCCGAGGCGTGATGCGCTGGGTGGTGGCCTGCCGCAGCGGAACACGGGTTCGTCCCGTCTGACGCAGTCGGACGCCGCCGAAACCGGTCTGCCGCAGCGCGACTCGGGGATCGGGCTGCCGCAGCGGCAGCCGGGCGCCGAATTGCCGCCGCGACCGCTGCCGACCCCCGGTCTGAGCCGTCCTCCCGTGGACGCCCCCGACAGTGCCGACGAGTCGGGCGAGGGCCGCGAGCGCGGTCGCCACAGCTTCCGCTCGAACCCGCAGAAGACGGCCGCGTTCTTCCAGACTCGGCTGCAGCCGGCGGACGACACACCGTCGTCGATGGCGGACAGCCCGATCTTCGCTGAGATGATGTCGGCCTGGTTGTCGGATCCGAACGCGGACCGGTCCTCGATGGCCGCCTCCTTCGAATCACCGGGTGACGAGGGCTGGGAGGCCGCCCGCCGGGCGGTCGAGTCGCAGGCGGAGCAACGCACCGCGTCCGGCTTGCCGCAGCGCAATCCGGGCAACCGGCTGGTTCCCGGCGGTGTCAACGGCAAGGGTGATCGGGCATCGAGCAACCGTGACCCGGAGTCGATCAGGTCAAGTCTGAGTCGTCACCAGCAGGGCGTCCGGGATGGCCGCGCAATGAAGGCAATGAACCTAACCGGAGATAAAGGAGACCGATGAACCCCGATCTAGGTGGCACGAACCGTCAGCTGGACTGGCTGGTTTCGAACTTCGCCAATGAGGTGCCTGGCGTTGCTCATGCCGTGCTGGTGTCGGCGGACGGTCTATTGATGGCCGCGAGCGCTCAGTTGCCCGTGGACCGTGCCGAGCAGTTGTCCGCGGTGACGGCGGGACTGGCCAGCCTCTCGGTTGGTGTGTCGAACCTGTTCGAAGGCGGTACCGTTCTGCAGTCGGTAGTCGAGATGGAACACGGCTACCTACTGCTGATGGCCGTCGGTGACGGGTCCTACCTGGCCGTGCTGACGAACACGTCCTGCGATATCGGCCAGGTGGGATACGAGATGGCGTTGTTGGTCGAGCGAGTGGGCCAGACAGTCCAGGCCACACCTCGCGTCACGATGGGTTCCTGATGGTGGGATGGACATAGACAACCAGCGCATGGGAAGTGCCGAGCCCAGCCTTGTACGCCCTTACTCTCTCACCGCCGGTCGCACGCGGCCGACGGTGGAGTTGGCGTTGGAGGCACTCGTCGCATCGCATCCGGTCGCCCTCGAGCGGCAGTTCGAACTCACCAATATCGAGACGTCAATCGTCGAGTTGTGCAGAGAGTCGCCTTCTGTTGCTGAATTGGCCGCCAGGCTGGGTATTCCGATCGGGGTGGCCCGAGTACTCGTCGCTGACCTCATCGAGGCCGGACACGTACGGGTTTCGGCGACATTGAAAGACGATTCGAGCGACGATGAACGTCGCGAGCTGATCGAAAGGGTTCTTAGTGGACTCCGGCGTATATGATTCGACGGCCCAGGTCGATACCCGCACCAGTAAGCCCACCTCGGCGAAGATCGTGGTCGCGGGTGGCTTCGGTGTCGGAAAAACGACCTTGGTCGGTGCAGTTTCGGAGATCGTTCCGTTGCGCACCGAGGCCTTGGTGACCAATGCCAGTGTCGGGGTCGACAGCCTGGCCGCCGTGCCGACGAAGGCCACCACCACGGTGGCCATGGATTTCGGCAGGATCAGCCTCGCCGATGATCTGGTGCTCTACCTGTTCGGTACCCCTGGGCAGTACCGCTTCTGGTTCATGTGGGACGACCTGATCCGCGGCGCCATCGGCGCGGTGGTGCTGGTCGACACCCGCCGGTTGGAGGACAGCTTCGCCGCCGTCGACTACTTCGAGGCACGGAGCCTACCCTTCCTGGTGGCCATCAACGAGTTCGACGATGCGCCCCGGTATCCGACCGAGGACATCCGGCAGGCGCTGGCGGTCCCTGCGGATGTGCCGATCATGTCGATCGACGCGCGCCGGCGCGAGCCGGTGAAGCAGGCGCTGGTCTCGGTCACCGAGTACGCGCTGCGCAAGGTCGTTCAGGGTTACTGAGTTCACCTGCCCCGCCGGATCACCATCCCCGTGGGTCCCGGCGGGTTGCCGAATGCATTACTCCGCGGCGTGTTCCGGCGCTACGGCGTAGTACGCATCACCGCGACCCGCACGGCAGGGTGTCTCCGCGGGGATACGCGCTCGCTCCACCAGACTGGAACCGGCTCGTATCTCCGACAGGGGCCGATTGCTCCTTCGGTGTGCGGTAGTTCCGGGGTGCGGGTGCGGCGAAAGCACATCGGACCGACCGGGCTGCGCGCTGGAATGCGAAGGGCCCGGCGGCGGTTACGCTCGGGCGATGAAGATCTCCGCGCGCGAACTTCTGGATGAACTGCTCGATCCCGGTTCGTTCGTGAGCTGGGATCGGCCGGTGGTCGAGGTCTCCGCGAGTCCCGGGTACCGCACGGAACTGCGGGAGGCCCGGGCGCGGTCCGGCGCCGACGAGGCCGTGCTGACCGGCGAGGGAATGCTGCGGGGTCGGCGAATAGCCGTGATCGCCTGTGAATTCGGATTTCTCGCGGGCTCGATCGGGGTGGCCGCGGCGGAGCGGATCGTGACGGCGGTCGAGCGGGCGACGGAGCTGGGGCTGCCGCTGGTGGCCTCGCCGGCCTCCGGGGGAACGCGGATGCAGGAGGGCACCGTCGCGTTCGTGCAGATGGTCAAGGTCGCCGGGGCCGTGGCGGCGCACAAGGCGGCCGGGCATCCCTATCTGGTGTATCTGCGTGATCCCACGATGGGCGGGGTATTTGCCTCGTGGGGGTCGTTGGGGCACATGACATTTGCCGAACCGGGCGCGCTGATCGGGTTCCTCGGGCCGCGGGTGTATCGGGCGCTGTATGGGCGGCCGTTCCCGGACGGGGTACAGACCGCGGAGAATCTGTATCGCAGTGGGGTGATCGATGGCGTGGTGCCGGTCAAGGTGTTTCGCCGGATCGTACATCGGGTGCTGGCTGTCGTCGAAACTGCTGCGGGATCGAAAGTTTCGAGTCTCGATATCGAAACTCCTACTCGCGCTGCCGATTCCGAGACTGCGCGCGATTCGGGCACTGAGGAATCCGCATGGGATGCCGTGCTGATCTCGCGCCGTCCGGACCGCCCTGGCATCCGCGAGCTCTTACGTCATGTGACGGACCGCGTTCCGCTGAGCGGCACCGGCCAGGGCGAGTCCGATAGGACCGTGCTGCTCGCCCTGGCCCGCCTGCGCGGCCGCCCGTGCGTGCTGTTCGGTCACGACCGCGCCGGACAGGACGGCGAAAACACCATGGGCCCAGCCGCTTTGCGAGAGGCGCGGCGGAGCATGCAGCTGGCCGCGGAACTGGCGCTGCCGCTGGTGCTGGTGATCGACACCGCCGGTGCGGCGCTATCTCGCGAGGCCGAGGAGCGCGGGCTGGCCCCCGAAATCGCGCGCTGCCTGGCCGATCTGGTCACCCTGGATACCCCGACGGTCTCTGTGCTGCTCGGGCAGGGCAGCGGCGGCGGCGCGCTGGCGCTGCTGCCGGCCGACCGGGTGCTGGCCGCTACGCACGCCTGGCTCGCGCCGCTGCCACCAGAAGGCGCCAGCGCCATAGTCTTTCGCGACACCGCGCACGCCCCCGCGCTGGCGGCCGCGCAGCGCATCCGCGCGGCCGACCTGCTGGCCGACGGTGTCGTCGATCGAATTGTGCCCGAGTATCCCGACGCCGCCGACGAGCCGACCGACTTCGCCCACCGCATGGTGCGGGCGATCGCCGAGGAGCTGACCGACCTCGGGGGCCGCTCGCCGGAGTCGCTGCGGTCCCAGCGTCACCTGCGATACCGCCGCCTGGGTCTGAGGTCTTGACCCGGCACAGGCCGGGCCCGCCGTCATCATCGGTCCGGCTACTCGAGTGGGAGCTGGGCCCCCGACACACGGTCGGGGTGTTCGTTGACGGCTCGGCCAACCGCTTCTACGGTCGTGGGGTGACCTTTCGCAGCGAGACCAGCTCCGTGCCATCGGTCGTCCTGAACGACGGGACCGTGATCCCCAAGCTCGGCTACGGCGTGTTCCAGGTCGCCGAGGAGGAGGCGTTCGACGCGGTTACGGCGGCGCTCGAGGCCGGGTACCGCAGCATCGACACCGCGGCGATCTACGGCAACGAGGTCGAGGTAGGCCGCGCGGTGAAGGAGTTCGCCCTGCCGCGTGACGAGGTCTTCGTCACCACCAAGCTGTGGAACCCCGACCAGGGCTACGATTCGACGCTGCGGGCGTTCGACGCGAGCATGCAGCGCCTCGGTCTGGACTACCTGGATCTGTACCTCATCCACTGGCCGGTGGCCCGCGCCGACCGCTTCGTGGATACCTTCCGCGCCTTCCAATCGCTGAAGTCGCAAGGCCGTGTCCACTCGATCGGCGTCTCCAATTTCACCCGCGACGACCTGGAGCGAGTCATCGCCGAGACCGGTGAGGCGCCCTCGGTCAACCAGATCGAGCTGCATCCCGGTCTCGGCCAGTCCGAGCTGCGCGCATTCCACGCCGAGCGAGGCATCGCCACGGAGGCGTGGAGCCCGCTGGGGCAGGGCGCGGAGCTGAAGGATCCGACGATCGCCCAGATCGCGACTGAAACCGGGCGCACCCCGGCCCAGGTGATCATTCGGTGGCATCTGCAGCTCGGCAATATCGTCATCCCGAAGTCGGTGACGCCGAGCAGGATCCGGGAGAATTTCGACGTCTTCTCCTTCGAGCTGTCCTCGGACCAGATGCAGATTATTTCCGCCCTGGACACCGGGCAACGAATGGGTCCGGATCCTGCCACATTCACCGCCGGTCTCGACGTCTGACGTCGCGCCGACGCGGGTCTTTCAGCTCTCGCGCAGACCGAGATAAGTCGTAAGTTCCACCGCGGCGGCCCGCCCGGCCCGGTTGGCGCCGATGGTGCTGGCCGAGGGGCCGTATCCGAGCAGGTGAATGCGCGGATCGGCGGCGACCTGGGTGGCCAGGCGCCCGGTCATCGTGATGCCGCCGCCGGGGCCGCGCAGCCGCAGCGGCGCCAGATGGTCCAGCGCACTGCGGAATCCGGTGGCCCACAGGATGACATCGGCGCGCTGGAGGGTGCCGTCCGCCCAACGCACGCCGTCGGGTTCGATGCGGGCGAAGATCGGGTGCCACTGCAGGACGCCGCGGGCGCGGGCGGCGCGGACGCGGGCGTCCACGGGCAGCCCGGTCACGGACACCACCGAGCGGGGCGGTAGCCCGCGCCGCACCCGATCCTCGACCATCGCCACCGCCGCCCGCCCGATGTCGGCGGTGAATTCGTCATCGCGCCAGCGGGGTTCGGTGCGTGCGGTCCAGGTCGTCGTGGTCACCTGCGAGATCTCGTCCAGCAGCTGCACCGCGGAGATCCCGGCCCCGACAACGACCACGTGCTTGCCCGCGAATTCGTCCGCGGTGCGATAGTCGTGCGCGTGCAGCTGCCGCCCGGCGAAGGTCTCCGCGCCGGGATAGTAGGGGATGAACGGCTTCTCCCAGGTGCCGGTGGCGTTGATCAGCCCGCGCACCCGCAGCGTTCGGCCGAGGGCGCTGTTGGGCTTTGTCTCGGGCGCGCGGCCGGGCCCGCTCGACCCGTCCGCGGCTGGGGTGGAGTTGCCGGTCGCGGTGTCGGCTCCGGGACCATCGCCGGGCGTTGCGGGGCGATCGGCCGGTACCGAGCGCCGGTCCGTCGGGCCCGCGTGCCCGTTGCCCGTGATCGTCGCGTCCGGGACGGTCTCCGCGTGCAGCAGCCCGTCGACGGTTTCGGTGGGGCACGTCGCCGGGGTGGCGCGGTCGCAGACGACCCGCACCGAGTTCGGGCGGTGCACCCGCAGCTCGAAGCGCTCCTCGTAGCGCGCGTAGTACTCCGGCACCGCGGTGGATGCCCGGGCCTGCGCCGAATCGGGCGGCAGCACCTCGGCGAACGACATTCCGGGCAGATCGTGTACCCGGTTCACGGTGGTCAGCGTCAGCGACGGCCAGCGGAACTGCCAGGCCCCGCCCGGGCCGGGAGCGTGATCGACGATGAGAAAGTCGTG
Source organism: Nocardia sp. GP40 (assembly GCF_050434125.1). Classification (NCBI taxonomy): domain Bacteria; kingdom Bacillati; phylum Actinomycetota; class Actinomycetes; order Mycobacteriales; family Nocardiaceae; genus Nocardia; species Nocardia sp. GP40. The sequence goes on along the minus strand of NZ_JBNPVW010000014.1, from coordinate 26,434 downwards.
TTCGGCCCGCAGTCCGAGCCGCTGCAGATGATATCCGGCCGACAGTCCCGCCTGTCCGGCGCCGACCACCAGGATTTCGACATCAGGTGCTACCACCCCGTCACAGTACGTGGGAGCTCCGAATGCTCGCCGACCGTGGCCGCGGGCCGGCCGGGTGCGTCGGGTAGGACCCCGCCGCCGGTGGCCGCATACAGTGAAGGTATTCGCAGTGCCTGATGAGACCGATCCACTACCGCAGAAATTGGGGAGGCCCCTGTGCTCGCAGTGAGCCGCGATGGTGACGTGGTCACCATCGAATTACAACGTCCGGAGCGTCGCAACGCCCTGAACGAGGAATTGGTGGAGCAGCTGCGCCGGGCCGTGGTCGAAGCCGCCGAGGACGCCCGCGTCATCGTCCTGACCGGCCAGGGCACCGCGTTCAGCGCCGGCGCCGACCTCTCGGGTGTGTACTCGCAGACCTTCCTGGACGCCCTGCAGGACATGCTGGCCACTATCGAGACAGTGCCGGTGCCCGTCATCGCCGCGATCAACGGCCCCGCGCTGGGGGCCGGGGTGCAGCTGACGCTGGCCTCGGATCTGCGCGTGATGAGCCCGGACGCCTATATCGCGATCCCGGCCGCGAAACTCGGTATCTCCGTGGACCGTTGGACGGTCCGGCGGCTGGCGTCGCTGATCGGCGGCAGCCCCGCGCGCACGATCCTGCTGGGCGCGGAAACCGTATCCGCCTCCGACGCATACGCTTTCGGCTACGCCAACAAGATCGGCACGCTGGCCGACGCGCAGGCGTGGGCGAAGTCGATCGCTGAGCTGGCCCCGCTCTCGCTGCGCCACCTGAAATTGGTGTTCAACGAGGACGGCACCCGTGGCGAGGACACCCCCGAGCAGCGCAAGGCCCTCGAGGCCGCCTGGAGCAGCGCCGATGCGCAGGAGGCGCGCACGGCGCGGCAGGAGAAGCGCCCGGCCAGGTTCGAGGGGCGTTGATGGGCGGGATGACCACGCTGGCCCGCCGCGTCGCGCTGGGCGCCGCCGGCCTGGTCGGTCTGAGCTGGGTCGCGCGGGCGGTGTGGGAGATCCCCACCGCGATGGGCGCGTCCGTGTCGGCCATCGCGCCGGTCGCCATGCGCTCAGCGCGCTATCGCAACCGGCAGTTCCACAACTCCGAGCCGAGCAGCCAGTTCGTCTCGGGATCCGGTCTGTCGCTGCTGTTTTCGGCCCTGACCCGGCGCGGCGTCGGGCGCCCGGTGGGGCGGATCCCGCTGGCCGAGCCCGATGCGCCCGAGCAGGCCGCCGAGCTGGCGGTGACCTGGTACGGGCACGCCTCGACGCTGATCGAGGTGGACGGCTACCGGATTCTCACCGATCCGGTGTGGAGCGAACGGGTTTCGCCGTCCGCGGTGGTCGGCCCGGCCCGGCTGCATCCGGTGCCGGTGGCGCTGTCGGAGCTGCCGCCGCTGGATGCTGTGGTCATCTCGCACGATCACTACGACCATCTGGACCGCGAGACGGTCGCGGCCCTCGTCGCCGGTCAGGAGGCGCCGTTCGTGGTGCCGATCGGCATCGGCGCGCACCTGCGCACCTGGGACGTGCCCGAGCAGCGGATCATCGAATTGGATTGGGGCGCCTCGATTTCCCTGTCCGATATCGGCGGTTCACGTGACGGCGGCGATCTGGTCATCACCTGTACCGAGGCTCGTCACTTCTCCGGGCGCGGGCTGGTGCGCAACACGACGCTGTGGGCCTCGTGGGCCATCGCCGGTCCCGCGCACCGCGTGTATTTCGGCGGAGATACCGGATATACCAAGGCATTCGCCGATATCGGCGCCAGCCTGGGGCCGTTCGATCTGACCCTGCTTCCCATTGGGGCCTACGACGTGCACTGGCCCGATATCCACATGAATCCGGAGGAGGCGGTGCGCGCGCACGCGGATGTGTGCGGTGGTGCCGGGCACGGCCTGCTCGTCCCGATCCATTGGGCCACCTTCAATTTGGCGTTCCACGGCTGGTCGGAGCCGGTGCGGCGGTTGGTTACGGCGGCCCGCGCCGCGGGCACCGCGGTGTCGGTTCCGTTGCCGGGTCAGCGAATCGATGCCAATGCGGTCGCGCCACAGGTGAGCTGGTGGGAGGATGTGGGCTGACCAGCGCGGCTGATTAACAATTTATGAAGGAGTCAGGGCCGATGGGCTTGATGGATACGCTCAAGGGTTTGCTCGGAAAGGGCAAGGATGTTGCGGCGGAGAACGCCGACAAGATCCAGCACGCCGTTGACAAGGCCGGGGAATTCATCGACGAGAAGACCGGTGGCAAGTACTCCGATCAGATCGAGAAGGGCGCCGCCGCAGTCAAGAGCGCCATCCCGGAACAGGCCGCGGGCGCGTCCGAGGCGAAGCCCGAGGCCGCGGCCGAGCAGGCTCCTGAGGCCGAATCTGCCACTGCCGCAACCGAACCGGCGGCCGAGGCCAAGGCCGAGCCGATCGCCGAGGAGGCGGCGGCCGATCCCGCCGCTGCGGCTCTGTCTCCGGCCGTCGCCGCGGCCGAGGCGGCCGCGAAGGCGGCGCAGGAACTGCTGAAGGAGGGCGACCTCGCTACCAAGGGCACTCCGAACCCGGCGGCCGTGATCGCGGCCCAGGCCGAGGCTGCTGCGGCGGAGGCCGCCAAGTCCGCGACCGATGCCGCTGCGGCGCAACCGGAGCAGGCCCCGGCTGCGGCCGAGCCCGAGGCCGCGGCCGAGCCCGCCGCCGAACCGGCTGCCACTGCGGCCGAACCGGCTGCTGCCGAATCGGCCGCCGCCGCTGAACCCGCGGCCGAGCCCGCTGCCGCTGAACCCGCTGCCGCTGCCGCTGAGCCCGCTGCCGCTGCTGCTGAGCCTGCGGCCGAGGCCGCACCCGCGACCGAGGCCGCACCTGCGGCCGAGGAGTCTGCCGCGGGCGATGCGGCTCCGGCCGAAACGCCGAAGGACTGATACATCCCCGACGGGCCGTTCGCTATCTCCCCGGGTAGCGAGCGGCCCGTCGGTGTGCGCAGGGCCGGACGCCATTCCGATGGGTCGCTTGACCGATACCGGCTGCGAGCGTCCGCGAGGGCGTGAGGTTGTCGCTGCGCACCCCCTTCGGGCTCGGCACTCGGGACGACCGGTCACGCTCTCGAATCCGACGATCTGTGTTCGAGATTGCACCGACTCGCCGGCTGTGATGGTGCGAGATGCTCGTTCCGTCGTCGGGTTGTGGCAGGAGGATCGTCGCCGAGGGGTGCGGTCGCGGGAGACGCTTACCTCGTCTTTCAGGGCGCCGGCACCCGCTCGCCCGCCGATTGTGGTGGCGCGATGTGTCGGCGGCCGGTCGCGGGCTTGTCGCTGCTGGACACCCGAGGAAGGTGAACGCGCTGGTGTGGCGTGCGCCGCGCCGGATTTGTCGGTCCTTGGTTCTAGACTTCGGATATGGTGGCCCGCCGGGATTTCGGGGGTATCGAGGTTGAATTGAGCAACCTCGACAAGGTGCTGTATCCGGCCACCGGCACCACAAAGGGCGAGGTCGTCGCCTATTTCACCGCAATTGCGCCCGCGCTGCTCCCGCATATCGCCGGTCGCCCGGTCACTCGCAAGCGCTGGCCCAACGGCGTGGAGGAGCCCTCGTTCTTCGAGAAGAATCTGGCCGCCCACGCGCCGAAATGGCTGGACCGAGCCGCGCAGCGGCATTCGGGCCGCGAGGTGGTCTATCCGCTGATCGATTCGGTCGCGGGCATGGCCTGGCTCGGGCAGCAGGCGGCGTTGGAAATCCATGTGCCGCAATGGATTTTCCAAGGCGGTGAGCGCGGTCCGATCACCCGGCTCGTGTTCGATCTGGATCCCGGGCCGGGCGCGGGGCTGGCCGAATGTGCGCTGGTGGCGGTGTGGATTCGCGATACGGTGCGCGACGCCGGGCTGGAGGCCTACCCGGTGACCAGCGGCAGCAAGGGGATTCACGTCTACGTTCCGCTGGATCGCACGGTCAGCGCGTCCGGCGCGTCCACGATCGCCAAACAGGTCGCCACGGGGTTGGAGCGGCTGCACCCGGATCTGGTCACGGCCACCATGGCCAAGCGCGCCCGGCCCGGAAAGGTCTTCCTGGACTGGAGCCAGAACAATCCGTCCAAGACCACCATCGCGCCATATTCGCTGCGCGGGCGCCTCCGGCCCACGGTGGCCGCGCCGCGCCGCTGGGATGAAATCGAGGATCGCAAACGCCTGCGGCACTTGACTTTCGACGAGGCGCTGGTCCGCTGGCGGGAGCACGGCGATGCGCTCGCGGGCCTCGACGCGCAGGTGCCGCCTCGCGGTGGGGGCGCCGACGCACTGAGCACCTACCGTTCGATGCGCGATCCCGCGCGCACCCCCGAACCGGTTCCGGCGCAGGCCCCGGAGCCGGGCCCGGGCGACAGGTTCGTGGTCCAGGAGCATCACGCCCGTCGCACGCACTGGGATCTGCGGCTCGAGCGCGACGGCGTGCTGGTCTCCTGGGCGGTGCCGAAGGGGCCGCCGACCTCCACCAGCGAGAACCGGCTGGCCGTGCACACCGAGGATCACCCGCTGGAATACCTGGACTTCCACGGCACCATCCCCACGGGCGAGTACGGCGCCGGGGAGATGACCATCTGGGATACGGGTACCTACGAGACCGAGAAATGGCGCGACGACGAGGTGATCGTGCGGCTGCGGGGCACCCGGCTCGACGGCCGCTACGCCCTGATCCAGACCAACGGCAACCAGTGGTTGATGCATCTGATGAAGGCGGAACCGGCGGCGCCGCAACCGATTCCGGACGGCAAGCGGGGGCCGGTGGAGTTCCCGCGGGGCCTGACGCCGATGCTGGCCACCCCGGGGGACGTGACGATTCTCGATGCGGGGGAGTGGGCGTTCGAGACGAAATGGGACGGCTTCCGGCTGATCGCCGAAATCGACGGCGGCGCGGTGACTTTGCGCAGCCGCGCCGGAAACGTTGTTACCGGACGCTATCCGCGCGTCGCCGCGATGGGCGCCGAGCTGGCGGGGCACCGCGCGGTGCTCGACGGCGAGGCGGTGGTCTTCGACGATCACGGCGTCGCGAATCTCGGCCTGCTGCAGGCGGATGCGGCGCGCGCGGTCTTCGTCGCTTTCGACGTGCTGTATCTGGACGGCACATCGCTTGTCCGCAAACGTTATTCGGACCGCCGCCGGGTGCTGGAAGCGCTGGCGGGCCGTTCGGCCGCGCTGGTGGTGCCGCCCCGGCTCGACGGTTCCGGCGCGGAGGCGCTGCAGTACAGCCAGCGGCACGGCATGGAGGGCGTGGTCGCCAAGCGCCTGGATGCGATCTATCTGCCGGGGCGGCGCGGGCAGTCCTGGATCAAGACCCGCAACTGGCGCACCCAGCAGGTGCTGATCGGCGGCTGGCGGCGCAGCGACGCCCGGCAGTTCGCCTCGCTGCTGGTCGGGGTGCATCACGAGGACCGGCTGTACTACGTGGGCCGGGTCGGCACCGGATTCAGCGAGCAGGAGATGGCGGAGCTGTCGACCCGGATGTACCGGCTGCGCCGCAAAACCAGCCCGTTCGACAACGAGCTCACCCCGGACGAGCGCAAGGACGCTCTCTGGGTCACCCCGAAGCTCACCGGGACGGTGCGCTACATGAACTGGACCGAATCCGGGCGCCTCTGGCACCCGGCGTGGATACCGTCCACCGACTGATCGGTTGCGCCCCAATTGCCGAACGCTATTCCCCGGGAAACAGCGGGGTGATACGCGATACCCGTCGTTGTAGCATGATCGGTATTCGGAAAGCGAGGTGACGTGGCCCATGCCGGAAGCTTTGCGATTATTCCTGGCCATCGAACCCGATCCGGAACTACGCCGCGGCCTGTCCCATCTGATCGGTGAACTCAAACGAGAGTCGTGGGCGGCACACGTCAGGTGGGTGCGCTCGGCTAATTTGCACCTCACCCTGAGGTTCCTGGGCGACGTTGCGGCCGAGGACATTCCGGGGATATCCGGGGGTGTGCGCACCGTAACCGGCGGGATCGAACCATTCCACATACGGGTACACAGCATCGCGCCATTCCCCACGCCACGTAGACCGCATGCGATCGTGGGCGAAACTACTCCCTGCCCGCAGCTGTTCGAGCTCGCCTCGACATTGGAACAGGTTGCCGTGAGTGCGGGTTTGGTCCCGGAAAGACGGCCATTTTCACCCCATTTCACCCTTGGGCGCTTGATCAAATCTCGGACACCGCATCTGAACGAATCCGCGAAGTCGAACCTAGGGCCGATGACGGTCGGCAGAATCGTCTTGCTGAACAGCGAGCAGACCGAACGCGGCCGGACGTACACACCGTTGGAATATTTCCCGCTGGGGAAATCCGGGAGCGCCGCGTAGCGACGCAGGGCCACGATGAACCATTTCCGCTCAGGCGTCCCCGGCCAGCAGGGGCTCGATCGTGTCGACATCGGTGACGATCGCGTTCCCCTGGAAGGCGAAATCGTCCAGCGCGCGGTCCATGGCGGCCTTGTCGCGCCCGCCGCAGGCGTCGCCGATGACGACAGGCACGAATCCGAGGTCGGTGGAATGCGAGACGGTGGGCGCGACGCCGATCTCCAGCGCCACCCCGGCGATGGCGTAGGAGACGATGCCCAGATCGCGCAGCGTCGCCGCCAGCGGGGTGCCCTCGAAGGCGGACATGGTCGTCTTGTCGAAGACGATCTCGTCCGGACCGGGCCGCAGCTCCGGCACCAGCTCGAAGCCCGGAGTGTCGCGCAGCAGGATCGGCTTCAGCTCGTCGACCGAGTCGACGCCCTGCCAGGCCATCGCCATGCGCATCGCGAACAGGCCGCTCAGCCGCGGGGGCAGGAACATGTGCCGCAGGAAGATGACCGGATATCCGCCGCGGCGCGCGGCCCGCACCACCCGCGCGACGCGCTCGATGATCGCCGCGCTGTCCTCGAGCTGCGACAACACTCCCACCTGCATGTCGTAGACGATGACGGCCATCCGCCCCGGCGTGCAGACCTCGGCCAGGCCGCCCGGTATCTGGAGCCCATTGCCTTCTCGCATCGTGCCCTCCCTGTGTTCATAGTGAGCGCCACTCCCGGGCCGCCGGCGTGCGTTCGGTTTCCGCGGTAGTCTGCTGCCCGTGCGCCGACCCCTCGGTCGGCAGTGGTCTCGCCCCACACTACCGGCGATTTTCACCCGCCCGACGGCCCTGTGATCGCCGCCGACTCGCCGTCCTCGAGTTTCCGACACGTGCCCTAGTACGGCCCGACACGCCCGAAACATTGCCGATACGCGCTTGAATGGTCGTTGACCTGGGCATTTCTGGGAGATACGGTGATGTCCCCGAAGGGTGTGGTGCCGGCGCGGATCGGTGCCCACGGTAGCCGCGCGGCGACGCAGGAGGGCTCGATGGATTTCGGGTATTTCGCGGAAAAGGCTGTGCCGCGCCGGTTCTGGGCGGCGCTACTCGTCGTGGCCGCCGCCGTGATGCTGACCTTGGTGATGTCGATATCGCCCGGGCGCGCCGACGTGCCCCTCCCCGACAACGATTCGTTCTATACCGCGCCCGCGGACCTGGACAGCCAGCCGAACGGCGCGGTGCTCGGCACCCGCCCGATCGCGGTGCTCGGGCTGCCGCTGCCGGTGTCGGGATGGCAATTACGGTATCGCACAAACGATTCCGGCGGACATCCGATTATGGATGTCGCCACGGTGCTGGTGCCGCAGACGTCCTGGCCGGACGGCCCGCGGCCGCTGCTGAGCTACCAGGTGCCCGAGGACAGCCTCGGCACCCGCTGCGCACCGTCGTTCGCGCTGTCCGGCGGGTGGGATCCGGGCGTGATCAACACGCTGCTGGACGTGCCCTTCATGACCGCGGCGCTGCTGCGCGGCTGGAGCGTGGTGGCCAGCGACTACGAGGGCCCGCAGTCGCGTTTCTTGGACGGTGTCAGTGCGGGTCGCGCGGTGCTGGACGGTGTACGCGCGGCCCGATCGTTCGCCCCGAGCGGAGTCGATGACTCGAGTCTCATTGGGGCATGGGGATATTCGGGCGGGGCCTTCGCGACGCTGTGGGCGGCTGAGCTGCGCCCGAGCTACGCGCCGGACGTCCGGTTCGCGGGCATCAGCACCGGCGGCGTGCCCGCCGACATCCCGGCGATCGCGCGGAAGGTGGACGGTGGGCCGCAGGCCGGGCTCGCCGTGCTGATTCTGCTGGCCCTCACGCGCAACCAGCCCGAGTCGGGCCTGCCCGGCCTGCTCAACGACCGCGGCTGGGAACTCCTGGCGACCAGTGAAACCGCCTGCGGTTCGGATCTTGTGCCCGCATACCTCAACGCCCACGTCGACGACTACTCCAAGATCCCGAACATCCTGGGCAGCAGCGCCTTTCTCGGCGCGGCGGCAACGAACGAGCTGGGCGGCACGGCCCCGGACACCCCGCTGTACATGTACCACAGCATCTCCGACGACGTGATACCCGTGGCGGGCTTCGACGCAGTGGTACAGCGTTACTGTGGGGAGGGCGCGACCCTGACGGCCGTCCACTCGCCGTTCCCGACGCACAACGGCGCCGCGATCGGCGAGGCCCTGGGCGGGATGAACTACCTGTCGGACCGCTTCGCGGGTGTGCCCGTCCCGCCGGGGTGCGTGATTCGGTAGTCCGGCGCTCGGGCACGGCACTGATCAATTCCGGGCCGGCGGTGGTGGCGCCGGCGAACGCGGCGCGTCAGCCCAGTTCGAGCGTGGTTACACCGAAAACCTTTTCCTGATAATGGTTTCGAACCGGCCCGGTGTACATGCGCGCGGTTTCGAAACTGGGTTGCAGGCCCGCCTCGTGCGCCAGGGCGACGGCGGGTTCGTTGCACAACGGCACGTCGATGGCCACCTCGGCCCCGTCCGCCAGCGCGGACAACAGCTCGCGCGCGTCCGCGGCGGTGTCGGCGAACAGCGGGCCGATGCGCGGGGAATCCCTTGCGGGACGGATGGTTCCGAATCCGGTGAGCGCGCCGTCGACAACGCGGACGACGGTGCGATGCGCCGGATCCGACAGCCAGGCGCCGAGCAGGGCGGGACGGTCGGCCGGGATGCACGAGGAGTCGTAGGTCCGCACGGTCGGGATATCGGCGGGACTCAGGGGGCGCACGGTGCCGTCCGGCGGCGCCAGCCGCGGCACACCCGCGAAACGTGCGGTGCGGTAAGCGAGTTCGAAGCCGCTGCGCCGATAGTTGTGCTGCTGGGCGACGACACCGTCGAGTCCCACGACCCGGGTACCGGCGTGCTCGAGCCCCGCCCGCCAGGTGGCCAGTCCCAGGCCGCGACCACGCAGGTCCGGACGCACGAGATAGAAACCCAGAAAGGCGAATTCGGGCCCGTAGTTGACCACCGAGACGGCGGTGGCGGGCTCCCCGTCCACACGCCCGAGGAAGAAACCGTCGGGGTCCTGGGCGAAGAATGCCGAGACGTCTCCCAGCCCCGGATTCCACCCCTCGTCCGCGGCCCACGCGACGATGGTCGCCCAATCATCCTGTGTGGCACGGTCGATGACCAACTCGGCGGGACACGCGGCATCCGGCATCCTTCAACAGTAATGAAGAACTGCCCCCGGGTAGGACAAGCCGGGCGGAGCGTCGTGCAGCGCGGGCTGCCGCGAACGCGCGGCAGCCACCCATCAGCTCGGCGAATTGGGCCGGGTCAGCCCCAGGTCGTAGGCCAGGATCACCGCCTGGATGCGGTCGCGAGCCCCGACCTTGGCCAGGACGCGGCCGACGTGGGTCTTGACGGTGGATTCGGAAAGCACCAGGCGCTCGGCGATCTCGCCGTTCGTCCAGCCCTGGCCGATGGCGACCAGGATTTCCCGTTCCCGATCGGTGAGTGCCAGCCAGCGCGGATCGTTGCCGCCCGGCGGTGCGGCCGGTTCCGCGGGCAGCTGCTGGGCATAGGCGTCGAGCAGGCGCCGGGTGAGCCTGGGGGCGATGACCGCGTCACCGCCCGCGACCGCGCGGATCCCGGCCAGGAGTTCCTCGGGATGCGCATCCTTGAGCAGGAACCCGCTGGCCCCGGCGCGCAGCGCTGCGTGCGCGTATTCGTCGAGGTCGAAGGTGGTCATGACGAGGATGCGGGAGCGACCCCCGGCGGCGACGATGCGCCGGGTGGCCTCGATGCCGTCCATGCCGGGCATGCGGATGTCCATCAGCACGACGTCGGGCCGGAACTCGGCGGCGGCGCGCACGGCCTCGGAGCCGTTGGCGGCCTCGCCGACCACCTCGGTCTCGGACGCGGCGTCGAGCAGCATGCGCAGGCCGTAGCGCTGCAGCGGCTGGTCGTCGACGATCAGGACGGTGATCACTGTTGTCCCCCTGCGGAATTCGGGTGTGGGTCGAGGTCCAGGACGGCCTCCACGGTCCAGCCGCCGCCGGCCGCGGGGCCCGCGGTCACGGTCCCGTCGTACAGCGCGGCGCGCTCGCGCATTCCGGCGAGTCCGTGGCCCTCCCCGGGGGAGCCGGGCCGGGTGCGGCCGTCGCGCGGCCCGGTGTCGTGGACGCGGATGCGCAGCCGGTCGCCGTCCGTGCCGACCGTGACGTCGGCCCGGCTGCCGGGGCCGACGTGCTTGAGGGTGTTCGTCAGCGCCTCCTGCACGATGCGGTAGGCCATCAGCTGCACGCCGCGATCGAGCCCGTCCAGCTCGCCGATGCTCTGGTAGACGACCTCCGTCCCCGCCGCCCGCACCCGGGCGTACAGCGCCGCGAGGTCGGCGATGCCGGGCTGCGGCTCGAGTTCGGGCGCGCTGTCCTGCTCGGGGCCGCGTTCGCGCAGGACCCCGAGCATGCGTCGCAGTTCGCCCAGCGCCTGCCGTCCGGCGTCACCGATCAGTAGCAGCGCCTCCCGGCCCCGCGCGGGATCGGACTGCGCGGCATACGCCCCACCGTCCGCCACGGTGATGATGACCGACAGGTTGTGGCCGATGATGTCGTGCATTTCCCGGGCCACCCGGGTGCGTTCGGTGGCGGTGGCCAGCCGGCTGCGCTGGTCGCGCTCGATTTCCAGCCGGGCCGCGCGCTCGCGCAGGGCGGCGAGCTGCGCCCGGCGCGACCGCACCGTCAACCCCAGGGCGACGGCCGCGGTCACGGTGCTGAGCAGGAAGAACAGCACCTCCAACCGGAGCACGGCGCCGGTCGCGACCCGGAGCGCGACGGGCACCAGCACCGCGGCGGCCACGGCACAGACCCACGGCAGGTGAGCCGGGCGGGCCCGCAGGGCCACGCTGTACAGCGCGATCAGCAGCGCGACATCCGCGCGCAGGCCCGCACCCAGCGACCACTGCAGCAGGAAAACCGCCGCGATCACCCCGAAGGCCGCCGACGGCGCGCGACGCCGCCACAGCAGCGGCAGCAGCAGTCCGGCCTGCAGCGCGAGGGTGACGGGTGCGGACAGCTGGGTGAGCACGATCTGCGGGTCGTGCGGTCCGCCGGAGTGCGCGGGCCCTCCGAAATCCGGCCCGCCGAAGATCAGGAAGACCACCGCGGTGAACGCGGCGTCGAAAATCCACGGGTGCGCCCGGTCCAACCGCCCCAGCCGCTGCCGCAGCCGGGCGAGCCGCGCGATGACCGGCGCGGCGAATCCCGGGATCGGCCAGGCGGCAAGCCCGGCCTCGGCGTCGGTGCCCATCGGTGTCACCCGTCCATCGTCTAGGAGAACTGTGCGTAGTAGAAACTGCCCGCGCCGCCGGCGCCCGGCCACCCACCCGCAGGCCGCGCCGGTAACAACCCGACACCGTCATTCGCGGCATCGGGCAAGGCCCGGTGCCGCGAATGCGAGTGTCGCCTCATGCGTCGGTACAAGCAGGCTCAGGCGTCCGTGCGTGCCAGGCGGTAGGCCGCCCCGCCCAGCGCCAGCGCCGTCCAGCCGAGGAAGACGAACAGTCCGGCCATCGGAGACAGCGCGTTCGCGTCGTGGTGCAGGGCGAACATCGCCTGTCCGGCATTGCTGGGCAGGAATTCGGAGACGTGGTTCTGCCAGCTGTGCGGCAGCAGCGAGACCAGGGTGGGAACCAGCAGCAGCGCGCCGATCAGCACCGCGACGCTGCCCGCCACCGACCGCATCAGCACGCCCAGGGCGGCGCCGATGACGCCGACCAGCGCCAGGTACAGCCCCGCTCCGAAGAGGCTGCGCAGCACCCCCGACTCCGTAATGGACTGCGCCGCAGGGGTTCCGGCGAGGAGGTAGTGGTCGATCAGGTAGGTGGCGAAGGCACCGGCCGTGCCGGCGACCAGCGCGACCACGCCGTAGACGGCCGCCTTGGACCACAGCACGGGCAGCCGGCGCGGAACCGCGGCCAGCGTCGAGCGGATCATGCCGGTCGAATACTCGCCCGCCACGATCAGCACCCCGAGCACCCCCAGCGCGAGTTCGGCGAAGTTGATCCCGAACAGCGACAGGCTCAGCACGGTGGATCCGATCCACTGCGCGTCCAGGCTCTGCCCGGAGTGCACCTTCGACTTGTATTGGATCGCCGCGATGACGCCGAAGCCCACCAGGAACACCAGCCCGAGGCCGAGCGTGATCCAGGTCGAGCGCAGCGACCACATTTTCGTCCACTCCGAGCGCAGTACGCGCGGTCCGGTCACCCGGTAGACGGGCCGGGCGGACCGCGCCGGGGCGGGTGTGGATGGTGTCGCGATGGTGGTAGTCATGCCGCCCTCCCGAGGGTGTCGATTCCGGTGTTGCCGTGGTACTCGACCGAATCCCGGGTCAGGTCCATGAAGGCCTGCTCGAGCGAGACGGTCCGTGCGGTCAGTTCGTAGAGTGCGATGCCGTGCGCTGCGGCCGTAGATCCGATTGCGCGCGCGGACAATCCGCTCACCTGCAGGGTCTCGGAGCCGGAGCGTCCGGTGATCTCCACGCCGGGCCCGGCCAGCACCTCCCGCAGCCGCACCGGATCCGCGCTGGCGACGGTGACAGCATTGCCACCGGCCTCGCGGACCAGGTCGGCCACGGTGGTGTCGGCCAGCAGCCGGCCGCGGCCGACGATGATGAGATGCTCTGCGACCAAGGCCATTTCGCTCATCAGATGCGAGGAGACGAAGACCGTGCGGCCCTCGGCGGCCAGCGTGGTGAGCAGGTTGCGGATCCACAGCACGCCCTCGGGATCCAGGCCGTTCACCGGCTCGTCGAGCATGACGGTGGCCGGATCGCCGAGCAGCGCGGCGGCGATGCCGAGCCGCTGTCCCATGCCCAGCGAGAAGCCTCCGGCCCGTTTGCCCGCCACGGCGCTCAGCCCGGTCAGCTCGATCACCTCGTCCACCCGGCGGCGCGGGATCCCGTGCGTCTGCGCCTGTGCCAGTAGATGATTGAAGGCCGACCGGCCGGGGTGGATCGACCGGGCCTCCAGCAGCGCGCCGACCTCCTGCAGCGGTGCGGCATGCTCGGCGTACCGGCGGCCGTTCACCGTGACCGAGCCGTCGCTCGGCGCGTCCAGGCCCACGATCATCCGCATCGTGGTCGATTTCCCCGCCCCGTTCGGCCCGAGGAATCCGGTCACGATTCCGGGCCGGACGGTGAAGTCCAGCCGGTCCACCGCGGTCCTGTCCCCATATCGCTTGGTCAGCCGATGTGCCTCGATCATCACTCGTCCCTGCGGTCACGCGGTCCGGCCGATCCGGGCTCGCCTCTGCATCCGACGGTAGGAGCGCGGGCGAGGCGATTCGTGGTACCGCGGAAGGAATTCCGGGGCGCGTGGTGGTACCGCGGTACGACCTCGACTCAGGGTTTGATGCACATTGCGCGGCCGTTGTCGGTACAGTGGCATCCGCTCGTATGAGGCGTGCGCATGTCACGGAGGTAGCACCGAGTGGGACGTCACCGGATGAAGTCGGAGTCAACGATCCGGCGTAAGTCAGTGATCGCATTGTCCGGACTGGTTCCCGGGGTGGTGTCCGTAACCGCCCTTGCCACACAGGCTTCGGCCGCCACGACCGCGCCAGAGGTCCGCATGGTGGCGCTACCCACCGGATCGAGCTCCGGTTCCGCCGACTCCGGATCGAGTTCCGGTTCTGCCGATTCCGGATCGTCGAGCGGGTCGAGCAACGCGAACATCCCGGGGATCGCCGCCACCGCATACAAGGTCGCCGCGTTCGAACTCTCCATGGACCAACCGCAGTGCCATATGCCCTGGCAGCTGCTCGCCGGTATCGGACGGGTCGAGTCCCATCACGCCGACAACGGGGACGTCGACATGTTCGGCACTACCCGGCGCGCGATCTACGGTCCGGCCCTGGACGGTACGTTGCCCGGCAACGAGATCGACCGCGCCGCGAGCGGCAAGTATCTCCGTGCCGAGGGTCCCATGCAGTTCATGCCCGCGACGTGGGCGCACTACGCCCGGCCGGGCAGCAACCCGCAGAATCTGTTCGACGCAGCCTACACCGCCGGAAACTACCTCTGCTCCGGCGGTCTCAACATGCAGGACCCGGCGCAGCGCACCCGAGCGATCCTGCGCTACAACCACTCCATGGATTACGTCAACCAGGTCAACGGCTGGGCCCGCAGCTACCAATAGCCCCGCCCGGATCCGGCCCTTCGCGGTCGAACCGATAGACCGAAGATCAACGGCCCGAAACCATCTCGGGCCGTTTGTCATGTGCACACCCGTCGATGACGGCCGTGTCGATTCGCCCGGACTTCCCCCGATCGGGGGAAGCGGAATTGCGACTTCCGGCCGACGTGTACGGGTATGGATTTCCGTACCGTCGAATGCGTTCGACAGGTTCATCTTCCCGTTGTCGTGGGGTGAATTCTGCTGTCCTGCAATCATATTCGACGGGAGGACCGGTGCTGTCCGCACTCGCGACTGGGCTCCGGACGCCGGATGTCCGGCGCAGGATTCTGTTCACGCTGAGCCTGCTCGCGCTGTTCCGTCTCGGCGCGACACTGCCGTCGCCGGGTGTGGACTACGCGGCGGTGCGCGACTGCATCGGCGCCGCCTCCGGCGGTAGTGCCGGCGGCATCTATCAGCTCATCAGTCTCGTGTCCGGCGGCGCACTGCTGCAGCTGTCGGTCTTCGCGATCGGCGTCGGGCCGTACATCACCGCGAGCATCATCACTCAGCTGCTGACCGTCGTGATCCCGCGGTTCGAGGCGTTGCGCCGCGAGGGCGAGTCCGGCCAAGCCAGGATCGCGCAGTACACCCGCTACCTGGCGATCGCGCTGGCGGTGCTGCAGGCCTCGACCGTGGTGGCGCTCGCCGCGCGCGGGCTGCTGTTGCGCGGCTGCCGCACGCATGTGCTGGCCGATTCCTCGCTGCCGGGGATGATCAGCATCGTGCTGGTGATGACCGCGGGGGCGGCGCTGGTGATGTGGTTCGGTGAACTGATCAGCGAGCGCGGCATCGGCAACGGCATGTCGCTGCTGATCTTCGCCGGCATCGCGGCGCAACTCCCGAGCCAGGGCAGGGCGATTCTGGACGCTCGGGGCGGGATCGTTTTCGCTGGGGCCTGCGTCGCGGTATTCCTGACGATGGTCGCGGTGATCTTCGTCGAGCAGGGCCAGCGCCGAATTCCGGTGCAGTACGCCAAGCGCATGGTCGGCCGCCGGATGTACGGAGGTTCGTCGACGTATCTACCGTTGAAGGTCAACCAGGCGGGCGTCATCCCGGTCGTCTCCGCCTCCTCGGTGCTCTACGTGCCGGGACTGATCGCGAAGTCGTTCCAGGGCTCGAGCCATCCGCCCGAGTGGCAGAAGCTGATTCAGGAATATCTGTCGAATCCGGACAGTCCGCTGTACGTCGCGGCGTATTTCGCGCTGATTCTGTTCTTCGCCTACTTCTACGTCGCGATCACCTTCGATCCGCACGAGCGAGCCGAGGAGATGAAGAAGTTCGGCGGCTTCCTTCCGGGATACCGTCCCGGCCCGGCGACCGCCGACCACCTGAGCCACGTGCTGAGCCGGATCACGCTACCGGGCTCGATCTATCTCGGTTGCGTTGCCGTGCTGCCCAAGCTGGTTCCGCTCGGCGCCGCCGGGGCGGCGCGGGGTCTCGCGTTCGGCGGCACCTCGGTACTGATCCTGGTGACCGTCGGCCTGGACACCCTGAAACAGCTGGAGAGTCGGGTGATGACCAAGAACTACACCGGATTCCTTCGCTGACAGGCCTTCCCGGCTTCGCTTCGGCGCACATGCCGGCCCGCTACGATCGGAGAACATGACCACGACGTCATCGACGCGCCCCCTCCTGCGGCTGGTGTCGTCGCTCGTGCTTGCGATCAGCGCCATGATGCTGGCAACGGGCAGCGCGATCGCCGAATCGCCGATCTCGGCATCGAATGAAGCCGCCGAACTCGACGTCGGTGCCGCTCGGCATGCAGCGATCTCGATACTGCTGACCGGCGAGCACGTACTGTTCCGCACCGGGCTGCACGCGGTGATCAACGGCCAGCCGGACATGCACTGTGTCGCCGAGATCGGCGACGGGGCGGCGGCAGCGGGGGAAATCCGGCGCCTGCGCCCCGATATCGTCCTGCTGGATCTGGACATGCCCGGACTCGACGATCCGGCGATCGACAGGATTGCGACCCTCGGCCATTCGACCCGCATCCTGACCCTGGCCACCTCCGGCAGCGATGAGAACCTATACCGCGCACTACGTCTCGGCGCGAGCGGCTTTCTCACCAAATCGCTGCCCGCGCTGGAACTGATCGAGGCCGTCCGCACCGCCGCCCGTGGCAACGCGCTGATCGACCCGCACCAGACGCGCCGCCTGATCACGCGACTGACCAACGGAATCGAGCCGTTTCCGGCCGCGCCGGAGATCGAAACACTGACCGCCCGTGAGCATCAGGTGCTGCTGCTGATCGCGCGGGCGTACACCAACCCGGAGATTGCTCGAGCCCTCGGCGTGGGCGAGCAGACGGTGAAGAGCCATGTCTCCAATTTGCTCACGAAACTCGGTGTGCGCGATCGGGTGCACGCCGCGGTGTACGCGCACACTCGCCGCATCGTTTCCCCGCATCCGGCGCCGGACACCTTGCCGGGCTAGCCGGGGTGCCGCGCGGATTCGGCTGCGTTATTTGTCATTCCAGATAGTGGTGCTGGTGCCGTCAATGCCTGGATGAGTCCGATGCCCGCGACGACCAAGGTCGGGCCGCGGCGACCAGGGCGCCGACGATGCAAAATTATCGGTGTGCGGGGTCGGTCGGGCGATCTGTCCAGCGGATATGTTCGGCCGCTGCGGGTTTCGTACCGCGAATCAGTGCACGAACGTGACGACGATGGCGGCCACGCAGATCGCGGCGACGATGGTCAGCGCGATCGCATCGCGTCGCCCCGGCTTGCTCGGGTAGGCGGTGAGCTGTCCGGTGCCACCGCGCGCGGTGATCGCCTCGCCGAGTTCCCCTGCGCGGCGGGTGGATACCGCCATCGTCGCGGTGAGGATGTCGACCAGCGGATTGTCGGTGGCCCGCTGGACCAGGCTGTCCTTGGGGCGCAGGCGGCGTGCGGCCCGCAGGATGCGCATCTCCTCGATCAGCAGCGGCAGCCCGCGCAGCGTCAGCGCGACCACCACCGCCCACTCGTCGACGGGCACCCGCAGCACACGCAGCGGCGCACCCAATTTCGCCAGGGCGGGCGCGATTTCGCCCATGGGCGTGGTCCAGGCGATCAGGAACGAGGTGACGATCATGATCAGCCCGAACGTCATCGTCAGCGCATACTGCAGGACCGCACCGCCCCCGGCCGGAATGTTGAGCACCGCACCGATGCCGAGCAGCGCCCAGAACTGCCAGGGCAGCCGGGGCAGTGTGCCCAGTGGCAGCCGCGCGACCAGGCCGATGACGATCAGGAACGCCACCACCATGCCGAGCACCGGCCAGGACGGCAGCAGCATCACGACCAGGTTGATCAGGAAGACCGCGATCACCTTCGTCCCGGCCCAGAGCCGGTGCACCGGACTCTGGACCGGCACCTCGCGCAACAGCACCATGGTCATTGTCCGGCTCCCGTCGTGCCGTGCGAAATCCGTTCTGCGGTCCGGTGTCTCATTGGTGACCTCCGGTCGCGTCGGGCCGGTGTAGGTCCAGCCGGGCAAGGGTGGGGGCGGAGGGCCGCGGGGAGTGCACGGCGGCGGGTTGCGTCGCGGTTTCCGGGATGCGGCCCGCGACCAGATGCACGGTGCGGTCGCACACCGCCGCCATGTCCTCTACATCGTGCGAGATGACGATCAGCGTCAGCCCCGAATCCCGCAGCCGGGCAAGCAGTTCCACCACCTCGGCGCGGCCCGCCGGATCCAGCCCGGCCAGTGGTTCGTCGAGCACCACCACCTGCGGGCGGCTCGCCACGATCGCCGCGAGCACCACGCGCTTGGCCTGGCCACCGGACAGTTCCTCGATCGAGCGGGAGGCCACCGTGCGGTCCAATCCGACCGCGTCCAGCGCCTTTCCGACCGCGGCCGATCCGGTGCCCTGACCGCCCCAGTCCTCGATCTCCGTGGCGACGGTCTGGCGCTGCAGCTGCAGGCGCGAATGCTGGAAGGCCAGCGCCACCGCGCCGATCCGCTTGGCGACAGGCCGCGTGCCCGCGTAATCGCGCAGCTCGCAACGGCCCTCAGTCGGGTCGACGAGTCCGGCCATGATCCAGGCCAGCGTCGACTTGCCGGATCCGTTGCCGCCCACGATCAGCAGCGCCTCGCCGCGCCGGACGGTCAGGTCGACGCTGTGTAGGGCCGTTGCGGCCCAGGGGGTTCCGCGGTTGTAGGTGTGCCGGACGCCGGTCAGCTCCAGCAGCGGATCGCCCATCGGGCGGCTGCGCTCGTCGCGTGCCGGCCGCGGCCAGGCGGGCAGCCGGTCCACCTGCCGTCCGCCGGACAGATGGATCACCCGGTCCGCCGCGGCCGCGTCGGCCTCGTGATGGGTGACCAGGACCACCGCCATCGGGTGCCGCCTGGGCAGTTCGGACAGCAGCGCGACCAGTTCCCGGCGGCCGTCGGGGTCGATCATCGAGGTCGCCTCGTCGGCGATGAGCAGTGCGGGCCGCCGGGCCAGCGCCGCGGCCACGGCCAGACGCTGCTGCTGGCCACCCGACAGCGTCGCGGTCTCGGTCTTGCCCATGCCGGCGAGCCCGACCTCGCCCAGCATCGATTCGATGTCGACCCGGTCGGCGAGCTCCGGCGGCAGGCCCCACACCACGTCGTCCGCGACCTGCACGCCGAGGGTCTGGCTCTCGGGCCGCTGCAGCACCAGCGCGGTGCCGCCGAGCATGCCCAGTCCGGCCGAACCGGGCCGCTCCACCGTGCCGCCCGTGGGCGGGCGCCCGGCAAGCAGCCTGGTCAGCGTGGATTTGCCTGAGCCGTTGTGCCCGACCACCGCCACGAATTCGCCGACTCGGATGGTGAGATCGATCTCGCGCAGGGCCTCGGCGCGCGCCCCCGGATAGCGGAACGAGGCCCGGTGCAGCGTGACCGGCAGCGGCTCGACGGGCCGCGGGTCCGGCGGGGCGGCCAGCTGATCGCGGCCGGGCAGCCAGGTCAGCCGGTCCAGGACCGAGCCGAGCGCGAACCACGAGAACACCGCCGTCGCGATGACTCCGACGGCCACACCGGCCGCGATGTAGACCCACCACCAGTGCAGGACCAGATCGGTGATCGTCCCGATGGTGTGGCTCACCCCGTGCAGTTTCGGCTGGCGATCGATGATCTTCTGCACGCCCTCGGAGGTATTGCGGATGGTCCGGAACAGCAGTTCCCGTGCCTTCGAGAACACCAGCAGGAACCCCACCGATATCACCGACCACGCCAGCCCGGCCAGCACGGACAGCCCCACCACCGCCGGAAGTCCGCCGCGCCGCCGCTTGACGATCCCGACGATGCCGCCGATCGTAGCCATGGACACCGTCGTGAAGGCGGGTAGCAGCCCGGCGACGACGAAGGTGACCAGGCTGGCCGCCACGGTCGCGGTGAACAGCGTCCGCAGCCGGTACCGATGCGCGAGCAACCCCAGCGGCACGGCCGCGATCAGATTCAGCGCCGCGGCGATCGGAACCACTGTCCCGACCACCACCAACCCGACCGTCACCCCGGCCAGCACCGCCCCGGTCGCAAGCTCGATCGGCCGCAACGGACCTTCGCCGATGCGCGGGCGGTCGCTGTCTGCTGGTAGAGCGGTCACGCGTTCAAGTCTGCCAGTTCCACTCGAGTCGGGTTCGGGGCGAGTGCGCGGGGGCGGATTGGCTGTGGGCCTAGTAGGGCTGCAGGGACGACGGCTGTGCGGCAGGCACGGCGTCTGGCGTCACAGCACGATCTCGGCCAGGCGGTCGACCTGATCAGGATCTGTGCCGTAGCAGTAGAGCATGACCTCATCGGCGCCGAGATCCTCGAATTGCCGGATAGCGGAACGGATCTGGTCCGTTGTGGTGAGCATGCCGTCGGCCATGTAATCGGCGCGGCCGCTGAACTCGTAATAGTCCAGGATGGCGCGGCGGGCCCGTTCGATCAGTGGCTGCGGGCCCACGACCGTGTTCAGCTGGGCAACGATTCGCGGCGATCCGGACCGGCCGTGCTCGCACCAGGACTTGCGGGCCAGATCGATGAGGTTGCCGGCCCAGGACGGCGCGGCGGCCGCCAGCAGCCCACCACCCCAGCGGCCGACGCGGTCGATGGCGGCGGGCCGGAAGCCGCCGAACAGCAGCTCGGGACCGCCGGACGTGCGGGGTGCGGGACCGATGGGACCGCAACTATCGCTGAACCGCTCACCGGACCACAGGCGTTGCATCACACTGAGCTGCTGATCCAGGCGGCGGCCGCGCTCGTGCATATCGGTACCGCTGGCCTCGTGGTCGTCCTCGCGACCGCCGACACCGAGGCCGAGCACAAAACGGCCGCCGGACATCAGATCCAGCGTGGCGGCCTGCTTGGCCAGCAGCGCAGGATCGCGCAGCGGTGCGATCAACACCTCGGTCTGTATCCGGATCCGGCTGGTGGCGCCGGCGAGCATCGCCAGCGTGACCAGCGGTTCCGGATTGTCGTAAACAAGGCGGTCGAGCAGGCCGAGCGTCGAGAACCCGGTGGCTTCGGCGCGGCGAGCCCATTCGGGCAGCGCACTGGGATCGGCAATGGGCAGGCCGAGACCGATATGCATGAAATCCTCCGTAGAAGTTGGGCGTGCGTCATCACGTCGCCCACCCCACGCCTCCTCAGATGAGGCGGGTCTCCCACTCTGCGACTGTCTTTCCTGGAGAGCACCTATCGGGTTGCGGTCACGGTACGACGTCCGCGACCCAGCTCGCAACTCGCCTCGGCCCCACTGCTATCGGCGCGCGCCTCCCCGGCCGGGCCCCAGTCCCTCGGCCGGCGCACGATCCGCCCACTGCCTCGTTCAGGTCGAAGGCCCGATCACCCGAGCCCTCGAAAGGCTGTGCCGCGCAACTCGATAACCGCTAATCGTCGAGCGCAGAACGCAGATTCTCCGCAGCGCCATAGATGTAACGCCCCACCGCGGCTACATCATCGGGAACCACCGAGATCGATTGCCCCGCTGCAGAATTACCCCCGTCATCTCCCATGGCTACTTACGGTAGCAGCCAGCCTCGGCGTTCGGCGGATGACGGCGGCGCTCTCGGAAACAGCCAGAGCCGCGATTACATCCACGGGTGGCCGGGCAAGACCAGAGTCGATGATCTGGACGGATTCACCTGTCCGAAAGCCGTTTCCGGTCGCGCGGAACTTAGCCGGCGGATCGGGTCCGGTGGTCTGCTTGCCGGGGGGCGCTGCGGCAGGCGACGAGGACGGCGAGTACCCCCAGCATGGTTGTGAGGGTCAGTAGTCCCGTATTCATGGTGGCCGCGGCGGCGACGGCGCCGACGAGCAGCGGCCCGCCCGCGTCGCCGAGTTCGCGTCCGAGTTCGGCGGCACCCATGGT
The DNA here is from genome assembly GCF_050434125.1 of Nocardia sp. GP40. NCBI lineage: Bacteria > Bacillati > Actinomycetota > Actinomycetes > Mycobacteriales > Nocardiaceae > Nocardia > Nocardia sp. GP40. The sequence continues at coordinate 4,542 of NZ_JBNPVW010000014.1, read as the reverse complement.
TTGGCCCAGGCGTTCGGGTGGGCTGGTCGCGGCCAGGTGGGCGAAGCCGAGGGGTGTGATAAGCCCAGTGCCCGTTCCGATCAGCACGGCAGCGAGCATGATGCCCGCGATTCCCGGTAGGAGGGCGGCCACCGCGATTCCTGTCGCGGCCAAGCCCAACCCGGCCGCCATGCCGGTGCGGTCGCGCAGACGCCCGGCGTCTCGGGCGCGTCCCGCCCGCGGCTGGACCAGTGCCGCCGTGGCGGCGAGCAGCGAGACGACGACACCGGTCTCGAGGGGGCCCAGTCCGTGCCGGGCCCCGATCGCGGGCAGAAAGCCGACCCCGGTGGCGAGGGCGGCGGTGGCTCCGGCCAGGGCCGCGGTGGGACGCAGGAATGCTCCGCCGGTGAGCCGGCGGGCCAGATCCAGCACGGTCTGGCGGGTTTTCGGCAACACCTCGACGGCGGGCACGGCCAGCGCGGCCCACACCGCAACTGCCGCAGCGAGTGCCGCCAGGGCGGTGAACAGCAGTCGGTAACCGCCGAGGGTGACCAGCAATCCACCGAGCACAGGGCCCAGCGCGTAGCCCGCGCCCTTCCACGCGCCATAGCTTCCGAACGTCCGGCCGTGCCCGGTCGCGGGTGTGAGACGGGCGACCAACGCCGAGGCCGCCGGGGAAAACGCGGCCGCGGCCGCGCCCTGAGCGAAGCGCGCGACCCCGACCAGTCCGGGATTGCCCGCCACCACGAACGCCGCGGACGCGAGCGCGAACGCCACCAGCCCGCCCAGCAGTACCCGGCGCGGGCCGACGCGATCCGCGAGCGCTCCGAAGACCGGTTTGAGCAGCACTTCCGCACCGTCGTAGACCGCCAGCAGCGCACCCAGTGCGAGCAGGCTCGCGTGTTCGGCCGCGGTGAAACCGGCCAGGCTCGCGGCAATGCTGTGCGCACCGAACGCGGTGACGAATCCGGCCGCATACAGCGGCAGCAGTCGTGGCCGGCGCGGGCCGGTCGATTCATCGGGGGTAGCGCTCACCATGAGCTCACCGCAGCTACCATCCGCGCGGGATCGCGGTCACTGCGGGCGATCCACCGTCCGGCCGGCAGCAGCGCCGCGAACAGCACGACTCCGTAGTTGGCGTACCCCGGCACAATCGGATGCGGCCAGGGGGTGTCGCGGGCGAAGTCGTTGATGCCGTGGAAGATTCGCGTGTCCGGGCTCACTGTGGTCTTTCCGGTCTCGGTGGTGGTCACATCTGGTGCAGGGCCGCGAAGACCCGCTCGGTGTAGTCGGCCAGCCGCTCGGTGCAGTGCTCGAGCTGCCCGGCGGCCTCGGCGGCGGCGGGAGCGCCGAACACGTCGCGGGCCTTGATGTCGCGGTGCCAGCGGCGTAGTCGTTCCAGGCTCTGCTCTTCCTCCTCGAGTTCGGCCATGGTGAATTTCGCCTTCGCGATCTCCTTGTCGATCTCGGCGTCGAATCCCGCGCAGTCGGAGAGGAATTCGGCCCATTCCTCGCTGCGCTCGGCGGTGAACAGCGCCTCGAGACGGGCGGAGTCGGGCTCCTCGCGTCCGGCGGCATCGAGCACCAGGACCTCGCCCTCGCCGCGGCGCGCCAGCTCGATCACTTTGGTAACGCCCTCGGCGAACACGGGCACGTCCGGCACGACCCACACGCCCTGCCCGATCTGCAGCGCACCGACCCGGCGCAGCTCGCGCCACACCGCAACCCGATGCCGCGACGGTTCGGTCGGCACCCGCACCACCAGCACCAGCCAGCGCACACCGGCGCCCCGATTGTCTGTCACGGATTGAAATGTAACAGCAGTTACTTATGAGAAGGTAGCGTTCGGTTCAATATTGGGTGCGATGGCGTGCAGCGGCGCTCAGCTTGCGGTTTCGGGCCGGTCGGACAACCCGAGGCGCAGGTGTTCGCTGTGGTAAACCGCTTCGTCCAGGAGTTGAGCGACGTGGTTGTCGTACAGGCTGTAGACGATGGAGCGGCCGGCGCGGGTGCCGGTCACCAGGCCCAGGTTGCGCAGCAACCGGAGCTGATGGGAGACCGCGGACTGCTCCATACCGACCGCTTCTGCCAGGTCGGTGACCGGGCGCGGGCCGTGGCGCAGCTCGGTCAGGATCAGCAACCTGCTCGGGGTGGCCAGAGCCTGCAGAGTGGTCGCGACGTGGGCGGCGGATTCGGCATCCAGCCGCGCGGCGGGGCGGTCGCGGCCCTCGATCCCGTGTCCCATACCTGCGCAGCCTACCCCCCAGCAGACACATGAAGACATGTTCATGTCTTCTGTTATGGTGGGTCGAGTCCGTCGAAATGCACATGTGGAGGTGACTCGTGGTCGCGCCGACCCTCGCGCCCAATCGCTCGGTCCCGGCTGCCGACCGGGTACCTGCGCGCCGCACGAGGCTGTTTACGCTGCCCGAGATTCGCTGGGCGGTAATGGCTTTGGTCTTGTTCTCGGTCGGTCTGGCCGCACAGCTCGCCGGTGTGCCGCAGGGGATCTGGTGGGCGTTGTATCTGGCCTGTTATGCCGCGGGCGGCTGGGAGCCCGGCCTGGCCGGGCTGCAAGCGCTGCGCGAGAAGACCCTGGACGTGGATTTGCTGATGGTCGTCGCGGCGATCGGTGCGGCGTCGATCGGGCAGATCACCGACGGTGCGCTGCTGATCGTCATCTTTGCCACCTCCGGCGCGCTGGAGGCCTTGGCGACCGCCCGTACGGAGGACTCGGTGCGCGGGCTGCTGGACCTGGCCCCGGACACCGCCACCCGCATCGACGCCGTCGGAAAAGAGACGACGGTGCCCGCGGCCGACCTCGGGGTCGGTGACGAACTCGTAGTGCGCCCGGGTGAACGGATTCCCGCCGACGCCACCGTGATCGGCGGCGGGAGCGAGGTCGACCAGGCCACCATCACCGGCGAACCGCTGCCGGTGGACAAGGCCCGCGGTGACGAGGTGTTCGCGGGCACGATCAACGGCACCGGCGCGCTGCGTCTGCGGGTGGACCGCCGCGCCGAAGACTCCGTCGTGGCCCGCATCGCCACCCTGGTCGAGCAGGCCAGCCGGACCAAGGCCCGCACCCAGCTGTTCATCGAGAAGGTCGAACAGCGCTACTCGGTCGGCATGGTGGCGGTCACCCTGGCCGTGTTCCTCGTGCCGCTGCTGCTGGGCGACCCGCTACAGCGAGCTCTGCTGCGAGCGATGACATTCATGATCGTCGCCTCTCCCTGCGCGGTAGTCCTCGCGACCATGCCACCGCTGCTGGCGGCGATCGCGAACGCGGGCCGCCACGGCGTGCTCGTCAAATCCGCGGTCGTGATGGAACAACTCGGCGCCACCACCCGTATTGCGTTCGACAAGACCGGCACCCTGACCCGCGGCACCCCCGAACTCGCCGAAATCCGCACTCTCGACACGCAATTCGACGACGACGAACTGCTGCGGTACGCCGCCGCGGCCGAACACCCCAGCGAACACCCCCTCGCCGCGGCGATCGTGCGCGCCGCGCGCGCACACGGCCTGGATCTGCCCGCAGTCGAGGAGTTCACCGCCCAACCCGGTCGCGGAGTCAGCGCCCTGGTCGGCGACCGCTTCATCGGTGTGGGATCCCCCGCCACGCTGCTGCCCGCCGCCGACGGCAGCGCCGAGTCCGCCGCGGTGGAGGCGCTGGAGGCGCGTGGCTATACCGCGGTGATCGTCACCTGCGAGCAGCGTCCGGTCGGTGTCCTGGCGCTCAGCGATCAACTGCGCGGCGAGGCCGCCGCCGCGGTGACCGCCGCCGCCGCGCTCACCAGCGCCGGGCCGGTGCTACTGACCGGCGACAACCCCGCCACCGCCCACCGGCTGGCCGAACAGGTCGGTATCACCGATGTGCGGGCCGGGCTGCTGCCCGAGGACAAGGTCGGCGCCGTACAGCAACTGCAAGCCGACGGTGCCAAGATCGCGATGGTCGGCGACGGCATCAACGACGCTCCCGCCCTGGCCGTCGCGCACGCAGGGATCGCGATGGGCGGCGCCGGATCGGACCTGACCCTGCAGACCGCCGACGCGGTCGTGGTCCGCGACGACCTCACCGCCATCCCCACCGTCATCAACCTCTCCCGCCGCGCCCGCCGCGTGGTCATCGCCAATCTGATCATCGCCGCGACCTTTATCGGCGTGCTCGTGATCTGGGACCTGGCAGGCACACTGCCACTGCCGCTGGGCGTGGCAGGACACGAAGGCTCCACGGTCATCGTCGGCCTCAACGGCCTGCGGCTGCTGCGCGCTGCCGCCTGGCGCTGCGCCGCTCGCCTCGGTTGACCAACCGGCACACGCGGCGGCTCGCGAACACCCCACCCCGCACCCGGTGACCCCGAACCACCTTCTTCGACGCAGTCCCACAACCTTTTTCGTGCGGAGGCCGCCTGGTGGATTCCGGAGACAAGGCGCGGGAGTAGCCGTCGGCCCGGCTGTGATGGGCCTAGATGCTGCCCGCGTTCCGGAATCCGCCCTGATCGAACCGGCCCGCACGGGCCGGGTACCTACCGAGAGTCACGCGGGGGTTGACGAAAATAT
>NZ_JBNPVW010000013.1:0-311823 GCF_050434125.1 Nocardia sp. GP40 | reverse complement strand
AACGTGGCGCTGATCGGCACCGGCGTGATCGCGGTGCTGCTGATCCTGGGCTACCTGGCCTCGTTCCCGATCCGCCGCCGCCTGGGCATGCGCGACTGAACAGACACGCTCAGGAGCGTGACATGACAACCCTCGACATCCATCCCCAGGTCTACTACGACGCTGCCCGCCAGTTGAATTCGCTGGCAGATCAGGTCGGGCAAGCCTCGTCCGCGCTCGGTGCCGACCTGCAGACCACGGCGGGGATGGGTGGCGCGGATCCCGCGGCCGCCTGGAACAACGCCTACCGACAGCATGCCAACGACACGATTGATTCGATAATCGCGTATTCGTCGGCACTACGGCATTTCTCCGATGTCCTCAATGTGTGCGGATGGAATTGGGACACAGCCGAATACAACGCGAATATCGGCAAGAATAAGGGCACCGCCCCGTCCAAGCCAACCTTGAACGCTGCCACCGGGCCGGATCTATCCCATGTCCCGGACCCCAACGCCGCCAACGGAGTCGGCCTGATCATCGATCCGCTGATGCTGGTACCCGCGGTCATGCTGGGTACGGCATTGGGGAAACTGTGGATTCCGAGCGGCAACCGAGACCAACTCGAGGCCGCAGCGGACGCCTGGAAAGTATTCGCCGGCAGCGACCCGATCGACGCCAGCCCTGCTCTGCTGCGGATCAGCGACTCCTTCGGCACGGTCACGGCACCGGAGGTCATGGACATCCAAGAAATCCTCATTACCCTGGAGAACGGCAAGACCGCGATATGGAACGCGGCAAAAGGACTCGCCGGTTCGGTTCAGACCTATCGTGACAAGTTAGTCGGCTTCCGGGCCGCACTCACCGCCGAGGCACCCCACGCCTTTCCTCGCCGGACAGTCACAACGGGGACCACCGCCACCGCGGTAACGATCACCCTCACCGGTGGTGCAAACGATGATATCGACGGCGCGGCAACCGCTTTGGAGAACGTATTCACCCAACATCCACTCTCGGAGTTCCTGCGTACACCGATATTCGACGGCGCCGAGACCCCGAATATCACCGGCAGAGTGAAGGCCATCGGCGAGATCCCGCGACCCACCGAGTCGGGAAACGCGCAGGACAACACCAAAATTGATAATGCACTCTCCAATATCGCCACCTGGGACACGGCTCCGACGACCCTCACAGCCGTCGACCTGAGCAAAATCGACCCTGCCCTGCGCCCCTGGGCCGAATCGGCCGTCAAATACGGAAACCGGGCCGGCGTCGACCCTCGCCTGGTCCTGGCGATCGTCGCGAACGAGGGCGCGACCCGCACCCTCGAGGCGGGCGCCGGATTCAACGACGAGATCGATATTGCTCGGTACCTCACCGATCCCGCCCGCGCGGCAGGCGGCTACCTCGGCATTCCCGGCGGTAACACCGACGGCAACTCTCTGGGCCTGACCAACATGAAGGAGAGCACTTTCAACGAGGTGAAGGCAGCTTTCCCGGACCAATTCAAAAACGATGACTGGCACGACCTGATCGGCAACAACGACCTTGCAATCAAGGCCACCACGTACAAGCTCAAGCTGATCGAGAATAAATTCGACGGCCAAGTTCCCGGCGATATGAAGGCCGAGTACACTCTGAATCAATTCCTGGCTGCCAGCTACAATGCCGGAGACGATGCAACGAGCGGATACATTGACCGTCATACGATCGGGCCGGTCGCAACCACGTATATGAACCGGGCGATCCAGCACTTCAACCAGTCGCAGGACCTAATGTGCGACAGCGGGGCATACACATGCAACTGAACCCATCCAGATCTATCCGGCGATGGATGTTGGTGACAGCCACAGTGTTGATAATCGGAGTGCTGGCCTCGATCCTGTTATTGTTCTGGCTGCATCGAGAAGGGCAAGCCAGTAAGCACCTGGACATGGTAGTTGTCTCCGGATTCGACAAGATTGCCCAGAAAGAGCTACACGATGGCACCCCCGGCAGCGGAGACTATCCGCCGCCGGCTGAAGCGTATTTTGTCGGCCCCGCAGGAAACGTAGAGATCACGGCTTCAGGGTTCACCGTAACGAAGGTTGATCCGCCGAGCGACAACCCAGCCACAAAAATGACTCTCATGTATCGCGGGGAGGCCCCGGGAGACTGCAGCCTGGAAGCCAGTCGACTTTACCCAACCGCAGAACTCCCGAGTTGGGCAAAGCTGTCAGCGAAACAGCGCTCCGCGCTCGAGAGCCGTTCGGCACAGGTGATCGAAGTCGAAGTGATGTGCGGCGGATGACCGAACACAGAGCGGCACAGCAGGATCCACTAGTCGTGTCAGCCGATCGGATTCATCACCCAAGTTCTTCTTGCCCTGTGTCACGGCCATTCGAAACGGTACGATCCAAGTCCTCGAGGCTGGAGTGGCATGTGGCGGGTAGGAGACCACCATGACTACCGCCGACCGTTCCCGATCCGCCGCCTGAGCATGTGGGATTAGCGGCTGGTAGTCGTGGAGCGAAAGCCGGGCCTCGGTACATGAGTCCCCGATTTCATCAGCTCGGTGTCCTTCGACGAAAGAATCATCTCTGTGCTGACAACTCTCGGCGTCGAAAACTATCGCTCCCTGCGAGACCTCGTTGTTCCGCTGAGCGAACTCACCGTCATCACCGGCACCAATGGGACCGGTAAGTCGAATCTGTATCGGGCACTGCGACTCTTGGCCGACACCGCGCGCAACGGTGCCGTCGGCGCTCTCGCCCGCGAAGGCGGCCTGCCCTCGAGCCTGTGGGCCGGCCCACCGACTGGGAAGCGCAGCGTAAGACGCGGCCAGGCCAGTGTGCGCAGCAGTCCGGTGTCACTACGGCTGGGATTCGCCGGGGAGGACTTCGGCTATGCCATCGACCTCGGTATCCCCGGTGGTGAGATCAAACGTTCCGCCGATGACGACGGCACGATGTTCGCGCTCGACCCCGAGATCAAATCCGAGTCGATCTGGGCGGGCCCGCTGCCACGTCCGTCAGCCACCCTGGTCGAACGGCATGGTGGCGTCGTCCTGATCCGGGAAGGCGACCGGATCTATGACTACCCGATCGCACCGTATGACAGCATGCTGACTGAAATCACCGACCCCGCAACGGCACCGGAGATCATGCGTCTGCGGGAGCGAATGCGCGGCTGGCGGTTCTATGATCACTTCCGTACGGACCCGGACGCGCCCGCGCGCAGCAGCCGGATAGGCACCCGTACTCCGATCCTGGCCGCCGACGGTGGCGATCTCGCCGCGGCAATCCAAACAATTCGCGAGATCGGCGACGCCGAACGACTCGATGACGCGATCGATGACGCCTTCCCTGGCGCCCGGGTATACGTCGACGACCGCAGCGGCCGTTTCGACCTCTGCTGGGAGCAGCGCGGCCTGTTGCGGCCGTTGCGTACACCCGAACTATCCGACGGAACCCTGCGCTACTTGTTGCTGGTAGCTGCGATGCTGACCCCACGACCGCCAGAACTGCTGGTGTTCAATGAACCCGAAACAAGCCTGCACCCAGAACTGTTTGCCCCGCTCGGACATCTGATCGCCACGGCCGCAGAAGACACGCAGATCATTGTCGTCTCCCACGCCCGCACTGTCATCGATGCGCTCACCGCCACGGCCGGACGCCGCGACCTCACGACCATCGAGTTGGTTAAGGACCACGGGGAAACAACCGTAGACGGACAGGGGCTGCTTGATCGGCCACAGTGGTATTGGCCAGAACGCTGAGCTACTAGGAGACTGGTGTCGGACGGGCCTTTTTCGCGGGCCCGGCGAGTCGCCGGGCCCGCGAAAGCGGTTCTTGGCTGGTTGGCAGGTATTGGTGACGGAGAGCTGTTTCCGGTTGCGCTGGTAGCGATTTGGCGTTCAGGGGTGATGCCGGTCCTTAGGCGGTGGTGACGGTCCAGGTGCCGGTGGTGTGGGTGATTCCCAGCGCTGCCAGGCGGGCGAGATTGACTGCGGTGGCGAGCAGGCCGAAGTCGGCGTTGATCTTTCCCGGCCCCGCATGCGGCGGTCGCCTCCCGATCCGAGAGGCCCTCGATACGTTGCAGCACCATCACCACCGCCACGATCGACGGCGGCACCGACCGGCGTCCGACATCGGTGAACAGATCAGCGAACATCTCATCCGGGAACAACCCACCGCATTCACGGTGCAGCACACCGTAAAACGAGCCTTCGGCCACCCGGCCCGGGCCGTGGGTCGGCGTCGCCGCCCCGGGCGAGGACATCACCTCGCTGGACGCCAACTACAACAACTCCGGCAGCAAGGGCACCACGACCGCGCTGGTCGAGAAGGCCAACAGCGCGACCCCGCTCGAGGGCACGAGTTTCGCCACCCCCTACGTGGCCGGTCTGGCCGCCCTGGTGCGCGCGCGCTTCCCTCATCTCAGCGCGCTGGACGTGATCAAGCGCATCGAGGCCACCGCACACGCGCCCGCCGAGGGTTGGAACCCCTACGTCGGTTACGGCGCCATCGACCCGGTCGCCGCCCTGACCAACGACGTTCCCAAGAAGCTCCCGCCCAAGCGCCCCTTCGCCGCCAAGAGCTGGCAGCTGCCCATCCCGGCCACCCCGCCGGCCCCGGACAACACCGCCCGCAACGTGGCGCTGATCGGCACCGGCGTGATCGCGGTGCTGCTGATCCTGGGCTACCTGGCCTCGTTCCCGATCCGCCGCCGCCTGGGCATGCGCGAGTAAACGAGGTAATTCCCGACCTGATCCCGCGGCGTCCGGCGGTCGGCTTCGCGCCGCTCGCCGCCCGGCGGGCGTTGCATCGCACCGACGACTCGGTCGTAGCTCGCCGATTGCCGAATCCAGGTATCGACCTCCAGACTTGCGCCCGCAATATGGCCTAGGCTGTGGCCGCGGCACCACGAACTTCGTGTGCCTGGTTCTACGCTCGAACGCAGATACTCGCAGTATCCGATCTGAATCTAGCTGCAGTGGATAACCCAATCGCAGGAAGGATCGAATATGAGGAGCGGAAAACGCGCCTGGGTCGCAGCCTTGACAGGAACCCTCGTCGTCGCCGGTGGCGGGGCGATTGCCGCACCGCCCGCATGGACGCAGCCGCCGGCGGCGCAGTCACAAGGCAACATTATCGGTGCCCAATCGTCGCATCTGGCATTGCCGGTCCCCGGACAGTTCGGGACGATACCGGCGAATTCGGCACGCATTACATATGCCAGCAGCGATACCAATGATTCTCCGACCACGGTGGTGGGAACGTTTCTGGAGCCGACCCAGCCGTGGACCGGTCCGGGCGAACGGCCGTTGGTGGCGTATGCGGGTGGTACACAGGGACAAAGCAATCAGTGCGCGCCTTCGGCAATGCTCTCCCAAGTGATCCGATATCAGCCTCCGGCCGACGCAATCTTCGAATACGACCTCATCGCGATCGATCAACTGTTGTCCCGCGGCATGGCGGTAATGATGACCGACTATCACGACTTCGGCATACCGGGAGTCCACGACTTCCTCAACCGCAAAACACAAGGCTACGCGGTACTGGACTCCGCCCGTGCCGCGTTGCGGTTGCCCGGCACCGGCCTCAACCCCCACTCGCCGGTAGTGCTGTACGGCTACTCCCAGGGCGGGATGGCTTCCGCCGCCGCAGCCGAGCTGCAACCGAAGTACGCCCCCGATCTGAACGTGCGTGGCACCTACACCGGCGCGCCCCTCGTGGATCCCGAGGACTACATCGCGCGCAACGACGGCCGCCCGGGCGTCGCACCAGCCATCGCATGGATCCTCAGTGGCATCGCCGCCGATTATCCCGACACCCGTCCGGCGCTCGATGCTGCGCTCAACAATACCGGTAAGGCGATTCTGCACGATTCGATAGGAAAATGCGGCGGGGGCCTCTCCGGCATTTTCTCGCAACCGCAGAACACATCCCAATGGACCACCAGCGGTCAGCCGATTACAGCCGTGATCAATAGCACCCCGGAGTTGAAAAGGGCTTTCGATGAGCAGCGGCTGGGCGGGCTCGCCCCATCAGCACCGGTGCGCATCTACGCGGCCAGGAGCGACGAAGGATCACCCTACCCGCCGATCCGCGCGATGGCCCAAAGCTGGTGTGGTCGCGGTGTGGCAGTTCAGCTGCTAGCGGACACCGGGATGCCCCCAGTGTCCGGAATTGTCGGTACCCACGATTTGTCCTTTTTCCCGTCACTGACGGGCTCGCAGCAATGGGTGACCGATCGCCTTGCGAATGTGCCGACCCCCGTCAATTGCGCGGCTCTACCGTAATTACGGATGCGCTAACGTAATTACGGATGCGCTAACGATTTCGGCACACCGATATTCCGATTGGGTGGCGGGTCTGTCAACATCACGCATCATCGACTGATCGAATGTGCACGATTCGAAATATTGCGCCCGGCCACGGGTCGGACCACGGGTCGATTCGCGCCCTGGTCCGACCCGACCGAAAGCGTATAGAGGAAAAGGTCCCTGATATTGCCGCCAAAAGTCACCGACACCTTCATAAATTTCTCTTTGGCATACAGCAGAGGAGCGGCTACCGTGTAGCGAGGATGTTCGGCGTTACCGCTTTCAGCGGACATTCCTTCACTCGTACGTTTGTCGGTTGGATGAGCGAGGCGACTATGACGATCCTCAAACGCACGCACGTTCGCGATCACAAACGCTATCTCTGGATCCTGAGTACGGGAGCGCCCGCTAGCGCGCTCCTGCCGGCACAACTGGTGCACCTTACGGGACTGATGCTTTTCTGGTGGATCGGTCCGATCTTCGTGCTGGTGGTGATCCCGCTGCTGGACGTTGCGATAGGGAACGACGGCAGCAATCCCAGCGACGAGGACTACGAGATATTGTCCAACGATCGCTATTATCGTTGGTGCACTTTTCTCTTCCTACCGATCCAGTTCATCGGTCTGGGTGTTGCGGGATATATGTGGTCCCGCCATCAGCTGAGGCTCGTCGACAAGCTCGGGCTGACCGCGACTGTGGGGATCGTCTCCGGTATCGGCATCAATGCAGCCCACGAACTCGGCCACCGCGCCCAGCATCTCGAACGCTGGCTAGCGAAAATTGCATTGGCGCAATCCGGATACGGACATTTCTTCGTCGAGCACAACCGCGGCCACCACGCCCGAGTCGCCACACCGGAAGACCCGGCGAGCGCCCGATTCGGCGAGTCATTGTGGGCGTTCCTGCCGCGCAGTGTGTGGGGCGGCTTCCGCTCGGCGCTCAGCTTGGAACGAGAACGCCTGTCCCGCCAGGGCAAGAGGTGGTTCAACTGGGACAACCATCTGCTGCAGGCGTGGTCGATGAGCGCCGCGCTGTTCGGCGCGATGATCCTCGTCTTCGGGTACGGCATCATCCCCTTTCTCGCGCTGCAGGCCGTCATCGGCTTTGGATTGCTCGAGACAGTGAACTACCTGGAGCACTACGGGTTACTCCGCGCGCGCCGCGCCGACGGTCGCTACGCGGGCTGTTCACCGCGCGACAGCTGGAACAGCGACCGCCTGCTCACCAACGTCTTTCTGTTCCACCTCCAACGCCACAGCGACCACCACGCGAACCCCGGCCGCCGCTTCCAGACCCTGCGCACCTCCGAACAGGCACCACAGCTGCCCTATGGGTACGCCACCATGCTCGTACTGGCCATGGTCCCACCGCTATGGCGGGCAGTGATGGATCACCGGGTCCTGGCCCACTACGACGGCGACACCTCGCTGGTCAACATGGGACCTCGGAACTAACCGAGCCGTTGATCAGTCGAAGGTCCAGCGGGTGGCCCCGCCGGGATCCACGCCGACCGCGCTCGCCGCGGTGGCCGCAATGCGGTAGATGCGCCACGGCGGCGAGCCCGCCGAGGGTGCGCTGAAGTCGGCGGTCAGGGCCAGGCCCGAATCGTCGACGCGGCACGGCCAGCCCCCCTCGGCCCAGCGCTGTGCCATGTCCGCGACCACGGCCTTGTCCGCGATCAGCTCCGCGACGCCCTCGACGACAAGGTCGACGGTGTTGAGCGCCAGGCTCAGCGCGCAGCGCGGATCGCGGGCGAGGTTGCGGCCCTTGCGGGATCGTTCGCCGGTTTCGAACCAGAACGCGCCGTCGACCCACAGCGCGCCCAGGCCCGTCACGTGCGGGCTGCCGTCGGGATTGAGTGTGGTGAGCCAGCAGCTGTGCCGGTCGGGACCGCCGGAGCCGGGCACCAGGTCGTAACCCCCTTCGAGGCGGGAGGCGATGTCCGGCCAGTTCAACGGGGCCAACTCGTACAGGTCGGCAAGATTTTTGGTCTCCATGGGCATGCAGACGCCCCGACTCCGCCCGATTCATCGGCCCGCGGGTTAAGTTTCGTGAGGCGCGGTCGAGCGGAATGGCCCGCCGTACTCCTGAGAAGAGGGCAGGAACGCACATGGCAACAGCCGCACCCAAGGCACCCAGGCAGAAACTCACCGCCGATCAACGGAATTCGTTCTTCGCCGCCCAGCTCGGCTGGACGATGGATGCCTTCGACTACTTCCTGGTGGTGTTCGTCTACGCGGATATCGCCCACACCTTCCACATGAAGACCACCGAGGTCGCCTTCCTGACCACGGCGACGCTGATCATGCGCCCGGTCGGCGCGTTGCTGTTCGGTCTGTGGGCCGACCGGGTGGGCCGCCGAATCCCGCTGATGGTCAACGTCGCGATGTATTCGGTCATCGGGTTCCTGTGCGCCTTCGCGCCCAACTTCACCGTGCTGATAGCCCTGCGCATGCTGTACGGCATCGGCATGGGCGGCGAGTGGGGCCTGGGCGCCGCGCTGGCGCTGGAGAAGATCCCGGTGCAGCGGCGCGGCTTCTTCTCCGGGTTGCTGCAGGAGGGCTACTCGTTCGGGTATCTGCTTGCGTCGCTGGCCTCGCTGCTGGTCATGAACTGGGCGGGACTGTCCTGGCGGTGGATGTTCGGGCTGTCCATCATCCCGGCGCTGATCATCCTGATCATCCGCACCCGCACAAAGGAATCGGAGGCCTGGGAGCAGACCCAGCAGCGAATGCGCGCGACCCAGACCAGGATTCGCGACATCATCGGCAATCCCGCGATCATTCGCCGGTTCGTCTACCTCGTGCTGCTGATGACGGCGTTCAACTGGATGAGCCACGGCACCCAGGACGTCTACCCGACGTTCCTGTCCGCCCACGTGCATCACGGCGCGGGCCTGAGCACGGTGGCCGCCAAGTGGATCGCGGTGATCTACAACATCGGCGCCATCATCGGTGGCGTCGTCTTCGGCTCACTGTCCGAACGCTTCGGACGCCGCTACACCGTCATCTTCTGCGCGGTGCTCGGTCTGCCGATCGTGCCGCTGTTCGCCTATTCGCGCACGGCAGCCCTGCTGTGCCTGGGCTCGTTCCTGATGCAGCTCATGGTGCAGGGCGCCTGGGGAGTCATCCCCGCGCATCTGACCGAGATGTCGCCCGACGCGATCCGCGGCTTCTATCCGGGCGTCACCTACCAGCTCGGAAACCTGTTCGCCGCGCTGAACCTCCCCATCCAGGAGCGGCTGGCCGAACACCACGGATATCCGTTCGCGCTGGCGGCCACCATCATTCCGGTGTTCATCGCGGTGATCATCCTGACGGCAATCGGCAAGGAGGCCAAGGGAGTTCGCTTCGGCGCCGAATCGGGACCGGTGGATCGAGTTCAAGCCGCCACCTAGAGCTGGATCCCGAAATACGAACGAGCGCACGGTCTTCGAGGACCGTGCGCTCGTTTCGATAGTGGGACAGCTCAGTTCGACGACGAAGACGACGAGGACGAGTTGTCCGCGGTCGACTTCACCAGTGTCTTGGCCGGATTCGAATCCGGTGCGACACCATCATGCGCAACCATCGCATCCTGACGGGACAGGGTCGGCCCGGCCGCGAGCAGGCCGACGATCGGCCACGGCGCGGGCTCGGACTTGGCCTTCGAGGAATCCATGCCCAGCGCCTTGGCCGCATCGGTGTCCTTGATGCCGTAGCGAACGCCGGTGTCGGAGATGAAGAACTGACTGTCCTTGCGCTGGCTGTCGGGCTCGATTCCGGTGGTCTGCACCAGGATTCCGGAACCCGGGGTGCTGTAGAACTGGTCGACCTTGTCGCTGATGGAGGAGTCGGCCTGCGCCAGGCGAACGGCCTTGGCGCTGTCCGGGATCGGCAGCGCGTGGCCCGTGATGAGGGACAGCTCGGCGTGCTTGCTGCCGTCGGAGGTGTCCGCGGAGTTCAGCGGCTTCCAGGACAGGCAGTCGACCGGCTGATCCTTCGACTCGATGATGGCCGGCGCGGTGTCGGGGTAGTCCTTCACCTGCAGGGTGGTGACGATATTGACGTGGGCGCGGTCGTACGGATTCAGGTCGCCGCTGCTCGAGGTCGGGTTGGAGTTGCGGATGATGTCCGCGGTCAGCGCCGAAATCTGTTGAATGCCATTGTTGAGCGCCACGTAGTAGCTCTTGTCGGTGCCGAGCTCGAGGATGTCGCCGTTGCGGTGACTGGGCAGCATCGACAGCCCGCCCGGATCGGTGATCGTCGGCGCGGCGATCGGCAGCACCTCGGGGATCGCGTTCAGCAGGCCCTCGCTGATCGGGCGCGGCGTCTCCCCGGTGATGTGCAGCGCATCGGTCACCGAGCGCTCGTTCAGGTTCACCCGGGCGCGCTTGTCGTCCCAGATCAGGTACGCCGCGTCGCGACCCTGCACCAGCAGCGCGTTGCCCTTGGGCAGCGTCGAGGCCTTGTCGGAGCCCATCGACAGATCGCCCGCGATGACGGTGCTGGTCAGCGTGTCGCTGCCGTCGTTCTTCAGCTCGTCGCAGACCGTCCACAGCCGGCCCTTGCCGCTGGAGTCGAAGCTCAGCAGCGAGGGCGCGCCCGGGATGCCGATCAGCGGCCCCATCGGCTTCTGCGACAGCTGCGATTCCGCGACGCTCGCGGGGGTGTCGGACTTGCCGATCGCCAGCCGGGCCGAGGCCAGATTCAGCGCCGGGTGCACGGTCCCGTCGATCACCGCATAGATCTGGCCGGAATTCTTGCCCATCAGAATCGTGCTGTTGCCGATCGACCCCTGCGGCTTGAGCAGCGCCAGCACCGCACAGCCGGCGAGCCCGAGCACGCCCAGAATCAGCCCCACGGAGTAGGCGCGCGACTGAGAGCGCATGGGGTCGTGCAACATTCGCACATCCCGGCGCACCAGGGCGTGCTCCATCCGGCGGACCAGAAAGCGGTAACCGCTGACCTGCCACCGTGTTGTTGGTCTTGAAGGCATGAGTCCTCCCCCGAACAGTGCTCGCGTTCGGAGAACACAGTACAGTTCACGGGGACTTCATTTCAGCTCGGCCATCCGAACTGGCCGATACCGGGTTACTTGGGGGACGATGATGGCCGCACCCAGCGGGGCGTACAGGCGCCCGCTTCTCGGACGGATCACGCTGCCGAACCTGCTTGCGGCGCAGCTGCTCGGACTGGTCGTCGTGCTGGTGGCGCTGGTCCTGACCGACATCGTGCACATGCCGGGGTGGTACGCGTTCGGTCCGGCCGTGGTTGTGGGTCTGCTGCTGCTGATTCCGGTCGGCAAGCGCACCGTGGCCTCGTGGATCGCGACGATGTGGCGGTACACGACCAACCGCGGCTACGAGATCGGCGACACGGTCGACTTCCGCGGCCCCGACGGGCGTTCGCTCGGCCTGTTCTGGGAGGGCAGCCGGGTGGTCGCGGTCGTCGAGGTGCTGCCCCCGCGCGGCGGGCTGACCCGCATCGACCGCAGCACCGTGCACGCCTCGCACCTGCTGCCGCTGCCCGAGCTGGCGCAGTGCCTGACCCAGCACGACATCAAGCTGTCCGGTATCGACATCATCAGCCACGGCCACCGCAGCCGCTCCGGCACACCGGCCGGGCCGATCTACGAATCGCTGCTCGGGCCGCTGCCCGCGACCGCGCACCGCACGGTGTGGCTCGCCATCAGCTTCGACGCGGTGGCCTGTCCCGCGGCCGCCGACCGGCGCGGCGGCGGTACCGAGGGCGCGTGCCGCGCGGTCACCGTCGCCACCCAGCGCATCGTGCGCACGCTCGAGGATGCCGACTGCTCCTCGCGCGTGCTGACCGCACCCGAGATCCGCAAGGCTGTGCTGCAGATCAGCGCCGGGGTCGACCCGCGCACGCTGACCCAGCACTGGCGGTACGCCGAGCTGGGCAACGGGGTCAACATCGGCGCCGCGGTCGATCCGAAGCGGCTCGGCTCGGACCTGCTCGCCCAGCTCTGGGTGCCGGCCTCGCGCGGCACCACGGTGTCGGTGCGGCTGCGCCCCGGCAGCTCAGGCGAGTCGGTCAATATCGGCGCGGCCTGGCGGCTGAGCGCCCGCGAACTGCCGGAGAAGACCAAGCGCAAGGGCATGGTGTCGATGAGCGGGCGGCATCGCGAGAGCCTGCTCGCGCACTTCCCGATCGGCATCCCGGACGTCGACGACACGGTGCCGCTGAGCGAATATCCGATCGACGTCATCGGGGCGCTGCACCTGCCCTCCTCGGGCTGCGGTCAGCTGATCGGCTCCGACTCCGAGGGCAACGGTGTCGCGATTCGGCTTGTCGGCCAGGGTATTTCGACGGTGTACGTGGCCGGCGAGCTGTATCTGGCGCAGCAGCTGGTGTTTCGGGCGCTGGCCGTCGGCGAGCGCATCCTGATCCGCACCGACCGCCCGCAGGCCTGGCAGCAACTCGTCACCACCATCGGCAACCCCGACCGGCTCACGATCGCGCTCGAGACCCATCAGAGCGACTCGGCGTTCACCGCGGCGGTCGTGGACGGTGTGCTCGCGCCCGCGCCGCACGCCGGTGTCACCACGATCTACGTGACCGGCGATCCGATGGGCTGGCCGTCCACCAAGCCCGATCTGCAGGTGCACCAGCCCGGCGCGATCGGCAACCACGTCGTCCTGCGCACGGGCACCACCCAGGTCGACCTCACCCTGGTGTCGATTCCCCGCGAGACCACCTACATCGGCTCGCCCCGGCAGCAGCAGCCGCAGCAGCAACAGCGCGGGCCGCAGCAGCCGCCGCGCGGACCACAGCAGCCGCCGCGTCGTCCGGCCGCCCGCCGCTGATCCCCGCCACGCCACCACCGGCCGCCGCCTGGGCGAGCAGCGTAGACCCCGATCGGACTCTTCAGGCTGTCACGCACCAACCGGCGGCGGCAACGCGAACGCCTCGGAGTCGCCCGTGCGCACCGGCCGAATCCTGCCCGAGGTCAACAGAAGTACCCACCGTGCGGCGCCGGTCCGTCGCGCAGGTTCGGTGATGAGCAGGATCGGATCCCCGGCAGCGCTCAGCATTCCGGCCGGACGAGGCAGCGCGGGACCTGCACCGTCGCCGAGCGCGCTCGAGGCCGCTCGGGCGGTCGGGTGCGCCGTGGGAACGACCGCCCGGACTCAGCCCGGATACGGGTCCGCCGCGCGTGCCTCACGCAAATGACCTCCCCACCAGGCGAGTTGGCGTAGCAGGCGCTCGGCGGCATCGATCGCCGCGCCGTCCCGGGTCTCACCGTTCGTGTCGAATGCGCGCTTGGCCTGGTGGAAGCTGACCGATTCGCGGATCGAGACCATGTGGATCTCGGCGACGACCTGGCGGAGCTGCTCGATGGCCCGCAGGCCGCCCGAGAGGCCGCCGTAGCCGACGAATCCGATGGGCTTGGCGCGCCATTCGTGCTTGGCGATGTCCAGGGCCGTCTTGAGGGCAGCCGGGTATCCGTGGTTGTACTCGGAGGTGACGGCGACGAAAGCGTCTGCGGCGGCAAGGCGTTCGCGGTAGGCCAGGGCCTCGGGGGTATCGGTCAGTCCGGCGGGCAGCGGGGTGTGCATCAGATCGGTGACGCCGACGTCGAATCGGGCATCCGCGCGCGCGGTCCGCAGGAACCAGTCGGCCACCACGGGCGCGAACCGGCCCGGCCGCACACTGGCGACGATCACCTCGAGGCGCAGTGGAGTACTCATGCGCACGAGCCTAACGGGCGCGCTCGGCGACCCAGCCGACCCTTAGCTGATTGCCGATGGCGCAATGGTGCACCATATTCGCTGGCTAGGCGACCGCCGGCGCGTAATCGGGCGAAACCATCGGGAGGAGAGTGGTACGTGGATCTCGGGGATTGGCTGCTGATCGAGACGCTGGGGCCGCCCGAGTGCTGGTCGGTACTGGCCGTGGGCACCTCGCCGCGGCGCTGGAAATCGCTGGCGCGCACGGTGCCCGGACAGGTGATGCCCCTCGTCGCGGCCGCCCGTGCCGCCGGGGAGCCGATCGAACGAATCCTGCCCAAGTCCCGGCACACCTGGTCGCAGCAGCCCGCGTGCGCGATTCCCGTTGTCGGGCCGGACGATTACGTCCACGCGGTGCACCTGCGGGTGGGCGAGGGGTCGAGCACGCCCGCCCCCGTGGGGCCGTATCGGTTCACCAACGACGACCGCCGGCTGGAGGTGGTCTCCACCGGGCTCGGGCCCGACTTCGACCGCGACCGGTCCACCTGGATGGGCGCGGAGTCGTTCGAATACGTCGAGCGTTTCGACGGCGCGCTGGATTGGGTGACGACGATCGCGAAGAACGAGCCCGGCTCACGCTGGATGGGTGAGCTGACGGTGCGCAGCAACGGCGGACTGCGCACGCTGCTGACCGCGGCCCGCAATGCGCACGACGATCTCCAGCTCTGGCGCGGGCTGCTCATCGATATCACCGAGAGCGTTCCGCCGCAGGGCAAGTCGTTCGAGGCGGCCACCGTGGACACGCTGGTGGAGGCGAATCCTGGCCTGTATCTGGCGGTCGCCGACATCGAGCAGGTCCGGGTGCTGCGCTGGATCAGCGGGCCGATCCCCGGCCTGCGCTGGTCCGGCGACACCCCGGAGCGGTCCATGCCGCATCCCGACGACCTGGACCGAATTCGCACCGCCCACAACGATATTCTCGCTGGCAAACCGGTGCAGGCGCTGCCCGCCGTGCGGCTGGCCGCCGACGACGGCGGCTGGCTGGTCGTCGACGTCGAGGTCACGCCCCTACCCCACGGCCCACAGGACGGCGAACCCCCGCGATTCGCCCTGGTGCGCTTCCAGCTCGACAAGGGGTAGTGGGCGTCCGCGTCCGAACTCAGGGCTTGGCCAGCGCGATGGCGTAGTCGGCGAGCCCACGGTCCGGCGCGATGGCGGCGGCGAAATCTACTGTGCGACGGACGCGTTCGGGGTTGGCGACGATGTGACGCGCGTCCGTGATCCGGTACTGGCCGCTGACGACGGGGACGGGGCCACCGCAGGCCCGGGACATGATCGAGGCCACCTCCCACAGCGTGATCGGGCGGCCCGAGGCGATGTTCAGCGGGACGAACCCGGACAGCGGGCGCTGCGCGACGGCGACGGTGGCCGCGGCGACATCGCGCACATGGACGAAATCGCGCACCTGGCCGCCGTCCTCGAAGACGAAGGGCGCACGCCCGGAGGTCAGTTCCGCCCGGAATCGCGCCGCCACCCCGGAATGCGCTGTCAGCGCGACGTTCCCGCCCACCGGATCGCCGTACGCGTGGTGATAGCGCAGCACCGTCACCGCGCCCCCGGTGGCGGCGCCCCAGGCCATCGCATAGTTCTCCTGCGCGACTTTGCTTGCCGCATAAGGGGTTCGAGGCCGCAACGGAGCGTCCTCCCCGACCGGCTCCCACGTCAGGATCTCCCCCGTCCGCGGCGCGCGGTGATCGAACATGCCGCGATCCAGATCGGCCCGGCGGCGCACGCCCGGGAAGAACGGCCCGCTGCGCAGCCCGCGATAGCGCCCCTCCCCGTACACCGACACCGACGAGGCGAGAATCAGCCGCCGCACCCCGGTCTGCTCCATCGCCGACAGCAGCACCGCGGTCCCGAAATCGTTGTGCGCGGCGAAGAACGCGGCACCCTGCATGCTCGCGCCGCCCGGTCGCCCCGGGGTCGGCGCACCCTCGGGAACACCCACGCCCGCCGGAGACACAGCCGCCACAGCCCCGGTACGCGCGCCGCCGATCACCCGCGGCCCAGGTTCCGTCACCGGCTGGCCCGCAACGTTTCCCGAGCGCCCATCGCCACTCCCCACATACCCGGCACCACTCCCCGGCTGCCCATCGCCGCTCCCAGGTCGCCCGGCACCACCGCCCGGCTGCCCGCCGCCGCTCCCCGACCGCTGCGCACCTCCACCGGTGCCCACCGGCGGTCGAGTATCCCGCCGGGTTCCCTGCTCGACCGCGGGTGCTCCTGAGACACTGATCGGCTCGGTCACCCTGGCGCCGTGTCCCATCGAACCCGGCGGCATAACCAGCGATCCCGGTGGCAGTGCCGCGGCCAGGTGGACGACGACGTCGATCCCGCGCAGCAGCGGCGTCAGTGCCTCCGGATCGCGGATATCGATGCGCAATATCCCCTCGGGTGTCTCCGGAACGACGCCGTGCACCGCCTCCAGCAGCGCATCGACCGCGACCACCTCGTGCCCGGCGGCGGCCATGGCGCGGTGCACGTGCGATCCGATGAATCCGGCGGCGCCGGTCAGCAGTACCCGCATGCGATCAGGGCAGTTCGAACGGCAGGGTGACTCCGGCGTGGACCCGGCAGTGCTCGCAGCTGTCGGTCCCCTCGACCTGCGACACCGCATGGCGCACCAGCTTCTTGAACGGCACCAGGTTCTTTTCGAACGCCTCGAACACGGCCGCGGCGCTCACGCCCTCCCCCGACTCCATCCCGGCATCCAGGTCGGTGACCAAAGCGATTGCCGCGTAGCACATCTCGAGTTCGCGGGCGAGCACCGCCTCGGGATATCCGGTCATGTTGACCAGCTCCCAGCCCTGCGCGGCGAACCAGTGGCTCTCCGCGCGCGTGGAGAACCGCGGGCCCTGCACCACGACCATCGTCCCGTGCGGCTGCATCGGCAGCTCGTCGACGGCGGATCGCGTTGCGGCCGAGCGCAGTTCGTCGCAGTAGGGATCGGCGAACGAGACGTGGATGCCGCCGTTGTCGAAATACGTCTGCGCCCGACCGGAGGTGCGATCCACCAGCTGATCCGGCACCGCGACGGTGCCCGGCCCCCAGTCCGCACGCAGGCTGCCCACCGCGCAGGGCGCGAAGATCCGCCGCACCCCGATCGACCGCAGCGCCCACATGTTCGCCTGATACGGCACCGTGTGCGGCGAGTACTCGTGCTTGCGCCCGTGCCGCGGCAGGAACGCCACCTGCCGCCCCTCGACCTCGCCGACGGTGATCGGCGCACTCGGCGCACCGTAGGGCGTGTCGATCTCGAGCGTCACCGCATCGTCGCCGAAGAAGTCGTAGAAACCACTACCGCCGATAATGGCCAGCGCGGGCCGGGGAACCGAACTCATGCGCCGATTCTCGCGCACCGCGCTCACCGACGCGAACCCCGGCCCATCGTGGCGCGGCCGACCTGCGCGGCGAGTCGGGCACAGTCGACGGGTGAGGCTGTGTCGACGACGATCACCGGACCGATTCGGAGCGGTTCGGCGTGCTCGGCCCACGTGTCCCAGTGGTCCACCAGACGCTGCTCGTCCTGGTGGACAGCAGCCCGACGACGGCCGGCGTACCGCCCCTTCGCGACGTCCGCCGGGACATCGCACCAGATTTCCACGACCCGCTCGGCGCCGGTCCTGGCGATCCCAGCTTCCGCGAATTGCAGATCACGGGGTCTGAACCACCACGAGTCGACGACAACAACGGTTTCGATCGCCCGCGCCAGCGACCAGACGGTATCCATCGCGATTCCGCCGAGCGCCGGAATGCCGGCCGCGGCGCCGATGGACTCGGCCAGCGCCTCCTTGACGGTGTCTTTCGAGAGAAACAGGGCGTTCAGCGCGGGGGCCAGCGATCGGCCCAGGGTTGTCTTGCCCGAGCCCGGCAATCCGTTGATCAAGACCAGCAGCGTGGGCATGGGGTCAGCATGACAGGCGATCGCGGATGCCGGTCGCGATATGCCCGGCCGGAGATGTGTCGGACCCTCGCGATACCGTCGCCGCGTGAGTGCAGTGCGGGCCGGTGTGTGGTTGACCGTGTTGAGTGGGTTGACGTTCGGGGCCTCGGGGGCGTTCGCGAAGTCGGTCATGGGGGCGGGGTGGTCGCCGGGGGCGACGGTGGCGGTGCGGCTGACGGGGGCCGCGGCGGTCATGGTCGTGATCGCGCTGATCGTGGATCGGCGGGGGCTGTTCGACAGCCTCGGGCAGGCGCGCACCGTGCTGGCGTACGGCACGATCGGCATTGCCCTGGTGCAGGCGACGTTCTTCTTCTCGGTGCGGTATGTACCGGTGGGGGTGAGCCTGATGATTCAGTTTCTCGCGCCCATTCCGGTGATGGGATGGAACTGGCTGGCAAACGGCAGGCGGCCGAGTACGGCGACGCTCGTCGGCGCCGTGCTCGCGCTGGTGGGCGCGGCGCTGGTCATCGATGTCGTCCACGCGGGGCGGCTGAGCGTGGCGGGGCTGGCCTGGGCCACCGCATCGATGCTCGGCAACGCGGTGTTCCTGGTGCTGTCCGCGCACAGTTCCGCGATCCTGCGCCCGGTCGTCCTGCTGGGCACGGGCCTGACCGCCGCCGCGGCCACCGTCTGGGTGCTCGCGGCGGTTCGGCTGCTGCCGGTCGCCTTCGGCGATCATCCGACCACACTGGCCGCGCATCGAATTCCCGTCGCAGTGCCGATGGCGCTGCTGATCCTGATCAGCACGGTCGTCGCCTACCTGTGCGGCGTGGCGGGCGCGGCGCGAATCGGGTCGACGCTGATGTCGCTGGTGTTGCTGAGCGAGGTGTTGTTCGCCGTGGTGCTGTCGTGGCTGCTGCTCGGCGAGGCGGTGACACCGCTGCAGATGGCCGGCGGGGCCGGCGTCGTGGCCGGCATCGCACTGGCCCAGTACCGGCGCGAACCGGTGCCGGTGCCCGTCTGACAAGACGAACCGGCCAGTGTACCCTAGGGGGGTATTAGGCGGGGACGTGTGGGGCCGGAGCTGCAAGCCCCGATGGACAGAAGCGAGGGAACACCGGTGACCGAGAACCAGACCGATCTCCCCGGCGAGGGCGCCGGCCAGGACGACACCGGGCACAACCATGCCGGGCACGGCTACATCACGGCCAAGGACGACTACCTCAAGCGCCTGCGCCGCATCGAGGGCCAGGCCCGCGGCCTGCAGCGCATGGTCGAGGAGGAGAAGTACTGCATCGACATCCTCACTCAGGTCTCGGCGATGACCAAGGCGCTGCAGGCGGTCGCGATGGGCCTGCTGGAGGATCACATCAGCCACTGCGTCGTCGACGCGGCGGTGCAGGGCGGACCCGAGGCCGAGGCGAAGATCAAAGAGGCCACCGACGCCATCGCCCGCCTGGTCCGCTCCTGAGGCCGCGCCCCGTTACCGGGCCCGCAGCAACGCCAGCGCGAAGGCCCCGAAGGAACCGGTGCTCACCAGCGCGCGGGCGATGTTCCACGTCACCCACGGCGCCTCGAACCGGGCCCGGGCGTCGGCGGCGTCGGTCGGGTGCGCCGCGGCGAGCTGATCGTTCAACGGCACGCTGACCCCGCTGGTGATCAGGAACATGAGCACGTAGCAGACGAATCCCGCGATGACGAGGTATCGCACCGCCGGATCCCCGGTCCGCCAGGTCGTCACCACGGCGGCGAGCCCGACCGCCACACCGCCCATGAACAGCGTCATGAACAGCGGATTCACGATCGCGACGTTGATGTTCTGCATGACCTCGACGAAGGCGGCGTCTCCGCTGCGCTTCAGCCCGGGCATCACGGCGTAGGCGAACGCGGCGAACAATCCCGCCATCAGTCCCGCGACGATCGTCGCGACAACCAGTGTGGCCGAGCCGAACCCGCGCAGCGTCCCGCTGCCCTCGGCCGCCGCGACGGGGACGAAATGGGTGTTCTCGATCATGCCATTCCCTTTCTCCATGCATTTCCTTGGACAAGTGCCCGGATCAAGCATTAGAAATGGGGGTAACCGGGAACAACGACGCGTTGGGCAACGACCGTATAGACCCGCTCAACGATCGGGGATCAGGCAGTGGAGCGGCACGAGGTCGAGGCCTTCCTCGCGGTGGCGGACGAGTTGCACTTCGGCCGGGCCGCCGAGCGCCTGTACGTGTCGACCGGCCGGATCAGCCAGACCATCAAGGTGCTCGAACGTCGTTTCGGCGCAGCGCTTTTCGAACGGACCAGCCGTCGCGTCGCGCTCACCCCGATCGGGCGGCAGTTCTACGAGGACCTGCTCCCGGGCGTCGAGCAGATCCGGACGGCGGTGCGTCGCGCCACCGCCGCCGGACGCGGCCTCACCGGAACCTTGGACATCGGCTTCGTCGGGGCCGCCGCCGGAGAGCTGATCCTGGAGGTGCACAAGGCCTTCCGCACCGAACATCCGGATATCGAGGTCCGCATTCGCGAGATCCAGATCGACGACGGCCTGGATGGGTGGCGGCGCGACACCTACGACATGGCGCTGATCGGCCGCCCGATCGTCGAACCCGATCTCGTCGTCGGCCCGACCCTCATCTCCGAGGACCGCATGCTGGCCGTGCCCGCCGCACATCCGCTCGCCGCCAAATCCTCGCTCTCGCTGGAGGATCTGGCCGAGGTGACGCTGCTCCGCATGCCGCGGACCGTGCCCGATTCGCTGCTCGACGACCGGATCCCGAGCCACACGCCGAGCGGCCGCCCGATCGCGCACGGACCGATCGCGCACACCTTCCAGGAGATCCTGGCCATGATCGGCGCCGGGGCGGGCGCCTTCGTGGTCGGGGCTCAGGTCACCCGCTTCTATCTGCGCCCCGGCGTCCGCTACGTGCCCTTCCACGACGCGCCGCCCGTCGAATGGGGTTTCGTCTGGCTTCGGGCACGCGAGACCGCGCGGGTGCGCGCCTTCGACGCGGCGGCCGCGCGGTTGGCGCGCGACTGCCGCGGCGAACGGGGTTGAGGCCCGCGACTACCGCCGATCCGCCAGCGCGGGAGCGAGCGCGCGCAGGGTGGCGAGGTAATCGCCGTCCAGCGGCTGAATCGCCACCTGATCCGCGCCCGCGTCCAGGTGGGCGGTGATGCCCGCCGCAATGTCGGCCGCGGTGCCGTGCAGGGCCAGGGCGTCGACGAGGCGGTCGCTGCCGGGCTTGGTCAGGTCCTCGTCGGTATAGCCGAGGCGGCGCAGGTTGGAGGTGTAGTTCTGCAGGTCGAGGTAGAAATTGACGGTCTGTCGTCCGGTCTCGCGGGCCGTGGCCGGGTCGGCGTCCAGCACGACCTTCTGCTCGGCCACCAGCAGCGCGTCCGCGCCCAGGGTCGCGCGCGCCTCGCGGGTGTGGTCGGGGGTGGTCAGGTACGGCAGGGCGCCGGCGGTGCGGTCGCGGGCCAGGCGCAGCACGCGCGGGCCGAGCGCCGCCAGGGCGCGGCGATCCTGCGGCACCCCGGCCTCGTCGAGGACATCGAGATACTCAACCAGCACGTCGTACGGCTTGCGGTAGACGTCGGTGTGCTCCGGGTGACCCGCGCCGATGCCGAGAATGAACCGGCCCGGGAAGCGCGCGTCGATGCGGTGGAACGACTCCGCGGCCTCCTTGGCCGGGGACGCCCACACGTTCACGATGCTGGTGCCGACGACCAGGTTCTCGGTCGCCTCCAGCAGCGACTCCGCCACCGGCAGATCCGCACCCGGCGAGCCGCCCAGCCACACTGTGCCGTAGCCCAGCCCCTCCACCACCGCGGCCTCCTCGGGGGTAACACCCGAGAAGTGCCGCCATACGCCCAATCGGCCGAGCCCTCGATTCGTCATGCCCCGTCACAACCTTCCCGTCCCGATCGGTATTCCGCGCCCTAGGCGGCTCACAGCTCGAACTCCGGATGCACATGCACCGGCAGCGGTTTCGTGAGTTCGGGCAGCACGGCCAGCCGCGCCCGCACCACCACCTCGACGACCTCGTGCGGAATCGAATCCTCGTCCTCGGGCTCCTCGATCTCGATGCCCAGCTCGCGGGCCGCGCGGTCGTGCAGCATCCGGGCGTCCAGGGCGGCCTGCACCTGCCACCGGAAGTCCTCGGCGCTCATCGGCTCCTCGTCGGCGGGCTCCTGCTCGTCGGTCAATCGCCGCGACTCCTCCAGCCCCTCACCCACGAAGGGCGCGAGATCGTATGCGGCGCCGCAGTTGTCGTCGTCGACGAAGACCAGGAACCCGTCCGTGCGACCCGCGCGGAAGAAGCTTCCGAAGAGGGTGGCCCCGGCGCCGTCGGTATCGGGCCAGCGGACGAACTCCCCGGCGGAGACCGGCTGGTCGAGCTCGCTCACCCACGCCGGAGCGACGACTCCGGCGCCCGCGAGCTCGGCGGCCGCCTCGCTCGCCAGGGCCCGCGCGGGCTCGGACGTCAGCTCCGCGACGCAGCGCAGGAACGCGACCGCGCCCGGCGAGGCCAGCTCCCGGGCCTTGTCGATGAACAGGCGCGCGAACACCTCGCGGTAGTCCTCGCTCTCCCCGTAGCCGACAGCGAGCAGCCCGGCCGCCAGATACTCCCCGTCCACCGGCTCGTCCACCTGCTCGAATTCGGCGATGCGGGCGGCCACCTCGTCCATCATCTCGCCCATGCCGAGATCCTCGGGAGACGCGAGATCGCCGGAATCGGCCTCGACCGGGACCTCCGCCCGGTCCTGCTTCTTGGTCTTCTTTCCCTTGCGCCCACGGCTCACCGGACTCATGGGCCCCCAGTCTGCCAGCCCGCGCCGAGCAGACACACCGTAGTGTCGGGCGTGTCCGCGTTCAACCACAGTCCAAGGGGAGCGATGAAGGAGACCCTGCACTTCACCGTCGAGCAGCACCGGGTCGATTACGTCTTCGATCGGACCTGGGGACATCTGCGGATACTCGTCGACGATGCACCCGTCGTCACCGACCGGATGCTGTTCTCTCTCCAGTACGTTAAGGAGTTTCGCTTCGCGGTCGGCGGTCACGCGGTGGTCATCACGAAGCGGCGCAGGCGTTTCCTGGCCGGATTCCACGATTCGGAGTACCGGGTCCAGGCGGACGGCCGACCGGTCGACGTCTCACTGGTCACCGTGCCCTGACTCGAAACCTCAACCGCCGCAACACCCCCCGGGCACGGTCCGTATTTCGCGGGTCTGGGCGTTGCGGGCGGCCAGATCGGCATCGTCCGGATAATCGACCCCGATCAGGCTCAGGCCGTGCGCGGGCGCGACGGTCACCGAGCTCGAGCGCGCACGCTCGTCGAGCAGCCCGGCCATCCACTCCGGCGTGCGGCGGCCCTCACCGACCGCGAGCACCCCACCGACCAGGCTGCGCACCATCGACCAGCAGAATGCGTCGGCGCTGACGTACGCGGTCAGCAGCTCGCCGTCGGCCTCCCAGTCGAAGCGCTGGAGTTCGCGCACGGTGGTCGCGCCCTCCCTGCGGCGACAGAAGGCCGCAAAATCGTGCAGCCCCAACAGCTTTCGCGACGCCTCGCGCATCGCCTCCACATCGACCGGGCGGCAGGGCACCACGCTGCGCGCGGCCAGCGGATCGGCGCCGAAGGGGGCGGTGGTCAGCCGGTAGGCGTAATGACGGCGGATCGCCGAGAAACGCGCATCGAAATCGGCGGGCGCGGGCCGAATTCCGGTGATGCGCACGTCCTTGGGCAGGAATCGGGCCATGCGGTGCAGCAGCTTCGGAAAGTCGATCTCCGCGGTCGTGTCGAAGTGCGCGACCTGTCCCTGCGCGTGCACCCCCGCATCGGTGCGGCCCGCGACGGTCAGCTGGACGGGCTCGCGCAGGACCTTGCTCAGGGACTCCTCCAGCACGCCCTGCACCGTCCGCAGCCCCGGCTGGCGCGCCCAGCCGGTGAAATCGGTGCCGTCGTAGGCGATGTCCAGCCGTACCCGAATTGCAACGATGTGCCCGGATGAATCGGGCTCAGTCACAGCGACCTCCTGGTTAACATGAGGAAAGCCCGCCGACCCGGAGGGGACGGCGGGCTTACTCATGGGCTCAGCCGCGAGGGGAAGATCCCTACTCGCTGGGATCACCCCCGCGCGTGCGGGGACGGCCCACGGAGCAGATTTCTCTACTCGCTCTTCTCGGCCTCGGCCTCGTCGACCGGGGCATCGACCGGAGCCTCGGCGGCGGCCTCTTCGACCTCGACCGGGGCGTCGACCGGAGCCTCCGCCTGCTTCTGCTGCGCGGCAACGCGGCGGGCGCGATCGGCCTCGTTGGTCACGGTCTTCTCCCGGACCAGCTCGATGATCGCCATCGGCGCGTTGTCACCCTTGCGGGGGACAGTCTTGATGATGCGGGTGTAGCCACCCTCGCGACCCTCGAACGACGGTCCGATGTTCGCGAAGAGCTCGTGCACGACATCCTTGCTGCGGATGACCTTGAGCACCTCGCGGCGGTCGGCCAGCGTGCCGGCCTTGGCCTTGGTGACGAGCTTCTCGGCGTAGGGGCGCAGCGCCTTGGCCTTGGCCTCGGTGGTCGTGATCCGACCGTGCTCGAAGAGCGCCGTCGCCAGATTGGCGAAGATCGCCTTCTGGTGCGACGCCGACCCGCCGAAGCGAGCACCCTTCTTGGGCTTGGGCATTGGTGTTCTCCTTTGGGGAAGGCTCCCGGGGCTGCGGCCCCGAAGGCCTAAAGCTGTTCGGTCTCGGCGTAGTCCTGCTCGCCGTTGTCGGTGTCGCTGAACGTGCCGCTGTCGCTCCAGGTCCCGGTGGCGGCGTCGTAGCCGACAACGCTGGACGGATCGAAGGAGGCCGGGCTGTCCTTGAGCGACAGGCCCAGCGAATGCAGCTTGACCTTCACCTCGTCGATGGACTTCTGGCCGAAGTTGCGGATGTCCAGCAGGTCCGACTCGGTGCGGGCAACCAGCTCGCCCACGGTGTGCACACCCTCGCGCTTGAGGCAGTTGTACGAGCGCACGGTGAGGTCCAGGTCCTCGATCGGCAGCGCGAACGAGGCGATGTGGTCCGCCTCGGCCGGGCTGGGCCCGATCTCGATGCCCTCGGCCTCGACGTTGAGCTCGCGCGCCAGGCCGAACAGCTCGACCAGGGTCTTACCGGCAGAGGCCAGCGCATCCCGGGGGGAGATCGAGTTCTTGGTCTCGACGTCCAGGATGAGCCGGTCGAAGTCGGTGCGCTGCTCGACACGGGTCGCCTCGACCTTGTAGGTCACCTTCAGCACCGGAGAGTAGATCGAGTCGACCGGAATCCGGCCGATCTCCGCACCCGACGCCTTGTTCTGCACGGCCGGGACGTAGCCGCGACCGCGCTCGACCACGAGCTCGATCTCCAGCTTGCCCTTGTCGTTCAGGGTCGCGATGTGCATGTCCGGGTTGTGCACGGTCACGCCGGCCGGGGGCACGATGTCACCGGCGATGACCGCACCGGGGCCCGACTTGCGCACGTACATGGTGACCGGCTCGTCCTCCTCGGACGACACGACCAGGCCCTTGAGGTTCAGGATGATGTCGGTGACATCCTCCTTCACGCCCGGGACGGTGGTGAACTCGTGCAGCACGCCGTCGATGCGGATGCTCGTGACAGCAGCACCCGGGATGCTCGACAGCAGCGTGCGGCGCAGCGAGTTGCCGAGGGTGTAGCCGAAGCCCGGCTCGAGCGGTTCGATGGTGAACTTCGAGCGGTTCTCGGCCAGAACCTCTTCGGTCAGCGTCGGTCGCTGTGAAATCAGCATTTTCTTCCTCCTTCTGGACGCCCGCTATTTGACGCCCACGAACTGGATTGTGGGAGGCCCCATTCCGGGGAACACGGCCTCCCACCAGCGGCGCTGTTGCGCCTTACTTCGAGTAGTACTCGACGATCAGCTGCTCGTTCAGCGGGACGTCGATCTGCGCGCGCTCGGGCAGCTGGTGCACGAGGATGCGCAGCCGGCCCGGAACGACCTGCAGCCAGCCCACGTTCGGGCGGTCGCCGACGGTCTCGCGCGCCACCTGGAACGGCAGCGTCGGCAGCGACTTCTCCTTGACATCGATGATGTCGTACTGGCTCACCTGGAAGCTGGGAACGTTGACCTTGCGGTTGTTCACCAGGAAGTGGCCGTGGGAGACGAGCTGGCGGGCCTGACGACGGGTGCGAGCCAGACCGGCGCGGTACACGACGTTGTCCAGACGGGCCTCCAGCAGGCGCAGCAGGTTGTCACCCGTCTTGCCCTTCTGGCGGTTCGCCTCCTCGTAGTACCGGCGGAACTGCTTCTCCATGACGCCGTAGGAGAAGCGAGCCTTCTGCTTCTCCTGCAGCTGCATCAGGTACTCGGACTCCTTGATCCGCGCGCGGCCGTGCTGGCCGGGCGGGTAAGGACGACGCTCGAACGCCTGGTCGCCTCCGACGAGGTCGACACGCAGACGACGCGACTTGCGGGTGATGGGGCCTGTATAACGAGCCATTTTTCGCTAAATCCTTTCCCGCTAGACGCGACGCCGCTTGGGCGGACGGCAGCCGTTGTGGGGCTGCGGGGTGACGTCGGAGATCGTGCCCACCTCGAGGCCGGCGGCCTGCAGCGAACGGATCGCGGTCTCACGGCCCGAACCCGGGCCCTTGACGAACACGTCGACCTTCTTGACGCCGTTCTCCTGCGCCTTGCGGGCAGCGTTCTCGGCGGCGAGCTGCGCGGCGAACGGGGTCGACTTACGCGAACCCTTGAAACCGACGTGGCCCGAGGACGCCCACGAGATGACGTTGCCCTCAGGGTCGGTGATCGACACGATGGTGTTGTTGAACGTGGACTTGATGTGCGCGTGGCCGTGCGGGACGTTCTTCTTGTCCCTGCGACGCGCCTTGGGCGACTTCTTGGGGCCGGAGGCCCGACTCTTAGGAGGCATTCGCTATCCCTACTTCTTCTTGCCGGCGACGGTCTTCTTCGGACCCTTGCGCGTGCGCGCATTGGTCTTGGTCCGCTGGCCGCGCACCGGCAGGTGGCGACGGTGGCGGATGCCCTGGTAGCACTGGATCTCGATCTTGCGGCGGATGTCGGCCTGCACCTCACGGCGCAGGTCGCCCTCGACCTTGAGGTCCGACGCCTCGATGTAATCGCGCAACCGGGTGACGTCGTCGTCGGAGAGATCCTTCGAACGCAGGTCGGGGCTGACGCCCGTGGCCGCGAGGATCTCCTTGGAGCGGGTACGACCGATACCGAAAATGTAGGTCAGCGCGATCTCCATGCGCTTTTCGCGCGGGAGGTCGACGCCCATCAGACGTGCCATGTGGCATTTCCTTCATGTTGCGGAGGTCTGCTCCCTGTCCGTCCCCTCGTGTGGGGCCCCGGCCTCCGTACCGGGGGTAGGTCTGGCATCCGCCCGCATGTCCTCACGGACACTGCGAGCTCGCCGATGCCGACTGGCGCTGGGAGTTCTTCTTCTCTGCCAATCCGAACCGCGTTCGGTGCTTGGCCGGTGAGCGAACCGCCGGGGAATTAACCCTGACGCTGCTTGTGACGCAGGTTTTCGCAGATCACCATGACCCGGCCGTGACGGCGGATCACCTTGCACTTCTCGCAGATCTTCTTGACGCTCGGGTTGACCTTCACGTCAGATCCAATCTGTTTCCGGGTTCACTGGGTGTGAACACACGTGTTCCCCAGCCAGGTGGCTGGGGAAGTTTCATTCGTCGTGACGGCGAGCCGTCACTTGTAGCGGTAGACGATGCGACCGCGGGTCAGGTCGTAGGGCGAAAGCTCCACGACCACGCGATCCTCGGGGAGGATGCGGATGTAGTGCTGCCGCATCTTGCCACTGATGTGGGCGAGTACCTTGTGACCGTTCTCCAGCTCGATGCGGAACATCGCGTTGGGCAACGGCTCGATTACACGGCCCTCGACCTCGATGGCCCCTTCCTTCTTCGCCATATCCTCCGCGATCCCGTTTGTGCTGAAACCCTGATTGGTTGCAGCTGATCGGCTAACTGTCACTGCCGTTTTCATCCACGAGCGGCAATTTTCGTGCACTCCCGCCGCCCTGATGCCATACTCACCGGACAGACCCCATGCAGAGATGAGTGACCGGCGTGTAGGTGCACCGCCGACCAAGCTTACCCGTGCCCCCATCATCTGGCCAAATGCCCCGATTTCGCCCTGCGCGGACGGCCGCGCTCAGGGCTCGAGGGGGCCGCGTCCGATCCGCGGGCCCCACACCACGATCAGCGCGAGCATGATCACCAGCGCCGCGGTGATGACGGTGAACACCGCGCCGGGCCCGTGCCGGTCCAGCATGGGCAACAGCACGAACGGCAGGATCGCGGTGCTGAGCTTGGACAGCGAGTAGGTCGCGCCCGAGGCGGTGCCGCGCACGCTGGTCGGGAACGATTCGGGTAGGTAGGTGTGCAGCGCGTCGGAGAAGACGTTGCTGGCCAGCGTGAACAGCCCGCCCGAGAGCAGGATCAGCGGCACGCTGGTGGCGAAGCCGAAGATCAGGCCGAAGATCGCCATCGCCGCGGTCGAGGCGAGCACCAGGTACTTGCGCTCCATCCGCTCGATCAGCGGGATCGCCAGCAGCGAGCCGATCGGATAGCCCAGATACGTGATCGCCAGGTAGCCCAGCGAATTCACCACGGTGAAGCCCTTGTGCTGCAGCACCAGCACCGCCAGCGTGCCGAAGCCGTAATAGCCGAACACCTGCAGGATCATCACCGCGGAGAACAGTCCGGTGCGCCCGGCCAGCGGCCTGCGCAGAATCCGCGCGAACGGCACCCGTTCCCGCGCCCGGTCCCGGCCCGCGGTCCAGTGCGGCGACTCGGGCATCGCCCGCCGCGCGACGAACACCAGCCCGGCACCCAGGCCGCCGATCACGAACAGCCAGCGCCAGCCCGCGACTCCCAGCGGATGCAGCGGAACCAGCCAGCGCGCCAGGAAGCCCACCGCCGGCACCGCGCAGAAGCCCAGCGTGTACGCGATCGAGATCATCCGGCCGCGCACCTGCGGCGGCATGACCTCCGAGAGATAGGTGTCCGACAGCGTCGTCTCCGCGCCGATGCCCAGGCCCGCCAGCGCCCGGGTCGCCATCAGGAACCACACGTTCGGGCTGAAGGCACCCAGCAGCGTGAAGCCCGCGTACACCCCGATGTTGATCATGAACATCCGGCGGCGGCCGAAGACGTCCGAGAGCCGTCCCAGCACCAGCGCGCCCAAGAACTGCCCCGCGAAGGCCGAGGCGAGAATGCCGCTGAGCTCGGTGGTCGACAGGTGCATCTGCTGCTTGAAGACGCCGGTGATCGTCCCAGCCAGGAACAGCTCGTAGAGATCGAAGAACAGGCCCATGCCGACGAGGGCGACGAGTTTGCGGTGGACCGGCCGGATCGGCAGTTCGTCCAGACGCAGCCCGTCTCCGTTTTCCACCGACGTAGCCATCGCGCCCCTCCGATCTCGCAACTGCCCGGCAATCGCACGCGCCAGAGCGTGAGCCAGACTACACGGGGCACGGGTGCACTCCGGGCGAACTCGGCCGGACGGCAGATCCCTCCCAGTTGCCGGGGCCCGGGTAAACTGCGCACTGTCCAGACAACGGCCCAGCAGATCCCAGGGGGACACCAGTGAGCGAGCGCAGCGAGTCAGTTCCAGGCGCAGCGCACGCAGCTATGGTCGGCACCATCGAGATCGCCAGCGAGGTGCAGCTGTGAGTAACGAACTTCCCATGCTGCCGCCGTGGCTCTCGGAGGGCGAGGCCTCGCAGTCGGGTTACGAAGCGCCGGTACAGAATCTGCCGCAGCAGAGCCTCATCGCGGAGAAGGCGCCGCGGCGGCGGTTCGGCCGCAAGGCCGATGCCGAGAAGTCCGAGCCCGAGTCGCTCAAGAACAGCGGCAAGAAAAAGAAGAAGGGCAAGTCCGAGGAGGCGCCCGAGCAGCGCCCCTGGGGCGAGCCGCAGCAGGAATGGGGCCAGCCGCAATCCGAGGCGGCACAGAACTTTTCCGAGGGCGCCACGCAGACCTGGAGCGCGCAGCCGGACGGCGCTGCGCCGCAGCTGGATCCGCAGCTGCGCCCGCCGAATGCGCCGCACCCGAACGGGGATGGTGGCGGGTTCGCGCCCAAC
This sequence comes from Nocardia sp. GP40, assembly GCF_050434125.1. Taxonomy (NCBI): domain Bacteria; kingdom Bacillati; phylum Actinomycetota; class Actinomycetes; order Mycobacteriales; family Nocardiaceae; genus Nocardia; species Nocardia sp. GP40. The sequence goes on along the minus strand of NZ_JBNPVW010000013.1, from coordinate 281,794 downwards.
GGACAGCAACTCCCCCAGGGCTTCCCGCCTCCGGGCCCCGACCAGCAGCACCTCGCGCAGGGTTTCCCCGGGCAGGAACAGTATGGCCCGGGCCCGCAGGGCGAGTTCCCCGCGCAGCAACCGCCGCCGGGAATGCTGCCGCAGGGGCCCCGGCAGTCGGGGCCGATGCCGCAGGTGCCCCCGGCCAACCGGCCGCCGATTTCCGAGGCGCCGCAGGCGTTCTCGGGTCAGTTCCCTGCCGCACCCCCGGAGTCCGGCGACGCGGGTGAGATGACGGTGAAGGTCGGCGGCCGTCCCGATCTGCCGCCGCCGCCCGAGGCGCCCCAGCGGCCACCGCTGCCCGAGCCGCCGGGCCCGGGCGAGCTCGCACCGCCCGAGGCCGCGGCCCGGCCGCACACGGCCCCGCCGCAGCCGTTCGTGGAGCCCGTCGCCGACGAGGCCCCCCCGTGGCTGGAGAGTCCGGAATCTGCTGCGGCACAGGTCGCTCCGGCCCCCGTTCCGCAGGATCCGAAACCCGCCGCGCCGCAGCCGGATACGGCCGCGCGCCCGGACAGCGGCAACTGGCCCATTGCCCAGGGCGACGGCGACGGGCGGCATCGGGCATTCGATACCCCCGCGCCGACGCACCCGGGCCCCGAGGCCGACCAGACCGTCATGATGGGCCGCCAGGTCGATCAGAACGCGCCCGCGCCGTATCCGCCGGGGCCGCAGAACTTCCCGCAGGGTCCGCCCAACGGCTACGCCGGGCAGCCCCAGCCCGGGCCGCCGGGCCAGCAACAGCCGCCCCAGGGATTCGGTTCGCCGCCACAGGGATTCGGCCCGAGCCCCACGGCCCCGGGCCCCATCACCCCGGCCGACCCGCGGTTCGCGCCACCGGGCCCGCCGCCCGGGCAGCAGTGGCAGTCCCCGCCGGGCCAGCCGGCGCAGTACCAGGGGCAGCACCCCTATCAGCAGCAGCCACCACCGCATCAGCAGTTCCGCGGCCCCCAGGGCGGCCCGCAGCCGTCGCTGGACGACGTCCCGGTGCGCCGGGCGAAGAAGGCGCCCGGCACAGGCTGGCGGCGCACGGTGCACCACGTCACCGGCGGCGCGATCAATCCCGGCATGTCGGCCGAGGAGCGCCGCCTGCAGGAGCTGGTGGCCCGCATCCGGCAGCCGGTCCAGGGCGATTACCGCATCGCGGTGCTCTCGCTCAAGGGCGGCGTCGGCAAGACCACCACGACCATGGGCATCGGCTCGATCTTCGCCTCGATCCGCGGCGACCGGGTCATCGCGGTGGACGCCAACCCGGACTTCGGCACGCTGTCCCAGCGCGTGCAGCTGCAGACCCGCTCCACGGTGCGGGATCTGCTGCTGGATCCGGCGATCAACTCGTACGGCGACGTGCGCCGGCACACCTCACAGGGCACCAGCCGACTGGAAGTGCTTGCCAGCGAACGGGATCCGGCCGCCTCGGAGTCCTTCAGCGAGGACGAATACCGGCAGGTGGCGCGGATCCTGCAGCGGTTCTACAACATCATCCTCACCGACTGCGGCACCGGCCTGATGCACTCGGCGATGGCGGGCGTGCTGGAGCTGGCGCATTCGCTGGTGCTGATCTCCTCCTCGGCGATCGACGGCGCCCGCAGCGCCGCGGCCACCCTGGACTGGCTCTCGCTGCACGGGCACGATCACCTGGTGCGCAACGCGGTCGTGGTGATCAACCTGCCCCGGCCCGGCTCACCGAACGTGGGCATCCAGCAGCTGCGCGAGTACTTCCTCTCGCGCTGCCGCGCGGTGCACATCATCCCCTACGACCCGCACCTGTCCGAGGGCGCCGAGATCGAACTGGCTCGCCTGCACAAGAACACCAAGCGCGCCCTGGTCGAGCTCGCCGCCACCGTCGCCGACGATTTCGCCACCGAACACCGGCGGTTCACCTACTGAACCGCCGGGCGGCGCTCCGCGCCTGCGGCCGGATCGCATGTATTGCCGCGCAGTTGCGGCCGACGTGTGCGTATCACCGCGCAGTCGCGAGCGGCCGTGTGCCGCCGGGCAGTTGCAGCCAACACGCGGTCCGCGTTGCCGGGTGCTGTGCCGATTGCGGTGCGAAGCTGTACCTTCCGCCGCTCGATAGCCGGTCGGCGCTGTCGCGCGGGCTCGACCGAGGATCTAGCCCGCGCCATGCCGCGTCGTTCCGCCCCTCACCGTTCGGCGATCGGCTCCAGAACGGGCTTGATGTCGATAATCGGCGTACCGTCCAGCGCCTCGAGTCCGTCGACTGTCACCGTCGTGCCCGCGACGGCGGTAACCGTCACCTCGTGCAGACCGATCGGGTTGGGGCGGTCGGGCGAGCGGGTGGCGAAGACCCCGGTTGCGGGGCGGTCGCCCTCACCGCGGGGGTGCACCTGCTGCACCGTGCGATCGGTGCGGTCCAACCAGGTGAGGATCACGATGCGCAGGCCCGGACGCAAATCGGCTGCGGCGGTGGCGAATTCGGGATCGATCAGCAGATCCGCGGGCGGCGCGCCCTCATCGGCCTGCCGGGGGCCTTGGCCGCGAGCGGTCAGAATCGAGCGCACGCTGCCGATCGGGCGCAGTTCGATGGCTGGGTCGGGCTGTGTCGTCATGCGGTGGGCTCCTCGAATATTCACGGCGGTACCACACCATCATCCTTGCTGAATGCCGTTCCGCCGCGATAGGTTGCGCTGCGTGCTCAACAGACGTTTCGGGGTGGGGGTTCTCGCGCTCGCGGCGCTGGTCGCGGCGCTGGCCGGGTGTGGCATGAGCGGGACCGCGATACCCATGGTGTCGGACCAGCCGCTGGCCTCGTATCGTGCGCAGTTGAGCGCAGACGATCAGCAGGAGCTGTCCGCCCGGGATCAGGAGCGGCTACTGGACCCGTGCGGGTTCGCCGACGCCACTGCCCTGGCCTCGCTGGGCAAGCCGGTGTCCATCGGCCCGGCGCAGAATTTCGAGGTGTGCTCGATCGACTACCCGAGGGGCACCTACACCGTCGATGTCACCCTGGGGCAGTGGGACGAATCCCCCATCCGGACAATCGATCTCGGCGACATCAAGCTCGGGGTGACGCCCAGTGGGAGCAATACCTGCAGCATCACCGTGCCGTACCTGCCGCATTCGTTCAACTACGCGGTGACCAGTCACAACAACACCAACGCCTGCGACGCCGCGATCACCTTCGCCCGCGCGGCCCTGCCCCTGCCCAAGACCCCGCCGCTGCGCATGAACAGCAGGGTCAGCCTGAACACCCCGCTGACTCGCCTGGACCCCTGCGCCGTCCTGTCGGTCATCGGCAAGGACCGCCCACGCCTGCAGGTGATCACCAACACCACCCCCTACAACTGCGATTTCTACCTCGACTCGAACCACGACGCGACCCGCCAGGAACTTACCGAGAATCAGAAGCCCCTCAGCGTCCTCGCGGGCGAGCGCCGGCTCGGCAAGGTCACCGACATCAACGGCGTACCCGGCGCGGTGACCGACTCCGGGAGCGCAGGCGGCTGCCGGATCGACCTGTTCCTGGACCAGTCCCACCCGATCTCCCGCGGCAACGACCAGTGGGTCGACGAGGTCGAAATGTCCGGCCACGGCAGCTGCGACTCGCTGAAGCGGACCGCGGCCGCACTGGTCGACGTCTACAAGAACATTCGCTGAGCGAAAACCAACGGCGAATTCCGCACAGGCGAGCGGATTTACGAGAGCCTGAACGCGGAAATCGTTGTGACGCCTGCGCGATCGGCGCCGCCTACCAGGCGGGAAGGCGGCGCCGGCCGGCCAGGACGTCGGCGACGAGGTCGTCGTAGGCATCGGCGAGCTCGGCCAGGTGATGCCAGGCGACGTGCAGGATCTCGTCGTTCGCGTCGAGGGTCATCAGGGCGTGGTGGGCGCGGACGGAGGCCTCGGCGATGCGGTCGATGACCGAGCCGATGGTTTCGGTGTGCAGGGTGGCGCCTAGGCGATGCTGCGGTATCGAACGGGAGATCCAGTCGTCGATCGCCATCACCAATTCGGTACGGCGGCGGTCGATCTCGATCAGCGTGGCCGGACTGGAGTCCGGTTCGGAACCGCCGTAGCCGATGAGGCGGCGCTCGTGCAGGACCGCGAGATCACGGGAGAACCACAGCAGGGGACCGCCGATGACGCGGTGACCGCGGCAGGCACGCAGGAGTAGGTCGGAGCCCGGCAGAATGCCGTTCATAAGGGCTTCCACCACAGTCGCACCCTGCGGCACATCGGGAACTGCCATGACCATCGTATGAGTTGTCTCCGAACCCGCCACGTTGCCTCGCCGTCATCGCCGTACAACCCTCGTTCAGGACGTTCATTACAATAAACCTCTGAAAGTGAGTGTCAAGGGTCACACGCCACCGGGAGCAGCAGGGTAGACTTCCTTTCCTTGAAGTAACAACCCGTAGGAGCGAGATGGCGGACGGTCCGAGGTACCAGCGGATCGCAGACCTCCTCCGCGAGGAGATCCGCAACGGCACATGGAAGCCCGGAGATCGGCTACCGAGCCACAACGAGCTGGCCGATCAGATGCAGGTATCAATTACAACCGCTCGCAACGCAATTCAGGTTCTGGTAGCCGAAAATCTGCTCTACACAGCAACTTCGCGCGGCACCATCGTGCGAAGTCAAGAGGTGCTGGAATACATTGTCACCAGCTCGATCCGCCCCGACCGCCCCAAGTCCACCCAGGACATCTTCTCCGAGCTCGCCCGCGCCGTCGGCCGCGAGCCGTCCAAGCAGTTCAGCGCGCGTATGGAACCGGCCGGCCCGGATGTGGCGATGTGGCTGGGCGTTCCGGAGGACTCCTGGGTGGTGGCCCGCACGGTCGTGCAGTACCTCGACAACGAACCCTGGTCGTGGGAAGTCAGTTTCTATCCACGGGACTTGGCAGAGGCCACCGGCGTCGACTCCCCCCACGACATTCCCGAGGGCACCACGCGCCGCCTGGCCCAGCGCGGCCACCCCGAATCCGCGCACCGCGACACCATTGTCGCGCGGCCGGCGAGTGCCGAGGAGGCCGCGGTGCTCGGTGTCGGTGTCGGCACCATGCTGCTGGATCACCTACGCATCGGCGCCAACGCCGACCGCGTCACCCGCGTGACCCGCCATCGCTCCATCGCCGCCCGCAACCGCCTGGCCTACGAACTCGGCGACGATGCCGGCACCGAGCTCATCCGCAAGACCCTCGGGACGCCGCAGCCCCCGGGCAATTCTCATTCCTTCGGTAACTCGCTGGTGCCGGGGCCGCCATGACCGTCCGCATTCGCCAGGCTGAGCCGTCCGATCTCGGCACCATCTGCCGACTACGGCTCCAGCGCACGGCCTGGCTTGCGGCCCGAGGCTCGGATCAGTGGACACGGCAGGGGCGGGGGCTCCCCATCGAGATATTTGCCCGCGCGGTGGGCCGCGCGGTAGACGCGCGCGAGACCTGGATCGCCGAGATCGACGGCGAACCCGCAGGCACCATCACCGTGAATGATCGTGCGGACGAAGGTCTCTGGTCCCCCGGCGAGCTCGCGGACGCGGTGATCGTGCACTACATGATCGTGGACCTGCGCTTCGCGGGCAACCGGGTGGGCTCGGCACTGCTGGCGCATGCGGCCGCCCTGGCCCGGCGGCGGCGCCGCACCTGGGTGCGGCTGGATGCCTGGACGACCAACACCGGCCTGCACGACTACTATCGGCGCTCCGGATTCCAGCTGGCCCGCGTCGCGGGGCCCGACGCATCGGGGCCCTCGACGGCCCTGTTCGAGCGCCGCGCCGACAGCTGGCACCTGCCCACCCCGGCGCTCACCGCCCCCGCCCAGTTCGCGACCGAAGGCTGATCGACGAGGGTATTCGCTACTGCGCGTTGGCAAGCAGCGCGTACTGCGCACTGGCGCGTTGCTGCACGTCGCCGAGCTGATCGCTCGATACCGTGGCCACGTACCGGCGGTAGCGCACGCGGCAGGTGTAGCGTTTGCCGGTCGGCCCGGCGTCGGTGTTCTCGCCGCAGCCCGCGGACGAGAGTCCGGGCGGGGTCTGAACGTCCTTGGGGGCGGTGGCATTCAGCGATTTCCACAGCGACGCCGCGGCCGCCTCGTCGCGCGCGCGCATCAGCACCGTGCTACCGGACAGGGCGACCCGGTCGACACCGTCGGCGGCCAGCAAGGCTTTGGTCGCGGCGGGCTCGGGGAGCCGGTGCAGCAGTGCGCGCGGGTCCATATCGCCCTCGGGGACGGTCGTTTTCGGGTCGAAATCGGGATTCGGATCGGGCGATACCTTCAGCGTGCGCCGCATCAGCCCGTCCGGGTCGTAGTCCAGGTGCAGCACATCCCTGCGCGACAACGGCTTCAGCGAGTCCAGCAGCGGCAGCTGGACATCGAGCGCCGTTGCGCTCAGCGCCGTCAGTGCGGCCAGGTCGGGCTGCGGGGTCCGGGCGAACAGGTCGACCACATAGGAGCCGTGGGCGATGCGGGCGCCCATCGTCCGGATATCCGGCCGCCAATGCGCCTTGGCCGCAGGGTATTTCGCCAGCTGCACGGGGACATTGCCGGGCGCCGCGGCGAAGTCGACCGCCTCGAGATCCCCGGCCGCCGCAGCCGCGGAGGCGTCGTCGGGGAATTGGAATACGGTGAGCGACAACGCGGTATCCCCCGCCACGGCGTGCGCGTTCGGTTCGGAGCGGTCGGCGCTGTCCGCGCCGAATCCGAACAACATGCCGTCCCGCTGGAGCACCGCCCGAAATTGGTCCTGCGCCACCGAGGACTCGTAGTCGCCGGGCTCGCGCAGCACGCTCATCCCGCCGCCGACAAGCGGGACCGGAATGGAAACGCCGGCGCCGACCTGCACCGGCACCTTGATCTCGGACCCGAGCGCCACGTGCCCGGCCAGCCGGATGATCGCCAATTCCGTCCCGGCGTCCAGGCTGTGACGGAACTCCGAACGGAACTCGAGCGGCTGGTCCGAGTACGCGCCGATGTCGAGTGCGCGGACATCGAGCTCACCGGCCACGGGACTGCCGGGCACCGACATGCCGCAGCCAGCCAGGGCGATCGCGGCCAGCGCCGAAACCGCCAGTACCCGTACCGTCTTCAACTCGCCATCCGCTCGGCTTCGAACAGGCCCGCCACGAACCTGGGATCGTTGGTGTGAAACGGCTTCGGCTGGGACGCATAGGGTCCCGGATCCAGCCGCGCGAGATCCACGGCGGGCTCCGGATCCCCGCCGCCGGTCGGGGACCCGCACGCCGCCGCGCCCGTCAGCAGCAGCGCGGCCACGGCAGTCACCACACAGCGCTTCACGATCGAGTCCACCTCCCCGCCGAACCCTAACAGCCGGCCAGGTCGCGCGGTGCCTCACTGCCACGCCCACCGACGTGCCCAGCAGAGCCGCATGCGCGCCGGGCAGGTGTGGTCGCCGGTGCGAAATGCCCCGTGGCGGCCCAGTTCAGCGGCGAAGCGTCTCCGCTTACAACGGCGGCAGATAGGCGATCTGCACCATCTCCTGGCCCGCGGTACGCGAGACCAGCACGCCGCGCCCGGGGGGCAGCTTGGTGGGCCGCACGTCGCCGATGATCTTGCCCTCGTCGCGCGGACCGCTCATGATCAGCGCGGCCACCGACATGTTCTTCATGCCGCCCAGCACGGGATCGAACAGCGCCCGGGACACACCGCCGGTGCGGCGGGTGACGATCAGGTGCACGCCGATATCCCTTGCCTGCGGCAGGTATTCGTTGAGCGGCAGCAGCGGGTTGTTCGAGCCCTGCACGACCATGTCGTAGTCGTCGACCAGGATGTAGATCTCCGGGCCGCTCCACCAGCTGCGCTCGCGCAGTTGCTGCGGGGTGATGTCCGCGCCCGGAATCCGCTCGGCCAGGAAGCCGACGACGTCCTTGATCATCGCGCCACAGGTCTGCGAGGAGGTGGAGTAGCCGGCCAGCTGCTCGCCCTCGACCACGCCGAGCATGGTGCGGCGGTAGTCGACCATGATGATGCGCGCCTGTTCGGGCGTGCAGCTCTCGGTGATGCCCATGGCGATGTTGCGCAGCAGCGTGGTCTTGCCGCACTCCACGTCGGCGAAGGCCATCAGGTGCGGCTCGGCCCCGAAATCCAGGACCAGCGGCTCCAATTCGTTCTCGCCGAGGCCGACCACGATCTTGGTCGAGCCCTGCTCGATACCGCGCGCCGCTGCCAGCTGCAACAGCTGCTCGCGGGAGAACTGCTGCGGCAGCATGCGCACCTCGGGCGCGCGGCGGGTGCCCCACAGCTGTTCCATGCCCTGCTTGGAGAGCGCGACGCCCTCGGACACGGTGGCGGGATCGGTGCGGGAGTCCAGGCGCGGCAGCGCCATCAGCATGTGCAGTTCCTCGGGCGTCAGACCGCGGCCGGGACGCCCGACCGGGACCAGCGCCGCGGTCCGGCGGCCCATCTCCGAATCCGACGGATCGCCCAGGCGCAGCTCGAGCCGCGTGCCGATCTGGTCCTTGACCACCGCGCGGATCTCGCCCCAGCGCGACGCGGCGAGCATCAGGTGGATACCGAAGGACAGGCCCTGCCCGGCGATCGCGTGGATCGCCGGCTCGAGCGTCTCGAACTCCTCGCGGATCGTCGCCCAGCCGTCGATGACCAGGAAGATGTCGCCGAACCTGTCGTGCTCCAGCGGATTTCCGGGCGGCATGGTGCCGTCGGTGCGGATCTGGGAGAACTTGCGGCGCCGGAACTCGGTCATGGATTCGATGCCGAGTTCGCTGAACCGCTCCTCGCGCTGGCGCATGATGGTGGTCAGCTCCGCGAGCGTGCGCCGGACCCGGTCCACGTCGAGGCGGCCCGCGACGGAGCCGACGTGCGGCATGCCGACCAGGCCCGCCATGCTGCCGCCACCGAAGTCCAGGCAGTAGAACTGCACCTGCTCGGGCGTGTGGGTGGCCGCGGCGGCCATGATGATGGTGCGCAGCGCGGTCGACTTGCCCGACTGCGGACCGCCCACCACCGCGACATGCCCTCGGGCGCCGGACAATTGGATGGTCAGCACGTCACGACGCTGCTCGTACGGCTTGTCGATGATGCCGATCGGCATCCACAGCTGGCCGTGCCGGTTGGCGGGCGAGCGCCAATCCGGGTCGGGCAGCAGCATGTCCACCGAGGGCGACTCCTCCAGCGGCGGCAGCCACACCTCGTGCGCGGGACGCCCATGCCCGGTCAGCCGCTTCACCACGACGGTGAGCAGCGAATCCGGAATGCCCTCCTCGGCCAGCGCCTCCGGGGTCGGCGGCTCCGGCAGTGCGAGCGGATCGAATTCGGGCTCCGGCTCTTCCGGCGGTTCCGGGATCTCCACCGGCGAGGCGGTGAACACCGTGGGCCGCCCGCCGTGGATTCGCCCGCCGGGGCCGACGACCGGCCCCGAGGTGGCCGGCGCCACGTACGGGCCCGAGACGTAGGTTGCGTTGAACCGCAACGGATCCGCGGCGTCGGTCTTCAGGTAGCCGGCACCCGGCACGCTGGGCAGGTGGTAGGCGTCGGTGATACCCAGCACCGCGCGGGATTCGTTGGCGGAGAAGGTACGCAGGCCGATGCGATAGGACAGGTGTGAGTCCAGGCCGCGCAGCTTGTTCTCCTCCAGGCGCTGCGAGGCCAGCAGCAGATGCACGTGCAGCGACCGGCCCAGCCGGCCGATCATCACGAACAGATCCGCGAAATCGGGCTTCTGCGAGAGCAGTTCGGAGAACTCGTCGACGACCACGAACAGCGCGGGCAGCGGGTCCAGCGGCGTGCCCGCGGCGCGGGCCTTCTCGTACTCGGTGACGTTGGCGAAGTTGCCCGCCGAGCGCAGCAGCTCCTGACGGCGATTCATCTCGCCGGCCAGGGCGTCCTTCATACGGTCGACCATGGACAGCTCGGCCTCGAGGTTGGTGATGACCGCCGCGACGTGCGGGAGCGGGTCCAACCCGAGAAACGTTGCGCCACCCTTGAAGTCGACCAGAATCAGGTTGAGCGCGTCCGGGGAGTGCGAGGCCACCATCGACAGCACCAGCGTGCGCAGGAACTCCGACTTACCCGAACCGGTTGCGCCGATGCACAATCCGTGCGGGCCCATGCCGTTCTCGGCGGACTCCTTGATGTCCAGGTCGACCGGCGTGCCGTCGGGCGTGATGCCGATCGGTACCCGCAGCCGCTCGCGCGGGGTGCGCGGGCGCCACACCTTGGCCGGCTCGATCTGCGCGGCGTCCGGGATCTTCAGCAGTGCCATCAGGCCCGGATCGGCGCGGGTCTCGTCGCCGAGGCTGACGATCTGCGCCGCGGTCGCGATCCGGTATCGGGCCAGCGAGCGGGCGAAGGTCTCGGCCTCGGGCAATCCAATCTCATCCACGGTGGCGAAGCGCTCCACCCCGGCCACGCTGCGCGCGCTGACCGCGCCGTCGCCGACGACCAGCTGCAGGCCGCGCCGCGCGGCCAGGCCGTTCTCGGGGGCGGTCAGGTCCAGCACCGTCACCGAGTCTAGGCCGGACTCGCTGACCAGTCGCTCGGTCCCGTTCACGTAGCCGTCGTCGATGACCACGAGCAGATGCGTGCGGCCCTGTGTCGGTTGCGGATTGCGCATGAACCGCCCGCGCTCCATCAGCTCCGCCGACAGCGAGGTCTCCAGCTCGCCCAGCGAGCCGTACATCATGCGCATCGAGCCCATGCCGTCGCGCGCGCTCGGATGCTGCAGGTGCGGTAGCCATTTCGCCCACGACCACGCCGGGCCGTCCGGATCCGCGCAGACGATCGCGACCGCGACGTGATCGGGACCGTGAAATGCGGTGAACTCCATCAGCATCGCGCGCACCAGCATGCGCGAGTCCTCGTCCGGGCCCTCGATGTTGATCGCGGGGAAGGCGCGCAGCGACACCGCGGTCGGCAGCTGGTGCACCACCGAATGGGTGCGCACGAACCGGCGCAGCGCGACCGTCGACACCGGCTCCAGGTCCTCGATCGGACCGGTCTCCGGACGGGCGAGTTTCGTTGCCAGCCGATGGCTTCCGACTCCGACGCGCACGTGCCCGAAGTCCGGGTCGTTGGGGCGGCGCTCCCACATCCGGCGGCTGCCGACCATCGATTCCAGGTCGACCGGTTCGGGATGGCTCCAGGTCAGCGATTCCAGCTGCTTGAGCCCCGTGCGCCGGACGTCCCGGCGGATCTGGTCGAGATAGCGGAAATAGTCCTTGCGTTCCTCGTTCAGCTCACCGGCGGACTTGTTGCCGCCGCCGCGGCTGAAGCCCATGACCATGCCGACCATCGACATCATCATCATCATCGGGAACATCATCATCATCGGGTTGCCCAGCAGCGACTTCCCCTGCGTCGCAAACATCGCCATCATGCCGACGACGGCCACGATCATGACGACCGGCATGATCCGGGCGATCAGCGGGCCGGGCACCGGCCTGGTGACCTCCGGCGGCGGGCTGAGCGTCACCTCGCCGCCCGGCGCCCGCGGCGGAGCGATGCGGGGACGGCGCACAAAACCTTCGGTAATCATGTTTCCCTACAGCTCGCTATCTGGAGAATCACCGGAACGCTTGCGGCGCAGCGGAATCGCCAGCAGTACACCGATCCCCAGCACCGACAGGCAAGTGATCGAGCCGATGATCGCGTATTCGCGCGGGCGCGGATCCGGCGGCGACGGGAAGTACGGCGTGGGCAACGCGTGGGCCTTCTGGGCGCCGGTACCGACGGGCTCGTCCGGCAGCACCTCCGTGAGCGCGGCCACCGGATCGATAAGACCGTGCCCGACCTTGTCGTCGCGCCCCCGGCCGGGTGCGTGGGCGGTGCGCTCGATGCGGTCGATGACCTGTCCGGCAGTCAGATTCGGAAAGCGCGACCGCACCAGCGCGGCCAGGCCCGAGACGAAGGGCGTGGCGAAACTCGTCCCCTCGATGGGCCGCACGCCGTCTGTGCCGTTCACGCTGTCGACCAGTCCGGTCCCGCCGGGCTTGCTGTCCAGGGACACGATCTGGCGCCCGATCGCGGCAGCACCCATCCACGGGCCCTGCAGCGTCAGATCCGAGACCGCTCCGCTGGGATCCACCGAACCGACCGACAACACGTATTTATCGAACCACGCCGGACTCGGTATCGTCTGCACGTTTTCCCAACCGGAATCCGAGTTCTGGGTCTTGCACGGCCCGTCCGACTGCATGTTGCCGGCCGCTGCGACGACCACCACATTGTGGTTGTAGGCGTATTGCACTGCCGCGCCGAGGGTTCCGTCGGCAGTGTTCCCGCCGGCCTGGGTGCAGGCCACCTCGGACACGTTGATCACGGTGGCGCCCATATTGGTTGCCCGGACGACGGCGGCGGCGAGGGTGAGCACATTGCCGTAGCCGGCATTGGCGATGGCGCCGGGCGCCGAGGACGACGACGAGTTCGCGGCCTCGTAGGCCAGGCTCAGCTGACGGATGGACATGATGGCGGCATTCGGTGCGACACCGGCGAATCCGTCGGTCGTGCTGGGCCGCGCGGCGATGATGCCCGCGACGATGGTGCCGTGGCCGTCGCAGTCGGTGAGGCCGTCGCCGCCCGCGACGACGTAGTCGCCGCCGGGCTGCACCGGGGGCAGCCGCGGATGCGGATTCACGCCGGTATCGATGACCGCGACCTTCTGCCCGTCGCCCTTCGAGAACTTCCACGCCGTCGGAAGATCCAGCACCCGCTGCGCGATCGGCGCGTCCGCCGGGGGCGAGCCCGACAGCATCGGCGTGGCGCAGACGGTCTTCTGCTTGGTCGGCTCCAGCGGCCCGGGCCGGCCGCTCAGGTCCAGGGCGGGGCCGAGCGCGCCGGGATTCACTGTCGGCGGGGAGACCGCCGTCGCGGGCCCCGGCACCCCGAAGACGGCCGCGCCGAGAATCGTTGCCGCGCAGGCAATCCGCAGGCCACCGCGCCGGACGCCGCCGGCGTATCGCGCCCCACTCATATGCCGCGGGCCATCCCGTATACGCCCATGATCCACAGCACCAACGGAATCACCGCGATGATCAGGGCGTACTCGAACAGCTCGCTGAGCCGCCGCATGACCGGGGTGATCTCGAGGTGCGGGCCGATGATGCCGAAAACCACCACCGCCGCGGCGAACAGCAGCAGCAGCCCCACCGCGAGCAGCCGGGCGCTCGAATCGCCCAGCGCCACACCGGCCGTGGTGGCGACGAAGGTCACCGCGCCGCCGGCGATCAGCGCCCCGGCCTGGGTCAGGTCCGCGAACGAGCGCCCGCGCAGGGCCAGGATGATCGAGGCCACCGCGGCCAGCGCGATGCCCGGCCAGTGCGCGCCGCCGAGCGGATCGGCCGACCCGACCGCGCCGACCACCCCGGCCAGGGTGCATCCGGTCAGCACGCCGGTCTGATATTCGTTGGCCGCCTTGGCCCGTCGCCCCAGGCCGATGGCTGAGGGCAGGGCGGTGGCGCCGATCGCGCCGATGCCCTCGATGGTGGGGCGCGGCTCGTGGTCGGCCGGGTCGATGGCCCCGCCGGCCGTGGGCACCGGCGGGACGGGCAGCCGCGCCAGCACGGCCGACAGGCGCGGCACCGAGGAGACCACGACCAGCGCGCCCACCAGGAGCCCGGAGGCGATCTTGGGCAGCGCCGGATCCCAGATCATATGCACGGCCGCCGCGATCGCGCCGAATATCGAGACCGTGATGGCCGCCGAGAACAGCGTCGCCGCAACGCCGGTCGCGCGATAGCCCGCGGTCGCGACCAGCAGCGTCACGCAAAAGCCCAGCAGCACACGCGGACTGCCCAACGACCCCGGAATGAACAGCGCCCCGGCAGTGAACATCAGCACCAGCCCCGCCAGTGAGAGCCAGGTGGCCGACAGCGCATCGCCGTAGCGGCGCACCGCGATCGCGGCGGCGACCATGGCGGCGAGGCCGACGCCGAGCGCGATGAACGGCGCCGCCAGCCCCTCGCCCTCGGCCCGTCCGCCGGCCAGCAGCAGCATCGCGATCACCGTCGCCACGACGGCGGCGACCAGTCCGGTCCACCGGGCGGCCTGGGGAGTCCAGCCGCGGAACGAATCCGCCGTCAGCCGCGATACGGCATCGATGACATCGTCGAACAGGGCGGGCGTTTCCTTCGCGCCGACCGCCCGCAGGACCAGCAGCTCGCCGTCGAAGACCTCGGCCTCGGTCAGGGTGCGGTTCGGCGAGATGGGCTCGCGGCCAAGGCGCGCCAGCGTCCAGTGCTGGGTCTCGAGCGATCCGGCGTCCTCCTCGGTGTCACCGGGATCGGGATTGCGCGATTCGATGAGCTCGACCAGCTCGCCGATGAAGCTGGCGACGGGTATGGCCGATGGCAGCCCGACGTCGAGCTGGGTGTTCCCTCCGATGACCGACACGCGGCACAGTTCGGGCTCAGCGGCGGTCCGGCCGCCTGGTGATGGTGTGCTCATGAGACAGTCAACCCCGATCCACGGTGACCAACGGTGCTCCGCACGACGATCTGCGTGCTGGCAGAACCACTCTCACCCCGTCAAATGCGTTCACGTTGCAACCTTTCGGCAGCGAACCTTAATCTATCCGACAGGAGGGCGGGGCGCGATCGGTAGGCTGGTCAGGAGAGATACGGGAATGGCCCAACTTCTAAGAAACATCGGGGTTCGACTGTTATGACCGGCAACCGCCAAGCACAGCGCGCCTTCGACGCCGGGGTCCTGTCGCTTGGGCTGACCATCGATGGGCAAGAGGCGACGCGCGATCTGGACTACGCCAAACTGGCGTTTCAACGTGCCACCGAGTGGGATCCGACGATGTGCGACGCCTGGCTGGGCCTGGCCGCCGCCGGCGACACGTCCCGCGAGGTGCTGCTGAATCTGTACAAGACCAGCGGCACCACGCTTTATCGGGAGCAACGCCGGCTCGGGCTGCAGTCCCGCGCGCTGTCCGGGCGGTTCGTCACGGGGTTGTACATCGACTATCCGCTGGCCAACTACGCCGAGATCTGGTGCGCGCAGGCCGGTCAGCTGATCGCCGACAAGGAGTACGACGAGGCCGAGCGGGTGCTCGATGAGCTCGCCAATTTCCGGCGCGCACAGGCCCCGGGCCCGGACACCGAGGCCGACAATCGCCTCGCGGCCTACCTGCGCGGCGTCATGCACTACAACTCCCAGCGCTGGCCCGATGTCATGACGGTGCTGGCCGGATCCGCCGAGTGGGACGATCCGTACATGGCCGCCGGGGCGCACGTCATGGTCGGCTCGGCCTGCGCCCAGCTGGGCCTGTTCGGCGAGGCCATCCGCCGCATGGAGAAGGCCGAGGAGGGCCCGATCCCGGCCGCCCGCACCACCGCCATGTTCTGTCGCGGCCTGTGCCTGCGGGAGACGGGCGAGGAGCAGCAGGCGCTGGCGCTGTTCGAGAAGGTGTACTCGCAGGCGCCCGATTTCGCCGCCAACACCGAGGCGATGCGCGACCGCACCTACCGGATCACGGTCACCTCCAAGGAGACCATCGCCGCGCGCACCGACCGCTGGGACCCCGCCTCCGCGCCCTCGATGCAGGAGAAGGAGGAGGCCGAGAACCAGGACCGCGCGAAGAAGGTGCTGGAGCAGGCTCAGGAGCAGCTCAACCGCCAGATCGGCCTGAAGTCGGTGAAAACCCAGGTGGCCCGGCTGCAGTCGAGCGCGCAGCTGGCCAAGATCCGCGCCGAGAAGGGCCTGGCGGCCGCCGCGCGCGGCAACCACCTGGCATTCACCGGCCCGCCCGGCACCGGTAAGACCACCATCGCCCGCGTGGTCGCCAAGATATATTGTGGCCTCGGCATTCTGAAGACAGACAAGGTCGTCGAGGCCAAGCGTGTCGACTTCGTCAGCCAGAATCTCGGTGGCACCGCGATCAAGACCGAGGCGGTGATCGACAGCGCCATGGACGGTGTGCTGTTCATCGACGAGGCGTACACGCTGATCCAGACGGGCCTGTCCGGAGGTGACGCGTTCGGCCGCGAGGCCGTCGACACCCTGCTGGCCCGGATGGAGAACGACCGCGACCGGCTCGTGGTGATCATCGCCGGATACGACGGCGAGATCGATCGGTTCCTGGCCGCCAACGACGGTCTGGCGTCCCGCTTTTCCAAGCGCCTGCAGTTCCCCTCCTACAACGCCGAGGAGCTCGGCCAGATCGGCGGCGTCGTCGCCAAGGCCCGTGACTCCGAATTGTCCCTCGAGGCACAGCAGATCCTGGTCACGGTCTGCGAACGGCTGTACAACCTGGAGAGCACCGATCAGAGCGGCAACCCCCGCCGCGGCGTCGACCTCGCCGGCAACGGCCGCTTCATCCGCAACGTGATCGAGGCCGCCGAGGAGGAGCGGGAATTCCGCCTCGCCAACGATGATTCGGTCGATCTCACCCAGATCGACGAGTCGGCGCTGATGCGCATCGAGGCTCCGGACATGCACGCGGCCCTGTCGACCGTGCTGTCCTCGCTCGGCCTCGCATAGCCTGCAGCCCTGAACAACTGAGCCCCTGCGCGACGAACGTCGCACAGGGGCTCAGCTTTTCGTGCCGTCAGTTCGTGTTCGCCGCCGGGACCGCGTGGGGAGTCGGGATCGGCTGCGGGCGCGCGACCGGGGTGGCCGTCGAGGTCGGGGTGGCCGACGGCGTGGACGCGTCCGGGGAGCCGTCGGAGCTGTCGCCGGTGGGCAGGGTGTCGTAACTGGTCAGGGCGTTCTTCTGGGACAGTGTCGGGCCCGGGATCAGCTGCCCGACGATCGACCAGGGCGCCAGGTGCGGGGTGCCGCCCAGGCCCAGCAACTTCCCGGTGGCCAGATCCGGTATGCCGAAACGGATTCCGTTGTCGGTGATGTAGAACAGTCCGTCGCGGCGCAGGCTGCCCGAATCCATCCCGGTGGTCTGCACGTACTCCCCCGTCATCGGCTTGACGTAGACGTTGTCCACGTGGTCCGCGGAGCCGGTCGGGCTGGACAGCTTCACCGGCTGGTCGGTGCCCGGCAGCGGCAGGTGGGTGCCGACCAGCAGCCGCACGGTGGCCTTGTCGGCCGGATTGCTGGAGTCGGTCACCGCCTGCGTCGCCTGCCCGGCGCTCTTGTTCCACGATACGCAGGCCACCGGATCGTCCTCGGCGGAAATGAGTTTCGGGATCGCGTTGGGGAAGTGCGTGATAGGCAGCGAGGTGACCACCGAGATGCCACCCAGCACATCGGGTGTCACGGCCTTGACCTCACTCATCCCGTGCGAGTCGGCGTTGCGGATCATCTGCGCGGCGAACGGGCCGATCTTCTGCACGCCATCGGCGAGCACCACGTACATGTCCGGCGGACCGCTGCCGTCCGCGGCGGCCACCGAAATGACGCCTCCCACAGGCACACTCGACAACTTGCCGGGGCCGGGCGCCCCGGCCTGCGGAATGGTCGGCGGGGCCAGCGGCGGCTCCGGGTTCGCGACGTCGAGCAGGGCCGTGCCCGTCGGGCGAGCGGGATGGTTGGCCAGGTTCAGCGTGCGCGCGACGACCGTATCGTTGGGATCGATCTCGGAGCGCTTGCCGTCATACAGCAGGTACTCCTTGTCGCCGTGTTTGACCAGCACCCCTTCGTTGTTTGTCGCGATGCGTGCCTGCGAACCCAGCTGGGGCGGCCCGGCCACCACGGTCGAGGTGGTGGTCGAGCTGCCGAAGGCGTTGCCGTTCGCCGAGAGGGTGACCGTCTCGCACATCGACCAGTCCGAATGCTGGCCCTGCGCGGACCCCGGCAGTGCGGCGGGCGCGCCCGGAATCCCCACCAGCGGACCGAGGGTGTACGAGCTCAGCTTGTCGTCCGCCACCGACGTCGGGGTTTCGGCGCTCCCGGCAATCAGCCTGGCGGAGGCCAGATTCAGCGCCGGATGCAGCGCGGTGGTGCCCGACTGGTCCTTCACGATGACGTACAGCGCGCCGCTGGTCTTGCCGAGAATGATCCGCGCGTTGCCGATCGAGCCCTGCGGATGGATCAGGGCCAGGATCGCGGCGCCGGCCACCCCGAGGATGCCGAGGATGGCGCCGATGATCAGCGAGCGGGACTGCGAGCGCATCGGGTCGTGCAGCATGCGCACGTCGCGGCGGACCATGGCGTGGTCGAGCCGGCGCAGCAGGAATCGATAGCCATTGACCTGTGCGCGGGTGGTGAGCTGAGCCGGCACTGGATCTCCCTCGAAACGCTAGGTCGTCGCCGCACCCGGTAAAACGGTGCGCCCCTCATGTCAAAGCCTATGTGGTTGTCCCTGTACCACGCCACTCGCAGCCGGAACAGGTAACGTAATCCGGGAAACCGGCCGATCCCACCACACGGGCGCCGCCGGTTTTGCACCATATTCTCATGAGCACAGTGGGGAAAGCCCGGTAACGATGACCGAAGAAGCGATCGTCTACACGGGGCCGAATCCTGCCCCCAACGCCGGCGCACCGACCGGTGCCCCCGGCCGCGCCCGCACCCCGGTGGCGCTGCACGATCAGGATTTCTGGTTCTTCCGGAACTTTCCGCTGCGGCTGGTCATCCCGGTGCTGCTGCTGGCCGCACTGGCGGGCTGGATCGCGATGGCCTTCAAACTGCCCTGGTACTACTGCGTTCCGATCGGCGTGGTCGTCGTGCCGATCGCGCTGGCGCCGGTACGCCGCCGGCACCCGCGCTCGATCGCCGCGATGATCGCGGGCGCCATGGCCTTTCGCCTCAACAAGTGGCAGCACGATCCGAGCAAGGAGCCGCCGGAGGCGTTCGACGTGCCGCTGCCCGAGGGCGGCAGCTACGGCGTGCGCTGGGACGACGACCGGCTGATCACCATGCTGCGGATCGAGCCGCCGCCGGACTCGATGACCTGGCTGCGCCCGGGTTCGCTGGGCTCGCGCCAGGACCTGCAGCTCAGCGAGATCGCCAGCTGCCTGGGGCAATTCGACATCACACTCGATTCGATCGACATCGTCAGCACCGGGGCGCGCACCGCCAGCAACGGCGCGGTGGCCTGGCTCTACGACCGGATCCTGGGCCCGCTGCCCGCGATCGGCCGCCGCACGGTGTGGCTGGTGCTGCGGCTGGACCCGCTGGCCAACGCCGAGGCGGTGGACAATCGCGGCGGCGGCGGGACGGGCGCGCTGCGGGCGGCCATCATCGCCACCCGCCGGGTATCGAATCGTCTTGCGGCACGCAACATTACGGTGTCGGTGCTGACGGCGAGCGAAATCAACAGCGCGGTACGGCAACTCACCCACGGCATCAGCCCGGACCAGTTCAAGGAATCCCCGGATACGCTGGAATATCAGGGACTACACCTGACCAGCTACGCGATCGGGCGCGATCTGATCGCCTCTCCGGGTTTCGCTGACCTGTGGGCCGCGCCCAGCCTGTCCACCACCATCACCGTGCGGCTGCGGCCCATGCCCTCACGGGCGGGGCGCGAGGAGAACGCCCAGCCGACCATCTCCCTGCACGCGCTGGTGCGCTTCGACACCATCCGCGAGCCCGCGGAGGCGCCCGTGCCGGGCCTGCGCCGGCTGCCCGGCCAGCAGCTGCGGGCGCTGCTGGACAGCCTGCCCATCGCCACCCCGCGCGGGGACACCCCCGACGATCACCGCGGCCCGCTGGACGCGCTCAACGGCCTGGTCGTACCCACGGCCGGCTGTGGCCAGCTCATCGGCGCCGACCCGACCGGCCGCGGCATCGCGGTGCCGCTGATCGGCGAGGGCACCAGGCATCTGGAGGTCATCGGCAAGCTCGACCTGGCCCAGCAGGTGGTGCTGCGCGCGATCGCGCTGGGTGCGCACACCGTGGTGCACACGATGCGCCCGGACGCGTGGAACACCATGGTCACGAACGTCGGCGCGCCGGGCTCGCTGTCGCTGGCGCCGCGCTCCGCGGGCGCCAGCCATCACCCGCCGCTGCCCGCGGTGCAGCCCGGAAGTCCCTATCCCACAACGACGGTCGTGGTATTCGACGGCATCACGCCCACCGCCCTGCCCGGCGGTGCGACGATCCTGCACGTGCGCGACGAGAACGGGCCGGAAAGCCCCTTCGACCCCGATGTCACGCTGTCCCAGGATCCCTCGCAGCCGAATATGATCACCGTGCGCACCGCTACCGATGCGGCGACGGTGCAGATGGTCACGACGCCCGACGAAATGCAGTACATCGGTGAATCGCTGGCCACGCGTTAATATTTCGTCACTGTACGGTAAGTGAACGCTGGCAATACAATTCGGGAGAATTACCGAAAAATTACCGAAAACAATTCGGCCGATCGAGCATCTGCTCGACCGGCCGAATCTGTGTAGTCGTCCTACACGGTCTCGGGGACCGCATCAGAAAACGTTGAACCCCTGGCCAACCGCGGAGTCCGCCGCCAGCGCGCGGTGCAGCGCGTCCTCGACCGACTGCTGGAGCTGGTTCAGCACCTGCAGCTGGTCGTCGTAATCGGTGCCCCACTTCTTGAAGACCGCATCGAAGTTCTCGTTGGCGCTGTCACCCTGGAGGGCGTTGTGGAACTGCGCCGCGTAACCCTTGAGGTTCTCCGCCTCGGTGTGCAGCGTGGAGCCCGAGTGCTGCAGGTCGTCGTACAGGGTGTTCATTGCCGCAGGGTCGTAATAGATCTCACCCATTGATCATTCCTCCGTTCGAGAAGTATGGAATTACTAGTGTCCGGCGTTGCCCTGGTCCATAGAGATCAGCTTGTTCAGGCCGTCCTTCACGGCGTTGGTCAGCATGTCCAGATCATTTTCCAGCGTCTTGGCCGTGTCGTGCCAGTTGCTGGAGGCACTCATGAACGCGCCATTGGCGTCGCCCTTCCAGCCTGACCTGACCTGCTGGGCCGCGTCGTCGATCTTGGAGATCTCGCCACGGATAGCGTTGATGGAATTCTCGAAATTCGACGCCAGCGTCTTGACGGCGTCTAGATTGGCGCCAACTGCTCCAGCCATTGTTCACAACCTCTCATCTTGGTTACTTATCGGAGATCGCATCCGATCTCCTTCAGAATAAGGGACTTTCGCATATCTTTCAGGACTTATTGCCGCAGCCACCTTCCCCCGGGCAGCAATTCGATCAGCGCCGAAATCGCCTGCGCGATCCGCTGATCCGTGCCCGGTGTGACCGTCGACCACGGGGTCTGGTCGGGTGCGATGCCCGGCGTTACCACGATCCGGCCGCGGCCGGTGTCGTAGACCGCGATCGCGCCCGGCGCTCGGGTGGTGATGCCCTCGTCATGGTCGTAGGCCACGATCTCGGCATAGGCATGGCAGGACTCGAAAGCGAGCCCGAGCAGGGTGGCCTCGCGGCCCTGTACCCCGAGCGCGAAGCACGCGTCGGCGTAGTCGGCGGCGGTGGTGGCCTCGTTGAGGCGCTCGCTCAGTTCGTCTGAGTGCGCGCTGAATTCGGTGATCTCGGCGGGTGTGCCGGAGCCCAACACGCTCAGCAGCGGGCGGGCCAGCGAAGCGGCCGCCGAACCGTCGGCCCAGACGGACTGCACGTCGAACTCGTCGCCGGTGCGCACCGCGAACGCGTGGTCGTTACCGCGCAGGGCCAGGCAGGCCCGCACGACAACGGTGGGGGCATCGGGATTCTCCGGGGTGCGGTAGGCACGCACCACCAGTTCGCGCTCCGGCTGCGACAGCGCGAACAGCGCCTGCGCCAGCTCGGGGCTCACCTCGCCGTAGGAGTCGAAGATGCCCGCGGCGGTCAGCCCGGCGACGGTCTCCTCCTGGGCGTTTCGCCACTCGTCGTACGAATCATGCTGCGGCGCCACGGCCAAGGCCACGGGCAGGGTCTGCACCCCGAGCCGCTCGGCGACCGCGAACAGGCCGTCGTTGGTCAGCGTCGTCATCAGGCCGCCCCGGGCTGCGGGTTGCCGTGGGACTGCGTCTGTGTCTGTGTGGGCGCCGCGGGGGCCGACGTCGAACCGCCGAGAACCGCCGGGGCGCTGACGATTCCGCTGTCGACGCCGATATGGTCGGCGCCCTCGATCGTCAGCCCGGCGCGATGCTCGACCTCGACCTGGGATGCGGGCATGGCGGGGGCGCCCGCCGCGATGGGGCCCGGCAACGGCGTGGCGGGCACCTGGCCGACGGCGTCGGCCGTCGCCGCGACCGGAACCTCCTGCGCCACTTCCTGCGTCGCGGGCGCGTCGTCGTACGCCGGTGCGACGTAGGCGGTCGGCGCCGGCGCGGGCATCGCGGCGGACAGGGCCGCGGGGTCGAAGCCCTGCGGCAGTGCCGCGGAGGAGATCTGGGGCATCGACGGCAACTGCGACATCGGCGACCCGGCCCGCTCGGCGATCAGCGCGGCATCGGAGGTCAGCACCGGCGGATGGTCCTGCGACCAGGGGGTGGCCAGCGGTTCGGTCGCGGCCTCGTAGATGCGCATCACCCGCGACGCCGCGGCCTTGGCGGCGTCGGCATTGGTATCGGTGACCGCGGCGACGGCGTGAATGGGCGAGCCGAGGGCGGCGCCCATCGACTGCAGCATCTGCTGCGCCTGGACGATCAGCTCGATCTCGGCCATGTTCGGCATCGTGAGCCGGGCCAGCTCGTTGGCCGCGGCCTGCTGCTCGGCCTTGGCGGCATTGGCAGCCGCGGCCTGGGCCGCGCCGCCGAGCCAGTCGCGCAGGCTCGAAAGCCGGTCGTGCACATCGGCACTGGAGACCGACTGCCAGGCGCCACGCAGGGAGACCAGGATGGCCTCGTATTCGACCACCGCGGCACCGAAGCTGGCGGCCAGGCGCGACCAGGCGACGCCCGCCTCAGCCATCGGCAGGGGGCCGGGACCGGTGCCGAGATCGCGCGCGAGCCGGTCGGGCTCGCGCGCCTCCCAGACCACGCCGGTGAACCCGGACTGCGGTGGTTCGATCATGGCGCCTATACCTGCCGCGCCGATTCGATCCCGGCGGCGTTGTCGCTCTCCGTCTGACCGAAGTGGTTGACCTGCGCGCGCAGCGAGGCGGCCAGCTTCTGCAGTTCGGCGACACCGCCGTCGGCGCTCGTGTTGAACGAGCCCGAGACATCGTTCATGGTGCCCGCCGCGCGCAGCGACACCTCGTCGGCGCCGGCCGGCGGGACGGTGAGCGCGGCCTTGCTGGCGGCCAGGTCGTCGCGCAGGCGCTGGGCCAGCGCGTCCAGGCGACCGGCTGCCTCGGTGGCGGCCTGGGGGTCGAAATAGACTCCGTCGGACTTGTTCTCGGTCATGACGTCCTCACAATCGGTTCGACAATCACCATCACAACGTCAATTCTTTGTCCGGTGGCGCCTCGACGGTCTGCGGACTGGCGAGCGCGCCGACCACCGGCATCGTCACACCCTCCATCGGACCGACGACCGCGTCGCCGTTGTTACTCGTCACCAGGTTGTGGCCCGCCGCGTCGCCGATGGCCGAGGCCGTCGTGCTCTTCGTCGCGCCCATCGCCGCCGCACCGCCGCCCATCGGCATCATGGGTGAGGACCCACCGACCGACGAGGCCTCCACCGGCTCGGCGGCGACGCCCGTGCCTGCGGTCGAGGCCGGAGTCGCGGTACCCGCGGGCGCTGTGCCCGCCCACGGGCTGAGCGGGGTGGCCGGCACCGCGGCCACGGCACCGCCGCCACCACCGAGACCGAAACCTCCACCGCCCAGCGAACTTCCGCCGGACTCACTCTTGTAATCGCCGAGTGCCGCGGAATCGTTAATGGATTTGGCCGCGGCGCTCGGGTTGAGTGACTGCCCGACGCTGGCCAGCTGCTGCGCCGACTGCATGCCGGTGCTGAGCAGACTGCTTGCGGGAGAGAGCAATTGCATGAGCTGCTGCAGCGAGCTGCCCGACGACGAGGAGCCCGAGGACGACGCCGCGTCCGCCAGCGAGGAGACCGACTTGACCCCGGTGGGCGCGGCGGTGACCTTCACCTTCTTGCCTGCCGCGGTCATGTTCACCGAGTGAACCGCCATCTGCGCGCGCGTATTCGCCGTCACCCCAAGGCCTTCGGCGATCGCCTCCGCCGTCGCCTCGAGCAGGAATGCCTGCCCGCCGGGGACGACGAGGAACGGCGCCGTGATCGCGGCGGTGGTCAGGTATTTGCCCATGACCGCCGCCATCTGCGCGCCGCCGAGGGCCACCGATCCGGCGCCCGCGCCGAGAATCGCCTTCTGGCTGCCACTCTGGGTGGCCAGCTCGGTACCCGACGAGGCCGCCTTCGCACCGGTCGCGGCCGCCTGCTGCGAACCCTGGCCCTGCCACAGCTGCATCAGCAGCGGCAGGGCCGTGCTGCCCAGCTGCAGGACGGTCTGCAGGCCGGTGCTGATGGCCTGCAGGACCTGGGTCGGATCGGGGGTGTTCGGATGCGAAGCCTGGCCGGAGCCAGGCGCATTCGACCCCGCGGGCGCGCCCGGCTTGTTGGGCTGCGGCGAATTGTTCGTCGCCGCGGGCGCATTCGGGGTCGCGGGCTTGCTCTGCGGGTTCGCCGGGGAGTTACTCGCCGCCGGGGCGTGCGAGACGGCCGGGGCGTTGCTGGTCGCCGGTGGAATGCTCGGGGCCACACCGACCGCCGGATGCGTGGCGCCCCCGCCGAACTGTCCGGTGCCGAAGGCCGAGGCCATGTCCGTCAGCGGGCGGACGATGGCCGTCAGGTCGATCTGCGGCAGCGGCGGCAGCCCCGGCAGCGGGGGCATCGGGGGAAGCTGCGGCAGCTGCGGCAATCCCATGCCGTGCAGGATGTGGCTCACCGGCTGGTCCATCATGGGCGCCAGCGAACTACCCCGCAGCAGACTGGAGATGCTCGGGTCGATGGGGGCGTTCATCGGCTCAGACCGAACCGATGTGACCGGCCGACGAATCGTCGGTGTTCTGATAGTGATTCGCGGCGTCGTACGCGGTCAGCGCGGTGCCCGCATGCACCTCGGCCAGCTCGTTCACCGAGGAGATGTGGTTGGCCTGCGCATAGGCGAAGGAGGCCAGGAAATCCTGGCCGATCAGGCCGAAGACCGGGACCGCGGCGCCTACCGTGGCAGCCTGGTCGACGTTCCCAACCGTGGCGATGGTGGTCGCCATGGTTGCCGAGGCGTCCCCGTATCCTCGAATGGCATCTGGTGTCGCGGCAAGACGGTCCATCGAATTCCCCGCTCTGGTAAGGCAAACGTGTTGTAACAATGGTAGACAGACTGACCTACATCTCGCCAAGGTTCGGCTGCCCCCAAAACATGGGTTCGGCCACTTCGCCCTGCAAGATTCACCAGCTGGCAACCTCGTCGTTGAAAGTATTAACCAGATCGGCCCGCTCGGCGAATGCGTTACGCGCCGCGGCATAGGCCGTGGTCACGAGGGTCTGCTCGAACTGCTCGGGCGTCATGTGCGAAATCCCGTCGGACAGTTCGAGATCCAGCAACGCGCCGTTGCCGTCCACCTCGACCGTCATCGAGCCGTCCTCGGACGTCTCCCGGCCCCGGATCCCGGCCATGTCGTCGCCGAGATCGCGCATGCGGTATAGCCGCTTGCGCACGCTGGCCTCCAGCTCATCCATCGACTCGTACATGCTGCTCCCTCATACCATTCCCCCCTGAACTCTTCGTCAACCCTGTCGCCGGCCGGCCCGTGTCAGATGGACCGCAGCCAGCTCTCGGGCTCGGTCTCGTACTCGTCTTCCTCGCGCAGCTCGGCCTGCGCGACCTCCTCCGTGGTGGGAAGACGCATCAGCCGCAGCATTTCCGGTGCGACCCCGGCCTCCTCGAACTCGGTGCGCCGGGCGAGGGCGGCGCGGTTGGCGGCCTGTTTGCACAGCCGCACCACCTCGCTCGCCAATGCCCGTGGGTCGCGCTTCAATTCGGCCGGATCCACCGAGATACCCAGCGGCAGGCCCTGTTCTGTGGTACGCACCGTGATGGAACCGGTCCGCGAGCTCGCGGTCCACTCGGTGAGTACGGGCTGCTGCTGATCGACGCCCGAATCGCCCTGCTCGCCCGCATCATCGGGGCCATCGTCCGATCTCCCGGACTCGCCGACGATCGCATCGCTGACCACCGCATCACTGACGACCCGGTCGATGTCGAACCCGGCACTCTCGGTGCTCATCTGGGAACCCCCACCTCATCGAACCGGCCATGTCCAGCGAACATGGTCTCAGCGTACGTCGAACGGGACGCCCCCGCTCCTCAATTCCCCTCCGCGCACGCCCCCAGGACTAATGTCTTGGCCGCCACCGCGCGGGTGTGCCAGGATCGATCTCGCGGGGACCCGAGTTGTCGTGAGCTTACCTCGATCACACGAGGCGTAACCGCGGACATCGAGTCGGTGAGGAGAGTCTGCTGTGGGTGACAACGATCTCGGCCAGACCCTGAGTCAGTACGGGTCGACGAAGAACGGTGCCAATCGCCTCACACTTCCCGACGGGCAGGGGCGGCAACTGGCGGGAGTGGTAGCGGATGTGCTGGCCCTGGTGACCGCCGCACGCAAAGATGCATCCGATTCCAAACTCGGTGCGCCGACCGATATCAGCAGTCTACCCGAAAGCGTCCTACTGACACAGAAATTCGCGAATCGGGGCAAGGAACTCGACACCATTCTCGGCGATCAGGAAAAGGCGCTGACCGATCTCGGTGAGGCCTTCGTCCTGGTGGACAAGACCTACCAGGGCGCCGATTCCAATTCCAACCAGCAGTTCGACGCCATCGCGAAGAAGGCGGATCCGGGCAAGTACCAGATCAAGGCGCGTGACCCGCGTCAATACGGCAGCCTGCTGGATGCCACCGTCGGCAAGAACTGGATGGATCCCTACCTCGGTCAGGAGCAGGACCAGGAGTCGAGTACCAAACAGTACGACGACCAGCCACCGTCGTCGGACCAGATCGCACAATATGGCAAAAACGGCATGACGCCCGATTCGATAGATGTCATTCCCGAGTACGGAATGCAGATCGGCTGGAAGACCCAGATGCAGGGCTTCGTCAACTCCGTCTACGGGGCCGCGGACGCCAACATGTTCGTGGCGTGGGCCTGGTGCCGCATATCGACCGAACTGTCCGGCGCCTTCAATGATCTGACCTCACAAATGTCGACGGTCAGCAAGAACTGGGAGGGCAATGGTAAGGAGGCGGCCGCCGCGGCCACCTCGTCGTACGTCACGACGACCCAGCCGTTGACCGACTACATGAACGTGATCGGTACGACGCTCAGCTGGCTCAGCCGTCAGATGATGAATCTGCAGGGCCCGGTCGGTATGGCGTGCAACGATGTCGACCCGGGCTCGCCCGGCGACAAGAACGGCGACATCGCCCATATCAACGACGACGAAGCTCGCGCCCTCGCCGCCGGTCTGATGGACAAGGGATACCGACCCGCGTTGACCACCGCCTCGTCGGCGATGTTCCAGCTTCCCGCACCGGCGAATCCGCTTGCCGCCAAACCGAATCCGAACCCCAACCCCAATCCGAATCCGAACCCCAATCCGAACCCCCATCCCAATCCATCACCGTACTCCTCGCCGAGCCTCAGTCCGAGTCCGAGTCCGAGTCTCTCGACCGCCAGCCAGCGTTCGACCCAGAACGCCCTGGCGAACGAGCAGCAACAGCAACAGCGGGACCTCGCCAAACAGCGAGCCGCAGAGCAAAAGCAGCAGCAGGAGCAGCAGGCCCAGCAGCAGGAAGCTCTGAAGGCACAGGAGAAGCAGCAACAAGAACAGCAGCAACAGCAAGCCGCCCAGCAGAAGGCATCCCAGGAGCAACAGGCAACACAACAAGCCGCGCAGACCGCACAGCAGGGGTTGCAGCAACTCATGCAGACCGGTCAGCAGCTGGCCCAGCAGGGGTTGTCGGCCGGCCAGCAGAGCGCCGCCGCCAGCCTCGCAGACGGCCTGTCCAGCGTTCCGGGCCTGGCGAGCATGGCGAGTTCCCTGGGTGGCCTCGGCAAGAGCTTGGGCGGCGGCGGCAAGGCCCTCGGCGATGAGCTGTCCCAGCTGAGCAAAGAATCGGTGGCCTCGTCCAAGCTGTTCCCCCGCGCGGCCAGCGCAGCACAGCTCGAGGATGCCATCGCCGGCGAGGCGAAGGCCGGAATCGCCGCGGGCGCATCGAGTTACGGCTCACCCGGTATGGCCGGAATGGGCGGGGCGGCACGGGGCGGGCAGCAGCAGGACAAGGAGCGCAAGCGCGCCGAATTCCTCGATTCCGAGGAATGGCTCGAGGCCGCGCTCGGTGAGGCCCCCGTCGTCGCCAAACCCATCGTCGAGCAATGAACCGATCCTGGAAGTTCAGCGAATTCGAGTTCCTCGCCCTGTGGGAATCGGTGCAGGACGATTACCTTCCCATTCCGCTGTCGCATGTCGCGCCGGGGCGGGGCGAGTTCGAGCGTCTCAAACGCGTGGCCATCGAGGAACTGCGCCGGAAGGGCGATCAGGAGTTCGGCGAGGCCCTCGACGCGATCGCCGATCCGGATATCAAGGTGACGCTGCGCGCCCTCGACAACCGCAATCCGGAAAACCCGGAACACAGCATCCGGATGTACGGTGCGCGCAAGGGCGGTCAGGGCTATGTGGTCCGGCAGTTGCCCGGGGAAACCATCTGGCACAGTAGCGGATTCATCGTCACCGAATGCAGCGCGATAGGCCTGGCCGACGAGATCGTGCGCGAATTGCCCGACGCATCTCCCAGCAAGATCTCCAACCTGGCGCTGCGCGCCGACCCACAACAACGGGATTCACCGAATTACGAATACGTCGAGTCCGCGGTATTCGACTCCTTCGAAGAGTCCGGAATGGACCGGACCAAACGGTTCTTCGCCACCCCTGTGGGCACCATCGCATTGGTCAAGGTGATCCAGGGGAAATCGCGATTCGGACCGCGCGGGATCACGAGCCGCATGCTCGAATTACGTGATCTGGTGGACGACGGGCGTTGCGCAATCACTTTCGACTCCCCACGGATCGTGCGGGGTGTCGATGCCCGGAAGCTGGTTGATCTGATCAACAACGAGGTCGCTACGGTGGTCCGCGCGATCAAGCACGAGCGCAGCGATTAGAGAGCGCCGCCCCGGGGCAGCTGCTGACCCCGGGGCGCCGGAAATCGGTTGTCTCAGAGCGTGAAGTCGGCCGCGGCGCCGGTCTGCCGCCGGTTGAAGCGTTCCTCGAACCCCTCGATGTAGATGGATGGCGCCGTCGACGAGGACGACTGCTCGATCACGCCGTCGTCGGCGATGTAGAAGATGGCGCGGCCGATCGCGATCTCCCCCTCGGGAACCGGAACGAACACCATCCAGCCCACATTCAGGCGCTCGGCGACCAACTCGTCCAACGGATATCGCGAGGTGTCGATCCCCAGGCCCTGAATGTGCTCGCGGACCAGGATGATCGCGCGGTCCTGCGCCAGCGCGACCGGCACCGCGGTGACCAGGCCCGCCAGCGACAGCTGATACAACGCGCCGTCGACATCGTCGGACGGGTCGTCGAACAGCGCGGCGAGCGTATTGCGGGTCACCACACCGGCTTCCGCGGCCGCCACCAGGTTCGCCGCCGCCGTGCGCTGCTCCTCGGTGGGATCCGCGCTGACGACGCCGCACACCACATCGGCGACGGTCTGCGCCGACCACACCCCGGGCACGGCCGCGCTGATCCGGTCGGAGGTCGGGGACTCGCCGCGGTACCAGCTGCCGCGGTCCCACCAGTAGCAGAACGAGAGCATGCCGCGCGCGGCGCGCGGGTTGAGCACCTGGTTCGCCACCCACTCCGGGGCGCCGGCATACACGTCCGGCATCGGCTCGCCGTCGTTGTAGGCCGCGTCCAGTTCGGGGGCATCCCACACGCCGCCGGAGAGCACCGCGCGCCCGCCGGGCAGCACGTACAGCGTGGAGCCGCTGCGCGCGGAACCCTCGAAGACGCCCAGCGCGGGCAGGATTCGCGGACCCCACTCCGAGCCGATGGCCACGAAGGCCGCCGCGATCGTCGCCCAGCGCGCCCACAACACCGGCAGCACCGGGAAGTCGTCGGACGAGGCCACGGCGGTGATGCCCGCCTCCTGGTCGTTGCGCGTCTGCGCGGCGGCCTGCTGCGGCGTGCGCCACTGGCGGTTATCGTGGCCGATGTAGGCCGCGAGCCAAACCGGCACCCGGTCGCGCGGGAAGGCCTGCAGATCGGCCAGATACGCGTCCGGGATCAGCAGCTGATCGTCGGGGAAGGGCTCGTCGCCGTAGTCGTAATCGACCTCGACCTGACCGGTGACGTCGAGCTGCACCACCATCCGCCACCACGGGCCGTCGCCCAGCTGCGCGGACAGCTCGCGCTGCATGCCGACGAGTTCGAGGATCTCGGTGGAGGGTTCGAGCCGCGCGACGCGGTCGGCGTCGTCGTAGTAGAGGGTGTAGCTCACCCCGCCGGCGACCGTGAGCGCGAAGATCGCCTCGAGCCGCCGCCAGCCCTCCGGGCCCGCGACGGCCAGCTCCCGCGCGATGCTGTGGGCCAGCTGGGTCGCCTGCTCCTCGACCGAGGACGCGGCCGGTTCCTGCGGCGCCTCGGAGTCAGCGTCGACTAGCGACTTCTCCGCTGCGGGCTCGGCGGATTCACCGGCGGCGGGGGCCTGCGCGGCGGGCGGCGGCGCGGACGGCGCACCGCCGAGGCCACTCAGGCTGAAGTTGACGTCCGGAGCCTCGCCGCCCTCGGCGGGATCCTGCTGCGGATCGGTCATATGGTCACGTCCTCCTTGTTGCCGCAACGGTCTGCCTCATCGCCGGCAACGGCAATCTTGCCGCGTGCGCCGCCGTCACGCCATACAACGGTATCGCTTCTCGGCGTCGACGCGGAAGTAACTGGGTGTCGTTGTCTCATTGACAGTCTCCATCAGCGGAAGATTCCGGCCCGGCGCCGTTCATCGGCGAGCAGATCACGCAACCACAGCCCGAAATCGGTTTCGGCGGGCAGTCGACAATAACTGGTCTCGAATGTGCAGACTCCATTCCAGCCGACCTGGAATCTGACGTGACCCACATCCGTGTTACCCCAATAGATTCCGGCCGAGCCGCCGTCCAGATCGAACAGCCGGTCCCGGCCGCGCAGCACCAGCCTGCCCCGGTCCCGGTAACACGCCACCGGCAAATCGCCTACGGTCCCGTAGAACCCGCTTGTCGGGCCGATGGGTCCGCGCGGTGTCAGGACCGCGCCGGTCGCCGGGTCCAGCATCGCGGTGCCGCCCGCGCCCTCGAACGACTGCAGGAAAACCGGTGCGGGAGCTTGTGGTTGCTCCGGTGCGTAGCATCGGCGACCCTGGGCGTGCTGGGCGGCGGGCCGTGCCTGTTGCACGGGCATGGGCGGACACTCCCGGGGATTGGGGCATGCCCTGCTACGCCGCAGATGCTCCCGGATCCTGTTGTGATGGTGGATTATTCGGGGCATGTTGGGTGCCCAGCCACGAGCTGTCGCCGCCCTGGTTCCAGTTGCGGCCGTTCGGTGCGGGGCTGTACTGCGGGGAGTTGTATCCCGGGAGGCCTTGGCGCGGAGCACCGTTCGGTGGTACGACACCGTTGGGTGGCTGGTTGTACTGCGGGGCTTGGTTATTGGTTCCGATTCCGGAGATGGCACAGACACCCTGCTGGTCAACGGTAACACCAAACGCGACATGACAACCACCCAATAAATAGGGGCAGGCGGACGCAGGTCGCCGACCAGTCTGCCGATATCATCACTGGCTCTGCGCTGGTCACGATGTTGGTTAGCGTTCACACGCCGCGTGGAGACCGAAAGCAGTGCAGGCGTGGGCAATCCGCGGCTAGGGACATTGTATGTTCACGCTGCGTTTGATGCTTGTCGCGTCATGAAATCCGCGCTGGATGTGCCCGGGTGGGATGTAGGCGACGCGCGGCTGCGACGGACCGCGCGGGCACGGCCACGAGCGCGTCAGTGGATGCTTCCGGCCACGAATGGGTCGGCAACCTCACCGGCCGCGAATGAACCAACCAGACCTATGATCGCGAGCGCGCTGGAAGACGGCACCGGTCCAGGCCGGGTCGACCGAGCCTGCCGATCGCGAATCAGGGTCACCGGCACCAATAATCGCGAGTGCGCTGGCGGACGGCACCGGTCCGGGCCGGGCGGACCTAGCCTGCCGATCGCGAATCAGAGTCAGCGGCACCAATGATCGCTTACGCGAGGCACGGCGGTGCCGGCGGCCGATGGGGCGGCCCGCACTGCCGAGCGCGAATAGGTCCTGCGAGTGCGATGTTCGCGAGCACGACGGGCGAGGTATCCGCCGGCGAGCACGTCGAGCGGCGCTACCAGGTGTCGGGCTGGTCCTCGCGGAGGCGTTGCTGGGCACGTTCGATCCAGGTAGCGAAGCAGGTGGTGAGGTCGTTGGGGGTGGCGGGGCGGACGGTGAGGTGCTCGCGGGTCTGCTGCAGGAGGTAGCGGCCGTCGCGGGCGATGTCGGCCCAGCGGGTGAGATGCCAGGGGGCGGGGTGGTGGAACAGGGAGCCGGTGAGCAGGGCGGCCGTGCCGCCACCGTCGATGGGCTGTCGGTACATGCGGTCGTAGCGGTCGCGTGGGGTATTGCGAGCGTAGCTGTCGGCGGGGCGGCCGCGCAGGTCCTGAAGGTGGAAGGTGTCCGGCCTGCCTTGTCCCGCAGGGAAAGACGGCACGACGGCGGCTAGGCGCGCGGGCAGCTGCTCGGAGCGGAACATGCGACAGCGGATCGGACCCTCGGAGGTGTCGCGCGCGTCGGGATCGGCGGTCTGGGTGAGCATGACCGCGTCGTAGGCGGTGCGCCCGCCCAGGATTCGATACTCCTTCGGCGTTCCGTTACCGAGAGTTATGGACCAGCCCTCGATTTCGATGCGCAACTCGGCGGTGGTCAGGGTCTGGAAAGCCAGCTCGATCTGCTCGCGCTCGTCGCGGTCGTAGCGGGCGTACACCGCCTGGCGGTGGTAGTGCACCTCGTCCAGGGATGGAAACCGGCTGGTGTACCCCATCGGGCTCGGCAGCCGATCGCGCGCGTCACCCAGCCACAGCGCCGCGAAATCGTCCGGTTCCCAACGCCATTCGGCCATCATTCACCCTCTACTTCAAACAAGACTGTCCCCCGGTTGCACTTCCGGCTCGCCGCTCACTCCGGGTCGATCAAGACACTGGCTCGCCGGTCATTCCGCGTGCCGGAGAGTCCTGGCGAGTGCGGTCAGGCGCCAGCATGTGGGTCCTCGTAGTCGCCGCCGATGACGCCGCCGGGGATGGTCTTCGGTTGGGGGCCCAGGAGTTCCTCGGTGTTCTCCATGTTCCGGAGCCATTCGGGCAGGCTGTGATCGGCGTCGTCTTCGCCCTTGCCCTTGTTGGCGCCACCCATGCCGCCCATACCGGCCATACCCGTGCTGGAGGTGCCCGCCTTGGTGGCGGCTGCCGCGGCCGTGGTACCGGTGGTCGTATTACCGGTACCGATCACGCTCTTGCCCAGGCCGCCACCGGAATTCGTGGTTGTACCGCCGTCGTAACCACCCGAGCCCGAACCCGTGCCGGTGCCGCTGGTGAAGCTGCTGGGCGTGGTCGACAGGCTCGAGGACAGGCCGCTGTAGAAGCTGCTGGGGAGCGTGCTCAGCGAGGTCGAGGCGTTCGAGGACTGATAGCTCGAGGGCGAGGTGGAGTCCGAGGACGAGGTGCCGGACTGGCTGCCCGAATCGCTGCCCGATCCGCTGTAACTCGTACTGCTGGTGCTGTTTCCGCTGTTCTGGTTGCCGCTGTTGCTATTGCTGTTGCTGGGACCGGAGTTCGGGTTGCCGCTGGCCGGGGTGTACGTGTACAGCGGGTTGGTGGGGCTGGTCGGCTTGGGGGTCACCGGGATCGACTTGTCCGCGGAGATCATGTTGGCGACGTAGTTGTTCTTCATCGCCTCGCGGGCCTTGTCGCGTTCGCTGTTGATCTTCGACAGGGACCTCTTACCGTGATGCCCGAAGAAATCTCCATCCAGGGGATGCCAGATACTTACATGCTCAATCGGCTTGTCCACACCATTTTTGGTGTTCGTTACGCCATCCTTGGCGGAGCCGACCTGACTGGCCAGGGCATTCAACGCGTCGGTCAGCTCCTCGGAGCGGCTGGCATAGTTGGAGATCGCGGTCCGGGAGGCCTCGGCAGCCTTGCCGTCCCATGCGGCCGAACTCGACTGGCGAATACGTGAGGCGAAGAAGGAGGCGGCCTCGGACCATTTGGAAGCGATATCGCCGTACTGCTGTTCCGGGGTTTGCGCCGTCCCGGGGCTCAGCGGATCGAAGGCGTTGTAGATATCCCAGTGCGACATGTTGTCCGGGTTTTCGCCACCACTGGTGATCTTCGGGGGTTCGTTCGAGACGGCCATTACTTCGACTGCCCCAGTCCGGGATTGGTGGTTACGCCGACCTGCATGGGGGTGCCGATCGGGCTGGGTTCGAGGTTCGCCATCTTCTTGTTGTACTCGGCGGCGAAATCGGCGTCCTGCTGGCAGAACTGCTGGGCGATAGTGTGGTGGAGGGTTTGGATGTCGTCGACGATTTGGTAGTGCTGGTCGAGAATGTCCACGAGATTGTCGTCCGAGTCCGTGGACAGGCCCGCCTTCCCGGCTTTACTGCGGAACCGCGACACCACGACTGCAGCGGAGGGCAAGCTGGGATTCGATTCGCCAAGACCCCAGTCTGTTCGAGCGGCGATATCTCTCGCAGTCGCCTGAAGTTTGTTGATCTCCGCCTTGAATGCCTTACAGTCACGCTCGATGTAGGCGAACTCATCGGCGTTGAGGGCGAAATCCTTCTTCAGTCCGTTGCCGAAGCTGACGCTCAAGGCACCGTTCTGAGCCTCGGTGATCAGGCTCGCGAGCGGCCCTGTCGGTGCGGGGCTACTTCCATCGGCCATGGTGTGGGTCTCCTCCCCCTACTGGATCCGACCGAGATCAACGGACGGCGAACTTCGAGTTTATGCAGATGCTGGGATCGAGGGAACGATGTCCTCGGCCAGTTTCTTGGCAATCTCGCAGGAATCCTGGGTCCCGGTAGCCTTGTGCGATGCGGGGTTGGTGATCGAGAATTCGAGTCCTCCCCCCTTCATCTCGACATGGATAAGACAGGCGGCACGCAGGTCAATATCGCTGGCCAGGTGGTATGTGATGGCTTGGCGGCCGCCAATCGTCAACTGCTCAGCGACCTTGTACTTGGCGTTGGCCTGCAACATCGGAATAGTCAGGTTGGTCGTGCTGACGTCGAGACCGTACCCGTCCCCGTCGTACGTGCTCCAGACACATCCACGCCAGATAGCATTACCGCTCTGAGTGTCAGACTTATCAGGGTTCGAATCCAGATGCTCCGCTGTGATGAACGACTGCGGCAGGTCGCAACCGTTGATCGCGGTCGGCACGGTCTGAGCGACTGCCGAGGTTGAGGGCGCCGCCGACGACGAGGCCGCCGTGCCTCCCCCGCTGGGCCCGCACCCGGCCAGTAGCGCGGTCGCTCCGGCAACCGCTGCTGCACAACGGATTCCACGTCCCCAGACAGTCATCTCGTCCTCTCAGCGCCGGTGCCGCGATATCGAGGAGGCCGGATCGGAATATTCCGCCCCCTCAACGGCTCCAATCGAACCTACAGGCCCCGTTTTTCCGCTGCAAGCGCAACTCTTGCCGCTGGTCAGATCCAGCGGTCGCCCTCGGGGCGCGCGAGCTCGCACCACACGGTCGTGCGACCGTGGCGGCGAAATACGCCGGACCGGACACTAACATCCTGGACGCACTCGCTGATCAGTTCCTCGGCCTCGCCGAGGACAGCGGCATTGCCGGGGGAATCGTGGACCTCGACCACGAGCCGGTTCGCCGAGATCGCCCGCAGGCGGATCGTCATCGCGGTCGGGTCGGCGGGCTCGCAGTCTTGGACCGTGCCGACGAAGGCCTTGGTCAACTCGTAAGTGACCAGTTCGGCGTTGAACAGCACATCGGCCCACAGCCAGCGGGTGAGTGTGTTGCGGACGAACCAGCCCGCGACCGTCACCGAATCCCACTGCACGGTCAGATCGATCCGGTCGGGCCCGGTACCGGGCACGGCTCCCTGCGGCGGGACCGGATGCCCGTCACCCGCACGAGAGGACAGGTGCGTTGCGATCGCATCCAATCTTCCTGCGAGGATGACGATTTCGCGGTCATCCAGCAGCTTCGCCGCCGCATCGATGGCCGCGAACTCACACCAGGCCACACGACGAAGATCATCTCGCACTGTCTCGGCTTGCTCGCTCATCGTGCAACCGCCCAGCACGACTCTTCCCGCGCTACCCAGAGATCAGTACGGAGATCGTCCCGCAGTGTCGCGGCTTGCTCCCTCAGCGCGCGACCACCCAACGCAAATCTTCCCTTACCGCCTAGAGATCGGCACACAGATCCTCCCTCAGTGTCTCGACTTGATCGCTCATCGCGCACCCGCCCAGCACGACTCGTCCTGCGCCACCCGGAGACGAGTGCGTAGATCGTCCCGCAGCTTCTCGGTCTGCTCGCTCATCGCGCACCCACCCGCCATGAATCTTGCTGTGCTGTCCAGAGATCGGCGCGAAAATAGGCTCCGGAGTGTCTGCTGCTCATCGTGCAACCACCCGGCGCGAACCTTGCTGTGCCGACCAGAGATCGCCGCGAAAATAGGCCCGCAGTGTCTCGGCCTGCTCGCTCACTTCGCAACCACCCAGCGCGAACCTTGCTGCGCTGACCACAGATCGACGCGAAAATAGGCCCCGGAGCGTCTCAGCCTGCTCGCTCACCTCGCACCCGCCCAGCGCGAATCTTGCTGTGCTGAGCAGGGATCGGCAGGGAGGCCGTTCGGCAGTTTCTCGGCTTGCTCGCTCATCGCGCTTCTGCCCGGGACGGATCTTCCCGTGCCGTCCATGGATCGGCGAGATCGGGCAGGCGGCGGCGGCCGATGCTGACCTCGAACACGAGGTCGGCGTAGCCAAGCGCGATCTCCGAGACCCGCTGCCACAGATAGTGGCTGCGTGGCTCGCCCGCTCCCCGTTCCAGCGCGACGCGTGCCGCCACGGAGTATTCCGCCATGCGATCGATCACCATTCCCATCGTCTCGGTGTGAAGAAATGCCGCGCCCGCCGGTTCGGGTGCGTGCGCGGACACCCAGCGGTCGACCTTGTGTACCACTCGCGCCCGGGCGCAATCAATTTCTGGAATATCCGAGATGGAACGTTCCAATTTCGACTCGTGCAGACCGGCTAATTCAGATCCGGCAATCAACAATGGATGTTTCTGTCGGACCGTCCCGGCACACGCCTGCGCCAGCAGGAACCTGGACGGGAGTTGCATGAATCTCATCAAGCCGCACCCCTCCAACGGCCGGCATTCGTCGATCCGCACCGCAACCAGGCCCACTGCGGACACACCGTTTCCAGGTCGAATCCCTCGTCGCAGACCAGCGCCGGCTGATTGTTCACGTGCCCGAGGTCGTAGACGACGATGGCATCCGCACCCAGTGTCGCGGCCAGTACCAGCGCATACGCGACAGGGTCGACCGCATCGGCGGGCGGATGGACCGTGTACAGATACGCGTAGCCGAGCGTTTCCGCGTGTCGTCGAATGGCGACAGTGTGCCTGTCGGCATTCGACTCGGAGAGGTCATACCGAACGACGCCAACGGCTTTCGGTAGATCGAATACGATCTTCTCTGGCGTGTCGGCGATTTGGGTGGTAATCATGGAGTCCCCCGGAACTATTCGGGTGTGCCGGTCAACATTTCACCTTCGATTGCTCGTCATCGGTGGGGTTCGAGGGCCACCGTCCGAGCGCAGCACCCATGTCACACCTAATTCGGTGTGCAGGCAAGTTTTTCAAGAAAATGGTCGGCTTCGAAATAACGCAGCTGCGGCCATGGAGAGGCAATCCCGCAGGTAACGACAAGGAGGAAGCTCGATGCCAGCTCAGCCGAAGACCTTCTCGATCCCCCGAAGCCAGCTCGCCCGCATCCTGATGATGCTCCACAAGGACTCCGGGCTCTACATCAAGG
Source organism: Nocardia sp. GP40 (assembly GCF_050434125.1). Taxonomy (NCBI): domain Bacteria; kingdom Bacillati; phylum Actinomycetota; class Actinomycetes; order Mycobacteriales; family Nocardiaceae; genus Nocardia; species Nocardia sp. GP40. The sequence goes on along the minus strand of NZ_JBNPVW010000013.1, from coordinate 243,880 downwards.
ACGTTGCGGAGCAGATCAACGTCCACCACACCACGGTGGCGAAGATGCTCAAGGGGCAACCTTGCAACCTGAAACCGATCTACGTCGACAAGATCTGTGACGTCTACCGGGTAGACGCCCAGACCAGAGCAAGCCTGAAAGCTCTTGCTGCAGAGTCAGAGTCAGCTACAGACTGGTGGTACGACTTCAACGATGTACTGTCTCCCCACAAGCTGGACGTCTACATCAACCTCGAACGTCTTGCCACCACGCTTACCATCTACCAGAACGAACGCCTCCCAGGTTTGTTGCAGACCGAGGACTATGCCCGGGCACTGCTCGAAACCAACCACGAACTTTCGCCCGAGGAGATCGAACGACATGCTCAGGTTCGGATGCGCCGACAAGCCATCTTGTCCAAGCCCGGCCTCCAACTGAACGCGATCGTAGACGAATGTGTGATCCATCGAACGCTCAGTCACAAGCCGCTTGCCATGAGGCACCTGGCTCACATCATGGAGCTCTCGACCCTTTCCAGCGTCAGCATCCGTATCGTTCCACTCGATGCGGGAATCTATCGAGGCACCGACATGACCCCCTTCCTCGTACTCGACTTCGGCAGACCGGACGATCCCACCTCTGAGCCCCCGGTCGTGTTCATCGAAACTGGAGCAAGCAGCGGCAATCTGTATCTGCAGAAGCCGGAACAGGTTGCCCGGTATCGTCGTTCGTGGGCCGACATCGAAAAGTCCGCACTGAGCGAGACGAAGACCCGCACCTATCTGTCCAAGGTCGCAAAGGAGCTCCCCCAGTGAGCATCTCCCACCACAACTGGTTCAAGAGCAGCTACAGCCAAACGGGCGGCGAATGCGTCGAAGTCGCCTTCCTCACCCCCAACACCATCGGCGTCCGCGACTCGAAAAACCCCACCGCCCCCGCCCTCACCTTCACCCCCGCCGAATGGGACGCCTTCACCGCCGTCCTCACCTCCGGCACCTTCGACCGCCCCGCATAGCCGAAATACCTCCGTGTCGGGTCTCAAAAGTCGTGGCGGAGTCTCGGAATGTTTGACGGTGACGTGGCGGATCCGCCGCGATTTTGAGATTCCGCTTCTTCTGCCGGCTGGTTGTCGGATGATCATCGCCAGTTACGTTCCAGGGCAGGAAGATTCGGCGAAGCGGCGCAAACCGCATCCTCGAGCGCTCAGTTCGTGCGCTGATCGAGGCAACCCGGTGCCGACTGGTGCAGGCTGCAGTCAGCTTCGTCTCTCCAGGCGATGAGGTCGTCGCTTGATGGCCAAGCTCAGCCGAACAGACCGGCGCGGGCCGCTGTCACAGCCACAGTTGCGGCCGCGTCGGCGGTTTGATCGTCCACCGCCTCGCCGGTGATCAGCACCCGTAAATAGATCGGCGCCACAAGCGTTTTGATCAGCTCGGCGGGATCCGTGCCCGAGGGCAGTTCGCCGCGTTCGACCGCGCGCGTCACCACCGGCAGCGCTCTGCGGATGCGGTCGCGGAAGGCATGGCGAGTGGGGGCGGGTGGCGATGGCTGTCCGGCGGCGTTGGCCAGCATGACCGCGAGGACTGCCCGGCCGGATGGGTTGCTGATCCACGTGACCAGACTGCGCGCCAGCACATTCAGATCGCCCTCGATCGAACCGGTATCGGGAATGGGGATTTCTGCGGCAACGCTGTCGGTCAGCGCATCGGCGATCAGGGCGTCACGGTCGGGCCACCGCCGATAGATGGTGGTCTTGTGTACTCCGGCGCGCTGGGCGACGTTGTCGACTGTGAACGCCGCATATCCGTGTTCGCTCAGCTCGTCGACGGCCGCAGCGAGCACAGCGGCGCGGACTTTCGGTCCTCGCCCGAGGGGTGTGGCTGAACCCATTGCAACTCCTTGTTGCGATATCGACGAGAGGCGGGCATGCTTACTCTATCGCAACTTGGTGTTGCGATGCTGAGATGGGAGTTCCCGATGTTGTCGAAATCCGTCCGAGCCGCGGCGCTGTTGTTCCCCGGCCTGCTGGCCGGGGCATTCGGATACGGCGCGGTGAACGTGCTGTACGCGTTTCGCGAAGTGCCCCTTGATGTTCGATTCACCTTTCATACGGCACTGATGCGGGTCAACGGCCCGGTGATGCAGTCGCTGATGGGTTTGGCCGTGCTGAGCACGCTGGTCCTGGCGGTGCGGTCGAAGGCATGGCCACAGTGGGTCGCGGCGGGCGCCTCGGCGCTGACATTTCTCTCGTTCCTGGTGACCCGCTTCGGGAACGTGCCGATCAATCAGCAGATCAAGCGCTGGGCCGTGGGGACGCCGCCCAGCGATTATGCAGACATCCTGCGGCGCTGGGAACTGTTTCATTTCACCCGGACCGGTTGCGCGCTTGTCGCATTCATCCTGGTGATTGCCGTGGTCGTCGGATCCACCCCGACCGACGACTCTCCGCGATCCCGTTCTGCCGACAACGAACCCGCGGGCGACGTCCCCGCAGCACACCGCGGGGGGACCCGGTGACGACGCTGTCCACGAAGCACAAGATCCGTAACCGGGTGGTCATGTTCCTCCACCGGATCGGCCTTCCGTTCGGTCCCATGTATCTGCTCACCGTCCCTGGACGCTCAAGCGGACGACCCCGGACCACACCAGTGGCGCCGGTACTCGTCGACGGCACCCGCTACCTCGTGCAGGCCTACCCGAACTCCGACTGGGTCAAGAACGCTCGTGCGGCCGGGCGCGGCATACTGATCCGCGGTCGGAACGTCCAGGCCGTGAATCTGATCGAGATTCCCGAGGAGCAGCGCCGCCCCATTCTGCGTGAGTTCCCCATCCAGAATCCCAGGGGAACAAAAGCTTTCATCAGAAACCGCTTGGTCGGCTCCGCCTCGCCGGACAGCTTCGGCGACGCGGCACACCGCTGCCCGGTATTCCGCATCGACCCAGCAAGCCTTGCCGATAGCTCGAGGCCCCGAGGCGCCCTTGTTTCGGGAACTGCCCCGCCGTCGGAAACCTAGCCCGGCCCATCATGTGAAATATCCAGAACTGCCGCTTATCCAGTTGGTCGAACGGACGGCAGGTCTCAGCGCACGCAATTCTCGGCCGCCGGAACCAGCCGTCCACAAGGGAATCGGTCGGTCGTAGCCCCCGACGGTTGTAGTGATGGGCGATATGTGAGGAAATGCCATCGACTCGAGACGGGGCAACACCCGCCACGGCGTGAGACAAACCAGAAACGGCCAGACCAGTCAACTGGCTGCCCGCCACGACTTTCGAGACCCTACACTCCGAAACCGAACAGCGTCCCCCGAACCGCCCCGTCCGAATTCTATTCTGCCCGAGTCGGTTCGGAGGAGGCTGACTTTCGCATCGACTCCACCTCGTCATTCCATCGCGAGGCGGCGCGGCAAGCTTCCTCAGGCGTGGCAACCCCACACGAGTGGCCCACGGTCTACTGAAGTCATTGTGCGACACGACAACGGGACGGCGCGCGAAAGGGGGTGGTACGAGTAGGCATGGTCTCATGCCTACCCCCGACAAAGATGGGGTTCCATGACATGAAGTTAGTGCGGTCTCACCCCCTTGGTCGCGTACGCCGAAGCAGTCTGTCCGACCCAGGCAAGCCCAACCCTACCCAACCGCCCCACTCCCCGCAGATCGTAAACTCCGACTGCGCCACCGCGGTGAAACCGGCCACGCACCAACCCCTGGGAACCAATCATCAAGGAGCCGAACGATGATCGCCATGGAAGAGGCGCGCCGCTGGCTTGCCGCGGAGGGCGTCCTCCGGGTCGGCGACGACCTATGGCTCTCCGAAGGTCGACAAGTGTCAACCAACGACGTGGCTCACGAGTGGGCCGCAGATATGGTGAATGATCCCGACCTCGACGAGTCCGGTCGGCTGCGACTGGGTTTCGGTCTGCTGGACCTGCTCGGCGACTACCAGGTTACCTGGGAGATCGGCGTCATGATCGCTGGCACCACGGATCAGCTTGTCCACCAAGCACTCTGGCGAGAGTACCGCTCGCGACTCAAGGCGCCGGGGGACGCCGAGGCGATCACCTATTCGCTCTGGGTCGACTGGTTCGAGGATCGCACCACGGTCGCAACAGCATTCGCTCAGGTGCTCGGCGACGATACCGGGAAATTGCACTCCGGCGACGCCGCGCTGCTCCGTCGAGCCCGTCGGGTGCTCGAGATCTCCGGCCCGGTGCCGTGGAGACTGAAGGAGCCCGTCTACCTGACGGCAGTCGAGGTGCCCGAACTCCAGCGTGCCCTCTTCAAGGGGCTGCTCACCAGCTACCACGACGTGTACGGAAACCTCGAGCCCGAACCCGCTCTGCGCCTGCTGGCACGCCTTCCACCCGACGTCGAACACTTCGACACGCTGTGCGCGGTCCTTCGAGCCGGACACCGCAACCACTATCGCAGTCCGGAAGCGTGGACCAGCGCGGCCGGCGACACGAAGTGACGGCCATCTTCCCACTGTGCCATCCCGAATTCCCGTCGGCCCGAGCACCATAGGACTGCGGACCCCCCTCGCTTAGGCTGGCGGATCATGGAGATGGTTGCGCACGATGCTGATTCGGTTCCGGCGGCGGTCGGTGGTTATACCAACGGGCTGGAGGTGATCGGGGCACGGCGTCTGCTGTTCGTCAGCGGCCAGATCCCCGAAGATCGGGACGGGAACGTGCCGGACGGCGCTGCGGCCCAGTGCCGGCTGATCTGAGCGACCGCTCGCTCGCCGCGGTCAACACCGCCGCCTGAGCAGGGCCACTACTCGCGGGGAATCATCATCGGGTCCCGCTGAATGACGTTGGACCAGTATGGGATCAGCACGCTGAACCCAAGCGCGACTTCGCCGTCGACTCCAAAATCCGGCATTGACGAGCGGGAGAGAATGATCCCGTGACAGGGAACGGTTCTGCCCCATGGACGGTCGAGCCCGCCGAACCGCGTTCGCCCGAGGCGGCCGCCATCCTCCGGCTCTATCTGGCCGAGATGATCAGCCGCTACTACGGCCGTCCCACCGATGACGCGGAGATCGACCGGCACCTCGCCGATGGTTACGATAGCGACGACCTGACCCCGCCGACCGGCCTGCTGTTGCTCGCGCGCCGAACCGGCACGGCCGTCGGCTGCGTCGGCCTGCGCCGCCTCGATGCGCGGACACTCGAGCTGAAACGCATGTTCATCCGCCCCGATGCACGGGGCGACGGCGGCGCCGCCGAACTGCTGGCGTCGGCGGAGCTCGCCGCCCGCGAACTTGGCGCACACGCGATCCGCCTCACTACGCGCAACGATCTCGTGGAGGCCCGCGCCCTCTACGCGAAGCACGGATACGCGGAGATTCCGCCATACGGCGACGACCCGCTGGCAGATCACTGGTTCGAAAAGAAGCTGGACTGACCGGGAGCAGTGCGCTGCTCGGGAGTCGGAGCACTCACGAGCCCGCGCATCCGGCGCCTCGTCGAGCCAAGGCGCCCAAGACCGGCACGACTGACCGGGGCACTAGCGACGCAGCTGGATCCGAGCCCGTAACGACCGCAGCGAACCCCATGTCGACCGTGATAATCGCTCAGAACGGCGCAGGTTGCAGGGCCATGCGGCGATGCACAATGGCCTGGTGCTCGCGATAGTGGGCGACCAGGTAACGATCGTTGCCCGGATGTTCGCAGCTGCCCATATTCCGCTCCCACCAAGTCGGTTCGTACAGCAGGTCGAGTGACTCCGCCGGGGTGAGTACATCGCTGTACGACGGGGCCAGGGCCAGGGCCGATTGCGGCTGCTGGGTTGCACCTACGGCAAATCCATTGCAGGGCACAGTAATACGCTCGAGTCCGCTATGGTGCCGCCAGTGATGGGCGCCGCCCCGAAGCGTGGAGCAGGTCCAGTATCGGTGAGATTTAATGTCATGATGCCGTTTACAGAGCGGCTGCAGGTTCGCGGGAATAGTCCAGCCGCCGCGAACAGGATCATCATGGTCGAAGGCGACGACATGATCGAGCTCGTACCGCCCTACTCCGCGCCCGCCCGCACGCGCGCGCCGGTATCGCACCGGACCGGCGTACGCTTCCCCGGGCGAGAATATTCCGACTGGGCGGCGACGGTAACGGCTCCCGGTCGACGGAATCGCCAGTGGCCTCTCGCTCCACAGGCGCGGCTGATCGTGCGTCAATTCCAGTTGTTGCACAGCAGATTTCCGATCCCTGAGCCGCCGCAAGCTCCATGGCGACCATTGCGGGCAGGGCAGGAGACCCGTTTGGGATCTGCATTGCCGACGCCGGAAGATGCCGCATTGCTCGCAGTTTCGTCTACGCCCTGGCCCGCGATAGTGCTGCGCGCCAAGGCATCACGGGTGTCGGTGATGATCGCCCGCCACGTGGCATCCTGCGCGAGAACGCGGGCAACCTCCGCGTCGACGGGTGTACCGTCGGGCAGGGTGGCGGGGTTGTCAGCCAGGCCGAGTAGGGTTTCCGCATCGACAACGACCTCGACCAGCGGCTTGCGCCGCGAGGGCGCGGGCTGGGTCCCCTTCGGGCAGTCGGCTTGTCCACAACCGCAGACCAGGGCCGCCTCGCCATGCAGCAGTGCCATCAACCCGTCGGCGCGCAGCGCGCTTTTGCTGCGGGGATCGTTCGAGCACACGGTGGCGGTGATCTCGCACAGTAGCGCGTCGGCCTGACTACCCTCGGCATCGGTCACACAGGCGATGAGCCAGGATAATCCGTGCCCGCCCCGGCGAATGTACGCTCGCCGGTCGGTGCTCGCCCGGCGACGGCGCGCCTCGGCGGCCTCGTCCGGATCTGCCGCCAACCATAGTTTCCACAGTTGCGCACGCAAGGCCGACGGCGTGAATTCCGCTGCGGCACATGCAACTTGCTCTTCCAATAGACTGAGGGTGCGCGGGCTCGCATCGTCGCCGAATACGGTGGTGGTCATGCGAAGGTTGGCATAGTCGATCTCACCGCGGGCGACGCTTCCTCCGAGAATCGGCATGCGTAGCAGCAGTGCTGCGGCCTCGACGTAACCTCGGGCCGTAGTGCTGCTCCGATGGCGGAACCGGCGCCGGCCGCCGCCCGCCGCCGGGTCGGTGCGATGGCCACCGAATTCGCCCCCACCACCGAAGACGACCAGCTCGCGCGAGTGGGGCGGCTGCTGGGCGGACGGTCGTGGCCACGACGAAATCGCGCTCATCGGAACAGCACTCGACTCGGCACGGATCATCACCACCGATGCCGCATCGCTGGCCGCGATGGACACCGACATCAACGACCGGCTCGCATGGAGCCCGGCCTATCGCTCCGGGCTCCTGCAGGCAGGCCGATCCTAGTGATCCATATCGTCCATTTTCTTTGCAGCGTCGGTCATTCCGCTGCCGAACTTGTCGAGCGAGTCGGTCATATTGTCGCCGCCAGAGAGCAGGTTCTTACTCGAGGTGTCGTACCCCTTTTCGCCCTCGGTGAACTTGTGACCGTAGTCGTCGTTGCCGAACGGGTTGCCCTTGGAGTGCAGGTGGTTCCGGAGCGTGTCGAACACGTTCTTCACCCGGCCCCCGGCATCGTTCATCGTGCCGGCGGCCACGCGCAGCTCGTGGGTGTTGACCCTGACCTTCTTCTCGCCAGCCATCTCGATCTCCTTACCTCGGCCGTGATTTCGTGTCAGTAGCGATCCTCATAGCCTGCCTCCCACTGGGTTTCGACGCGATCCATGAGATTGTCGATGTCCCGCTGGATGCGGCGGACGAAGGCCTCCGGGCCGGCGCCCACCGCGATGGGATGGTCGTCCATCGTCATGACGTAGCGGCCGTCCCCGATCACGTCACGCCACATGATCTTTTCCTCGCGGATGCCGCGCGGCCCGTACATCGAGCGGCCCTGCACGATCACGACCGTGCCGGTCAGCCTGGCGCGGGTCTGCCAGAACCGCGCCGAGATCTGGGCGGGCGGCTCGTCGTCGTCATCGTCGCGGAAGAAGCTCGACCCGCGGTTGCCCACATGCTCGGCGGGATCGATGATCATCGGGGTGTTGGGCAGCCGGCCCGCCGAAACCATCGGCAGCGCGTTGACGACCTCGTTGGCCAGGGCATTCGGGTCACATTCGGTCACGAGGAAACCGTCTGTGTGCCACATGGATTTACCGGGCTTCTGCACGAAGCTGAACGCCTGCGCGCCACTGCGGGCGAAGTGCATGTACATGTTCTTCGCGCCGTTGTCCTGGTCGATCTCGTCCCAGCCGTGCACCCGAATGTACAGCTCGGGTGCGCACAGCACATCGACCATCGAGTCCCAGATCGGATCCCACCTGGCCTGCAACTCCTCCCAGGTCTTCTCCTTCAGGCGACCGGCCTCGTCGATCGTCATCGGCTCGTCGAGGGTGTAGTACAACGGGTCGGGCATCGACCCGCTGCGATACCTGTCGCAGATCACCTGGAATTCGAGTCCGGTGAAATTCCACTGCTCACTCACGGTTCGATCACCGGCCTCACCTTGTCAACCGGATCGAGCACATCGTCGAGATTCGATGCGCCGTCCAGATATTTGGCTCTCTTGTGTTCCTTGGACCCGCCGCCCTGCTGGCCGCCGCCGGCGCCCATGCCGCCCATCGGCGGCATCCCGCCGCCCATCTGCTGGTTGCCCTGCTGGCCGGGATCGACCGGACTCTGCACATCCCCGATCTGGGCCCGCGGGAACAGCTTCGACACATCGGCAGGGGCATCGAGGGTCGCGGCGACGTGCTGACCGGCCGCATCGATCTGGTTCCCGACGTCCTGCAGCTGGTGACCGGCATCGGCGAGCCCGGCGCCGATGCTGCTCAACGCATTTCCGAGCATGCCGGGCAGCTGGCCCGCGCCCGAGGCGACCGCGTTGATGATCCCGGGCAGGATGCCGGACAGCAGGCCGCCCAGGTCGCTGCCCAGGCTGCCCAGTCCGGAACCGCCGCCGAACAGGCTGCCCAGGCCCGCGCCCGACATGCCCGCGGCCTGTTCTCCGGCCAGGAACCCGGCCGAATAGCCTGCGGCATAACCGGATGCGCCGTAGCTGCCGTATCCGGAACCGCTGCCGAAGCCGAACGAGCCACTGCCGTAGGCTCCGGAGCCGCTGCCGAAGGCGTAACCGGAACCGCTGCCGAAGGCGTAACCGGAACCGGACAGCAGACCGAACCCGGAACCGGACAGCAGACCGAAGCCGGAACCCGACAGCAGGCCGAAGCCGGAACCGCTACCGCCGCCGTAGGATCCGCCGTATTGGCTCGCCAGCGAGGCCATTGCCGCGGAGTACGCCGCGGCGTAGGCCGAGGCGGGGTTGAGCGCGGAGGTCTGGCTGCCGTTGGTCGACCCGGCCGAGCTCGAGTTGTAACCCGCTTGGCCGCCGAAGGTTCCGGCGCCGCCGCCGGTGCCGCCGCCCGTACCGCCGCCGGTGCCAGGGCCGCCGCCCGCGCCGTAGGTGCTGCCCGAGCTGCCACCGCCGTAGCTGCCACCGCCACCGCCGCCGGTGCCGGTGCCACCGCCGGTGCCGCCACCGCCCTGGCTGCCGCCGCCGCCCTGGCCGCCACCGCCCTGGCCGCTGCCGCTGCCGCCGCCGTACGAGCCGCCACCGCCGCCGCCCTGGTTGCCGCCGCCTCCGCCGTTGTGCGCGGCGTTCTCACCGGCCTGGAAGCCCGCGGAGTAACCGGCCGAGTAACCGGCGCTGTACCCGCCCATGCTGCTGTTGCCGGAGCCGTTGCCGCCGCCGGAGCCGTTGCCGCCACCGGTACCGCTGCCCGAACCGGTCCCGCTGCCCGAACCGGTGCCACTGCCGGAACCGGTGCCACTGCCCGAGCCGGTGCCGCTTCCGGTGCCACTGCCGGTACCGCTGCCGCTGCCCGTGCCGCTGCCGCTGTTGGACCCGCTCGAGCTGGCGTTACCGGTGCCCTGACCGAGGACGGTAATCAGCGGTAGGCCGCCGAGCGCGCCCTTGATGCCGGGCACATAGGTGTTGTTGTAAGTGTTCAGGTACCCGTCACGCCACTTCTTGAGGGTGCAGCTGGCTCGCCATTTGTGCCAGGCCTCCCAGGTGTTGTCGGGCATGTTGTCGAACGTGGACTTCAGCCAGCCCGAGGTGTACTTCAGGACCGTGGAGAGCTCATTGATGCTGTCGCTGAAGGCATGCGCGCCCTTTTCGAACCGCCCGATGGCCTTCATAGCGTCGTCCGCGCCGATACCGGTCCACATATCGGCCTTGATGTTCGCCAATTGTGTTGTCAGCGTGTTGATGTCCTGGGCCATCTGGTTGGCCATCCAGGCGTATCGGGTGCCCGCGATGTCCGTGTTCCAGTCGCTGCCGATCATCTTGCGACCGAAGTTGTAGAAGTCGTCGAACGTCCACGAGCTCGCATCCGAGATCGACACCGTCTGATTGGTGTCGTGATTCTGCGGGGTCGTGGGCGTGTTGTTGTCCTCGCTCACGCTGAAATCCGAAGCGCCCGGCGGGTTCCGGTTGTTCGGATTGTTGTTCAGGGCCGCCCCGGCGATGCCGTTGAGATCGTCCGTGGACTGGCCCTCCGCCTTGCGGTAGGCCTTGAGCGCGTCGAGGAACGTGTTCTCCATGTTCGTCAGGATCTGGGTCAGGCCCGAGATCCCGTCGAGAATGGTGCCGCCCTTTTGGTTGTAGATGTTCGTGAGCTCGGTGCCACCCAGCTCGTTCGTGATGGGCGGGATGGCGTTCATCTGGTTGTCGGTGATGTACTTGGAGTACACACCCATCTGCTGGATCAGCTCATTGACGGCCTGCGCGCTCTTCTTGAACACCTCGTCGGCGGCCTTGATCTGGGTGTTGATACCCAGGGAACCGTTCTTGGCGCCGTTGTCGAGGTTTTTCCAGTCGGTCAGGTCGAAGCCGGACGTGTCGTTGGGACCGCCGGTGGATGTGCCGAAACTCCCTCCGTTACTACCGCCGCTACCGCTTGCCGCAACCATGCTCTGCCATCTCCCTCATAAAGTTCATTAACGTCCGCTCGGCCTGCCGCCACGCTCAGTCCGCGGGTGGATCACCTGTGGTGGGCCCCCCGGTGACCACCTCCGGAGTCACCTTGTTCCCCGAACGTGCCTGTGCGCCTGCGGAACCGCCCATCGTGAACTTGACGTCCACGTCGGCCTCCGGCTCCTCCGGCTCCTCCGGCGCGATCTCCTCGTCCGGCGACATCATCAGCACCGACTTGGGTATCGCACGCTTCTTCGGGGGCGTCTTCTTCTTGGCGCCCTTGCGGGCCGGCTTTCCGCCGCCCTCGCCCTCGCCCTCGGGCTTCTGGGCGCCGCCCGCGGATCCTGGTGATCCGCCACCGCCCTGGGACGGGGCGGCCGGGGTCTGGTCCTGGGCTGCCGGGTTGTGCTGCAACGCATCCGGGGCGGCATGTCCGGCCCCGGGGCCGCCCGCGGCGGACGTGCCACCGCCGCCGCTCGTGACCGCGGCCATGTCCTTGGCCGCGTCGGGGCCGTACTCCGCGGCCGGGTCCTGTTGTCCGCCGGCCGAATCGGCGGATCCGCCGCCACCGTGGCCGCCGGCCGTTCCGGATCCGTCGTGCCCCAGCGAATTCACCAGGTCCTGCGCGCCGAGCGAGGGCATCGAATTCTGTCCCGAGAGTGCGTTGGTCAGCGCCGGGTTGGCCGAATTCGCCAGGCTGGACAGGTCGTTCAGGCCCGACAGGCCGTTCGTCCCGGTCAGTCCGTTGAGGCCCTGCTGCAGGCCCGCCAGGTTGCCGAGTCCGGGCGGACCCTGTTGCGCCTGAGCGGCATTCAGCGCGTTCGCCAATTGCTGCGGGGACAGATGCGAGAGCTGCGCCAACTGCTGCGGGGTCATGTTCCGCAGTTCGGACAGTTGCGAGGGCGACAACCCCGCCAGCTCCGAGGCAGGCATGCCCGACAACGCCGACTGCTGCTGCGGCGAAAGTCCCGAGAGCGCACCGAGTTGCGACGGCGACAGCGCCGACTGCTGCGCCGGAGTCAGACCGGTCAGGCCCGCCAGCTGCGCCGGCGACATACCGGCGAGCTGCTGCGGGGACAGCCCCGCCAGCGCCTGCTGCCGGCCGGGCGACAGGCCCGCCAGCGTCTGCTGCTGCGCGGGCGAGAGCGCCGAGAGCTGCTGCGGCGAGAACTGCGAGAGCCCGCCCAGCTGCGACGGCGACAGGCCCGACAGCCCGGGCACATTCGACAGACCCGAGAGCGCCTGGGGCGAAAGCCCGTTCAGTCCACGAAGGCTCGACAGGCCCGGCATATTCGCCATGTTCGACAGACCGGACAGCTGTGAGGGCGACAGATTCGGCATCGACATGCCCGGCGGGCCGCCGTGCAGGCCCGCGGCCGCCTGGTTGGCCATGTTGTGCAGCGCCGACAGGTCGGGCATGTGGTGCGAGCCGCCGCCCCCGGCCGTGTGCACCCCGGGGAAGTGATCCCAGTTGTGGGACCAGGGCGGGGGCCAGTTGCCGCCCGGCCAGTTACCACCCGGCCAGTTACCACCGGGCCAGTTGCCGCCCGGCCAGTTGCCGCCGGGCCAATTCGGCGGGGGCGGCATGTTGATGTTCGGCGGGCCGTTCTGGAACTGCGGGTCCTGCGCGAGCCACTCCTCGGCGATCGGCGCCTCGGGCGCCTGGTATGCGAAGGGATCGGGCGTCTGCGCGGGCGCCTCGTAGCGCGACCAGTTGGACTTGACCGGGACGATCTGGCCGCCGGTCAGGTGTTCGCTGAGGCGGTCGACGGGTGGGCGCTGGGTGCCGTCGGGCTCGTTGACGTGCACCTTGCCGTTCTCGTCGACCGTCCAGGTGGTGCCGTCGGGGCGGCTGCCCTCCTCGGTGCCGTCCGGATGGGTGTCGCGGACCGCGCCATCCGAGCGCGTATCCCGGCTGCTGCCATCGGGTTTCGTGGAGCTGATCATGCCGTCCGGGCGGGTGGTGCGCGTATTGCCTTGCTGGTCGGTGAATTTCACCCCGCCCTTGCCGACCTCGGAGACCGAGTCGTCGTGGAAGACCTTGAAACCGTCGGAGGTGTTCTCCAGCGTCGAGCCGTTGGAGAGTTTGACCGTGCCGCCCTTGGTCTCGATCGGCAGCTTGTCCTCGCCACCCGTGCCGCCCTCCTCGCCGGGCCGGGTGACGGTGACGTTGCCCTTCGAATCCTTCTCATAGGTGGTGCCGTTCGGGTCGGTGACCTTGACCGTGCCCTTGTCGTTCACCGAGAGCTCGGTGCCGTCGGGGCGGTTGAGGCCGACGGAGGGAGGCTTGTGGTCGCCGAAGAGCTGGTCCTTCAGGCCCGGGGTCTCCGGGCCCTTCTCCACCGTCGTGGTGGAGCCGTCCGGGTACTTGGTCGTGCGCCCGCCCAGTGGATTTGCCGCATCGTTGATGGTGTGGACGGTGCCGTCGGGCTCCTTCACGGTCACCGCGCCGTGCGGCTCCATGGTCTGCTCGGTGCCGTCGTGGCCGGACACCACCGTTGGGCCGTCGGGGCTGTGCTGCACGACGGTGCCGTTCGGCTTCGCCAGCGTGGTGTTGCCGTTGTTTTCCTCGAATGTCGTTGTGCCGTCGTGCTTGACGGTGGTTTCGGTGCCGTCGGGGCTCTTGGTGCGCACGGAACCGTCGGGGTGCACGGTGTGGCCGGTGCCGTCCGGCCTGCCGAACGTGATCTCGTGATCCTTGGTGACCGTGACCATGTGGTCCGCGTCGCCGGGATGCGAGAAGTGGATGTTGCCCTCGCCGTCGACGGTGATCTTGGTGCCGTCGGGCGCGGTCATGTGCACGTCGTCGCCCTGCTTGCTCCACGTGGCGTCGTTGCCGACCCAGTTCTCCTTGGAGCCGGATTCCTTTCCGCCCGAGCCGAATCCGGTCTTCTCGCCGTCGCCGGAGACGAACTCCGCGGAGCCGTTCTTCTTCACCGTGATGGTGGAGCCGTCCGAACCGGTGGCCTTGACCGACCCGTTGGAGCTCACCTGCACCTTGACGGATTTGCCGTCGGGGCCGAAGAACTCGACGGCGTGCTCGCTGAAGTTGCCGGAGCCGAACGTGTCCGAGAACTTGCCCTTGATCGATCCGATCGTCCCGGGCGAATGCCCGGACCCCTCGGACTCGCTGGGCCGGTGCACGATGAACCGGTGCGGGTCGTCGGCGCCGCGGCCCACCGCGATCGGGCCGCCGTCGGACTTGATCAGGTGCGTCGTGCCGTCGGGCGAGCTGGTGCGGATGTCGCCGCCGGAATCCTTGTCCCACGAACCCTTGTCCGAGGGCACCTCGTGGCTCGAGCCGTCCGGATGGGTTACCTTCGTGGGCTCGCCCGGCCCGAAATCGACCTTCCCGCCCTCCGGGTCGTGCGTGGTGGTGTGGCCGGACGGGGACTTGAATTCCGTTGTGCCGTCCGGCTTCACGGTGGTCGTCGAGCCGTCCGGGCCGGTGGTGCGCACGCCGCCGCCGTCGGGCAGCACCGTGTGCGTGACGCGGTCCGGGCGGCCGAAGGTCTGCTGGTCGAACTGGCCCGCGCCCTTGCCGGCCTTGCCCGCCGGAGTGCCGAGCTCGTCGCCGTGGGGATCGGTGAATTTCACCGAGCCGTCGGGGGACACCTTGATCGCGTGGTCGTCGCCGGGGCGGTGGATCACGATGTTGCCCTCGGAATCGACGGTGTGCTCGGTGCCGTCGTGCGAGGTGACCGTGAAGCCGAACTCGTCGTGCTTCTGCCAGTCCTGCTGGTCCGTGGGCACCGTGTGTTCCGTGCCGTCCGGCGTGGTGACCTTCGTCGGTGCGCCGGGCGCGAATTCGACCTTGGTGCCGTCGGGCAGGTACTTCGTCGTCGGGGCGCCGGACTTCGAGACGACGGTCTCGCCGTCCGGTTTGACGGTGATGCTCCCGTCCGGCCGCGGGAATTTCACCGACCCGTCGCGGCCGTAGCTGTGCGGCGCGGCGGGGCCGCCGCCGTCGACCCCCGCGTGCGAGCCGACGAAGACGAAACCGTCCTGGACGTGCACCTCGGTGCCGTCGGGCAGATGAACGGTGATGCTGCCGTCCGGGTTTCGCTCCCAGGACGGCTCGCCGGGCGTGCCGTCGTGGGAGATGCCGCCCGGGCCGTCATGGTGCCCACCGAGGCCGCCGGTGTCCAGGCCCGCATGGGGGGTCGCGTCGTCGTGCGGTCGGGAACCGTAGGGGGGCAACGGGTTATCGTTCGAGGCGCCCGATCCGGACCGGCCGCCGCCCGTGGTCTGCGGGGTGCTCTGAGATGTGCCGGAGCCATCGCCGGGGGTGGTCGACGGCTTGACCGTGCCGCCCTGGTTGTTGTCCAGCGCGCCCGGCCTGCTGCTGGACGGGGTCGAGGACCCGTCGCCCAGGCCGCTGACCGAGGCGCGGTTGCTGGGGGGCGGGCCCGAGGGTACGGAGCGCACGGAGCTGCTCGAGCCCGCGGCCGGACCGCTCGGGGTACTCGGAGTGCCCTTGGAGGAGGCCGGCATCGGGCTGCTCTGCTCGTTGTTGCCGCCCGCACCCGTCGAGGAGGCCGAGGCCCGGGTGGGCGAATTCCCGACCGGTGTGGACGAATTCGATTCGAGCGGACTCGACGAGGACGGCGTCACCGGCCGGTTCGTCGAGGGATCCGAAAGCGGCGAGGAGTCCGGCGACCCGCCCGGCAGGGGGCTGCTCTGCTTGTTCCACGGGTTGGCCTGGTCGATCGGGCTGACCGGGGATTCGTTGCCGGTGAGCGGGCCGTCCTCGCCGGGGCCCAGTGGGCTCACCGGCTCGTCGCGCACCGGGGGGACGTCGGTGTTGATGCTCAGCTGCGGGCGCTGGACGGTGCCGTCGCCGTTGCCGCTCGCGGAGAAGCCGGAGTCCGAGCTCGAACGGCCACTGCCCGAGGTGATTCCGGTCGTGGGCTGGTTGTTGCCGTCCGAGCTCAGGCCCGCGTGCTGGTTGCCCGAGCCGTCCGACAGTCCGCCCTTCGAGCCGCCGGAATTGTCGTAGGACGAGTAATTTTGCTCGTTGCCACCGGAATTGCCTGTGGGCGTGGACTTCTCGTTGTTCACGCCGGAATTCTCCGGGGCCTTCTGCGAGTTGTTGCCGTCCTCGGAAGTGCCTATGGGCGTGGACTTGTCGCTGTTGCCGGTGGGCGTCGACGTCGAGGTGGTCTTCGGCGCGGGGGGTGACTCTCCGCCGGCCGGAGTAGTGCTCTTGCTATTCGAATTCCCCTGTTCACCAGGATTATTCGTAGACTTCGGCGCGCCGTTGTTGTCGCCCGGAACCGCAACCGGTTCCTGATTGGGCGTGTGCTGTTCGTTCGAGACGGGCGGTGTCTTGAAGGCGCCCGGCGAGTTGTTGCCGAAATCCTCACTGCCGCCGTGATATCCGGCCGGAGTGGTGTTGGGAATGTCCTCGCCGAACCCGTGGGACTTGTTCGAACCCCAGGATCCGCCCTCCGGGGTGAAGTTCGGCACTTCGAAGTTCTTGACCCCGCCGAACTGGGGCCCGTCCTTGTAGGACCGGACGCCGCCGCCGAGGCCGCCGTGGATGGCGCCACCGGCCCAGCCCGCGCCGTTGCTGAAACCGCTCCAGTCGCCGGTAATCAGCCCGCCCGCGACATTCGTTGCGACGTTGCCGAATTCGCCACCGGCCGCGCCGACCAGAATGCCCTTGCCGGTGCGGATCCACGGGTTGGACATGTCCTGGAAGATCTTGCCGGCCTGCTTACCGAACCAGTCGCCGAACATCTTGCCGCCGGCGCCGCCGAGCGCGCCGCCGGCCAGCGCGGTGCCGAACTCCTTGACGTCGAAGTTCTTTCGCTTGCCGTCCGCCATCTGGCCCAGCTGCACCGCAGCGTCGACGCCACCGGAGATCAGGGCCGACTTCAGGATCTCGAGGACGAACTTGCTGGCCAGGCTAATGAACTTCTCGCCGAGGAACTTCGCGACCTGCGACAGGATACGCTCGCCGATCATTCTGGCCAGGAACCGCACGACCACCTGCGTGATGCCGATCGAGGCGGCCTCCTGCGCGGGCGCGGTCGGCGGGAACAGCCACGCCCAGGCGATCTCGATGGCCAGGGCGATCAGCGAGATGATGACCATGAGCTTCGCGGCCTGCACCTGCGTACCCATGTTGAAGGCCGCGTCGCCGAGCGAATCCATATAGTCGGCAAGCTGATCGAGCGACTGATCCCCGGACAGCAACTGGTCGAACATCTTCGACACGCCGTCGGAGCCGCTGCCCTCGGGATAGGCGGACACGGCCTGGCTCTTGGCCGTCTGGATGTCGGAATCTATCTCGCGCAGCGCCTTCGCGGCGTCCTTCCAGTAGCTCGAGACATCCCAGATCGCGTCCTCGTCGCCGTCGGGCCACTCGCCTCCCGCGACATAGCCCAGCCAGCGAAGCTCAGGTGGTAGATAGAGGCCCATATCGGTACAACCCGCACCTACCGGTCGGGATCATTGATGAAGGAGCGCTGCCGGATGTCCTCCACGTCTCCGTAGACCATGTCCGGAGCCTCCTCGCGCTGCCGCTCGGGCGAGTCCGGCGGGGCGAGCGAGGCGGGGGGCGCGGTGGGCATCATCTCGCCGAGATCCGGTGCACCCTCCAGCAATTCGGACAGCTTGGGCAGCCGCGCCTTCTCCTGGCGCAGCGGCTCCATGAGCTCCTGGGTCTGCTTCTGCGCCTTCCGCGCGGCGGCCTGCACGGCCTCGGTCATCGCCGCGGCGATTTCCTCGTAGGACAGATCACCGATGTCCTCAGCAAATTTGGTTGCTATCAGGATGCCATCAGCATTCACGGTGACGGAGATGCGCTTGTCGCACGCGGTGACCGTCGCGGTCAGCAGGGCGCGGTCGCGCTGCACCGCGGCGATGCCAGACATTTGCTTAGTTAATGCCTCCATCATCATCGCGGCATCGGCCATCAAACGCTCATTGCTCATCGGCAACCTCCACACCCAATGCTAAACCCGAACCGACCGGACCGCAGGGCGCCAAAGATGTTCTGGCGCACGCCCGGCAACGCGTGCGGCGCGGGTAGCCTGCATCTATTTAATCGCATAGCGGTGCGCAATCGTAACGTTTCCGGCCCATTCACCGGCGCGCCGCGCGGCGCCGGAGCGGTTGCCGGGCCTGCGCCTCCACATGCTCCGGTATGCCGGACGATGCAATACTGGCCAACGTGCGACGCAATCTAGTCATTGTCCGAGCCGGCGACACGTCGCTGCACGAGAACTGGTTGGCCGGTCCCGTGGACCGGAACTGGGATCTGATCGTCAGCTACTACGGTGACGATCCCGACCGCTTCCGTGCCCCGGACGTGCGGCGGATCGATCTCAAGGGGCCGAAATGGCCTCCCCTGCAGCAGGTCATCAACGAGCTCGGTGACGAGCTCGACCATTACGACTACATCTGGCTGCCGGACGACGACATCGATGCGAACACCGCGACGGTCAATCTCATGTTCGACTACTGCGCCGAATACCAGCTCTCGCTGGCCCAGCCGGCGCTGAGCGCGGACAGCCATGTCGTGCATCCGATCACTCGCATCGATGCCCGATGGACACTGCGCTACACCAACTTCGTCGAGGTCATGGCCCCGGTTCTGAGCCGAGCCTTCCTGCGTCGCGCGCTGCCGGACTTCTCCGAGACCCAGACCGGCTGGGGCATGGACTACGTGTGGACCAGCATGCTGCAGCCCGGCCAGACCGCCATTCTCGACGCGGTCCCGGTGCGGCACTCCCGCCCGCAGGGCGGCGGCGATCTCTACCACGCGGTCCGCGAGGCGGGGGTGGATGATCCGGAGGCGGAATACCAGGCCTACATGGAGCGCAAGGGCGTCACGCGCCAGCCCTACCTCGTGCACCGCGGCCTGCCCGCCGGATTCCCCGAACCGGCGAGCCTGGTGCGGCGGCGCCTGGCCTGGCAGGCCCCCGCCCGCAGCGTGCTGGATCCGGCCAAATGCGTCGTGCTGGTCCCGGTGGCGGACAAGATCGAACCGGCGTGTGCCCGTGGGCTGTTCGAGCTCGAGCGGCAGGGCTACGCGGTGTGGCGGCTGTACGGCGCCTCGGCGATCGATCAGGCGCGCAGCCAGATGGCCAGCGACGCGCTCAATGCCGGTTTCGAGGAGCTGATGTGGATCGACGCCGATATCGACTTCCCCTTCGATGCGGTGAATCGGCTCCGCGCCCTTGATCTTCCCGTGGTGTGCGGGGTCTACGCCAAGAAGGGCCGCCGCGAGCTGGTGGTGCACTTCGAGCCCGGCACCGAGCAACTGGTCTTCGGTAAGGACGGCGGACTGCTCGAAATCAAATACGCCGCAACCGGATTCCTGCTGACCAAGCGCAGCGTCTACGAGAAGGTCCAGGCGCAGGAGCAGCTGCCCGTCTGCAACCGCCAGTTCGGCAATCCGACCGTGCCCTACTTCCTGCCGATGATCGTCGAGGACGGCGAGAATCACTGGTACCTGGGCGAGGACTTCGCCTTCTCCGAGCGCTGCCGCCGCAGCGGATTCCCGATCATCGCCGACACCCGGATCCGGCTGGGGCACATCGGGCGCGAGGCGTACAGCTGGGAGGAGGCCGGATCGGACGTGCAGCGGTACCAGACATATACCTATCACCTGCACAGCGCCAAGACGGACGATCCGGAGCCCGCGGCGCAGGAGAGCGAGCCCGCCGAGGCCGAGTCATGAGCGATACTGACCGCGTGCGACGCAATCTTGTGATCATCTGGGCCGACGACATCTCCCAGCACGAGGCGTGGATGTCCGGTCCGGGCGAAAGAAATTGGGATCTCATCGTCGGCTACGCCGGCCAGGATCCCGAACGCTTCCGCAGCCCGCAGGTCGAGCGCGTCGATGTGAGCGGACCGAAATGGCCCGCGCTGCGGCAGCTGATCCAGTCCATGGCCGAGACCGTCGAGCAGTACGACTACGTCTGGTGCCCGGACTGCGAGCTCATGACCGATACCGCCTCGATCAACGCGCTGTTCGACCTCTGCGCCGAATACGGGCTCGCGCTGGCCCAGCCCGCGCTGACCGACGACAGCTTCGTCAACGCTGAGATCACCCGGGTCGTTCCCGGAAATGTCTTGCGCTACACCAACTATGTGGAGCCGATGGCACCCTGCTTCAGCCGGGAGTTCCTGCGCCGCTGCGCATCCGACCTCGGCGTGACGACGACCGGCCTGGGCCTGGACTCGCTGTGGTCCAGCATGCTCGACCCGGATTCCGCGTCCGAGGCGATCGCCGTCATCGATGCCGTCACGGTACGCAACGTCCGGCGGCTCCCGGCTCTGAACGCGACCGACACCCGCGATCCCGCATGGGATTCCGACGACGGTGAGGACTATCGGGTCACCGAGCTGAGGGCCTTCCTCGCGCAGCGGAAGCTCGAGCCGGTGTCACCCCGCGTGATCCACGCGGTTGCGGCCGGATCGGAATCGCCGGCCCGCCCGTCGAGCCTGGAAACCTACTGGGTGGCGCCCGATACCAGGCGCAGGCTCGACCCGGCCCGCTGCGTCATTCTGGTCCCGGTCGCGGACAGCATCGAACCCGATTGCGCGCGTGCGCTTTTCGAGCTGGAGAACCAGGGCTATCCGGTCTGGCGCGTCTACGGCGCGTCGGGCATCGATCAGGTGCGCAGCCAGATGGCCACCGACGCGCTGGCCGCCGGGTTCGACGAGCTGATGTGGATCGACGCCGACATGTCCTTCCCGGTGGAGGCGGTGCTGCAGCTGCGGACCCTGGATCTGCCCATCTCCTGCGGCATCTACACCAAGAAGGGCGAGCGCGAGCTGGTGGTGCACCTGAAGCCGGGCACCCAGAAGCTCACCTTCGGCGAGGGTGGCGGCCTGGCCGAGATCAAATACGGCGCCACCGGATTCCTGCACACCCGGCGCTATATCTACGACCGGATCCAGGAACACGAGGGGCTGCCGACCTGCAACAAGCACTTCGGCCGTCCGGTGGTCCCGTACTTTCTGCCGATGGCGGTGCCGGCGGGCGACGACTTCTGGTATTTGGGCGAGGACTTCGCATTCTGCGAGCGCGCGATTCGTTGTGGTTACAAGGTCATGGCCGACACTCGTATACGGTTGGGGCATATCGGCCGCCAGACGTACCAGTGGGAGGACGCGGGCAGTTCCCGGGAGCGATACGCCTCCTTCACATTCAATTTCTGATCACCGGAGCTTTGGGGAGTACACACGATGGATCCGTCCCGTTGCATCGTTCTCGTTCCGATCGGCGGATACCTCGAGCCCGAATGCGCCCGCGGCCTGGGACAACTCGAGGCCCGGGGCTACCACGTGCGCGCGGTGCCCCGCTACGCGGCGATCGATCAGGGGCGCAGCCAGATGGCGACGGACGCGCTGCTGGACGGCTACGACGCGCTGATGTGGATCGATTCCGATGTCGGCTTCGACGCGGATGCGGTGGATATGCTGCGCGAACACGACGAGCCGGTGGTCTGTGGAATTTATCCGCGCAAGGGCAGGCGCGAGCTGGCCTGCAATCTGCTGCCCGGCACCCCGAAGGTGATATTCGGCGAGGGTGGCGGATTGATGGAGATCCGTTATGCGGCAATGGGTTTCTGCTATACCCAGCGCAAGGTGTACGACACGATGATCGTCCACGAGCAGCTACCGATCTGCAATAAGCAATTCGATCGCATTACGGTGCCGTATTTCCTGCCGCTGCTGCAGCCCGACGGCCCGGACGACCACTGGTACATGAATGCCGAATATTCGTTCTGCGAGCGCGCCCGGCGTAGCGGTTTCAAGGTCATGGCCGATACCCGGATACGCCTGGGCCACATCGGCCGGCACAGCTACTACTGGGAAGAGGCGGGCACCGACAAGCACCGCTACGCCACCTACGAATTCAACATCACCTGATCAGGAGGTTCCGAAGCCATGGAAAACGAAAGGATGGCAGCCGATTTCGCCGATCTGATGGACACCGTCAACGGCCAGATCCGCGCCATCGCCGACGCACAGCGCAAGCGCGTCGAGCTCATGGCCACGGCCAGTGTCCGCGACGGGCGAGTCACGGTCACCTGCAATGCCGACGGCGTGCCCATCGACACGGAATTCTCCGAGGATATCGACGAGCTGGACTACGACGACATCGCCGCGGCGGTGACCGAGGCCGCGCAGGCGGCCGCGGCGGACGTGGCGCGCCAGGCGCAGGAGCTGATCGCGCCCATCCAGAAGACCCGCTCGCGCCTGCCGAGCCTGTCGGCCATGGTCGAGGGACTGCCCGAGCTGCGCGCGAAAGTGCCGGAGCCGCAACGAGCCTCGTTCGATCCCCCGGCCGCGCGCGAGCAGGCCGAGCCCGGGCACCGGCGCCGCTCCCTCACCGACGACGAGGACTGAACCAGCTCAAACGTTGCCGGGCAGCGCGTCACCCAGCTCGCGGGTGACGTGCTCCAGATAGCGGGCGACGTACTGCCCGATGAGATCCGCGGCCACCCGGCCGGGCATCGACCTTGTCATCGACAGGTGCGCGACCAGATCCGCCACGTCCTGCGAGCCACGCTCCGAGCGCCGGAAGTCCCGTACCGCGGTGCGCTCGAACATGTCCACGAACTGGCGGGCGATGTGGTCGCAATCGTCGCGCAACCGCTCCAGCTCGTCCAGCACCCGGGTCTGCGGCACGCCCGCGTCCTGTAGCTGCGCGGCGATGGCGACCAGTTGCTGATCCTTCACCCGGTAGGTGGTCGCGTCCACCGGCTCGTACAGCCCGGCCGACACCACGCGGGCCAGGCCGTTCGGGATCTCGGCGAAGCGCTCGGCGAGTTCGGTTGCGGCAACAGTGGTTTCGACCGCCGCGGCGGCGGGCCTGGACGGTGCGGGCGCGACCGAGGCCGACGCGGAGGCGCTGACCCCGAGCACGGCCGCCAGATCGTCGCCGCGATCCCAGGCCTCGAGCAGATCGCGCACACCGTTGAGTTTGATGCCACGATCGAGCAGCCGGCTGATGATGCGCACCCGGTTCAGGTGCTCCTCGCTGTAGAAGCCGGTGCGGCCCTTGAGTTGCGGCGGCGGGAGCAGCCCGCGCTCGTTGTACACACGCAGCGTGCGTACCGTCATCCCGGACTCACGCGCCAGCTCATCGATCGTGAACTCCGAATCCACTGCCATACCTCCAGGAAACCACATCGAAACCCGTGGCCACAGGCCCCCCGACCCCGGGTCTTGATGAGGGCCTTGGGTTTCCGTGGCGTTACAAGTCAGCCCGCCTCTTGCATGTGCCATCTTTCGACGGTATGTTACACCACACAGCGGTATGATCGGCATCACACGAAAGGTCCCCGCACAATGACCACCGTTCAACCTCCTCCGGAAACGCAGGCGCACTCGCTGCATTCCGAGGACGAGGGTTACCACAAGGCGCTCAAGCCGCGCCAGCTGCAGATGATCGCGATCGGCGGCGCCATCGGTACGGGACTGTTCCTGGGAGCAGGCGCTCGTCTGCACTCGGCGGGCGCGGGCCTGTTCATCGCGTATGCCGTCTGCGGCATCTTCGTCTTCTTCATACTTCGCGCCCTCGGCGAGCTGGTCCTGCACCGGCCGTCCTCCGGCTCGTTCGTCTCGTACGCCCGCGAGTTCTACGGCGAGAAGCTGGCCTTCGGCGTGGGCTGGATGTACTTCTTCCACTGGTGTATGACCGGAATCGCCGACATTACGGCGATCGCGACCTATGTCCACTTCTGGGGAGCCACCAAGGTCATCCCGCAGTGGCTGATCGCGCTGATCGCACTGGCCATCGTGCTGACGATCAACATGATCTCGGTGAAGTGGTTCGGCGAAATGGAGTTCTGGGCCGCGATCATCAAGGTCGTCGCGCTCGTCGGATTCCTGATCCTGGGCACGATCTTCCTGGTCGGGCGGTTCAAGCTGGACGGTGCGACCACCGGCTGGTCCGTCGTCAGCCAGCACGGCGGCCTGTTCCCGAAGGGCACATGGCCACTGGCACTGTCGGTCACGGGCGTCGTATTCTCCTACGCCGCAGTCGAATTGGTCGGCACGGCGGCCGGTGAGGCGGAGAACCCCGAGAAGATCATGCCCCGCGCGATCAACTCGGTCATCGCCCGCATCGCGCTGTTCTACGTCGGCTCGCTGGTCCTGCTGTCCCTGCTGCTGCCGTACACGGCGTTCAAGTCCGGCACCAGCCCGTTCGTGACGTTCTTCTCCAAGCTCGGTATCCACGGCGCCGGCACGATCATGAACCTGGTGGTGCTCACCGCCGCGTTCTCGAGCCTGAACGCCGGCCTGTACTCGACCGGACGCATCATCCGGTCGATGTCCATGAATGGCAGCGCACCGAAGATCGGTTCGCTGATGTCCTCCCGCGGCGTACCCTACGTGGGCATCCTGGCCACCGGCTGCATCGCGCTGATCGGTGTCGGGCTCAACGCCGTCGTGCCGGACAAGGCGTTCACCATCGTGATGAACGTGTCGGCGCTGGGCACCATGTTCGCATGGACCGCGATCCTCCTGTGCCAGCTGCAGCTGTGGCGGTGGTCGAAGCAGGGCAAGGCGGCGCGTCCATCGTTCCGGCTGATCGGTGCTCCGTACACGAGCGTCGCGACGCTGGTGTTCCTCGCCGGGATCGTGCTGATCATGGTCTTCAGCCGCGACGTCACCCAGTGGGGTGCGGTCCTGGCGATGTGCGTGATCGTGCTTCCGCTCATGGTCGGCGGCTGGTTCCTGACCCGTCGCCGGGTCATGGAGCTGGCTGAGGCCCGCATCGGCTACACCGGGGCATACCCGGTCCTGGCCGAGCGTCCGCTCGAGCATCGGGAGAGTTCCGGCGCGAATCCGCACGATGAGGCACAATCGCATTAATGCCCGTCGGTCCCGGTAACCAACCGTGACACCCGCCGGGACCGGCCAATCGCCGCTCCGCAGTCCGGACCCCGGTCCGGCTGCGGAGCGGTCGGGTTTCCGGGTCAGTGCGATGTTCGAGGTTCGAAGAAGGCGAATGGCCGAGAATTCCACCCCGTCCGGCCACGTGGGTCCGCCGCCCTGGGCGACGCGACAACTACGCGATGGCGGCGACGCGCCCTATCGGTGGGCCACGCGCCGAGCCGTCGCCACCCAGCCCACCCTGGTCGAAGGGAAAGGCCTGGCCACGCCCGAGCCGGAGGCGCGCTCCCGCCCCAGCGTGCGGCGCCTGGGCGCCGGGCTGGTCACGCTGCCACGGGTGAATCCGGTCGATCCGACCGCCGCGGTGCTGCCAAACCCCGAGGTGCCCGAGGACAAGCGATTCTGCTGGAAATGCCAGCATGCCGTCGGGCGGACCGAGCGGGACGGCGCCGGGCACATCGCAGGGTCCTGCGCGCACTGCGGTTCACCCTTCAACTTCCGGCCGATGCTCGAGCCCGGGGACCTCGTCGCGGACCAGTACGAGGTGCGCGGATGCCTGGCCTACGGCGGGATGGGCTGGATCTTCCTGGCCCGCGACCGCAACGTCAGTGGGCGCTGGGTGGTGCTGAAGGGCCTGCAGAATCCGCTCGACATCGAGGCACACGTCGTGGCCCTGGCCGAGCGCCAGTTCCTGTCGGAGATGGCGCATCCGGCGATCGTGAAGATCTACAACTTCGTCAAACATCGTGCCGCGGACGGCATTCCGTGCGGGTACATCGTCATGGAATATGTCGGCGGCCGCTCGCTCAAGACCGAGCTCGACGAGCGCTCCCCCGATTGCCTGCCCGTCGCCGAGGCCATCGCCTACATGCTGGAAATCCTTCCGGCACTTGACTATCTGCATTCCTTCGGGCTGGCGTACAACGACCTCAAGCCCGACAACATCATGGTCAGCGAGGACGAGGTCAAGCTGATCGACCTGGGCGCGGTGGCCGCGCGGCAGTCCGGCGGCAGTCTCTACGGCACGCCCGGCTATCAGGCGCCCGAATTCACCCGGACCGGGCCGACCGTCGCGTCGGACATCTATACCGTCGGGCGCACCCTGGCCGCGCTGACCATGCGGATGCCCACCGACGAGCACGGCCACAAGCTGCCCGGCATCCCCTCCCCCGGCGAGGAACCGCTGCTGCGCCGCTATCCGGCGTTCTCCCGGCTGCTGCGGCGGGCCACCGATCCCGATCCGGCACAACGGTTTCCGTCGTCCTATGCGATGTACCGGCAGCTGCACGGCGTGCTGCGCGCGGTGCTGGCCGAGGACACCGGGCTGGAGTATCCACAGGTGTCGGCCGTGTTCGGGGCCGCACGCGGGGCGTTCGGCATCGACACCCTGATCCGGCAGACCGACGGCCTCGTCGACGGCGCGCGCCGCACCGCGAGCCTGGATCCCGCCTCGGTGGTGTCCGCACTGCCGGTGCCCTTGATCGACAGCGAGGATCCCTCCGCGGAGCTGCTGTCCCCGCTGCTGCACGGCGATCCACACCGCGCACTGGACGCGCTGCGGCAGACCCGCGAGAACATGCGCAACGCGAAGATCCCCACCCCCGACACCTTCGAGCTGGAAGGCACGCTGACCGAGATCCGCGCCTACCTCGACCTGGGCGAGGTGGACTACGCCCTGATCAAGCTCGAGGGGCTGCGCGCGGGCTATCGCACCGACTGGCGCATCGAGTGGTACGCCGGCATCGCCGAGCTCGCCACCGGCGACTACGACCAGGCCTACGAGCACTTCGACCTCGTCGCCTCGATGGTCCCCGGCGAGCTCGCACCCGTGCTGGCCCTGGCCGCCACCGCGGAACTGCTGTTCGAGGCCAGCCCCGACCGCCCGGACGGCTGGGCGCGCGCGGCCACCGGCTTCTACCGCACCGTCTGGCGCACCAACCGCGGCACCGCCAGCGCGGCCTTCGGCCTGGCCCGACTGCTGGCCGCCGCCGGCGACAACGCCGCCGCCGTCGAAACGCTCCAGCAGGTCCCCGAGACCTCCCGCCACCACGACGTCGCCCGCATGACCGCCAGCCTCCTGCTGGTCTCCCGCCCGTCGGCCGCACTCACCCAGGAGGACCTCGAGGAGGCCGCCCACCACCTCCGCGAACTCCCCGACGAGCCCCGCCTGCTCCAGCTGCAGGCGCTGGTGCTGGGCGCGGCGCTGTCGTGGCTACGGAGTGGGGAGCGGCCGCGGACTCCGGACGCGACGATCCTGGGGATGCACTACACGGACCAGGAGTTGCGGGCGGGGATCGAGATCGTGCTGCGGCACATCGCGCGCAACGCGCCTCGGCGGTTGCAGCGGTATGCGCTGGTGGATCTGGCGAATCACCTGCGGCCGCGGTCGTGGTGGTAGGGCTCGATGGCGCACGTTCCGTGCGAGCACGGTCGCAACCTGGCCAAATAGGCCGTGGTCGGGCCGATCCGGTCGTCGATGTGCAGATGGGCGGCCGCGGCGTGGTCGCGGAGACGGCCGAGGGGAATCCAGTGCGGATCGAAGAATTCGCCGATCACCAGTCGTCCCCCGGGTTTGAGCGCTCGCGCCGCCTCGCGCAGCACCGTGGTGGTATCACCGATCTCGCCCAGCACGGTCACCATGTAGATCGCGTCGAAAGTGCCCGAATCGAAGGGTAGTTCGCGGGCATCCCCAAGATTCGGGACGATGGTGCCCAGATGCCGGGCGCGGCGGTCCACATGGTCGAGCATCTCCTGCTGGATGTCCAGCACGTCCAAGCGGCCCGCGGGCCCCAGCCGGTCGGCCATCGCCATCGTATGCAAGCCGGTCCCGGGACCGATCTCGAGCATGCGCTCGCCCGGGCGTGGATCCAGGACCCGTGCCAGCCGCGCGGTGGTCAGGCCCGGGAGCGGCAGATCCAGCATCCAGCGCTGCGAATACGGGTAGGGCGCGCGGTCGCCGAACCACAGGTACGCCGCCCCGGCCACCGCGCCGGTGCCGGCGAGGGCCAGCAGGGTTGTCTTCGTTCGCATATCGATGCTCCTTCGATCAATCGTTGTGCCGCAGTGCCAGAAAGCCGCAGACGGCGGCAAGTAGCAGTTCCCCGACACCGCAGCAGGCGGCCGCGAGGAATTCCGGGCCCGTGGCCGCGGTGGTCACGTCGAACCAGCCGTCGAGCAGCGCAACCGAGCCGGTCGCCGCCGCGGCCACCCGCACGCGCTCGGCACGGCGGCGAGCCAGCACCGCGGTGACGGTGCAGCCGGCGGTCAGCAGGATGTCCAGTCCGATCCAGGCCGTCGCCCAGTTCCGCACCCTGGTCTCGTCGGGCAGGGTCCGGCTGAGCAGCACAGTCCACGGGATGAGCCCGACCGCTACCGCGCCGAGGGCCCCCGAAAACCACTGGGTGACCGTCCATTTCGTACGCATGACACAAACCGTACGATTGCAAAGAAATTTCTGCAAATATCTCTTTGCAGAGTCATCTCTGCTACCTTGTGTGGATGCGGAAGCGCACCGTGGAACCCCAGACCAGCGCCGAACGCACGACGCTCTACCGGACGCTGGCGCATCCGCTGCGCGGACAGATCCTGCAATACCTGAGCGCCCACACCGAGGCCAACTCGACGACGCTGGCCGGGGTGCTCGGCGAGAGCACCGGCACGACCAGCTATCACCTGCGCAAACTTGCGGAATCGAAGCTCATCGAGGAGATTCCGGAGAAGTCGCGGGGACGCGAAAGATGGTGGCGGACATTACCCTTCAGCCACACCATGCCGGATCCGGCCACCATGGAGCCACAGGAGCAGGCCGCCGCCGAACAACTCGCGAAACTGAAGATCAGCGCGGACATCGACCGGTATGTGCGAGCCAACAAGGAATGGACCGGACCCGACGGGTGGGCGCAGGTGCAGCGGCACGCGACGTTCATGACCCACGACGAACTGCAGGCTTTCATGGACGACTACATGGAACTGCTGCGAAAGCACGGCCATCTCATGCGCGCCGAGGCGCCCCCCAACGCCCGCCCGATGGCCATCCGGCTGTTCGCGGTCCCCGATGAAGACTTCGCACCATCACCGCCCGCGACACCCGATCGAGTCCGCTAGCACGGCGAAAGAGGTTCAGCGGGCGAAGATTTCGGCGCGGCGGACGGAGTTGGACAGGACGTCGCGAATGAACAGGCCCAGGTCGCTGTCGTCGGGGGTGGTGGGGTAGGTGAGGTCCACGATCACGGTGCGGCCGAGGGCTACGGCGAAGCGGGTTACTCGGCTGTCTACACGTTGCCAGTAGGCGTTGGCGTCGGGGTTGCTCAGGTCCACCTCCCGGGGGCCGACACGGAGGGCCAGGCCGGATCCGTTGCGGTAGAACACCACCCGGGCCCCGCCGAGATCGCCGTAGAGGCCGCCGACTCCGCCCATCGCCAGGGTTGCCGGGCGCAGGGTGCCGGTCTGCGGGTCGAAGACGGCGGCCTCACCCCAGCCGGCGTGGGGCTGGACGTAAATCTCTGTGCTGCCGTTGTTTCCCGCGCCGACCCGAGGGATGTAGCTCTTGCGACGTGCGCCGCCGGCGTTCGACGGGGCGGGCATACTCGGCATTGCCGCGCCCGGCATCATGGGCTGGGTGGTCGTCGGATCACCCTGTGCGGAAGGGTAATTCGAGCCGCTCCAGCCGCCGGGGGCCGCGTACGGGTTCGACGGGGCCGGGGCGTCGGGACCGTTCGGGCTCGGGTAGGGGGCGGGGTTCCAGGGGGCGGCGGGGGCGCCGTAGGCACCGTGATCACCGAGTCCCGGGGCGTCCGGGGATCGGTAACCGTAGCCAGTGGTTCCATGGGGCGAACGTTGGGGCGCACCGTTCGATCCGAAGCCCGGTAGCTGCGGCATGTTCGGAATCGACGGGATGCCGGGGATATTCGGCAATCCGGATGGCGCCTGGGTGTCCTGCTGTGATGTCGGGGCAGGCGTCGACAGACTCGTGCCCTGCGGCAGCGATCCGGTGGGCGATTTCGGAGGCACGGGCGGGTGGTGGCCCGAGGCGGGGTTCGGGGGGTGCGGTGCATTGGCTCCCGTAACAGGCTGCGGTGCAGGCGGTTCCGGGATCGAAGGGCGACCTGCGCGCGGATGCGTGGCATCCTGACCGTCGCCCGGACGACCCGGGTCGTGGTCGTGCTGCCCGGGCTCGTGGCCGCGATCGCGAGGAGGGATCGGCTCGTGCTCGTGATGGGTTGCAGGCTCGGGCGCGCGCCGGGGACTTCCGATCGGGGCGGGCCGTTGCCCGTTGTCATTGGGCGGCACCGGTTGATGCCCGTTGCCACCAGGCGGAACCGGTCGATGCCCGTGATCGACCGGGGGCACCGGCTGATGCCCGTTGCCACCAGGCGGAACCGGCCGACGACCGTGATCGCCGGGCGGAACCGGTTGATGCGAATGGTCGCCCGGGGGTACCGGCTGGTGCCCATGATCGCCCGGAAGCGCCGGTTGATGCCCGTGAGCCCCAGGAGGTTCCGGGGCATGCCGATGATGGGTCGGCGGCTCGGGCGCGCGCCTATCGTGCCCCGGGTTCTGCTCGTGGTGGCCCGGCGCATGCTCGTGCGTCTGATGTCTGGGCCTGGGCTCGTGCTGACGCCCGTGATCACCGGGCTCATGGCCGTGCCCATGGTGGCCGGGCTCGTGCTGCCCAGGCTCGTGCTTGTGCTTGGGGTGCTTGGGCTTGTGATGCTTCGGTGGGTGCGGCTCGGGGTGAGGTTTGGGTTCCGGGTGGGGCTTTGGTCCGGGACCCGGGGTTGGCTTGGGGCCGGGGGTCGGCTTGGGGCCCGGGGTGGGCTTCGGCCCCGGAGGGGGGTTCGGGTGGGGATGGGGTGGTGGGGTCGGGGTCGGCGGGGCGTGGGGTACGGGCTTCAGGGCGAACGGGGGAAGCTGTGCGGCGCCGGGGAATTGCTGCCACTGTAGGAAGAATTCGTGCGGCAGGTGGGGGGTGAGTGGACCGTAGTACGGCCAGGGCTCGGGCTCCGGGCGGGGTGTGGCGGGGTCCGGCGGCAGTAGTTCGTCACCGTCGTTCCCGTGCGAACCCTGCATCACCGCAACGCCTTCCGCGGTGTTGTACGCGTCGGAGCGCAGGCGGGTCACCGCGCGGCGCAGGGTCGCTGGATCGGTGAGGTCCGAGGTCTCGCCGAGCCGGCGGGCCCACAGCAGCCGTTCGGTATCCGTCTCGGCGCCGGCCAGCAGCTCGACCGTTCCGGCACGAATCATGGCTGCCCGCAGTGCATCCGACCCCTCGGTGCCGGGGCCCACCGCGTCCTGGGTCAGCAACGCCCACTCGCGGCGCGCGAACTCCCGCAGCGTGCCGACCGGATCCTTGGGCAGGCCGGGGTACTGGTCGCGCAGGTCGGTAATGCCGACGAGATCGGCCGCCCGGCGCTCCCACGGCGGCATCCAGCCGGTGTCGATGGGCGCGTTGTCCACCGCATAGGGGATCCGCTCGAATGGCAGCACCTTGTCCTTCGCGATCACCGGCAGATGCGTATCGACGAACGGCACCCCCTTCCCACCGGGGATCTCGATACCGGTCCGCTCCGGCGCATCGTCCGGCAGCTCGGTCGGGTGGATCAGCTCTCCGTCGCGCACCACGAAATGCTCACTCAGCGGCGTGCGCCCGCCCTCATCCCAGTTGGCCCGCCGGTTGGCGTACGCCTCGGCCTCGTGCCAGGTGGCCCCCTCGTGGGTGTCGAGATAGTGCGCCTCGGCCCAGAAGTGTTCCAGCATGACCAGATCCGCGCGGGTGGGCAGCGTCTTGCCCTGGCCGTCGCCGCGTCCGGTCAATCGGTTCCACGCGTCGGCGATATGCGCCACCGGATCCATCTTGCGGCCCGGCGTCTCGCCGTCGGAGTACATCCGCCCCTCGGGGCTGGCGGAGTCGATGACGGGCATGTGCTCCCGCATCACATGGTCCTTGATGCGCGAAATACGGTCGGTCAATTCCTGTTCCGACAGCGGGTTGCCGTCCTCGTCGTGCGTCAGGCGCAGCCCGTCGGCCAGGGAGATCCCGCCGGCCTCGGGCCGCAGCAGCGGATTTCCCTTGCGCCGCAACTGATTGACAATCTCCTCGACGTCCTTGTCGGTAGTTCCGGTGGCGTTGTTGTGCTTCTCGCCGGCATACCCGCCGATGACCTTGTCGGCCCAGTCCTGCACCTTGGACCAGCGCAAGACCTTGCGCGCCCAGCCCGGCGGGTCGATATTTTCCCGTTCCCACGGCGCCGAATGGTCCGCGTGGTTCCATCCCGGATGCGGTGGCTGCACCTCGAGATCGATTGGCTGATGGAATCCCTTGAAGGTCCGGATGCTTCGCCAGATCGGTATCCAGCGTCCCACGGGATGACTCTCGTCGAACGGTCCCTTCGGCAGCCACCGCGTGTGGTCCAGCACCCAGCGGCCGACCGCCGGGTGATTGTAGAAGCGGTCCAGCAACCAAGGGTGTTTGCGCACCTCGTTGTAGATCTGAACCCAGCGCTTACCTACGGTGTACAAGGCGTCGTCGTAGGGCAACTTGTGATGGTCGTGCTCGTCCCACCCGGGGGGATCGTGGGTGACCAGTCCTTGCTCACCCCATTGCTCAGCCCTCCCGTCCGGCGAAAGACTCTGTATCTCTTCATAACTCATCTCCGGCCAATGGCCGTTGATGAGCCGCAGCAGCCCCGGCTCCACCATGTTCTGGTATGGCTCGGCCGCCATCTTGCCGCTGAATCCGTCGGGCATCTTCTCGTCGTACGAGCGGGCGGGGCGCGACGAGTTGTCATCGCCACCATAGGGCGCCAAGCCCTTGGGCGGCAGCCGGTATCCGTCGATCTCCGGCTGCCAGAACTTGGGACGCTTGACAACCATCGGCAGTTGGGGCTGCCGCGCCTCATAGCCGTACGCCTCGTTCTCGCGCACGTTGTGCCAGACGCCGTCGGCGCCCTCCCAGCGCACGATGCTGAATCCCGCGAGCGGGCCGCGATACAGCAGGTCCACCTCGGCGGCGCGGGGATCCTCGGCGGGCAGGGCACGCCGAGTGTCGTTGACGACCTTGACCTTGCGCGGCTCGCCCCCGGGCGATTCGTGGTCCGGCACACGAATCTCCTTGGCGCCGATCTTGATTCCGGTTGCCTCGGACAGCATTTCCTTCCAGCGAACCGGACCGGCGAGCGTCTTCGGACGCCCGCCCCGCCGTTGGAACGGCTTGGTGCGGTTCGGGTCGTTCTCGTCCAGGCCGAGCTTGTGCTCGTCGCGCAGGATCCGTGGCGACCCGAGGGGTTTCACGTCGAAGCCCGCGGTGCCCTCGGCCGCGGCGTGTTCGGCGGGGTCGGTGGGGTCGACGCCGGCCTCGCGCCCCTCCTTGCCCGCGACCTCCAGGTAGTGCACCGTCGTATTCGGCCGCTCCAGCAGCCCGACCAGGCCGTGGTGATGGGCCAGCGCCTCGGCGAAGGCGCGGTCCTGTTCGGTGCCAGACTTCTCGAGTACGGTCTGCTCGGTCGGCGCCGTACCGTCCGGGGCCGACACAAGTTTCGGCCGCCCGGCGACCACGATGATCCGGGGGTCGGCCCCGTCCACGCCGTCCTCGACGAAGACATTGTCGGTGATCTGGCGCAGGCGCGCCGGGTCGGCGATCGTCTCCGCGGCCTTGCGCCACGCGCCCGCGGTGCCGAGGCGTTCGTCGTTGAGCCGGTCGATCTCGTTGTCCGCCTTGGCAACCGCCGCGCGGGCCGAATCCAACGCCCTCTGATCGGCCCCCGTGAGCGGGCCGTGCTGGTTCTCCCGGTGCGCCTCCAACAGATCAAGCGCGTGTCGCAGCGGCTTGGCCCGGTTGATCGCCGCCTTCAGATCCTTGGCCAGCTTCCCGAACTTGCCCTGTTGATCGTCGGTCTCGGAGGCATCGTGTTTCGCGCCGAGCTGCTCGAGCTCGTGGACGCGTTGATCGATCTCCCCGAGGCGGTCCTGATAGGCGAAGAAGCGTTCGGCGGCCTCGGCCAGCTTGTCGATCGGCTCCTGGCGGCTGGAAAGCTCGTTCTCGCTGAGATCTTCGCGCGTCGAGGTCGACGGGTTGTCCAGGCCGCTGGTCGTCTCGGTGTATCCGACCCGCCCCTGCGTCAGCCGCTGAATGAGGGTCGCCATGCCGTCGCGGGTCATCTCCGCGCGGGAGCCGCCGACGCGACCGAGGCTGTGCTCCAGGGTGTTTCGCCAGAACTCCTGTGCCGCAACGGCGCCCGCGCGACGGCGCAGCAGTGCGTCGAGCTCGGCCTGCGGGCCCTTGACCTCTTCCGGATCCGGCTCCTTCGGCCCGGAGACCGGGTCGTACAGTCCGCGACCGGCCTTCTCGGTCTCGGGTGCGGTGTGCTCGCCCTCGGCCGGCTTGCTCAGATCCGAGAGGTGGATCCTGCCGCTCCCGTCGACCCGCACCTGCCGCACACGCAGTTGACCGTCCGTGCCGAGCACCTGCTCGCGCGCCTCGGGGGACAGAATGTGATCCGGATTCGCTGTGGGCGAGACGATTTCCAGCCGCGCGGGCGCGCCGTCGACGCCGGGAATCAGGTGGGCGACCGCATCGTCGGGGTTCTCGACCGTCTCCCCGTCGCGCCCGATCAGCGTGCCGCCCATATCGTTCAGCACCCGGCGGGCCGCTGCCGCCGCAAGCTGCGCCTCCAGATGATCGCGCATGGTCACGGCCAGTTCGTGAACTCCCAGGCGCTTGAGGATCTTGTTGCCCTGGGACTCCATCATCGAGGCGCGGGCCTCGATCTCGCGGCGCTGGTTGAAGAAGTCCGCCATCTGGTCCGGCGGAATCTCGGTGCGGTCGAAGAACTCCTCGGCCTGCGCGTGGTACTCCTGGATCAGCTCCCGTACCGACTGCGCGACCTGCTGGCGGGTCATGCCGGTGGGATCGATGCCCATCCACTTCACCGCATCCAGGGTCTTGGTGTAGTTCTTGCCCAGCTCCTTGTTGAAATCGGCGACCTTGCGGGCCATGCCGCGGATCTTCCGGTTGAACTTCCGGTCCATCCACCGTTGGGTCTCGTGCTGATGCTCGGCGCCCGGCGTCCAATCGCCCAGGCGGCGAGCCTGTTCCGTCTGCGGACGCTCGGGGGGCACGTCGTCCGGGGTCCACTCCTCGACGTGCACCTTTCCGTCGTCGCTCACGGCGACCCGGAAGTACTTGGCGTCGATGCCCTCCTCGGCCAGGGCCTTCCGGCGCGCCGGGTCGATCCGCAGGGCCGGGTCGTCGCCCTCGCCCACGCCGACCAGGGACTTGCCGTCCTCCGTCTCGCGCACCGCGGGCTGGCCGAGGTCCAGGCGGTGCTTGACCAGATAGCCGTCCATGTAGATCCGCGGGCCCTTGGGTGGCGGACCAGCCTTCGCGCCCATCACCTCTCGTTCGGCCAGGGCCTGGGCCTCGCTGTGGCGGAGCGAGGCGTTCGCGTGCGCGACCGCGGCGTCGCCGAGCTGCTTCAGCAGGGCGCGGTTGGCCTCGATGGCTTTGTCCCGCTGGGCCAGCCCCGCTTCCTTGATCCTGGCCAGCAGGCTGCCGGGGGTGTCCTCCGGGTGCACCGGGACGGAGTTCTGTTCGGCCAGTTCGAGTAGCCGGGCTGGATCCGTTGTGCCGGAGTCCAGTTCGTTCTCCAGCTTGCGGTAGTTCGCGTACGCGTCGCGGATGTTCGCCTCGGCGCGGTCCCGGATCACCTCGTCGACCGTGTGGCGCGACGGCTCCTGGACGCCGAGTTGTTCCGCGCTGCTATGCAATTCGTCCGGCCCGAGCGAGTCGACCGCGTCGTGCCGAGCCCGGGCATCCGCCGCGGTGCGGCCTCCCTCGACCGTCAGCTGCCGGATGTGCCGGCGCAGTTCGCCATCCGTGAGTCCCACGTGGTCGATACCGAGCCGACCGGCACGCTCGCGCAGCGTGTCCTCGGACAGGCGCCACTGCCCGCTCGCCAGCCGGCGCAGGTTCTCGTGGTTCTGCTCCGCCTGCTGAGCGGCGTCGCCCGATGCCTCGGCGACCCGGGTGCGCAGGGCATCCACGCGGATCTGCTCGGGATCGATACCCAGGCCGCGCGCGGCGTCGGTCGCGGCGATCCGCGTCTCCGTGCGTTTGGCCACTGCCCGAGCCAGCTGGCGCAGTGCCTTTTTCAGTCCACGTGAGGTGGGCTCGTGAAGGGTGTCTCCGGGCTCCTTCGTCCACGGATCCGCGGGCCTCGGCGGCGGGTCGCCCTGCGAGGAAGTCCATTTCGCGGGAGGTTGCGGGGGCTCCTGGGGAGGACCGCCGGGATCCTTCGGGGGCTCGCTCTTCGGCGGCTCGGTCTCGGGCGGCTCGGTGCTCTCCTTCGGAGGTTCGTGCTTCGGCGCTTCGGATTCCGTCTTCGGCGAGTCGGTGTGCGGCGCACCATGTTCCAGATCGGAGACGTAGACCTCGCCCCGACGGCCGAGCATGAGCTTCTTGTACTCGACGGGCAGGCCGTCGGCGTTCAACGCCCGCACCTGCTCGACCAGCTTCTCGGGCTGCAGCGCGGCGACGACGTACTTATCGCCCACCCGGGCAATGCTGGGTGCCTCGATGTGGACGTCATCGCCCAGCGAACCGAGATAGTCCTCGATTGCCAATTTGTACGCCTGCGTACGCGAGTCGATGCCGCGCTGCTTGGTCGCCCTCAGGTTGTCCAGGGCCTGCGTGACCTGCTGCTTCACCGCCTTGGCGGCATCGCGCTCCTGCTGCGCGCGCGCCCTTTCCACCTCGGGAAGATCCGGGCGCCGCAGTTGCGCCTCGGCCTCGGCGGTCCGGCGGTCCGCTGCCGCACCCACCGCGCGCCCCACGTCCTCGAGCTTGCCGAGCCACGGAGAGACCTCCACCTGCCGCGCCAGGCCGAAGATCTCATGCTCGATCCGGCCGAACTCCCGCTGCGAACCCATACCGACTTCCCAGCGAAGCCGCCGCAACTCGGCGGCCACACTGTCGTCGGATGGACGGTAGACACGCCTCGGTCCCTCGACCCACCGGCCCGCACCGGTCGGTGCCGCGGGATGATCGGGCACCTTCGGCGGCTCGTTCGTCGGAGGTTTGGTCGTCTCCGCGGGCGCCTCGTTCTTGGGCGGCTCGTTCTCGAGCGGCTCCGCAGTCTGCCTGGGCGGCTCGCCCTTCAGCGGCTCCGCAGTCTGCTTCGGCGGCTCGGTAGTCGACTTGGTCTGGGCCGTGCGAGATTTCGTCGGATCGGTCGCCTTGGGAGATTGTCCCGCGTTGCTCGCCGGGTCGGTGGTCGGCTGCTGGTGTGCGGCTGCGGATTTGGGTTCTTGTTCCGCTGCCGGTTCCGGGGTGCGTTCCAGGTCGGTGATCAGGATCTTGCCGCTGGGCTCGACCTCGATCATCTTGTATTCGATCTCGATGCCGCTGTTGCGCAACTGCTCGTGCTGGTCCTGCGGCAGGACCTGTTGGGGTCGATCGCCCGCGATGATCACTCGGACCGGATTCTCGTCGACGAAGCGGCCGGTCACCTCGCCGCCGGACGTGCCCTGCGAGATGATCTGGCCGCCTTGCGATTCGATGAGATCTCGCGCGGCCACGGCGGCGGCGTCCCGGCGGGCTGCCCGGAGCACAGCGATGACCCCGTCCGGCTTGCTCAGCTCCTCCCCGATGCGGTTCGCCTCCTTGATTTCGGCGTTGGCCTCGTCGAGGGCGTGCTGCGCGGCGGGCACCTCCTCGAGCATGTGCCGGACCAGTGCCTCGCCCTGCCCCACGCCCTCCTTGGTCATCACCGCCTGTGCGGCCTCCCGGCGGTTCTCCAGCTCCTGCGCGATCTGCTGCTGCACCTCGTACGTATCGAGATTGCCCGGGTCGAGTCCCAGCCGTTCCGCCGTGGAGCGCAAGGAACGATCGAGGCGGTCATGCTCGGCCTGCGCCAACCTGAGCCGCCGGAGATGCGGCTCGATGGCCTCGCGTCCGGCATCGGACAGCGTGTGCTCCGTCGCCGGACCGCGCGCACTCCATGCGGGCTGGTGCTCTTGGTTGCCTTCCTCTCCCGATTGCCCGATGCCCACCCTGCCCAATGGGTTTCGCAGGTCTACCGCGACGTGCTCGTTCTCGTCCCCCGCCTGGAGCTGCGAGGTAATCTGGTGGAACTGGTGGTTGATCGCGGCCTGGCCCAGCAGCGCGCGGCGTTGGCCCGCGGTGAGCCCGAGATCGTGGACCGGTTTGCCCTTGTGGTCCAGAACGATTCCGTGGACATCCTTCAGATCCGCGATGTGCTCCGGCGGAAAGTCGCGGACCGTGTTCTCGCTCGGATCGTGGATGACGATCCGGTCGCCCTCCTTGACGTACAGCACCGCGTGCGCACCGACGCCGTGCTCGTCGGTGTGACCGAACTCGTAGACCACCAGCACGCTGGCGCCGTCGCGCATGTTGCGCAGGCGATCCGGAATGGAGTCCAGGCTCTTGAACTTGATCATCCGGCCACCGGTCGCGAGCTGCACCTCCTCGCCGGTCACGCCGGTCACCCCGATTTCGCGCCCGATATCGAGGATGTTCGGATTGCCGGTCAGCTTGCGCGCC
This sequence comes from Nocardia sp. GP40, assembly GCF_050434125.1. Classification (NCBI taxonomy): domain Bacteria; kingdom Bacillati; phylum Actinomycetota; class Actinomycetes; order Mycobacteriales; family Nocardiaceae; genus Nocardia; species Nocardia sp. GP40. The sequence goes on along the minus strand of NZ_JBNPVW010000013.1, from coordinate 205,513 downwards.
AGCTTCAGCACCAGTTCCGCGCAGCGCCCACGGTTCGGTTTCCGCTCCGCGCCACCGTGTTCCGCGTCGGGTGTCGCCGATTCGGAATGCTCCCGCTCCGTCTGCGATCCGGGTCCGTCCTCCCCGATGACCGCCGCGACCGTGCCTTCCTCGGGAGCCTCGCGCTTCTTCCCATCGGTCGAATCCTCGTGCGCCCCAGCATGCTCACTCTCGCCTGCCTCACGCACCGGCGGCTCCCGCCCGGCGTCGTACGGCGACAGCTTCGAACCGTCCCCCTCGGGCCCCGGCGCCTCACTGCGACGCTTGCCCGCACCCGGCCGATCCCCCTGCTGATCGGACTTGTCGCCGGATCGCTCGCGCGCATCGGATTGCCCATCGCGCGCGGATTGCTCGTCGTCCGAATGCCGCTGCTGCGAATCCTCCTGCTGCGGCGACCTTCCGGCCTCGTAGCCCTCCTGCGTCCCCGGACGCTCGGGCTCCTGTTCGCCCTCACCAACAGGCTCGCGGCGCGCAGTCTCATCCGACTCGGGCTGCCGCTGTTCCGCTGCCGGGCGATCCCGCTCCTGCCCCGGCCGATCCGCTTCATCCCCAGAACGATTCCCGCGATCGGACTCCTCATCCGCGCGGCGGCGGCTCTGCGCGTCGGGGGACTCCTCGTCACCCGCTGGGCGACCGCCCTGGTCGGCCTCATCCAGCTCAGGCCGACGTCGCTCCTGCTCCGGGCGATCCTGCTCCTGCCCGGGCCGATCCGCCTCGTCCCCCAAGCGATTCTCGGGATCGGACTCCCCATGGGCCCGCTGCCTGCGCTGAGCCTCGGGCGATTCCTGCTCGTCCGCGCGCCGACCACCGTCCTCCGCCTCATCCGACTCGGACCGTCGTTGTTCCCCTTCCGGCCGCCCGGACTCCTGCTCAGCACCGGAACCTGTCGGCCGATTCGACTCCCGCTCGGCCGCTCCGTCACGACCTGTGGCCGAATCATTGCCCCCTGCACGATGTTCCGTCGATTCTGGGCCGACACGACCGATATCGGGCTCGCCGCCACCGGTCGGGGGCGTCTCCGCCTCGGGCCCCGTACGATCGCTCGTCTGCTGCGCGCTGGGCACCGACTCCTGCTCGCGACCGTTGAGCTCGTCGCCTTCGCCCGTGCCCTCGGTCGAACGCGGTTCGCCGCCTCGCGCCGAAGCCTCGTGCGCACCGTTCTCTCCGGCAACACCGGCCCGGTTCTCGCCGGTTCCCGCGCCGCCCGGGTTCCCCTGCTCCGCACCGGCTTTCCCGTCGCGTCCTTCGACGCCCGGCCCCCCGATACCCTCGCGCCGTTCGGTGCGGTCAGTCGTCCCGGCGGCCCGAGTCTGGCCGACGTCACGGGCCTGGGCGGCCCGCACCGGTTCCCCGGCTCGCGCTTCCGCCGTCCGGGCCGTCGGGGCGGCCTCGGCCGCCTTGGCTCCCCGCACCTGCGAATCGGGCGTCGCGCGGCTCGCATTCGCCCCTGCGCGCGGGGCCGCACTGGACTGAGTTCGGGCAGCCGTAGCGTCGGTTCTGCTCGAGGATCGGGTACCCGGTGCGCTGCGATCTCCCGTTGCGCTGGTCCGGGATTCGGTGCCCTCGGGTGAGGTTCCGGATCGGGCTGGCGATACCGCCTCCGACCTGGCCTCTCCCACAGGGGAGGATTGCGCCGGAGCAGATCCGCCGGTGCGAGCGTCCCCGATGGGCACCGAGGAAGCCTGCGCCCCCTCCGGGGGCGCGGTTGCATCGGTGCGAGCGGAAGGCGTTACAGCGGTGGTCGTTCCGTTGCCGAAGCCGCTCGTCGTCGGCTGCACGGTTTCGGTGCCGCTCGTCGCATCCTGCTCGGTCGCCGGTCCATGCGAACCATTCTGTGCAGCAGGTGAATTCGTCTCTCCACCTGGCTGGGAGCCTACCTCGGACGGACTTCCGTGCGCCGCAGTGTCCCCACCCGCGCCCGCGGGCTGCGTTCCCGCACCCTCGCTCAAGCGAATACCGCTGCTGTCCACAGTATTCGAGTGATCTGCGCCGGTGAGCCCGGAATGCTCACCGCCACCGGCAGATACCGAGCCAACGCCGTTCGCGGAGTTCGACCCACCTGCCCCGGACGAGTCCGCTGAAGTCGGATGATCCTGAGCGAGAGCACCATTCCCGGCATCCGAACTCGCCGACGCCGTCGTGGTGGGCCCGGCCTGCACCTGATCGCTGCCGCCCGGCGAATCAGTCAGCAAGGCATGGTCGTTCGACGGCGCAGCGCCGGCGAAGTTCCCGTTCGAGCCCTCACCCTCGGGTGACGCGCTGCTCACCGACAGTGCCGGGTCGCCCGACGTAGTCGGATCATGGAGCGGCACAAGCGAACTACCGTCACGCACGGGCTCGGTCGGCATCCCGCCGATCTGCAACTTCGCGGCCCCGCTGTCCCACTTGGGCCCACTGTAGTACCTGTCCGCGAAGGAATGATTGACCCCGGACACGAATCCGCCCGCGGCACCCGCGGTGAACATGCGCCAGTCGACCTGAGTGTTCTCGAGATCGGTGACCGCCGTGCCCCAGCCCTTGCTGAACCCGTCGACGAGAAACTGCGTGGGCACCGAGGCGGCGAATGCCGCCCCCGAGTTCACCAGGCCGCCACCCATGCCCGCCAGGACCTTCGCGACCTTCGCGCCGAACGCGCCCTCCAGACGCTTCTCGAGCGCCTCGGTCGCGGGACCGCCCGCCGCGCTGCCGACCATCCCCCCGACGCCCGCGACAATGGCCTCGCCCCAGTTGATGCCGTGGCGATGCCCCTCGAAATTCTGGAAGGCCTGAATCCCGAGGTCCGGCAGCAGGCCCATCAGGCCGCCGATAATCACGTGGCGCAGCAGGAATTTCGCCAGGCGCGCGCCGACGAGTTTGGCCAGGCGCTCCTCGATCGCCGTCATGACCCGCCGCATCATCATGCGGACGCCGACGCGGGTCGTGACGATGATCCCCGCCTCCTCCGCGGGCGCGGTCGGCGGGAAGATCCACACTGACGCGATCTCCGCCGCGGTCATCGTCAGCGTGGTGTAGAACATCAGCTTCGTGTACTGAATCTGAGTTCCGGTGCCGTCGACCGAATCGCCCACCGAGTCGAAGAAGTCCGCCAGGTCGGGCAGCGAATTCTTCTGCGCGTTCTTGTTGATGATCGCGTTGAAGGCGTCGGACATCGACTCGCTGCCCTTGCCGTCCTGATAGGCATCGACGGTGGCCGACTTGGCGGCCTCGACATCGCTGACGATATCGCGCAAACTCGAGGCGGCGGTGCGCCAATCGCCCGCCATCCCCCACATTTCGTCCTCGTTGCCCTCGGGCCACTCCATGCCGACGGCGGCGCCGAGCCAGTCCAGCCAGGACGGGAATTCAATCATGCGGTACTACCCCGCGATCACCAGCCGGCCTCGGTGGTCCGGCGCTGCGGGCCGCGGTCGTGGTCGTAGGACTCCACATTGGTGAAATGCAGAGTGTTCTCGCCGGGCGTGGGCTCACCGTCATCCGAATTCGGTGGCGCCAGTGAGGGTTCCGGCGGCTTGGGCATCTGGCCCAGCAGATCGGGCATGCCCGCGACCAGATCGTTGATCCTGGGCATTCGCGCGCGCCGGCCCTCGAGGGGAGCGACCAGCTCGCGATTCTTCGCGGCCAGATCCTCCGACGCGCGCTGCGCCGCCTCGGTGACCGCCCTGGCGATCGCGGAGAAGCCGAGATTCTCGATCCCGGGACCGAATTTGGTCTCGATCACTACTCCGTTGGCGTTCACGCTGACCGTCACGCGCCGATTGGAAGCCGTTGCGGTGCCTACTAATTGGGCGCGCCGCTGCTGAATCGAGGCGATGTCTCGCAGCTGCTGCTGGGCATCGGCGAGCATGCCCTCCAATTCTGCCTTGTCGAATTCATACTCCATCGCTATTGCTGCCCCTGCGCTATCCGGTGCAGGCGATGTACACGTCGGCATTGAAGTGATCGTTGCCCTCGAGGGTGTTGGCGCTGTCCGACTGCCCCCTGGCATAGCTGTTGAAGGTGTCCTTGAACTGCCCGGTGCCGGTGATCATGTTGTTCTTCGTCTCGAGGTAGCCGTTCGTGCCGTTGGCGAATTGGTTACCGATCGAATCGTTTCCCCAGCAGTTGCCACGAGAGTCGAGCGCCGCGCTCAGGGTGTTGATAACCTCGTTGAGCCGGTCTGCCACGTCCGCGGTCTTGATCGACGCGCTACGCAGTTTTTCCGGACTGACCTGCACAGTTGTCATCGCTGCCCCTTCTGGTGACCCTTGCCATGGTGACGCGTTTCGACCATGACAGCTCCCAGGAAATCCGCCGTAGCGCTCGCGTGAACGATCAGTGGCCGGGATGCGAAAGCCGAGCCGCATCCAGCACGAAACCTCCTGCCTGCGAGGATGGTCCACCGTGCGAGTACTGGTGCAACGAGTGAGCTCCGCCCAGGTCACCGTCGGCGACGAGGTGGTCGGACGCATCGACCCCGGCGCGGCGGGCGTCCCGCACGGCCTGGCCGCCCTGGTCGGCGTCACCCATTCCGACACCGAGGCGACCGTGAAGGCGCTGGCAGACAAGCTGTTCCGGCTGCGGATCCTGGACGGCGAGCGCTCGGCCGCCGACCTCGGGGCCCCGATTCTGGTGGTCAGCCAGTTCACCCTCTACGCCGACACAGCCAAGGGACGCCGCCCCTCCTGGTCGGCCGCCGCGCCGGGCCCGATCGCCGAACCGCTGGTCGACCTGTTCGCGGCCACCTTGCGGAACCTCGGCGCCACCGTGGCGACAGGCCGTTTCGGCGCCCACATGCATATCGCGCTGGTGAACGACGGACCGGTGACCCTGCTGCTCGAGGGGTGAGTTACCGCCGGCGCCCGGGCGGGCCACACCGTCCAGTGGCCGCTGTACCGCTTTTGGGATTCAACCGCCCCGCCTCAGCCTCCGCCCCGGCGCCGCACGAGAACTGCCGGTCGACGACACCGATCCCGAGTAACGAGCTGCCCGCGCTCAGCGGCCGAACAGTCCATCCTCACCACGCCACGTCCGTGACGCCCGGTCCTCGGCACCGAGCGGCAACGAACCGTCCTGCCCCACACTGAGATTCGACCGCCGATGGTGCGCAGATGACTCGGGCTCATCCCCGTGGCGGCCAGGCATCAGAGACTCGAGCCCCTGATGCCCACGCGGCTCAGACCCACCCACACGAGGCATGCGCAGCTCAGCCCCGCGTCCGTGATGCCTCGGTGGCTCGGGATCACGCCAATGGCGGGTACGAGGCTTCTGATGCCCGGGCGGCTCTGGCTCACCGACGCGCCTCCGCGGCTCGAGCTCACGATCATGATGTCTCGGCGGCTCGGGCTCTCGGCCGTGGTGGTGCCCGCGGTGCTCAGGGTTGTGCCCATGGCGCTCCGGCGGTTCAAGTCGGTGCCTGTGATCCTCCGGCGGCGCAGGCCGATGCTTCTGATGCCCGGGCGGCTCGGGCCGGTGCCTGTGATGCTCGGGCGGCTCCGGTTCTGGATGTGGCCGTGGCTGCGGGTGGTGTTCGGGCGGCCCGGGCCGCGGTTCCGGCTTCGGGTGGGGTCCGGGGTGTGGGCGTGGGTGTGGCGGGTTCGGGTTGTCCCACACGGTGTTCGGCGGTGGGCTGGGGGCCGTGTATGGCGGGATGACGGTTTCGGGGTTACCCCTTGTGGTGTAGGGGGTATCGGCGGTGGCCGGGTCGTTCGGTTCGTGGCTCACCTCCTCTTCGCGGAGCGCTCCGCTGGGTTTGCCCGGATCGCCCGATGTTTCGCCGCCGCGTCCGTCCGAACCGACCGCCACACCACTCCCACCGGACGCTGCGCCGCGCTGCTGCCCGCCGCTTTGTTCCTGTTTCGGTGCATTCGCGCGGGCGACCGCAATCTGCGCGGGAGTCGGCGACTTCAACGGCTGCACATGGGTATTGCCCTCGGAGTCGGTCGTGATCCGGGTGTATTCGACGCGGGTGCCCGGCTGCCCCAGCGCGTCGGCCAGCGCCGGATCATGGGCGGCCGCACCGGCGAGCAACTCATCGTGCGTGGGCATCCCGGAAGATCCGCCGCGCAGGCCCATCACGATTACGATCGGGTGCTCGCCGTCGACTACACCAACCCGGTCGCCGGCAATCCGCGCACCACGAGCGCCGAGATAGTCCTCCCCGGACACTTGGGTGATCCGGTCGGTAAGGCCGAAGATCTTGTCCCGCTGGGCGTTGTAGTCACCGACGGCCTTTTCCAGATCGTCGATCGCGCCCTGTTTGCGCGTCATCTCCGAGGGCCTCCCCGCTTCGATTTCCTCCGGCGTCCGATTCACCTGCATCGTCCGGCCACGCAACCAGTCCAGATGCTCCCGCTGCTCCGCACGAGTCCCATTCGTCAGGCGCTCCGCGTCCGCGGGCACACCCTCGCGAATCGCCGATGCCTTGATCGCGGCACGCATTTCGGGCAGCTTCTCGGTCAGCGCCGCGCGCTGCTGGGCCAGGTCCGCGACCTGCGCCCCAGCTTTCGGCAACGTCACCGGTTCGGAAGGACCGATCGCCGGCCGCATCCCGTGTTCCGGTCCGGCGCTCGAATGCGCTTGCGCCCCACCGCCGGTCGAATGCCCCTGGCTGTCACCACCTGACGACCGCGCCTGACCGCCCTCTTCCGCCGGATGGGTCTGCGGAGCCGCCTCGGTCTTCAGCCCAGCCGATACCGCCCCGTGCGACGAACCATTGGGATCCGAACCCGACGCCAGCCCCGCACCGGTATCCGGAGACCGTAAATACCCGTGCGGTCCACCATTTCCCGAGACAGCGCCGGGCACACTCCCGTCGCCGCCGATGCCCGCGGCATCCGGCACCTCGGCTTTGCCGAACGGCGAGGTCCCGGCGTCCTGCCCGCGAAATCCCTTGCTGCCGCCGACCAGGGTGCCGAATGACGCTGTGCTGGTGAGCAAGTGGTTGTCCCACTGCCATCCGTAGAAGAATCCGCCGGTCCCCCAGGCGGCGAGCCCGCCGGCGATCCCCGCCCCGGTGCCGACCACGGCGCCCTTCAGGGTTCGCCCGAGGGCATTGGCGATTACCCCCTCCGGCAGCGCGATCTTGCTCAGGCCCTTGTCGAAGACCTCTCCGGCCGGCCCACCGACCGCACCGGCCACCGCGGACTCCAACGCGGTGACGCCGACCTGCTTCCAGTCGATGCCGTGCCGGGTCCCGGCGATGTCCTGCCCCCACTGAATGCCGAAATCCTGCGCGGTGCCGATCACCGTGCTGAAAAGCACGTGTTCGGCGAGGAACTTCATCATCGCGCCCAGCAGCCGCTTCTCGACGAACTCCCCGATCCGCTCCACCGCCTCCTTGCCCAGGATCCGGATCGCGGTCCTGGTGACGGCCGTCTCGATCGCCTCGGTGATGGCGGCGGTCGGCGGGAACCCCCAGGCCACCGCGATCTCGACCGCAAGCAGCCCTAGGGAGCTGATGATCATGATCTTGGTGTATTGGATCTCCGTGCCCAGATCGAAGGCCGATTCGCCGACCTCGCCGAAGATGTCGGCCAGGTGCTGAATCGAGTCGTCGTTACCGTCGTCGAGCTTGTTCAGCGCGGCCGTCATCACCTCGGAGCCGTTGCCCCACGGATAGGCGGCGATCGTCTGGGCCTTGGCATTGGACACCTCGGGCAGCATGTCCCGCAGTTCCTGGGCCGCCGTATTCCAGGTATCGGCGATTCCCCACATGCGGTCCTCGTCGCCCTCGGGCCAGGCCGAGCCTGCAACCCACCCGAGCCACTGCAGATACGACGGGAGTTCCAGCGACACGATCGAGCCCCGCTACCCCGGCGCCGCGGCCGTCAGAAGTGGTCCTGTTGCTGCAACTCGTCGGCGGCCCGGTACTGCCCGCTGGAATACGACTCCAGTGTCTGGGACAGCTTGCCGAGGCCGTCCTGAAGATTCGAATTCGCCGAGTTGTACCCCTGCGCTCCGGCGGCGAAGCTGTTGCCGTAGCTGTCATTTCCCCATGCCGCGCCGAATCCGGACAGCCCGGACTCGAGCCGCCGCAGGATGCCGCTCACCTGTGTCGACAGATCCCCCATATCGGCCGCCGCCCGACGTAACTGATTCGGTGTCACACCGACCTGGACCATGGCACACCCCTTCCACCTGAATGCATCCGACGATCACACGCGCGGACCGCCCGCAGAAGACCCCCGACCCCGAATTAACGCCGCCCTGATATCGCCTGGGCCGCACCGGATCTCACTGTTCGACCGCATCCGAGCCGGTCCGGGGCCCGCCCGGGCACAGGGCGGGATCGCCAGCGCGCCAGGATCATTGACGACTTGCTGACGCCCACCCCGAACCCGCTACAGGCATGGCCGCATCGATCGCGCTCAGGCCCATCGCCCGGATGCGGCGCGAGGGCCCCCGCGGCGGCGCGGGCCACTCCAGCTGACGCGGCTTTTCGCGCCGCAGCAGCCTGCGAGCGAGATCAAGCGCTGCACCGACGGATTCTGGCCCGCGCCCCTCGGCCACCATGTGCCGAGGCAATCTCCCCGCTCAGCGCGCCGCCGCGGCCTGCAGCCGTTCGGCGAGCGTCCGGAACACGACATAGTTCGGCACGAGGCTGATGGGCAGCGATTCCAGCGGCTGCGAACAATCCCGCACCTTCACGCTCAACCACCCGCCGACCACCGACAGCTCACTCACCCGGGCCCACGGCACCGATTCCGATCCGCTGCCGATTTCGGTGGCGGACAACCAGAGCGAGTCGAACTCCACCCGCTCTCCCGCCGCCAGCGCGGCCTCCGCACGGGGCAGCTGGGCGTCGAGGATGCCCTGCTCGATCGCCAGCGTCCATTCCTGCGGACGTTCGATCCCCTGTCGCAGCACAATCGGGACATCGTCGATGTCCGAGATCGTGTATTGATACGAAATCTGGTGTGCCGCGGGGTTCTTCACCGCGTGCACGACCTTGCGTCGGAGTGTGGTCGAGTCGTACCGCACCGCCCGGAGCTGCCCCCGGTAGCCGGCGACGAAGCCCCGCTCGTACAGATCGAGCCGGGTGCCCCGATTCCGCGCCCCCACGAACCCCAGCCACCCCAGATCCGCCAGGCAGCGCGCCCCGCACACGACGGCCACCGTTGTTCCGATGATCCCCACCTCCGCCGCGCCGAATACGAACCCCGGCACCGCGGCCACCACCCCCACCCCCGTAACCGCACCCTCAACAATCGGCCTCCGCGCATCGACGCCCGCCGCCCGATAGGTGCCGCAGTACCGCCCCAACCCCTCCCGCTCGGCCGCCGCCCCCGCAGCCTCCAGCGCCCCCTGATCGTCCTGTCCGGCGGAACTCATACCCGAATCATGCCCACCCGCGCCCCCTCCGAACCCCCTTGTTTACGCAAACCACACACCGGGCACCCACCCACGCGACCTCGCCCGCGGACAACTCCGCTGCACAACGCCACCCAGCATCCGTGCACCCCATACACAGCCGAACCCACCTCAGCATCAGCACGACTGCGAAGCTCCCGGGGGACGCGCCACGATCGCTCGCACGCACCCACCACACCCGAAACGCACCCACCCCAGCGCCAGAACCAACCGCGGAACTCCCCCCGGGCGGCCCAACAGCCCGGGGGACGCGCCACGATCGCTCGCATGCCCCCACACGCAAACGCACCCGCCCCAGCGTGCTGGAACGGGCGCGTATAAGAACTGCGCGCTACTCCGGACGAACGGTCAGAATCCGCGGACCGTCCTCGGTCACCGCCACGGTGTGCTCCCAGTGAGCCGCCCGGCTGCCGTCCGCCGTGACGACGGTCCAATCGTCGCCGAGCACCTTCGTCTGCGTGGTGCCCAGCGTCAGCATCGGCTCGATCGCCAGCACCGATCCGACGACGAGCCTCGGCCCGCGGCCGGGCTCGCCCTCGTTGGCCAGGAACGGATCCATGTGCATCTCGCGGCCGATAGCGTGCCCGCCGTAGCCGTCGACGATGCCGTAGGCGCGGCCGTGCTCGCGCTCGATCGCGCGGGTGCCGAGCTCGATGGCGTGCGAGATGTCGGTGAGCCGGTTACCGGGCACCATGGCCTCGATACCGGCATCCATGGACACCCGGGTTGCCTCGCTCAGCAGCTGGTCGGCCACGATCAGCTCTCCGACGCCGAACGTCCACGCCGAATCGCCGTGCCAGCCGTCCAGGATGGCGCCGCAGTCGATCGACACCAGATCGCCCTGGGCAAGAACCTCGTCGGCCCCCGGAATCCCGTGCACCACACGGTCGTTCACCGAGGAGCAGATCGAGCCCGGGAAACCGTGGTAGCCCTTGAAGGAGGGCACCGCCCCGGCCTCCCGGATCACCTGCTCGGCGACCTCGTCCAGCTCCAGGGTGGAGACTCCCGGCTTGGCGGCCGCGCGCACGGCGACCAGCGCGCGGCCCACGATCGCCCCGGCCGCCGCCATCGCGTCGAGCTCACCGGAGGTGCGGAAGGGCACCACCTTCTTGTTCTTGCGGCCGAAGACCATTCGCGTCAGCGACCCAGCGCCTGCAGCATGCGGCCGTTGACCTCGTCCACCGTGCCGACGCCATCGACCGAGACGACCAGGCCGTCGTAGTGCTCGAGCAGCGGCGCGGTCTCGGACTGGTACACGTGCATGCGATTGCGGATGACTTCCTCGGTGTCGTCGGCACGGCCGCGGCCGAGCATGCGCTCCACCACGACGTCCTCGGCGACCTCGATGCTGATCACCGCGTCCAGCGCGTGATCGGACTCCTTGAGCATCCGCTCCAGGGCCTCGGCCTGATCGACCGTGCGGGGGTAGCCGTCCAGCACGAAACCGTTCACCGCGTCCGGCTCGGCGATGCGCGACTCCACCATGCGATTGGTCACGTCGCTGGGCACCAGGTTGCCGGCGTCGAGATACTTCTGCGCCTCGCGGCCCAGAGGGGTCTGCTGCGAGATGTTCGCGCGGAACAGATTCCCCGTGGAGATGTGGGGTACACCCAGCTTGTCCGACAGCAGTTCGGCTTGCGTGCCCTTACCGGCACCGGGCGGACCGAGCAGTACGAGTCTCACTTGAGGAACCCTTCGTAATTTCTGTTCATCAGTTGGCTCTCGATCTGTTTGACCGTGTCGAGGCCGACACTCACGACGATCAATATCGAAGTGCCGCCGAACGGCAGCTGACTCGCCGCACCACCGTTACCGCCGATATGCAGGAACAGATTCGGCAAGACAGCCACAGCACCGAGGTAGATGGACCCAGGGAGGGTGATTCGGCCCAATACACGATTCAGATAGTCCGCGGTCGGCTTGCCCGGACGGTAACCGGGAATGAAGCCGCCGAACTTCTTCATCTCGTCCGCGCGTTCCTCCGGGTTGAAGGTGATCGCGACGTAGAAGTATGTGAAGAACACGATCAACGCGAAGTAGATCGCGACATACACCGGATTACCCGGGTTCACCAGGTATTCCTGAATGATCTTCTGCCACCAGCTGCCCTTGCCGCCCGAGGTGTTCTGGGTCAGCTGGGCGATCAGGTTCGGAAGATACAGCAACGAGGAGGCGAAGATAACGGGGATGACGCCCGCCTGATTCACCTTCAACGGCAGATAAGTCGAGGAACCGCCGTACATCTTGCGCCCGACGACGCGCTTGGCATATTGCACCGGAATCCGGCGCTGCCCCTGCTCGACGAAGATCACGCCGACGATCACGACCAGCGCCGCGGCGATGACCAGCCCGAAGATCAGCCCGCCGCGGCTGTCGAGAATCGACTTGCCCTGACTGGGCAGGCGCGCGGCAATACCGGCGAAGATCAACAGCGACATACCGTTTCCGACGCCGCGCTCGGTGATCTGCTCACCGAACCACATCACCAACGCCGCACCGGCGGTCATCACCAGCACGATGATGATCATGCCGAATATGCCCTTGTCGGAAAGGATCTGATCGCCCTCGGGGCACCCGCGCAGCAGCTGCCCGCGCGCGGACAGGGCCACCAGGCCCGTCGCCTGCAGCACCGCCAGCGCCACCGCGAGGTAACGGGTGTACTGCGTCATCTTGTTCTGGCCGGATTGTCCTTCCTTACGCAGTTCCTCGAAGCGCGGAATGACGACCGTGAGCAGCTGAATGATGATGCTCGCGGTGATGTACGGCATGATCCCGATCGCGAACACCGAGAGCTGCAGCAGCGCACCGCCGGAGAACATGTTGATCAGCTGGTAGATACCGGCCGAATCACCACCGGAAACGATGTCGACACACTTCTTGACGACCTTGTAGTTGACACCCGGCGACGGCAGGGACGCGCCGATGCGGTACAGCGCGATCAGGCCCAGCGTGAAGAGAATCTTCCGCCGTAAGTCCGGGGTCCGGAAAGCCGACACGAAGGCGGAAAGCACAGATCCTCCTGGCTAACGACATGTTTGGGTCATGCCCGGGTTTCGACAAGTCTTGGCAGGCAACACTTGAACTCTAACAGCGACGCCGGACGGGCGAACGACCCGTCCGGCGACCACTGTATAGACAGTTACTGTCAGCCCAGCTCGGTGGCGGTGCCACCGGCAGCGGCGATCTTCTCCTTGGCGGAGCCGGAGAACTTGTCGGCGCTGACCTGCACGGCCACGCCGATCTCGCCCTCGCCGAGCACCTTCACCAGCTCGTTCTTGCGCACCGCACCGGCGGCGACGAGCTCGGCCTTGCCGATCTCGCCACCCTGCGGGAACAGCCGGGCGATATCGCCGACATTCACGACCTGGTACTCGGTGCGGAACGGGTTGGTGAAGCCCTTGAGCTTCGGCAGCCGCATGTGCAGCGGCATCTGGCCACCCTCGAAGCGGGCGGGGACATTCTTGCGAGCCTTCGTACCCTTGGTACCGCGGCCCGCGGTCTTGCCCTTGGAACCCTCACCGCGACCGACGCGGATCTTGTCCTTCTTCGAACCCGCGGCGGGGCGCAGGTGGTGAAGCTTGATCGGGGTCATGCGTTTACCTCCTCAACGGTAACGAGGTGGCGCACGACGTTGACCAGACCACGGTTCTGCGCGGTGTCCTCGCGGACGACGCTCTGCCGGATCTTGCGCAGGCCGAGGGTGCGCAGCGAATCACGCTGGTTCGCCTTCGCGCCGATTGTGCTCTTGATCTGGGTGATCTTCAGCTGTGGCATGTCTAGACTCCCTGTCCCGCGCGCGCACGGAGCATGCCCGCCGGAGCCACGTCCTCGATCGGCAGACCGCGACGCGCGGCCACCTCCTCGGGGCGCTGCAGCATCTTCAGGGCAGCCACGGTGGCGTGCACGACGTTGATGGCGTTGTCGCTACCGAGCGACTTGGCCAGAACATCATGGATGCCGGCGCACTCCAGCACGGCGCGGCAGGCACCACCGGCGATCACACCGGTACCGGGCGAGGCCGGACGCAGCATGACCACACCGGCCGCCGCCTCACCCTGCACCGGGTGGGTGACGGTGGAGCCGATCATCGGGACGCGGAAGAAGTTCTTGCGAGCCTCCTCGACGCCCTTCTGGATGGCCGCGGGAACTTCCTTGGCCTTGCCGTAGCCGACGCCGACCAGTCCGTTGCCGTCGCCCACGATCACCAGGGCGGTGAAGCTGAAGCGACGACCACCCTTCACGACCTTGGAGACGCGGTTGATCGCGACAACCCGCTCGAGCTGGTTCTTCTCGGCGGCATTGTCGCGGCCACCGCGATCGCCGCGACGGTCACGACCGCCGCCACGTTCCTGACGGCCACCATCGGGGCCGCTGTTCTGTCCGGCGGGTCCGTTGCCGCCGTCACGCCGCTGACGTCCCGGCATCAGACGTTCCTTCCGTTCATGGTCATTCGGTCCTGGGTCTGGTTCGTCATCAGAACTTCAACCCACCTTCGCGAGCGGCATCGGCCAGGGCGGCGATGCGGCCGTGGTAGTCGTGGCCACCGCGGTCGAACACCGCGGCCTCCACGCCGGCGGCCTTGGCGCGGGCGGCGAGCAGCTCGCCGACCTTCTTGCCCTTGGCGGTCTTGTCACCCTCGACCGCGCGCACATCGGCCTCGATGGAGGACGCGGCGGCGATGGTCTTGCCGAGCGAATCGTCGATCAGCTGGGCGTGCAGGTGCCGCGAGGAGCGGTTCACGACCAAGCGGGGACGCTCGGTGGTGCCGACGACCTTCTTGCGCAGACGGAAGTGCCGACGGGTCTTGGCGGCGCGGCGACGAGTCGACGCGTCCTTGCCCAGCGGCTTACGCACGGCCTTCTGAGCCTCGGTTTGTGTTGTGTTGGCCATGGCTTACTTACCCGTCTTTCCGACCTTGCGGCGAACGACCTCGCCGGCATAGCGGATGCCCTTGCCCTTGTAGGGATCGGGCTTGCGCAGGCCGTGGATCACCGCGGCGATCTGGCCGACCTTCTGCTTGTCGATACCCGAGATCGAGAACTTGGTGGGCGATTCCACCGCGAAGGTGATGCCCTCGGGCGCCTCGATCGGCACCGGGTGGCTGTAGCCCAGGGCGAACTCCAGGTTCGAGCCCTTGGCCTGCACGCGGTAACCGACGCCGAAGATTTCCATCTTCTTCTCGTAGCCCTTGGTGACGCCCTCGATCATGTTGGCGACCAGGGTGCGGGTCAGGCCGTGCAGCGAGCGATTCTGGCGGTCGTCGTTCGGGCGAACGACCTCGAGCTCGCCGGTCTCACCCTTGCTGATGGTGATCGGCTCCGCGACGACGTGGCTCAGCGTGCCCTTGGGGCCCTTGACCGCGACGGCCTGGCCGTCGATGGTGACATCGACGCCGGACGGAATGGCGATGGGCTTCTTACCAATACGCGACATTAGTCCTGACCTCCCTTACCAGACGTAGGCGAGGACTTCTCCGCCCACGCCTTGCTGCTTGGCCTGACGATCGGTGAGCAGGCCGGTCGACGTGGAGATGATCGCCACGCCGAGGCCGCCCAGGACCTTGGGCAGGTTGGTGGACTTCGCGTACACACGCAGGCCCGGCTTGGACACGCGGCGCACGCCCTGCAGGCTGCGCTCACGGCTGGGGCCGTACTTGAGGTCGACGACGAGGGTCTGACCCACCGGCGCTTCCTCGGTCCGGTAGTCGGCGATGTAGCCCTCGCGCTTGAGGATCTCGGCGATGTTCGCCTTGAGCTTCGAGTGCGGCGCCTTCACCTGGTCGTGGTACGCCGAGTTGGCGTTGCGCAGACGGGTCAGGAAGTCTGCGATCGGATCTGTCATGGTCATAAGTTGACCGCTAACCTTTCTCGCTACGGTTCCCATACAGCACCCGCACACGCGAGTAGTGGGCCTATAGCAATTCGGCTGGTCCGAGCGGCTTTCTGCCACCCGGATGAGTGCACATCGCCGGGATCTGAGCGCACGAGGTGCAGACACAGAGGTGCCCCGGCAACTGCCCCAGTGTAGACAAGCCCCTCACCAGGACAAAATCGGGGATACCCCGTGTGACCGGCCCCTCACCCGAGGTGCCCCAGGCTCATGCGAAGTCGCGGCGACCGAGATCGTACAGAGCGTTCGGAGCGACACTGATCTCGAACGGACGCTCGACCACCAGCACCTCGTCACCGGTGACCACCGTGTTGGTGACGTAGCGGCCGCGATCCAGGTCAAGTGCCTCGATGCGCGCAATCGGAGCGAAGTCGACGATCCAGTAATGAGGAATGCCCGCCCGTGCGTACTCGTCGCGCTTGATCCTGCGATCGTGCGCCTCGCTCCCGCTGCGCGGCGAGACGACCTCGACCACGAGCAGGAGATCGGCGGGGTCGAGGTAGGTCTCGCCCTCGGCGAAACCGGCTTCCTCGGCCTTGGCGTCAAGGACGAAGACATCCGGCTTGCGAACGCCACTAGGAAACGTGAACTCGTATTCGCCGCCGTCGATCAGCACGTCAGCGCCCGCACGCCGGGCCGCATCGATGAGCAAGCTGCGCAGGCCCCGCCCCATCCGGTTATGACGCAGCGACGGCGACATCTTCTCGATCAGCCATCCGTTCCACAGTTCGAAGCCCTTCCCCTCCTCGGGACTGTTGTGCAGATCGTGTGCTGTATACGGCCCCCGGCCGAAGGACGAGCCGACATCGAACGCGACGCTCACGACTCCTCCTCGCCTCTGTGATCACGGCATATCGACAGGAATACCTCTGGCCAGCATAGTCGCCACGCTCGCCCGCGCGACCGTCGAACGACGGATGCGGCGTAGATCGAAGCCATTGCGGCTGCGCCGTTTCGACAGCGGCGATCCCATGCTCGCCGAGCGGGTCGATCACATCCTTGCTCGCGGCTTCGGCGATGGCCGGCGCAATCTCTGACCCGTAACACGACGGGCGGCGAGTTACCGCAATTCCGCCACCGACGGGACGACAACGCCGTAGATGTCGCCGATT
Source organism: Nocardia sp. GP40 (assembly GCF_050434125.1). Lineage (NCBI taxonomy): Bacteria > Bacillati > Actinomycetota > Actinomycetes > Mycobacteriales > Nocardiaceae > Nocardia > Nocardia sp. GP40. Next base: position 189,125 of record NZ_JBNPVW010000013.1, on the reverse strand, counting down.
TGGGCCAGGGCGGCGTGGTGGAGTTGTTCGGCGGTGACGTCCGCGACCGCAGAGCCCAACGGCCTGGTTGCGCAGGCGTTCGCGATGACGGTGGGGGTGTTGCCGCGTAGGAAGGCGCCCTCGGCGGTGAAGGTGACGCACATGTGAGTCATGAAACCGGCGAGGATGACGTGGTGCACTGGGTTCGCACGCTCGCCCAGGGCACCAGGCGGGTGGCCTCCGTCTGCGTTGGCGCCCATACCCTCGCCGCCGCGGGACTTCTGGACGGCAAGCACGCCACCACGCACTGGTCCACCGCCGCACAGCTGGCCGCCGAGTATCCCGCGATCACCGTGGACGCCGACCCGATCTTCATCCGCGACGGAAATGTCTGGACCGGTGCGGGTTTGAGTGCCTGCATCGACCTGTCCCTGGCCCTGCTCGCGGACGATTTCGGCGAGGCTCTCGCACTGCGCGTGGCCCGGCAGCTGGTGGTGTACCTCAAAAGGCCCAGCGGCCAAAGCCAATTCAGCGTCCGTCTCGACACCGTCTCTCAGACCCGCCGCGTCGAGGAGATCCGCCACTACATCACCCGCCGCCTGGCCGAGCCCCTCACCGTCGCCGACCTCGCCGCGCAGGCCTGCGTGAGCGAACGCCAGCTGACCCGAATCATCAAGCAGGAACTGGGAATGACGCCGGCGGCCTATCTCGAGTCGGCCCGCGTCGAGGTGGCCCGCCACCGCCTGGAGACCACCGACGACACCCTCGGCCGCATCGCCACAGCTTGCGGCTTCAACACCACCGACACCCTGAACCGCGCCTTCCGCCGGCAGCTGGACACCACCCCGGCGGAATACCGCAACCGCTTCCGCATCGCGTAATCGACTGGGCCGCAAGCCCAGTCGAGGCGCCACGGCTACCGGAGCATTCCGGTGGTCACAGGCCCAGAGAGCTCAGGAGGCCGCCGATCACCGGCAAGGAGTCCGCGCTTCCGGTGCCGGAGGCGCACCCGGCGCTGCCCGCAGCCTGAACGGTGACGGGGGGCTCCCGCCACGGGCTCGGCTACAGCGTGACCAGCCCCAACTGCCGCACCTGGGCGAAAACGTCAGCGATGCCCCACACCTCGGCGATCCGGCCCTCGACGAAGCGGAAGATGAAGATCTCGTTGTAGGTGACGGACCGCCCGGTGGGCTCGTGCCCCATGTACTCGCCCAGATTCGTTCCCGTGACCACCTGCCGGGCGATCAGCTTGTCGTCCGCCAGGATGACATCCTCCGCCGCCACGTGAATATCGGGATAGGCGCGCAGCAGGATCTCCCACACCCGCAGGAAGGCCGCCGCGCCCGTCACGTCCAGGGGCAGCGAGGTGTGCAGCACCGCGTCGGGCAGCACGATCTCGGCGATCGCCTTCGAAATAAGCTCCAGCTCACCGGCATTGACGACGTCGTGCAGGCGCTCGAACGCCGCCCGATTGAGTGCCTGCGTCTCCTGAGCCTCGGACATGTCCGGCTCCTCCCGTGTTCGATGCGAACGGACTACACCCGTAAGACGAACACCGAACCGGAAGTGTGACACCAACTCGACAGCCTCCTCAGCCTGCTGCACGTCCTGAAGCAATACTGCTAACGCAGCGAGATCCGCGCAGGCCGCCGATGACCAGGCAAGTCCGCATTCAGATGCGAAGGAACGAGATGACCACCCAGCAGAAACCGTCGACATCCCCGGAAGCATGGCCCGCGGGCCTGGTCGGGGCTTGGTCCCTGCACAGCGTCCGCGAACTGGACGCGGACGGGGTCTTGCTGGGCGAACCCTACGGGCCGCGGCCTACCGGGCGGCTGCGCTACGGACCCGGAGGCGATATGGGCTCCCACCCTTCACCGAGGACCAGGTGCGCTGGGCACGCCTCGACGGCGACAACCTCACACTCGCCACCGACCGCGAGAGGCACCGCCGGATCGAATTGCGCTGGGAGCGCCCCAGCAGGCGTAGGAATGGGCCGCTCTTGCGGGTACAGCAAAGCCCGGCACGGTACTTTTCACCGTGCCGGGCTACGCCGATCGGATGCTGCTTACCAGCTGGACTTGTGCACGCCCGGCAGCTCGCCGCGGTGCGCCATCTCACGCAGGCACACGCGGCACAGGCCGAACTTGCGGTACACCGCGTGCGGGCGACCGCACCGCTGGCAGCGGGTGTAGCCGCGCACCGCGAACTTCGGCTTGGCGGCGGCCTTGATCTTCAGAGCTTTCTTAGCCATATGCTCAGTTCTCCTTGAACGGGAAGCCGAGGTGCTTGAGCAGTGCGCGACCCTCTTCGTTGTTGGTCGCGGTGGTCACCACGGTGATGTCCATACCACGCGGGCGGTCGATCTTGTCCACATCGATCTCGTGGAACATCGACTGCTCGCTCAGGCCGAACGTGTAGTTGCCATGGCCGTCGAACTGCTTCGGCGACAGACCCCGGAAGTCCCGGATACGCGGCAACGCGATGGACACCAGCCGGTCCAGGAACTCCCACATGCGATCGCCACGCAGGGTGACCTTCGCACCGATCGGCATACCCTCACGCAGCTTGAACTGCGCGATCGACTTGGTGGCCTTGCGGATCTCCGGCTTCTGGCCGGTGATCAGGGTCAGGTCGGCGACCGCGCCGTTGATCAGCTTGGCATCACGGGCGGCGTCACCGACACCCATGTTCACCACGACCTTCACCACGCCCGGGATCTGCATCACGTTGGCGTAGTCGAACTCGTTGTTCAGCGCCGGCTTGATTTCCTCGCGGTAGCGCTGCTTGAGGCGCGGCTGCACCTTGTTATCGGTCGAAGTCATCTCAGATGTCCTTCCCGTTGCGACGGGAGATACGCACCCGCTTGCCGTTCTCGTCGGTGCGGTAGCCCACGCGGGTCGGCTTGCCGTCGGAGTCGACAACCATCACGTTCGACACGTGGATGGGCGCTTCCTGGGTAACGATGCCGCCGGAGCTGGCGCCACGCTGGTTCGCGGAGTTCGCGACGTGCTTCTTGATCCGGTTCACGCCCTCGACCAGGACCTTCTCGGTCGCCGGGTAGGCCTGGATGACCTTACCCTTGGCGCCCTTGTCCTTACCCGAGACGACGATCACGGTATCGCCCTTGTGCACCTTCATGTCAGAGCACCTCCGGGGCCAGCGAGACGATCTTCATGAACTTCTTCTCACGCAGCTCACGGCCGACGGGGCCGAAGATGCGGGTGCCACGCGGATCGTTGTCCGCCTTGATCAGCACCGCGGCGTTCTCGTCGAAGCGGATGTACGAACCATCCGGACGACGGCGCTCCTTGACAGTGCGCACGATGACAGCCTTGACGACCTCACCCTTTTTGACGTTGCCGCCGGGGATGGCGTCCTTCACGGTGGCGACGATGATGTCGCCGATACCGGCATAGCGACGCGACGAGCCACCGAGCACGCGGATGCAGAGGATTTCCTTCGCACCCGTGTTGTCGGCGACGCGCAGTCGCGACTCCTGCTGAATCACTTCAGCTCCTCCTAGACCTGGACGAAATGCACGCCGGATTGCCGACCCGACGGGCATGGTCAGTTGCCCTTCAAACGCGCGCCTGCCAGCGGAAATGCCGATCGGTGAGGATCAACCACTGTGGGTTCGCGGCCGAGGTGCGGGCACAGGTGTCCCGCAAGCAACCGGTCAAGTGTAGCCAAGGCCCAGGTCGCACCCAAATCGGGGTACCGGCGCGCAGCCTGGCCGCGGCTTCGCGGGGCCCAAATCCAGTAGCGTTCACTCGAGCACAGCGCCGATCATGTTCGCCAGACTCATGCACTGCATTCGGGGAGAGGAATTTCGTGAGTTCGTCGCGCCGCTCGATCCGTCCGGTCCGCCTGGACCGTCGCTCGTTCCTGTTCACCCTGGCCGCCGCGCCTGTCGCCGCCACCCTGTCGGCCTGCAACGGCAGCAACCCCACGCCGCCCACCGGGCCCGACCTGTCCGGGGTCGATCCGGGGGTCCGGCCGCAGGACGATCTGTTCCGGCACGTCAACGGGAAGTGGCTGCGGGAGTTTCAGCTGCCGCCGGACAAGAACAGCTTCGGCACCTTCGCCGAGGTGTCGGACCGGATCCAGGGGCAGCTGAAGGACGTCATCGACGAGATCAAGGCCCCGCAGGACGGCACCGAGGCCCAGCAGATCCGCGATCTATACGACGCGCGCATGGATGTCGCGACCCTGAACAAGCTGGGCACGACCCCGCTGTCCGGGCTGTTCGGCGAGATCGACGGCGCGGCAGCCAAACCCGATATCGCCAAGGTGATGGGCGGGCTGTCGGTGGGCGGGGTGATCGGCCTCGGCGTCACGATCGACCGCGAGAAGTCCGACGCCCACCTGCCCTCGGTCAGCCAGTCCGGCCTGGGCATGAACGAGAAGTACTACAGCAAACCCGAGTTCGCGCAATACCTTTCGGCATACACCACGCTGCTGCAGAAGCTGGCCGCCGGCGCCGGATTCCCCGACCCGAACGGCTCGGCCCAGCGGGTGCTGGCCCTCGAGACCCGGATCGCCGCGGCCTTCTGGGACAACGTGAAGACCCGCGACTCCGACGCCACCTACAACCTGAAGTCCTGGGACGAGGTGAAGGCGCTGGCACCCGGATTCGATTGGGACCCTTGGCTCGCGGGCAACACGGACCGTCCGAGGAGCCTGTTCGACACCGTCGTCGTCGCCGAGCCGTCGTACCTCACCGCGGCCGGGCAGATCTGGGCGGACACCGACATCGCCACGTGGCGTGACTATTTGAAGCTGGCGCTGCTGCGCGAATACGCCAAGTACATGACCGACGCACTGTCCGACGCGAACTTCGACTATCAGAAGGCGACGACCGGCGTGCAGCAGCGGCCGGAGCTGTGGAAGTCCGCGGTCGGGGTGGTCAACCTCCATCTCGGCATGCAGCTCGGAAAGCTCTACGTGGCCAAGCACTTTCCGCCCGAGGCCAAGGACCTGGCGAAGCAGCTGGTGGACAACCTGCTCGCGGCCTACAGGCAGAACTTCCAGAACTCCAGCTGGATGTCGCCGCCCACGCGGGATGCCGCGATCGTCAAGCTGGGCAAGATCACGGTCAAGATCGGCTACCCGGACAAGTGGATCGATTATTCGACCCTGAAGGTCACCCGCGGCAAGCTCGTCGAATCCTTGCTCGCCATCGCGGCTTTCGAATCCCGGCGCTCGATGAACAAGCTCGGCACCCCGGTCGACAAGACCGAATGGGACATGAGCCCGCAGACCGTGAACGCCTACTACGAGGTGACCGCCAACTCGATCAACTTCCCGGCCGCGATCCTGCAGCCGCCGTTCTTCGACAAGGACGCCGCGGCCGCGGTCAACTACGGCGCGATCGGCGCCATCATCGGCCATGAGATCGGGCACGGCTTCGACGATCAGGGGTCGAAATACGACGGCGACGGCGATCGCCGCGACTGGTGGACCCCGCGGGACCGCGCGGCCTTCGATGCCAAGACCGAGCAGCTCATCGCGCAGTACAACGCGCTCGTGCCCACCGGCCTGCCGCCGACCGACCACGTCAACGGTGATCTCACGGTCGGTGAGAACCTCGCCGACCTGCGCGGGCTGATGATCTCCCTGTCCGCCTTCCGGATTCAGCAGAAGTCCGACAATCCCGCGTACACCGACATGTTCTGGGCCTGGGCCCGCAACTGGCGCGAGAAGCAGACCATTCAGGCCACCGAGCAGCAGATCGCCACGGATGTGCACTCCCCCGCCGAGTTCCGCTGCAATCAGGTGGTGCGGAACCTGCCGGAGTACTACGCGACATTCGGGGTGAAGGAGGGCGACAAGCTGTTCCTGGCACCGGATCAGCGCGTCGCCCTCTGAAGGACCCTCACGCCCGCACGGGCATCGCCTCCAGAACCCACGCACCGTTCTCGCCGCCGAGTTCCAGTCGCTGCGTGTGGAATTGGTCGACCGTGCTGCGGTGGGCGACGCTGACCAGCATGGTCTCGGGCACCTCGCGGCGGATCAGCGTGTACAGGGAATGCTCCAGCCCCTCGTCCACCGCCGAGGTCGCCTCGTCCAGGAACACCAGCTCCGGGCGGACCAGCAGGATGCGCGCGAACGCCAGCCGCTGCTGCTCGCCCGGGGACAGGATCTTGGCCCAGTCGGCCTCCTCGTCCAGGCGACCGGTCAGGTGGCCCAGGTGCACCTGCTCCAGCACGGTGCGCAGGGTGTCGTCCGGAATCTCACCCGGCGCAGCGGGATAGCTGACCGCGGCTCGCAGGTCGCCGAGCGGCAGATACGGAATCTGCGACAGGAACAGGGTTTTGTTGTCGCCCGGGCGCCGAATCGTCCCGGAACCGTACGGCCACATCTCGGCGAGCGTGCGCAGCAGCGTGGTCTTGCCGCTGCCGGAAGCGCCCTTGATCACCAGCGCGTCACCGGGAACCAGGCGCAGGTTCAGCCCGTCGATCAGCGATTCGCCGTCGGGCCGGCGCACCGCGATCCCCTCCAGTTCGAGCGCGCCCTCGAGGTCGGCCTCCTGCACCTTGGGCAGCTCGCGGGACTGAATGTCGGCCTGCTGCATGCCGTCCAGACGGATGAGGGCCGCGCGATACTGGGTGAAGGTGTCGTAGTTGTTGCGGAAGAACGACAGCGAATCGTGCACGTTCCCGAAGGCCGCGGCGGACTGCTGAATACCGCCGAGGGTGATGGTGCCGACGAAGAAGCGCGGCGCCTGCAGCAGCAGCGGGAAGACCACCGAGATCTGCGAGATCACCAGGTTCCAGCCCTGAAATCCGGTCTCCCGGTAGACAACCGGCCAGAACGAGGCGATCACGTCGGCGAAACGCTTCACCAGGCCGCGGTGCTCGACGTTCTCGCCGCGATAGAAGGCGATGCTCTCGGCGCTGTCGCGCACACGCACCAGCGCGTAACGGAAGGTCGCCGTCGCGGCCTGATAGCGGAAGTAGGAGCGGATCAGCGGGCGGCCGATCCGGAACGACACGATCGAGGCCAGCAGCACGAAGACGATCACGATGAAGACCATCGCGCGCGGAATGTTGGTGCCCAGGATCGCCATCGGCCCGGAGAGGTCCCACAGGATTCCGGTGAAGACGACCACCGACACGACCGCGTTGACCGCGCCGATGATCAGCGAGTGGGCCTGCTGGACGACGGTCGTGATGTCCTCCTCCACACGCTGATCCGGGTTGTCGATCGTGTCGTCGATGAACCGGCTGCGGTAGTGCGATCGGCCCTCGAGCCAGTCGGAGGTCACCCGCTGGGTCAGCCACACCCGCCATTGGATCTCGAATGCCTGGCCCAGGTAATACTCGATCATCGTGCGGATGACGTGGATCGTGGCCAGGACCGCGAAGACCGCCACCGAATACCAGAAGATATGTTCCGCGCCATGCAGTTCCGCGGACTTCCCGGAGCCCAGCCCCTCCGCCGCGTACTGCAGCGCGGTGTACATGTCGTTGGATTGATAGCTGAACAGCACCGTCATCCGCACCCCCCAGATGGTGAGGAACAGCAGCACCGCGACGTATGCCAGCGACCGCCAGGCTCCAGGTCCGGCGAAGTAGTCCCGGTTCAGGCGCCAGAACTGACGCCCCCAGGCGGTCAGCAGTCGCACCAGCACGCCGATGACGGCGAACACCACCACGGTGATGGAAAACGCTATGAGGAGCCAAACGGCCGAAGCCTGTAACTCGTGTCCCCAGTCCCTCGAGGTTGTCAACCCGCTCCCATCACCGGGCAACCACGCCGGTTGCCGTCACTTCATGTTGTCCTGTTTCTAATGGGTCATTCTGAGAGATCATTCGCAAACGCCGAAAATTGCCCGGATTCCGCCGCCCGACCGCTCCGTCACGTGGGCGGGCACCCCGCGAACTCACATGATTTTCCCAGCCAACCCACAGGGGACGGTCAGGCGTAGTGTGGCTGCCCATGGGCATGGATCCCGTGGCGCGCGGCCTTGCGGTGGTGGAGTTGCTTCAGCAGGAACGGTTCGAGGAGGTGTGCGAGCTGTTCGCACCCGAGTTGGCCGCCCATGTCTCCACGGCGGTGCTGGGGCCGCCGTGGAAGGCGATGCTCCAGTCCCAGGGCCCGATCGCCGAAGTCGGTGCCCCCGTTGCGGATCCCGCCGACGCGGCGACCACGGTACGGCTGCCCGTCCGGTGCAAGCGCGGCGGATTCGCGGTGATCGTCGCGGTCGACGGCCGGGGCAGGCTGCTGAGCCTGCGGCTGGGGCCGATCGAGGCGGCGGCGCCGCTCGAGCCCTGGGCCACACCGGATTACGTGCACACCGAGGGCTTCACCGAGAGCGAGGTGACCGTCGGCGACGGCCCGCTCGCCGTGCCCGGCACCCTCGCGCTACCCACGAGCCCCGGCCCGCTGCCCGCGGTGGTGCTGCTGGCCGGATCCGGCCCCGCGGACCGCGACGGCACGATCGGGCGCAACAAGGTACTCAAGGACCTGGCCTGGGGCCTGGCCAGCCGTGGCATCGCCACCCTGCGCTTCGACAAGGTCACCTACACCCACCGCGATGCGCACCCCGACGACCCGACCCTGGCCTACGAATACGTCAACGACGCCGTCGCCGCGGTGGCCCTGCTCCGCGCGCACCCGTCGATCGACTCCGGCCGCATCCTGGTGCTCGGCCACAGCGAGGGCGGCATGGTCGCACCGCGGATCGCCGCCGCCGACCCTTCCGTCGCCGGACTCGTCATTCTCGCCGGTTCGACACAACCGTTGCACCACACCATGATTCGGCAGATCCGCTATCTGGCCTCGCTGCGCCCCGACGCGGACGCCGACGCCGACCCGAGCGTCCGGGAGATCACCCGCCAGGCCGCGGTCATCGACGGCCCCGACTTCTCCGCCGCCACCCCCGCCGACGACCTCCCCTTCGGCGTCCCCGCCTCCTACTGGATCGATCTGCTCGCCTACGACCCGGCGGCCACCGCGGCGGCGTTGACCATCCCCATGTTCATCGCCCAGGGCGGCCGCGACTACCAGGTCACCGTCGCCGACGACCTGCCCGCCTGGCGCGCGGCGCTGTCCGATCGAGACGATGTCACCATCCGCGTCTACGAACCGGACAACCACCTGTTCTTCCCCGGGTCGGGCCCGTCGACTCCCGCGGAATACGAACCGGCACAACATGTGGATCCGGAGTTGGTCGCCGATATCGCCGACTGGATCGCCTCCCGATAATCAGGACGCTTCGCCCGGAAAATGGTTCGAGCCCTCAGTGGGTGATCAATGTCCAATCGTCTGGCAGATTCGACGAACTCACCTGCCCGCCGTCGACAGCCAGATCCAGCACGGTTCCGCCCAGCCGCAGATCGGTCAGCTCCACCCGACCCCAGCGGTCGGGCAGATGCGGCAGCAAGGTGAGGGTCCGCCGGGGTGCGTCCGGTTCCAGTCCGAGGAACGAGCGAACCAGCAGTAGCGGGGCCGCGCTCGCCCAGGCCTGCGGGGAGCAGGAGGTCGGATATGGCACCGGCGCCGGGAATCTGGAACGCGGGAAACCACAGAACAATTCGGGCAGGCGGCCGCCGAATGCCGACGCCGCGTCCAGTAAGCCGTCGGACAGACGGGTGGCCAGTTCGACCGCGCCGGGTATGTGCCGGTAGCGCATCAGCCCGGCGACGGTGACCGCGGTGTCGTGCGGCCACACCGAACCGTTGTGGTAGCTCATCGGATTGAACGCGCCCATGTCGGAAGCCAGTGTGCGCACGCCGAATCCGCAGTCCATCCGCGGCGAGGACAGATGCTTCACGATCTGCTCGGCGTGTTCGTCGGTGGCGATGCCCGACCACAGGCAGTGCCCCACATTGCTGGTGAGCGCATCGACGCGTCGCTTGTGACGATCCAAAGCGACTGCGTACCAACCCTTCTCGGGAATCCAGTACGCCTCGGCGAACTTGGCACGCAACGCGGCAGCCTGATCGCGCAGAGCCTCGCCATCTTCCGAGTCGCCGAACTCGTCGGCCAATTCGGCCCGGGCCATCAGCGCCGCGTACACGTACCCCTGAACCTCGCACAGCGCGATCGGCGCCTCCGCCAGATGCCCTGCGATATCGTTGATTCCGTCGAAACTGTCCTTCCAGCCCTGGTTGATCAGGCCACGGTCGGTCGCGCGCTGGTATTCGACGAAGCCGTCACCGTCGCGATCGCCGAAGCGTCGGATCCAATCCAGGGCCGCGTCGGCCGCGGGCAGCAGCGTCTGCACCGCCTCGGGATTCGCGCCCCAGCGCCGCACCTGCGCCAGCAACATCACGAAAAGCGGTGTGGCATCGACGGTTCCGTAGTAGATCTCCCCGCCCAGCGCCAGACCGCCCGAGGGGCCGCGCCGGATCTCGTGCATGATCCGGCCCGGCTCCTCCTCGGTGAGCGGATCCACCCGCTGGCCCTGCATCTCGGCCAGCTGCTGCATGGTGCCCAGCGCCAGGCCGACATCCAGGGGCAGCGCCATCCACGCGGTGAGCAGGCTGTCACGGCCGAACAGCGTCATGAACCAGGGCGCACCCGCCGCGACGAAGGTGCGGCCCTCGCGCATCTCGTCGTGGATCCGCAGCGCGCCCAGATCGCTTTCGGTGCGCTGCAATACGGCGGTGAGCAGCGGATCGCCGGCGGTGAGTTTCGTTGCGGTGTCGCGCCACGCCTCGATCTTGCGGCCGGGTTCGCTGGCCTCGTAGTGTTCGCCCGGTCGCAACGGCAGCCGCACCCGCTGATTGGCCATCGTCGGCTGCGCCTGGATCTCGGTCTGCCAGCGGCCGCCGGGCGGCACCACGATCCGCCACGCCAGCGAGCCCGGCAGGACCTGCGGCGGCTCCGAGGACGTGATCGCCAGTCCGCGAGCCCGGTCGGACCGGTCGGTGAACAGCAGCTCGTTATCGGTGACCAGCACCTCGGCCCGCCCGTGCCCGCCGCGCCCCTCCTTGACCGCGAACAGATCCACGAAGTCCCCGTCGGCATGCAGCTCGAGGACGACCGCGGTGGGTTCGTGGCCGAGATTCTCGAGCGTGACCGTCTCGCGCAGGCCCTCCGCGACGAGGCGCTCGCGCACCACCAACAGGGTGCTGTCGGCCACGCCCGCCCGCGGCGGTCGCCGCAGGATGAATCGCGCGGTGAAGGCCTCCGGGCTCAGCACCGACAGCGAATCGGGCCGGTGCCCGTCCACTCGCAGCTCCCATCGCGACACCACGCGCGCGTCGCGATAGAACAGTCCGTGCGAGGTACCCGGCTCGATATCGCCGACGCGGTCCGACAGGCAGAACGTACTGCCCTCGACCAGCGTGATAGCGCCCCCGGCACCGCCCAGGGTGGCGGGTTCGCCGGCATTCAGCGGGCTGAGATTCATACGATCACCTCCGGCACCGCGTCATGGCGCAACGCCATCGCGGGCGTGCCGCACACCATCGCCTCGATCATCACCATCGACGAACAGCTCCTCCCACCGCACCGGGAACAGCGGACATTGTGCCTGGGACAACAGCTTCCTCCTGGCATCGCCTCTCGGCGGGTTCGGAGCTCGGTGAACCTGCCCAGGAACAGAAGCGTAGCCGCTCCTGTGCGGCCGCCGGGGCCAATCGTCCACGCACAGCGCGTTGCGCATCCGCCCGGCCCAGTTCGATCCGGGGCAGGATCACATCCGCTCGAGAAGGGTGAATTAGTCTCGTTATTGATGAGACGCAGGCAGAACCCACCGCTCCCCAAGCGGCACGGACTCGATCCGGCACGGCTGCGGCTGCCGGACGACGACTCGTGGGCGACCATCCGCGATCACCTCGTGGAGCGGCTACCCCGGGTCGCCCCGAGCCGCATCGATGAGCTGCTCGCCGCGGGCGCGATCGTCGACCTGGAGGGTCCGATCGCACCCGATGCGCCGTACAACCCGGGCGGGGCGGTGTGGTTTCACCGCGACCTGCCGGACGAGACCGAGGTGCCGTTCGAGATCTCGATCGTGCACCGCGACGAGGATCTGCTGGTCGTCGACAAACCGCATTTCCTCTCCACGATCCCGCGCGGGCAGCACATTCTGCAGACGGCACTGGTGCGACTGCGGCGCGAACTGGATCTGCCGGATCTGATTCCGGCCCATCGCCTGGATCGTGCCACCGCGGGCCTGGTGCTGTTCGTGATCACCCCCGCCCGCCGCGGCGCGTATCAGAAACTGTTCGGGGACCGGCGTGTTCGCAAGGAGTACGAGGCGATCGCCCGATACGACCCGGATCTCGCGCTGCCACGGACCGTGCACAGCCGAATCATCAAGAAGCGCACCATTATCCGGGCCTTCGAGGAGGAGGGCGAGCCGAACGCCGAGACCCTCGTGGAGCTGCTCGAGCACCGCGACGGCCTGGGCCGCTACCGGCTCTCGCCACACACCGGCCGTACTCATCAGCTGCGCATCCACATGAACGGCCTCGGCATCCCGATTCTCGGCGACGACTTCTTTCCCGAACTCACCGACAAGCCGGTCGGCGATTTCACCCGGCCGCTGCAATTACTCGCCGCCACACTGGAATTCACCGATCCCATTTCCGGCGAGCCGCGCCGGTTCGAGACCACCCGCACACTGCAGGCGTGGACCGATCCGCAGGGATGGGCGACGTAGGCAGCGACTCCTCGAAGCCCTGCGCCCGGTGCTCGCCGCATCGACGCTCGGATAACGCCGCATACGTAGACATATACACACAACGCGGGAGTCGTCTCGAACCGAGACCCAGAATCATGGCGCACTCTCAGCAAATGTACGTAGACTGGCTGCGATGTCTCGAAACGGTAACGACGGCGTGTCCGCCGAGGGCGGACCCGCCCTCCCCGCATCCCCTACCGGCCCGGCCCGGCGGATGCACGCGTATATCGACGTGGCCGTCGTGGTCCTGACGCTGGCGTGCACCAACCTGATCGCCCACTTCACCTCGGCGTGGGCGAACATCCTGACGGTGCCCGCGGCGGCGATCGTGCTGGTGCTGCTGATGCGCCGGCGCGGGCTGGGCTGCTCCGAACTCGGCCTCTCGCCGCGGCACTGGCGGCGCGGCACCCTCTACGCGGTCGGCGCCGTGGGCATCGTGCTCGGCGTGGTGACGATCGGCGCCCTGCTCCCGCTCACGCGTCCGTTCTTCCTGGCCGATCGCTACGCGACCATGTCCGGCGCGATGATCGCCTCGATGATCGTCATTCCGCTGCAGACCGTCATCCCCGAGGAATTGGTGTTCCGCGGCGTGCTGCACGGCACCCTCGATCGCGCCTACGGCGTGCGCGGCGTATTCGCGGCGGGCTCACTGCTTTTCGGGCTCTGGCATATCGCGTCGTCGCTCGGCCTCACCAGCGGCAATCGCGGGCTGAGCGGAATCCTGGGTAGCGGTCCGGCCGCGCAGATCGCCGGTATCGCGCTGGCGGTGCTCGCGACGGCCGCGGCGGGTGCGGTATTCACCTGGCTGCGGCGGCGCAGCGGCAGCCTGCTGGCGCCGATCGCGCTGCACTGGTCGCTCAACGGCGCCGGGGCCCTGGCCGCCGCGCTGGTGTGGCACACCGCACTCCACTGATTTCTCGAAAGTTGCCGGTGGACGGGCATTTTCGAACTATTTCCGAACTGATGTTCGGACAAATCATTGACCTGGGATAGGTCGCGGATTATTCTCACTCAGCGCATCACACATACGTTCGAGTAATCCGGCCCGGCATGAGCCCGGGCCGCATCCGCTCCCGGGAAGGCGCGCCATGCTCGACAGTCGGTCGACCGGCAATTCCGAATCCGAGGTCGCCGCCCTGGCGGATCGAGTCGCCGCCGCGCGCGGCAAGCTACCGCTGCAGTCGGATCCGGCGCTGTTCGCGGAGCTGTCCGAGGCGGAGATCGCGGCCGAACGCAAGCTCGCGGAGTGGATGCGGACCCAGCGTCGCAAGCAGCGGCGGCGCTCGGTCACCGCCGAGCTGGCCGCCGAGAAGCGGGACCGCCGCGTCGCGCTGGCCCTGCGCCGCGACGACGAGGACGATGCGCGCTGGCATCGCCGCGCGCTGGCATCGCGGCGGCGGGTCGCCAATCCCGATGCGCGCCTTGCCCAGCTGTACCGGCGCGCGGAATGGTCCTCGCGCGCGTTGATCGGCGTCGTCGTGCTGGGCATGCTGTGGGCCGGCGTGAACGTGCAGCACAACCTGGTGCCCAGCGGCGATATGGCCGATCCGCTGTACTGGCTCAGCTACGGTTTCGAGGCGATGATCTCGATCCCGATCATCACCATCATGGTCGTCGCCACCACCGCCGCCCGCTGGGGCCGCGAAATCGCCCGCGGCAAGGTGGTTTTCCTCGAGGTCGCGCTGCTGGGCGTCACCATCGCCCTCAACGCGGGCCCGCACCTGGCCGCCGGGGCCCTGGCCCGCGCCGCCGAGGCCGCCGTGGCCCCGGTCATGGTCGGCGTGGTGATCTGGCTGCACGCCTGGGTCTCCGCGCGCTACGCCCAGCTCATCGAGGCCATCCCCGCCGAGGCGGAGACCACCCCCGACGACCCGTCCCGCCAATACCGGGCCACCACGGTCGAATTCGGCGAGCCGTGCCCGACGTTCGCCGAATTCGCTCCCGACACCGCCGAATCCGCCGCCCTGCCGATAGGCCATACGTTTCGCCCCGACTCCGGACAATTCGGAATGACCGTCGGGCAGTTCGTTCCCCCCGCCGCACCTGCCCCGCAGGCCGCTGCGGCCGTCGGCGATTCCGTCACCGCCGGTGCGCAATCCGGCGCGACGGACATGTCGATCGAGCATGCGGCGAGCATCGGGCAACCGCAGGAGCTCCGGCGCCCAGCTGCCGCAGCGAATCCCGCCACCACCGACAACAACGCCGCCTCCGTACATCATGAGCCCGCTCCCACGACACTGAACGAACCCGCACCCCGGGCCGCGGGCGCAGCCGTCGACGAGCCACCCCACATCGAATCCCCGGACAGCGCCAACGGCATTCACACCGACGACATTCAGTGGTCGAACCACACCGCGGCACAGCACCCGTACGAGCGCCGCCCGATCACAACGGTCGAGCCCACCACCTCGCCCCGCCCCGCGGAGCCCACCCCGGCCCGCGCGGTCGAGCCCGCCCCCGCCCGCCCCGCCGAGCGCGGCACCCAACTCTCCCTCGACGAGCAGCCAACCCCCGAACCCGCTGCCGCCCGCCGTCCGCACATCGTGCCGACTCCGAACCCCGTTGTCCCCCACCCGATCTCCCACGACTTCACCGCCCCCCGGGACGACCACGACACCCCCGAACCCTGGGACGACACCGACGAGGCGCCCGCCGAATTCGACGACAGCGCCGAAGTCTGGACGGTGGCCCGCGAACTCTCCGAACGCCGCCTCTCCAAACTCCCCGTCGAACAGCTCGCCGAGGTCCTGACTCTCGCCGAGGAATCCTGGACCCCCGCCGCGATCGGCGCCTCCATCGGCCTGCCCGGCTCCCGGATCCTCGGCATCCTCGAGGCCGCCCGCCGCCTCCGCGGCCCCTACGCCATCAGCGGGTAGGCGTACCTCCGCATTCGCTCCGGCCATGCGCGGGCTGAGGACGGCTTCGCCGACAGCGCTCACTGGCGTACCTCCGCATTCGCTCCGGCCATGCGCGGTTTCGGACGGCTTCGCCGACGGCGCCCATTAGGTGACGGGGTATGCGACAGCACGCATCCGATGAGAAAATCACCGGGTGATCCCGAAAACCGCCGTGGCCCAGCTCACCCGGCCCGCCTGCTTGACCGAGTCCGTCGTCCTGATAACACTGACGTCGTGAAGCATGCCTGGAGGATCGGCGTCTGCGCCGCAGTAGTCTCGTGCGCGTCGCTGGTCGGCCTGGTTGCCCAGCACGAGCATGCGAGTGCCACCGGACCGGACGCCGCGTCGGCCGCCGGCCCCACGAGTGCACCCAACACGGTGACGGCCGAGCGTCCGATCCTGGCGGTCGTCGGCGCATCGATCAGCGACGGAGTCGGCGCGAGCAAGCCCGACGACGCCTGGCCGCAGGTGCTGGCTCAGCAGCTCGGCTGGCAATCGGTGGTCAGCGCGGATCCCGGCGCCGGCTACATCGCCCTCGGCAAGCACCGGCTGGGCCCGATGCTGAAGCTGCTGGCCAAGCTGCAGCTCCACGAGCACCACCCGACGATGGTGATCGTGCAGTCCGGCTACAACGACATCGGCATGCCCCCCGCCGAATTGGCCGCGAGCGTGCACAAGGTCATCGGCGAGATCCAGACCCAGGCCCCGGACGCGGCGCTCGGCGTGATGACGGTCTTCCCGAAGGGCCAGCCCTCCTCGGCGGCGTGGGCCACCGACGAAACGATCGTCGCGGCGGCCCGTGCCACCGATCCCCACGTGTATGTCTTCGATCCCCTGACCTCACATTGGGTATTCCCCACAGTGTCGGACCGTCTGCACCCCACATCGGCGGGGCACCGCTGGATCGCGGACAAGCTGGCCGATGATTTCCGTCATGACGGCCTAACCCGCGGGTTGACGCACTAAGATCCGGCGTCGACGCCCGTTGATGGGTTGCTGTCAAGCGGCACAGTCGATTCGGAGGAACCGATCATATGGCTCACATATGGCTCACAGGCTCGGTGGGAACGATGGCTCGATGACAGCTGACCGAGGGAAGCAGATGACGCAGAGCAAGGATCGGGTAACCGAGACGTCCGTGGCCGCGCTGATCGCCGACCATGCGGATCAACGTTCCACGAGCACGTTCCTCGAGGATGCCCGCAGTGACCGCGGGGTCAGCTACGGAGCACTGGCGATGCTGTCCGCGCGCTGGACCGCCTACCTGGACGCCCGGACGCCGCCCGACGCGGCCGTCGTGCTGGACATCGCCGATCCGCTCACCTTCGCGATCATCTATCTCTCGGTCATCGCCGCCGGCCGCTGCGCGGTCCCGGTGGACCCGCACGCCCCGATGGCCGAACGCCGCCGCACGCTCGAGCCGATCTCCCCGTCCGCCGTCATCGGCGACCGTCCGGACCTCGCCCGCGCCCTGGGCATCCTCGCGCTGCCGACGAGCCCCGAGCCGCACACCACGCCCGGCACGCCTCATGCGGCACACCGCGCTCCAGGCGGCTCGGTACTGCTGGCGACCTCGGGTTCCACCGGAGCGCCCAAGGCGATGCGGCTGACCGAAGACCAGCTGCTGCACGTCGCGACGGCCATCGCCGACCACAACAAGCTCGGCGTCCAGGACCGCGGCTACAACTGCCTGCCGCTGTTCCACATCAACGCCGAGGTCGTCGCACTGCTGGCCACCCTGCGCGCGGGCGCCTGCCTGGTCCTCGACCAGCGATTCCACGCGACCGGATTCTGGCCGCTGCTCACCGCGAAGCGAATCACCTGGCTCAATGCCGTGCCCGCCATCCTGGGCGTGCTGACCGCCGGCGGCGCGGCCGCACCCACCGTGCCACCGGAACTGCGCTTCATCCGCTCGGCCTCCGCGCCGCTGCCCGTCCCGGTGCGCGAGCGCATCTCCGCCGCGACCGGAGTGCCGATCGTGGAGAGCTACGGCATGACCGAGGCGGCCAGCCAGATCACCGCCACCGGCCTAGCGGAGCCCGCACCTGCGGGTTCGTGCGGTCGCCCGGTCGGAATCGAACTACAAGTCCGGGATGCCCAGAACCGCGTAGTGAGAAGCGATACCGTGGGCAGGGTGCATATTCGAGGCGCGGGGGTCATCACGGGGTACATGGGCGGCCGCGCCGCCGAGCGCTTCGACGTGCAGGGCTGGCTCGATACCGGCGATATGGGCCGGATCGACGAGGCGGGTTTCGTCTACCTGGCCGGCCGCAGTGACGACGTGATCAACCGCGGCGGCGAGCTGCTGTATCCGCGGGAGATCGAGGAGGTGCTGCAGGCCGAGCCCGGCGTGCGGGACGTGGTCGTCGTCGGCCGGGTGGATCCGATTCTCGGCAGCGTTCCGGTCGCCCACGTCATCCCGGCCCGCTGGGACGACCACACCGAGCTGCTGGACCAGCTGCGCACGCGATGTGAAATGGAGCTGTCCCGAATCAAGCAGCCCGCCGAGATCGTGCTCGTCGAGGACTTCCCGCGCGCGCCGACCGGAAAGGTGCAGCGGCACCGCATGCGCAGCCGTCTGCAAGTTGCGGTCGTCTGATGAGCGTCACCGTCGAAAGCCCCACCAGAGTCACGGACGAAGGCACCCGCACCACTCGCACCGGTACCGCCGCCCGGCCCAAGCGGGCACATCTGCACCAGATCGATCTGTTCCGGATCCTCACCTTCGCCTGCGTCATCGGCGCCCACGTGGTCGGCAACTCGCTCGATCCGGGGAACGTCCCGGCCAACGGCGTGGCGGTGATCCTGCACTTCACGCGGCAGGCGTTCTTCGCGCTCACCGGATTCGTGCTGATCTATCAGTACGGGCAGCGGCCGCTGGACACGCGCGCCTTCTGGCGCAAACGCTTCCCCCTCGTGGGCATTCCGTATCTGGCCTGGTCGGTGCTCTATTGGGTGTATTCGATCGTCGCCGGGCTGCATCCGGGCGAGAGCATGAAATCGGCCCTGTGGCGGCTGGTGTTCGAGACCGCCACCGGCGGCGCCTGGTATCAGCTGTACTTCCTGCTGGTGACGATGCAGGTGTATCTGCTGTTCCCGCTGATTCTGAAACTGCTGCGGGCCACGCGGGGGCATCATCGCTGGGTGCTGGCGGTGAGCGCGACCCTGCAGGTGGGCGCCCTGTATCTGATGGTCCATCCGCCGGTGGAGACCGGGCGGCCCGCGGGGATCTGGAATCACCTGTTCGCCACGGTGCTCCCGTACCAGTTCTACGTCGTGCTCGGCGCGGCGGCCGCGTGGCACATTGAGTCGGTGACGGCGGCGATCCGCCGGTTCGGGCCGCTGCTGCTCGGCGGCGGGCTGCTCGCGACGGTGGTGTCCGAGCTGATCTATTTCCGGCAGCTCCGTGAGCTCGCGCCCTGGCAGGCCAGCAACGTCTTCATGCTGCACCTGCTGGTCTGCTACACGCTGATCATCGCCGCCCAGTACACGCTCAGTAGCTGGTGGGCCGCTCATCGGCGCGAAGACCACGCCACCGCGCGCATCGTGAAGTGGGGTTCGGACCGCTCGTTCGGTGTGTTCCTGGTGCACCCGCTCGCCCTGCAGATACTCGCACCGGTGATTCCCGACCTGCAGAGCGCCTTCGGCCTGCTGTGGGGCACGGTCGTGCTGTACATCTGCGTGCTGACGATGGCCATCGCGGCCACCGAGGTGCTGCGGCGCATCCCGGGCAGCCTCTGGCTGACCGGGCGGCCCATGCTGCACACCGATCCGTTCGTCCTCGTCCGGAGGTTCCGACGGGAGCGCGCACCCCAGTCATAAACAGATAGACGGCCGTGGAGGAGATGCCATGTACACCACCGCGTTGAGACTGCCCGATCGTGATGCGAAACCGCGTCGGCGTGGCATGACCATGGTGATCGATCCCGGGCTACCCAACGCGTACTTCACCGACATCGTCGACAGCTACGGCGATCTGATCGATGTCGTCAAATTCGGCTGGGGCACCTGCCTGGCCACCCCGAAACTGCCCGAGAAGATCGCGGCGCTGCGCCGCAACGGAATCGACTTCTACTTCGGCGGAACACTTTTCGAGAAGTTCCTGTTCAACGACCGGATCGAGGAGTGGAGCCGGTTCTGTCACGAGGCCGGGGCGCAGACCGTGGAGATCTCCAACGGCGCCATCGCGTTGTCGAACGACGATAAGGCCCACTACATCCGCCGGTTCGCCGGCGAGTTCACGGTGATCTCCGAGGTCGGATTCAAGGATCCGGCGCGCTCGGAGCGGCTGCCGCCGAATCGGTGGATCGAATTCATCCAGCAGGATCTGGAGGCGGGCGCCCAGCTCGTCATCGCCGAGGCGCGCGAGAGCGGCCGCAGCGGAATCTGCAGGCCCAACGGCGAATTGCGGTACGGCCTGATCGAGGAGATCGCCGATTCCGGAATCGACATGACCCGGGTCATGTTCGAGGCGCCCACCAAGGAACTGCAGGTGCACCTGCTGCAGCGCATCGGACCGCACGCCAACCTCGGCAATGTCCACTCGAATGAGGTGATCGGGCTCGAGACGCTGCGGCTGGGCCTGCGCGCGGACACCCTCACCGATTTCACCGGTACCGACCTCCCCGCCGTCGACCAGGAGCTGCCCACCCATGCGTGACCAGCGCGACGCCTTCCATCTCGCCATCCCGGTCCGGAATCTCGACGAGGCGCAGGAGTTCTACGTCAGCGGCCTCGGCGTGAAACTGGCCCGCCGCTACGACGATCGGATCACGCTGGATTTCTTCGGCGATCAGGTGGTGTGCCATCTGTCGGACAAGATCGACGCGGACCCGCAGCTGTATCCGCGTCACTTCGGCGTCACCTTCCGCGAGCGAGGCGACTTCGACCGGCTGCTGCGCCTCGCGCAGCTGCGCAAGCTTCCGTTCTTCGCCGAGGTCTCGACCCGGTTCGGGGGCAGCGCGGAGGAGCACCTCACGATGGTCCTCCGGGACCCGTCGAACAATCTGCTCGAGTTCAAGCACTACCTCGACCCGCGGATGATGTACTGAGCCTCAGAGATACGGCCTGGTGAGCATCTCGATCCCGTGCCCGGCGGGGTCGAAGAAGTAGACCCCGCGCCCGCCGTGCTCGGTGTTCGTGGTGCCCGGCCGCTTGAAGAACGGGTCGGCCGCGTGCTCGATGCCCTGGTCACACAGCCGGGCGTAGGCGCGGTCGAACAGCTCGTCGTCGACGAGGAAGGCGTAGTGCTGCATCTGGATCTCGACCGGTGGTTCGGCGAACTGCAGCAGGACCCCGTCCTCGCAGAGCAGGTTGGTGAAAACTCCCCACGAGGGTGCCTCGGCGAACTCGAAGATGTCGCGGTAGAAGGCCGCGGATTCGGTGCGATCCTTCGACGCGATGATGGTGTGATTGAAACGTGCGGACATGAATTCTCCTGTCGTGGTTGATCTTTCGAACGAGTGATCATCACGACGGAGGTGGGGCGCGCGCGGGGGCGCTGGGTTCGGTGTGAATCGGGTACGGGCCGGTGTCGGCCCGAATGGCGCTCAGCGGAGCACCGGGTCACCGATCCGTGTGTGGCATGAAGCCGTCCCGGTAGTCATCGTCGCTCAGCGTAGCCCAGCGGGCCGCGCCCGCGCCACCACGGAGGTTCCCGCCCGCCCGCCGCTACCGGCGCCGGCCCGCGAGTGTCCGCCGGGCGGACTTGGATTTACGTACCGGAGTGTCATCGTGTGCCGCGGCCTGCACCGGCTCGCCGGGCTCCGCGACAATCGTCTGCGGACGGACCGATGCCGCCCTGCGGGCGTCGCTGCCGGAGGACTGCTCGATCGACTCGGCGGCGTCCGGCTTCGGCTCCGGGTCGACCGCCTCAGACACGGTCGACTTCGATTCGAGCCCAACCGATTCCGTATCCGATGGCTCGGCCGACTCGGCCGCCACAGACTCCGTGCCGGACGACTCCGCCGCTGAGAGCTCCACCGGCTCGGCGGCTGACCGCGCCGACTTCGCACTGACCGCAACCGATTCCGCCGCGGCCGACTTCGATTCGGACTCCGGCAATTTCACGTCTGCCGACGCAGCGGATTCCGATTCCGCGCTCACCGCCGTTCCGGACTCGTCCCGAACGGACTGCGACGCAACATCTCCGGCGAGTTCTTCGGCGGCGGCAATACGCAGTCGCTCGATAACCTCGTTGAAAATGTAGAAATTCGGGATGGATTCGACCGGGGTCAGCGAGATCCAGCGGCCGTCGAATTTGATTCGGACAAGTCCGCCCTGGGAATCGATCTTCTGCACCTGCTCCCACGGATAACTGGATCCCGCGAAGGCCAGTTCGCGCAGATCGACCGCGACCTCACCGAAGTGCACGGTCAGCTCGGCGTCGATCGCGGCGACCGCACCCGGCAGTTGCGTTGCGGTGACCGCGGATTGGATCAGCGGACCCCATTCGCCGGCGGAGGCGAATTGGTGCTCGTCGAAGGCCTCGCGCATCCCGCCGGGGCCGGTCAGCACGAACGAGTATTCGGTGACCGGGGCCGCGCTGGTGTGGAAGGGGACGACCTCCTGGCGCACCTCGAGGGTTTCCCAGCGGAAGGCGCGGATTTCCTGGCCGGAGCGAAATACCGTGAGACCGTAGTCGAACAGGTCGAGCCGCGCGCCGCGGCTGTGGCCGGTGAGCCTCCCCCGCAATCCCGCGGCCAGCAGGGTAATCACCGCGAACGCGGCGACCGTCGCGCTGCCACCCCACCAGCCGGCCGTAGCGCAGATACCTGCCACGATCGCCAAGCCGCCCGCGATCATCCCGCAGGCGCGCACGAACGTATCGCCCCTCATAGATGCGGTCAGAAACGTCTGGCGGTGTTCGCCCAGTTTCTGATACTCGGCCATCAGATGAATCAGCTGCGTCAGGGGCACCGTTCGCCGGTCTCCGGTTCCCCCGTTGCCTCGCTGGAGCATGCTCGGGGTGTTCAATTCTTCCCTCCATGGGCGGGTTCTCCGCGCGAAGCGTATTCGACTGGACCGAGAGTTTCTACTACTGGACACACTTGGTTCGGAAAACGGGATGTGAAACATCCCTCTCCAACAAGAGTCTCGCCGGATTCCACTACGGCGAGCTGGGACTTTCGGTTCCCCCAGGCGATCCGTCACATTCGACGCCCCGAAACTGTCAACCGAATATGGCACACCTTGCTACCCCGCTGGCTGCTCACGACCCTGTGCTGGATCCTGGGTCTGGAATTCACGATCTTGGCACCGCTGAAGTTCTATCCCCGCAACGTCGGCCGGTGGCCGTCGTACCCGGAGAGGTTCCGCGAGTGGGGCTTTCCGCCCTGGTTCTCCATTGTCGTGGGCGCCGGCGAACTCGCGGCGGGGATTCTGCTGCTGATCCCGAGTGGACGATTCCTGGGCGCGCTGATCGTGGCGGTGACGCTGATCGGCGCCACGGTCACCCATCAGATCAACCACGACAAGCTCACCGACAGCATCTCCGCCCCAATCCATTTCGTCATGGCCGTCGTCGTGCTGCTCTCGATCTGGCCCGCCGATTGGCGAGACCCGCTGACCGGCGCCGCACCCCGCCGGCCGGAATCAGCAGCGTCACACTCGAGTAGCGCCTCGGGGCCGGGCTCAGCCGAAAGGCGTGATCACCAGCGGGATTCCGCGGAGGTCCGCGAGCGTGCAGCGCAGGTTGGCGAGTGCGCTCACCGCGCGCATGCCGATGGAGTAATCGGCCTCCCCGGGCTCGAGATAATCGAGGTCGAAGGTGCCCGCCGCCTCGAACGCTGCGCGCAATTCATCCGGCATGGCGGGCAGACCCCGGTCGAGTTCGAGGTCATCGACGTTGATCCAGGCGAGATTTTCCCCGTCGACGCAGTACGTCAGGCTCGCGTCGGTATTGATGGACATCGTGCTGGTCGCCGCGACCCGGCCGGCGGCGGCCAGCACTGGGGTCTGGTCGTCCATCGTCGCCATGAAGTCGTCGTAGACGAACGTCCACTCACCGACGCGCCCGGCCAGCAGCAGCGTCGAGTATTCGTCGAGGTCGATGCCGTGCGGCGCGGCAGACAACCAGGTCCAATCGTCCAGCGTGTCCGGCAGCTGCCACGGCCGATACAGCCGCGGCTTGGCCCCCAGCGCCTCCAGCGCATCCGCGGGGTCGAGCCCGCGGACAACGTGCACGCTGTAGTTCGGATCCTCGTCCACCAGCCCGCTGATCCACAGCGGCAACCCCTCCTCGTCGAGGGTGTTCGGTGGAAATCCGGGCACAGCCATACCGACCTCATCTCTCGTTTCGGGTGCAGGGTACCCCGGCAATAACGAGGAGACCGGGTCGAAGAGATCGTGGCACCATGTTGCGTGCCATCGGGCATGCACGATGTGCGCGCAGATGGACGACCTGACCGCGTACCCCACCGGCGGCAAGACTGCCTACTCCCAGCTCTGCATCACCTGGATCGGCGTATTCCTCTGGGGCATAGTGACAGTCGGCATTCCGCAGGCGGCCAATCGGTCCCGGCCAATCCGATTGCACTGGTACGCAGTAGGTTTCCCCCTCATGCTCCTGGGCGCCCTGGCCACCTTCGTCTACGCTCACGTCCAAGTTCCCCAGCAGCCGAATGCGATGGGATGGCCGAGGCGAACGCCCCCCGAGATGTCGGCGAAGGCGCGGAACGGACAGCAACTACGTACCCTCGGTCCAGAACTGCCGGAGACGGGCAATGGCCTGTTCCTTGGTCAGACGACCGACGTCCTCGTCTGCCAAGCCCACTCGATGGATCAGCAGGTGGACCAGATCGGCCGGAAGCGACTCACGAGGCGGCTCGACGACCCCGCGACGCGGCAACACTCCCTCGAGAACGCAGCGCCAGAAGGCCTCCTCGCTCACCTCGAGCTGATCGCGGAGGATATGCGCCCAGATGGTGGCGCCGTAGCCTGTGCGGTCGACCGGATGAGAGATACGGGTACGGAGGATTCGTCCGTCGGCGAGGCCGAATTCGTATGTCACATGGTGAGTTCCAGTGCGCCCTCGCGCATCTCGCACTCGGGCCCACCCTTCATCCTTGCAAAACTGTTCGTGCCGTTCGCGAGTCGGTTCCGGCCAAGTCACCGATCCTCCCCCAGCAACCAGTCGCGGAGCTGGCCATCATCACTCAAAGAGATCAGTTGCACGAGCCCCCAATTCTCGCGATGATTCGGCGCCGTGCGGAGTCGCTCCTGCCAGTCGTCGGCATACTCGCGCAAGGCCACAATCATTTCGTCGATCGCCTCGTCGAAGGTCGCACCGTCGGCAGCAATCGGGAGTCCGCGCAGAAATACGGACCACCCCCCACCCTCGCTCACCACTTCGGCGCTCGACGCGCACAGCCTGGAAAGCGCGTACCGCAGGCGTTCGGCATCTACGACGGCGGCATACTCGCCGTCGCGGCGAACTGTTGCCACCCGCCCCTGCTCCGCGGCATCCAGCAGATCCTTGAAATGCGCGCGGGCCTCGGTGTAGCTGTCGTAGTGCAGGGGGGACATCAGCAACCTCCATTCGCTACATCAATACTGAGCGACAAGATTACGTACGTCAAGTACGTCAAGTACTTGCGAGTCAAGGATTGCCATCCGAGGAGGAATAGACTCTCGGACTGCCGAACGGCGCGTTACGTCGCCGGCGCTGACGACGAAGGCCCGCTTCCCAATCGGGAAGCGGGCCTTCGTATTACGACTCTCGGCCGGGAGAGGACCTTACTTGGCCCGCTCCAGGACCTCGACCAGCCGCCAGCGCTTGGTGGCCGACAGCGGACGGGTCTCCATCAGCTGAACGCGGTCACCGACACCGGCGATCTCGTTCTCGTCGTGCGCCTTCACCTTCGAGGTGGTGCGGATGATCTTGCCGTAGAGCGGATGCCGGTTACGGTCCTCCAGCTCGACGACGATCGTCTTCCTTGCATGAGCGGTTAGTCCCCACTAAACCAGAGGTAACCATGGTTTCGAATGGCAACATCAGCAGCTCTCCGCAATACGGAGAACAACTCTTCTTCTCTGCTGTCCTTCGGCTGCAGGCCCGCCAACTCCTCGAGAAAGAACTGCAGCTGATACGAGTTGAACATCGAATCTGCATACTGGTGAATGCCACGCAACATCGACCCAACAGGAGCCTGCAAAACAATATCCGACAACGTTACAGCGGGAGCTCCTGAGATAACCTCTACCTTCCCGTGAACCTGATTTTGAATGATGATATCGATTGCCATAGACTACTCCTAGTCCGGGAACATATTCACGACAGTACCCCATTTATCCGTAATTACCTTATACCGAGAGGTCGGCTTTCCGCCATTCATCTCGGATTGGTTACCAACCACCCGGTCGGAGTTCACCACACGCTCATAGTTACCATATTGATTAGGCCCGCGCGCTGTGACACCCTCAGCCACCTCGGCAAGCTCATCAAGGTCTTCGCCCGGCAGAAATGTGCTTTTTGCCGGGGTAACCTCGCTTCCACCTTCAACGTGCTTGCCTCTGATGTATGTCTCCGACTCGTCAGTCAACCCACCCAGCGGCACACCCGGAGCAGCGGGAAGATCGTCGTATGCTGTTGCGCTGGTCTGCGAGGTATCTTCGATCAGCTGAATCGTCAGCGCTGCGACCGCGGCGATCTTCAGCTTGATGCTGCTGAGATCCGGGACGGCCTGGAACGCAACACACGCGCTACCCGCGGCGCCGAGCACGACCATCAGGCGACTGGCCTCGACGAGATCGTGCAGGATCTTGGCGGTCCGGGTGACCGCGGCCGCGCCGGACGCGGTGCCGACCGCGGCGGTTGCCTCGTCGGGACCGAGTGCTGCCAGGCCGGCCGAGGCCACCAGTTCGACCGTCATGGCGATCGCGGTGAATCCAACCGCGATCAGCAGGTCGGTCTTGACATCAGACAGCGCGTTGTCGACTCCGCCTCGCAGTGTGGACAGCGCCGCGGCGTGGTCGCCGACCGGTGCGGCGATCTCACCCGCGGTGTCGGGCAGTATCTGTGCGCCCTGGCGAAGGGTATTGAGATGCTCCTGAATAACACCGGCGTCCTCGGTATGAATATCATCGAACAGCTGGGACGCGCTACTGAGCCGAGCCGCTGCCCCGGTGACGGCGCCGTCGCCCGCGAATGTCGTCCACGCACCCGATGCCGTCTGCAGCTTCCCGCTGTCGCCGTCGGGGATCTGGACCCCGATCTGAACGAGCAGGCCAGGAATATTCGTATCGAGCCCGGTGCCGTTACTTGCCGACGCCGGGGTGGTCTGTTCAACGGTGATCTGCGGCTGATAGACCGACTTCGGTGTGGGGGCCGGGCCCTTGTTCGGATTCTTATCCGCATTCCAGTCCGCGGTGGCCCAGTTATAGCCGGCAGCATTCAGGACGTCGCCGAAGCTGTGCAGGGCCCTCATGTACTGTCCCGTGTAATTGACAATATCGCGGGCGTGTTGGTCGTACGTGGTCGCCCACACCTGCACGGAATCGTAATGTCCGGCCATCCCTCCGCACTGGCGGATGAGACTGCCCTTCAGTGTGTTGTACGGCTTCTCCAGGTCAGTCGCCAGCTGGTGGCAGGCGATGGCCGCGTCGTAGTACTTCTGCGGATCGATCGACATCGGCCTCAATCTCCGCGCAGCATTGAATTGTTGGTGTTCTTGGCGCTGCTGTAATGATCATGCGCCTCGCGCGCCGCTGTGCTCATGGCTGCGATGCCGTCTCTGAATTCTCTTGCTGCAGCGGACCATTCGCGATGAGCCTGCCGATGCGTGTCTGCTGCCGCGCCGGACCATGAACCCGTGTGTACGGCTGCGGTCTTCTGATCGAGGACATCCAGGTGCTCAGTGATAAACACCGCCAGATTTTTCAGGCACGCAACCAGATCGTCGAGTTCATCGAGGTCGACGTCGAATGGCACGGTCACGGCAGATCCAAGCTTGACACCTCGGCGGCGAACTGATTGTCCTGGCTAGCGTAGGTCTGTGCGGTCACCCCGAGCGAGGAAGCCATCGTGGACAGTGCGTCGATGATTTTCCGTCCGCCGTCCTGGCACTCGCCCCAACCGTTGACAAAGCTCGTCGATGCCGTTCCGATCCAGCTCTGTTCGCCCACCGCCCGCACCTGACGGTCCGCGTCCGCCAACGCCGACCGGAGAGTGTCGGCGAGATCATGTGCGTATTTGCCAAGCGCCGCAACATCATCCGGCACGACAGACAGATCCGGATTACCCCCGCTACTACTCATAAGATCAAGCTATCATGCGATCTACGCACCACCTCCGGAGAAATCACCGGCAATCATTCGGGCAGTAAGCGGCTCGTGAAACCTGCGTCCACAAGTCGGATGTACGCCTTTCGCACCGACTCGGGCACTTCCATCGCGATAGCCCACCCCTTGGCCGGATAGACCCAGAGTCGTTGAGTGTCGCCGACGAGCATAGTGATCACTCGGTGGACATCGCCGATTCTGTCGATGTATACATCCAGCGGCAGGGGGAGGGATGCGCACACGACATCAACTTCGGGCCATCTCTTCCGACAGATCGCGTAACTGCGACGCCCCTGATAGGGGCGGCAAATCAGCATCACTGACCGTATCGAGCCCAGTATCCCTTGCTCGTCGAGCAGAGCACGAGTGAAGTCGATGTTGTCCCCGGTGTTCGTGGCCCACGGTTCGACCAGGATCGAGGTGTCGGGCACGCCGAGTTCGATGGCATGCTCGCGATAGTGCACGGCTTCGCCACGTGGGAACCGCTCAACAGTGGTCGGCGCGTTCGCCCCGGTGAAGACGATCAGCGGAAACATCGACTGCCCATAGAGATTCGCGGCGTAGGTCGCGACCCCCAGATCGTGACTTCCGAGTCCGATCCCGACATCGACAGGCCGGACCTCATGGTGCATCTGGTTGTAGTCCCACAAGACCTCGACATCCGCACGAAGATCGTTGGGTAGTACTGTCAACGGCATACAGGCGCTCCCCTCTCCATCTGCCGGTTGAGGAACGAGGCGGATACGTCATGCTGCCTGTCACAAGCCATCTGGGCATCGTGCACATGCCGATGCAACTCGCCAAGCGAGCGCTCGGCAGACTACGCACGCAAGGAACGTCAGTTCCGTTGCTGGCCAGGCACATTCGCTGGACAATGCTGACATCCGTGGATTACTCCCCAGATTCCCAGATCCTAGACCTGTTATCCCACAACAATATCTGCCTGCCGGTCACCGGCAGCGCCCTGATGCTTCCGACGAGCTTCGAACGCTACACCCCGTGAGGGCGCATATTGGATCACCGCACCCAGCCAGGATCAATCCCTTCCGATGCTGTCGAACATCATCAACACCCTTCTGGCCTCGACAGCGCCCGCTGAGAGCCGGCGGTAATAGCTCACAGATACGACGAAGGCCCGCTTCCCAATCGGGAAGCGGGCCTTCGTATTACGACTCTCGGCCGGGAGAGGACCTTACTTGGCCCGCTCCAGGACCTCGACCAGCCGCCAGCGCTTGGTGGCCGACAGCGGACGGGTCTCCATCAGCTGAACGCGGTCACCGACACCGGCGATCTCGTTCTCGTCGTGCGCCTTCACCTTCGAGGTGGTGCGGATGATCTTGCCGTAGAGCGGATGCCGGTTACGGTCCTCCAGCTCGACGACGATCGTCTTGTTCATCTTGTCCGAGACGACGTAGCCGACGCGAACCTTGCGGCTGCCACGCTCCGTCTCCTTGGCCGGCGTCTTGGCCGGGCCCTTGGTGTCGCTCATGCGGCGTCTCCCTCAGTCTTGGGACCGGTGGTCAGACCGAGCTCGCGCTCACGCATGACCGTGTAGATGCGCGCGATCTCGTGACGAACCACGCGCAGCCGACGGTTGTTGGTCATCTGACCCGTCGCCATCTGGAAGCGCAGGTTGAACAGCTCTTCCTTCGACTCACGCAGCTTGGCCACGAGAGCTTCCTGGTCCAGATCCCGCAGATCTGCGGCTGGTGTTCCGGTAGCCATCAGAACTGCTCCTCCCTGGTCACGATCCTGCACTTCATGGGGAGCTTGTGCATCGCGCGGCGCAGGGCCTCGCGAGCGGTCTCCTCATTGGGGTAACTCATCTCGAACATCACCCGGCCGGGCTTGACGTTCGCGATCCACCACTCGGGCGAACCCTTGCCGGAACCCATGCGGGTCTCGGCGGGCTTCTTGGTCAGCGGACGATCCGGGTAGATGTTGATCCAGATCTTGCCGCCACGCTTGATGTGGCGGGTCATCGCGATACGCGCCGACTCGATCTGCCGGTTGGTGACGTACGCAGGCTCGAGAGCCTGAATACCGTACTCGCCGAACGACACCGCGGTGCCGCCCTTGGCCATGCCGGAGCGGCCCGGGTGGTGCTGCTTGCGGTGCTTGACCTTGCGAGGCATCAGCATGGGTCAGCCCTCCTGGGGTGTCTCAGCCGGTGCATCCGCCACAGCGGTGGCGGCGCGCCCGGCCTCAGTGCTGGTCGCGGTGGTACCGGACGAACCGGACCGACGCGGGCGGTTGGGCCGCTCACGACGCTCACGACGATCACCGGACGGAGCCGCGGCCGCAGTGACCTCGCGCTTGCCGCCGACGATGTCGCCCTTGTAGATCCAGACCTTCACGCCGATGCGGCCGAAGGTGGTCCGAGCCTCGTACAGGCCGTAGTCGATGTCCGCGCGCAGCGTGTGCAGCGGGACCCGACCCTCACGGTAGAACTCCGAGCGCGACATTTCGGCGCCACCGAGGCGGCCCGAGCACTGCACACGGATGCCCTTGACGTTCGGCGAACGCATGGCCGACTGGATGGCCTTACGCATCGCGCGACGGAACGCCACACGGTTGGACAGCTGCTCCGCGACACCCTGGGCGACGAGCTGCGCATCGGACTCGGGGTTCTTGACCTCGAGGATGTTCAGCTGCACCTGCTTGCCGGTGAGCTTCTCCAGCTCGGCGCGGATGCGGTCGGCCTCGGCGCCACGACGGCCGATCACGATGCCCGGACGCGCGGTGTGGATGTCCACCCGCACGCGGTCCCGGGTGCGCTCGATCTCGACCTTCGAGATGCCGGCCCGCTCCATGCCTGTGCCCAGGAGCTTGCGGATCGCGACGTCTTCCTTCACGTAGTCCGCGTACTGCTTATCGGCGTACCAGCGCGACTTCCAGTCGGTGGTGATGCCGAGGCGGAAGCCGTGGGGGTTGATTTTCTGTCCCATTTACTTCGCCCCTCCCTTCCGGCGGGCACGAGCCGGGGCGGCGCTGGCGACGCTCTCGACCTCGATGGTGATGTGGCTGGTGCGCTTGCGAATCCGGAACGCACGGCCCTGGGCCCGCGGCTGGAAGCGCTTCATGGTGGCGCCCTCGTCGACGTACGCGGTCGAGATGACCAGCGTCGCCGGGTTCAGGCCCAGGTTGTTCTCGGCGTTCGCCGCGGCGGAGGCCACGACCTTGGCGACCGGCTCGCTCGCGGACTGCGGAGCGAACTTCAGGATGTTCAGCGCATCCTCGACCCGCTTGCCGCGGACCATGTCCACGACGCGGCGCGCCTTCATCGGCGTCACGCGGACGTGCTTGGCGGTCGCGCGCGCGGTGGGGTTCTGAGTTTCAGTGCTCATCGCCGCTTGCTCTTCCGATCTTCCTTGACGTGGCTACGGAACGTGCGGGTCGGCGCGAACTCGCCGAGCTTGTGCCCGACCATGTTCTCCGACACGAACACCGGCACGTGCTTACGACCGTCGTGCACCGCGAAGGTGTGCCCGATGAAATCGGGGATGATGGTCGAACGACGCGACCAGGTCTTGATGACCTGCTTGGTGTTCTTCTCGTTCTGGACATCCACCTTCTTGAGGAGGTGTTCGTCGACGAACGGGCCCTTCTTGAGGCTGCGTGGCATGTCTTAACCTCCTCCTTAACGCTTCTTGCCGCGGCGGCGGACGATGAGCTTGTCGCTCGGACGGTTCGGCTTGCGGGTACGGCCTTCCGGCTGTCCCCAGGGCGAGA
This sequence comes from Nocardia sp. GP40, assembly GCF_050434125.1. Lineage (NCBI taxonomy): Bacteria > Bacillati > Actinomycetota > Actinomycetes > Mycobacteriales > Nocardiaceae > Nocardia > Nocardia sp. GP40. Next base: position 157,598 of record NZ_JBNPVW010000013.1, on the reverse strand, counting down.
CCGGGTGGCGACCACCGGAGGTCTTGCCCTCACCACCACCATGCGGGTGGTCGACCGGGTTCATGACGACACCACGGACCGTGGGGCGACGCCCCTTCCACCGCATGCGGCCGGCCTTGCCCCAGTTGATGTTCGACTGCTCGGCGTTGCCGACCTCGCCGACGGTGGCGCGGCAGCGCACGTCGACGCGGCGGATCTCACCCGAGGGCATACGCAGGACGGCGTAGGCGCCTTCCTTACCCAGCAGCTGGATGCTCATACCGGCCGAGCGGGCCAGCTTGGCACCGCCGCCGGGACGCAGCTCCACCGCGTGGATGGTGGTACCGGTCGGGATCGAGCGCAGCGGCAGGTTGTTGCCGGGCTTGATGTCCGCGCCCGCACCGGACTCGATCTTCGTGCCCTGGGTGACACCCTTGGGCGCGATGATGTAGCGCTTCTCCCCGTCCACGTAGTGCAGCAGCGCGATGTTGGCGGTGCGGTTCGGGTCGTACTCGATGTGCGCGACCTTGGCCGGGATGCCGTCCTTGTCCAGGCGACGGAAGTCGATCAGACGGTAGGCACGCTTGTGACCGCCACCGCGATGACGAGTCGTGATGCGGCCGTGCGCGTTACGACCGCCGGACTTGGTCAGCGGGCGCAGCAGCGACTTCTCGGGCGTCGACCGGGTGATCTCGGCGAAGTCCGAGACGCTGGCGCCACGACGGCCCGGCGTAGTCGGCTTGTACTTACGGATTGCCATGAGTTCTTCTCTGCTTTCTGGATTCTCCGCCGCTTACGCGACAGAGCCTCCGAAGATCTCGATGGGCTTGCTGTCGGCCGAGATGGTCACGAGCGCGCGCTTGGTGCTCTTGCGCTGGCCGTAACCGAAGCGGGTCCGCTTGCGCTTGCCCTGACGGTTGGCGGTGTTGACGCTGGTCACCGTCACGCCGAAAACCTTCTCGACGGCGATCTTGATCTGCGTCTTGTTCGAGTCCGGGTGCACCAGGAAGGTGTAGGTGCCTTCCTCGATCAGTCCGTAGGACTTCTCGGAGATCACCGGCGCGAGCAGGATGTCGCGGGGGTCGGCGATGGTGGTCACTTGCTCTCCTCCTGTGCAGCTTCGGCGGGGCCGTGCACGAAGGCGTTGAGCGCCTCGACCGAGAAGATCACGTCGTCGCTCTTGAGGACGTCGCGGGTGTTCAGCTGGTCGGGGGCGATCGGGTGCACGCCCTGCAGGTTCGCCACGCTCTTCCACGCGGTGACATCCTCGCGGCCGACGACCACCAGGATGTTCTTCCGCTCCGACAGCTCGGCGAGGAAGGACTTGGCGGACTTGGTCGAGGGAGCCTGTCCCGCAACCAGTTCGGTGATCACGTGGATGCGCTCGTTACGCGCCCGGTCCGACAGGGCGCCACGCAGGGCGGCGGCCTTCATCTTCTTGGGCAGGCGCTGCGAGTAGTCGCGCGGCTGCGGGCCGTGCACGGTGCCACCGCCGGCGAACTGCGGCGCGCGGGTGGAGCCCTGACGGGCGCGGCCGGTGCCCTTCTGCCGGTACGGCTTCTTGCCACCGCCGCGGACCTCGCCGCGGGTCTTGGTGGCGTGCGTGCCCTGGCGAGCCGCGGCCTCCTGGGCCACGACGACCTGGTGCATCAGCGCGATGTTGGCGGTCGCGTCGAAGATCTCCGCGGGGAGCTCGACGGTGCCGTTGGTCTTGCCGCCCGGCTCTTTGACCGGAAGCGTCAGGTTGGTCTTGGTCTCGGTGCTCATGCCCGGGCACCACCCTTCACTGCACTCTTGACGATCACGATGCCGCCCTTGCGGCCCGGGATCGCGCCCTTGATCAGCAGCAGGCCGTTCTCGGTGTCCACCTTGTGGACCGAGAGGTTCTGCGTGGTCACGCGGTCGTTACCCATCCGGCCCGACATCCGCATGCCCTTGAACACGCGGCCGGGGGTGGAGCAACCGCCGATCGAACCCGGGCGGCGGTGCACGGCCTGCGCACCGTGGGAGGCGCCCTGGCCCTTGAAGCCGTGACGCTTCATGGTGCCGGCGAAGCCCTTGCCCTTGCTGGTGCCGGTCACATCGACGTAGGTGCCCTCTTCGAACACGTCGGCGGACAGCTCCTGGCCGACCTCGAAGGAGGCGGCGTCGGCGACGCGGATCTCCACGACGTGGCGGCGGGGGGTGACACCGGCCTTGGCGAACTGGCCGGAGACCGGCTTGATCACCTTGCGGGGGTCGATGGCGCCGAAGGCGAGCTGCACGGCGGAGTAGCCGTCGCGCTCTTCGGTGCGGATCTGGGTCACGACGTTCGGTCCCGCCTTGATGACGGTCACGGGAACGACGCGGTTCTTCTCGTCGAAGACCTGGGTCATGCCGAGCTTGGTGCCCAGGATGCCCGCGGCCGGACGGCTCTTGTTGTCAGTCATATTCGAAGTCCCCGTCACTGAATGTTGACGTCGACGCTGGCCGGGAGGTCGATGCGCATGAGCGCGTCCACCGTCTTCGGCGTCGGGTCGAGGATGTCGATCAGCCGCTTGTGCGTACGCATCTCGAAGTGCTCGCGCGAGTCCTTGTACTTGTGCGGCGAACGGATGACGCAGTACACGTTCTTCTCGGTCGGCAACGGCACGGGCCCGACGACGCGGGCACCGGTGCGGGTCACCGTCTCGACGATCTTGCGCGCCGACGCGTCGATCGCCTCATGGTCGTAGGCCTTGAGCCTGATGCGGATCTTTTGTCCCGCCACGCTGAGTGTCCTTTTCTCCGCTTTCGTCGTGTCCCGGAAGTCGCCTCCCGGAACACCCTCATTTGCATGCCCGAACCTACGAAGACAGCAGACGCATCTCACTACTACGACCGGTACCGACCGATCCATCGCCGCTGTTCATCTGTCATGGTTCATCCGGTCCACGCGGTCGGGCGTGTCGCCCATCCGCTCATTCTTCGGCGCCGGAAGGATTTTCCACTTGCCGTAGAACGCGTCCCGAACGTATCCGCGCCGGACTCGACACCGATACTGAGTGGGTACTGCTCGCCTGCCACCGATAGGCCCTGGCATCCGCCGGTTTTGGCCGACAGACAGACGCCACCCGGTGAAGGCAACCCGACAAGTATGCACGAGGGCCCATACCGACTTCAAATCGGGGTCCCTGTGATACGGACGACGGTGGCCGGGACCCATCGCGACCGGCTCGGTCGGCGTGGATCCCGGCCACCAGCATGCCGGACGACGGAATTCAGAGGGTCAGCGGCAGCCGGCCCGGCCGCAATCTGCGCCACACCACCACGAGGAAGATCAGCAGCCCGGCCAGCGGAAGCAGGCCCAATGTCCAGCTCAGCGGGAGCGGCGGGCCGGGCTGGGAGAGCACCGGGATGTTGCCGAGCGTGCCCTCGCCGTGGCCCTGCGGGCCGTCGATGGTGAAGGTGAAGCTGTAGGTGCCCGGCTCGTTCAGGGATTTGACGTCCAGGCCCCAGGAGTCGCGCTTGCGGGGGTGCCGGACCAGCGGCATCGTCCGGCGGGTGGCGCGGCGGTCGGGGCCGTCGATCTTCAGCGTCCCGGACTTGCCCGCGATGCCGTCGGCGGGCAGGAACGTGAAGTCCAGCGACTGCATCGCCCGGATCGGCCAGGTCGTGAAGCCGACGGTGACGTCGTACGGCCCGACCTGCACGTGTTCGGTGTGCACGATGTTCACCGGCTGATATGCGGCGGCGGGACCGACCGCGACCAGCCCCAGCCCGGTGACCGTCAGCAGCACGACGCCCAACCGGCGCCACCACCCGGTCATCGCGCCTCCCGCGGGGTGCGGGCCTGATCCTGCGGCGCGAGGGTGCGCAGCATGGCGGCGAAGCGGCCGCCGAGGAACCCCGCCAGCAGGCCGAACGGGATGCCCAGGACCACGATCGTCAGGAACGACGACGCGGGCAGGTGCGACACGGGGTCGGTGAGGATCATCTGCAGCGGCAGGCCCGCTCCGAGAATCACCCCGGAGACCAGGCCGGTCACCAGCAGCGTCCGCATCGGCTTCGATGCCCGCGTGCGGGCGACCCAGAACAGGGCCTCCACGGCCACCGCGGCCACGATCAGGAACATCGGCATGATGCTGGGGAACGAGGGCGGGAACGGCAGCAGCCCGTCGCGCAACGGCAGCCCGACGGCCGCGGCGTAGACGTGCGCGGCCCACGGGGAGAACCACCACAGCAGGCCCTGCGAGGCGCTCATCGCGAGCCCGATGGCCAGCGCGGCGCCCGCACGGCCGATCACCACCGCACCCATGATCAGCAGCATCGGTGCGAACAACACGGTGGCGGCGATGATCGGATCGACCGGCATCGGCAGGTTGTTCAGCGCGTCGGCCGGGATGGGCGCGTACGAGATCAGCAGCACGATCGCCAGGACCAGTCCGGCGCGGCCCCACAGCTCGTCGCGGTGCGCGGAGCAGACGATGATGCTGCCGACCATGGTGGTGGTGATCGATAGGAACAGCGCCACGTGCGAGGGCGTGTTCAGCACCGCGTCGAATCCGTAGATCGCATGCCATTCCAGATCGAACAGGCCGTACAGCAGGAACAGCGCCGCGCCCGCGCCGGCGACCATGTAACCGATCGGCGCGGTGAGGGTGCCGCCGAAGACGCGGATGGGCGTGCCGCCCGCGTGCGGCACCTCCCGGCCTGCGCGCTGGGCCGAGGTCGCCAGGACGACCATTGCCAGGGCGGCGAATCCGGAGATCGCGCTGCCCGAGTAGAGGAACAGGTGCGGCAGGGTGAAGAAGGTGTCGGGGCCGACGTCGTTGTGCCACTGGATATCCCAGCTGGTGCCGACGGTCGTGGTGATAATGCCCAGCAACACCACCCAGGCTCCGGCGCGGGCGGCGGTGCCGGTGCCGGCGGCGACCACGATCGGGCGGGCCGCCGGTTTCTCCCGTCCCCCAACGTTTTCGGACTGTCCGGCCGCGTCGAACGGTATGGCTGTACTCATGCCCGCACCTCCCGGCGACCGGGCTCCGGTCTGCGCTCACTCATCGGTGGCGCTCCTTTCCTTCACTTCAGCCACCGATCCACAGCGGTAGCGATAGTTGATCGGTCCCTCCGCCGGCGGCGATGGATACCTGCAGATTCCACGGGCCCGTCATCATGAACGACACATCCGCCGCGCGATAACGACCGGCCCCCAGCTCGGTGAAGGTGATCGGCGGATCGGAGTACCCCATCCGCGGTTCGATCGCCTGTACCCGGATCACCGCCCGCGGCACCGGCTTTCCGGCCCGATCGGTGACCACCAGATCGATGCTCGTCTCCCCCATCCGATGACTCGCAACGGTGACGGTGACGATGTGATCGGTTGTGCCGCTGTGCAGCACGAGCGCGCCGGGCGGACTCGGCCACACCAGCCACCCGACGAGGGCCAGCAGGGCGGCGGCGACAACGACGATCCCCGCGACCTCGAGACGACGGCCGCCGCCGGGTTCGGATTGTGGCAGTGCGGTATCCGCTGGCCGGGCGTGCGACTTCGCTGCCTTCTGCCAGTTCATCGCGACGCCCCCGATGCGGCGACGTCCAGCACGACCGGGATGGTCAGCACGGTGTAGTTGCGCTCGACCTGGATCCACACCCGGTATTCGCCGGGAGTCGTAAAGGTATAGGTGAAGGGAACTCCCGGGCCGTAGGCGGCCACCGTTTCATCGGGTGCGCTGTCGCCGTTCACCGGAAGCATCAGCATCGCACCACCATTCGTGCCAGGGGTCGCGCTCGAGCTCGGAGCGTTCGTCATTCCCGGCATGTCCGGCATGTCCGGCATGGTGCCCGGGCCATTCATTTCCGCCATCGACATGCCACCCATGGAGTGGGCGTGGCCCCACACCTGGGCGTTCTGGACGGCGGTGCCGATGTCGGCGTCCGAGGGGGGAAGCGGGCCCGCCATGATCATGTGGCCGACCATGCCGAGCCAGGGCTGTAGGTCACCCGCGCTGCCGACGGTGGCGGTCAGCGTGATCGGTGCGCCTGCGACGGCGTCGGTGGTCACGACGGTGATGGGGGTGGGGCCGACGGCGGTCGTTGCGGTGCCAGTCGTGCCGCCGAGGTGGACCGCCGCGGCGGTGTTCGGCAGCGGTGCAGGGGAATTCCCCTGTTGGATGTCGAAACCGGTTGCGGCGCGGACCATCTGCACGCCGCCACCGCGGCGCGCCAGCTCGGCCGACAGGGCGTAGTGTCCGGCCTCGGGCGGAGTGAGGTGAATCTGGTAGTGGCCCGGCGCTATCCGGATCGGATGCAGGTGAGCCAGCTCGCCGGTCGAGCCGACGATCAGCAGGTGGATGAGGGCGCTGTCCTCGATGATCAGGTCGTCGACGGGTGCGCCGGTGGCGGCGTCGGTCAGGTAGAGGTCGAGATCGCCTGCGCGCCCGGCACTCAGGGGCGCGCCGCCGAGGGCCAGCATTACCGGCGGCCGGGAGAAGTCCGAGATCAGCGGCTGTCCGAGGGCGTACGGGTTGCCGACATTGTCCGCGCTCGGATCCAGTTGCACACCGGGCTGCGGCGGCAGGGGCAACGAGGAGGACAGCAGACCGGCCGTCACCGCCACCGCGATCCCCGCGACCATCCCCCCGGCCGGAAGCAGCGCCCAGGCCGTGCGCCGCGCCCGCACCGCGACCACGATCGACACCGGCAGCAGCACGCCCGCGGCCAGAAATCCGCCGTACACCAGGCGTTCCGGTGGCGTGGTCACCTGTTTGGGCACGATGAAGGGGATGCGTGCCACGCGAGTTCCGTCGCCGACCGCCAGCTCCCAGGGCCCCGGCCGATCCACCCGCAACGTCGCGGAATACATCCCCGGCGCAGCACCGAGGTCGACCGTCCCCCGGCTGGTCGGCGCACCGGGCGCCGGCAACGTCGACGTCGCCGACGAGGCCCCGGTCGGCGTGGCATCCAGCGTCAGCTGCCCACCCGCCGTACCCGCATGGGTAACCACCTCGACCTGCAACGGCCCCGGCACCGAGGTAACCCGCCGCAGCACGACGGTCAACTCCCGATCCCCCAGCGTCTGCGCCACCGAAACATCCCCACCCGTCGACGGCGCATCCGCAACCGCGGGCGCAACGCCAACCAGCATGAGCAGCCCGAACCCCCACAGCAGCAACGGAACCCGGACCCACCCGGACCACCGCCCGCCGGTCATGGCTCCACCTCGTCCGCGCTCGACACCGCCACGACGGTTCGCGCGATCGCGACCGACGGCAACGCACTGCTGGTTCCCCTCACCGCCCCATCGTATGAACCCCGCGCGAACGAATTCATCACCACAGAAGGTGATCCTGCCTCCCCCACACGAGTGATGCGCGCCCCGAATATCTCCGGGTACAGCCCCGACCGACCCCGAGTCCAGCGTCACCGAACCGGGCGGTGCCGAGCCCCACCACCACAAGTGCCGACAGCACGCCGATCGCGAACCCGATGACCCACCCCGGGCTGTCCGTCACGGCAGCATCGGCGGTGGCGTGCACGATCAGAGTCGAGCCGGGCGGCGGCACCACAGTCGGCGCCCGGAACTCGCCGCTCGCAGACAGCTCATGCCCGCTGATCCCGCATCGCGATCGACCGAGCCGGTGACCGCCCTGGGCCTCGTCGATCGCTTGTCGTACCCACGCATCCTTCGCCCTCCCCACGCGATGTGAGGCCCGAGTATGCCAGCCAGCAGTTACAGGCCGAGTAGTTCGGCGAGGGTCTCGCCGAGGACGCGGGCCCGCACGGGACCGGGCGGGGTTCGTACTGCTGGCGGCCGGGCTGCCCACCGCCGTGATCCGGCAGGTGCTGCCCTGCATCCGGGACGACAGTTCGCTGCGGCCGTGCCCGGGCGTGCTGGACACGCTTCGCGCCCGTCTCGACGACCTCGACCAGCGCGCGGACGAGCTGACGCGGGCCAGGCACATGCTGCGCGCGACCATCGCCACCACCGAGCGCGCCGCGGGCCGGGAGCGCACGCCAAGTAACTTACTCTGAAGTAAGATGTCGGCATGACGAAAGAGACCGCCACCTACCGCGGCTGGAAGAAGCTGCCCGACAACCGCATCGGGCACGCGCTGTTCTCGCTCGGCATGGTCGTCCGGGTGCCGTACTTCGGCACGGTCGTCCCGAACGTGAACCGGCTCCAACCGGGCCTGTGCGAAGTGACCGCCCCGAAGTGGTTCGGCATCCACAACCACCTCGGCACCTTCCACGCCATCGCCGCCTGCAACCTGGCCGAGGTGGCGATGGGCATGCTCAGCGAGGCGACTGTCCCCACCACCCACCGCTGGATCCCCAAGGCCATGAACGTCCAATACCTGGCCAAGGCCGACTCCGGCCTGCGGGCCGTGGCCGAACTCCCCGAAATCCCGGACTTCTCCGAGATCACCGAGGGCCGCGACCTGATCGTTCCGGTGTCGATCTACGACAAGTCGGGCGTCGAGGTCGTCCACGCCGACATAACTACCTGGGTGACGCCGAAATAACCCGCGTCAGGCGAGTACCTCGTCGACAGTTGCAGCGGTAAGTATCCGCTCGGTCCATACGTCGAGCTGATCGCCCCCGGCAGCCCGTACTGTCCGCTCGACCGCCTCGGAAACCGGGCCGAACTTCAGCGCGAACTGCTTGAGTAGCGTCGCCGCACGTCCCTCGATGCGTCCTTCGGCGCGCAGCATTTCGGCGGTTGTCATGATGACCTCCTTGGCGGCGGGCGGGAATTGGTCAGCGAACCGATCCAGCTCGGCTGGGGACATTTTACCGACGTCCCGCAGGTAGATGGCAAATGTTCGAAGGCGTTCCAGACCGCCGGCGCCCCGGGCAACTATCTGGAACGCCGACATGACCGGCGCGAGGGTGGCGAGCAGGTCGGGACTACTGATAGTTGTTGACGAATCCGACGAAGTAGTCGAGCATCCGGAACGCCATCAACCGGTCGGGGCGGCTCTGATGCTCTAGCAGCGCATGCGGCCACGATCTCCGATGGCAATGCGATCTTCAATTCCGAGGCCGCGTCGGCGGTGCTGGCCAGCACTTTACGGAACAGCGCATCGTGTGAGCAGGACGGATCGGGGGCCATGCCACGCACCGTACACGGACCCACCGACAGGCCAAAACCGTTGCCGCACTGGATATTCCAGATCGGTAATGCCAGTTTTCCGAGTGCGTCTATCTTCCATCGCGAGGCCTTGAAACGCGGTGTCCGGAACGGCGACGACACCCGGACAACCCCGTCGCCTCGAACTGCGTGCGACGTGCCGCCCAATCCGGCCGCCGAACGGACGGGCCGCGATTCCCACCGGTCGCGGCGTTGGTGCGGCGACTCCTCGTCCGCCTGATTGAATAAAGCGTATGAGTGGTCAGCGTGTCGCGGAAGCCGATCTCTGTGTGGTAGGGCTCGGGCCCACGGGGCGGGCGCTGGCGCACCGGGCGATGCGGGCGGGGATGCGGGTCGTGGCGGTGGATCCGCGGCCGGAGCGGTTGTGGCCGCCGACCTTTTCGTGCTGGGTGGACGAGTTGCCGGAGTGGCTGCCGCGGGAGGCGATCGCGCAGCGCATCGAGGCGCCGACGGTGTGGACGAAATCCGCGCACCGGATCGAGCGGCCGTACTGCGTGCTGTCGAAACCGGGTCTGCGCGAGGCGCTTCCACTGGACGACGCGACCGTGCTGACCGGGCGGGCCACCGCCGTCGGGGCACACCGCGTCGAGCTCAACGACGGCACGACCATCATAGCCGCAGCGGTTTTCGACACCCGCGGACTGCCCTCGCCCGGCGCGCGCCGCACGGCCAGCGCGCACGGCATCTTCGTCGACGCCGAGACCGCCACACCGATGGTCGCGGACGGTGAAGGGCTGCTGCTGGATTGGCGCCCGGAGAACGGCGCGGGCCCGGACGAGCCGCCGTCGTTCCTGTATGCGGTGCCACTGGGCGACGGCACGGTGATCTTCGAGGAGACCAGCCTGGGACTGCGGGGCGGCATGCCGCAGCGGGAGCTGCGTCGCCGCGCGCTGAATCGCCTGGCCGCGCACGGCATCCGGCTGCGCGGTGATGAGCCGACCGAGGCCGCGCACTATCCACTGGATCAGCCCCCGCCGCCCGCCCGCTCGGGCGGGGCGGTGCCGTTCGGCTCCCGCGGCGGCATGATGCACCCGTGCTCCGGATACAGCGTGGCGGACTCACTTGCCCTGGTGGACACCGCAATCGACGCGCTGCGCACGGGCCGGAATCCCGTCCGGGCGCTGTGGCCGCGGCAGGCCCGGCTGGTGTACTGGATGCGCAAGCGGGGCCTGTACGGCCTGGGCCGATTGACCACCGCCCAGTCGATCTCGATGTTCGAGGCGTTCTTCACCGCCTCGCCCCGCCAGCAGCGCGCCCTGCTCTCCGCGCACGACGACTACGCCCCGCTCGCCACCGTGCTGTTCATGACCGTGGCCCGCACCTGGCCGTTCCACTGGCGCTACGACCTGGTCGGCTGGACCAACCGGAACCGCTGGGTGGGTTACGAATACGACCCCGAGCCGGCGATACTCGATGAGGTGTGAGAAGTAGGCTTTCGACACCGCATCCGCCGCTCCAGTCCTGCGAGCGATCACCGCCGACCTGCGACACGAGTTTCAGCGCGCACCCGACGCGTCGGCTCGGCGCAATCGTTCACACCCAATTCTCCGCCCAGTACTTCCAGATGATCGGGGCGTACCCGGCAAGGGGCGGTACCCGAATATCCGTGCCCGCCAACGCCGCGGTGGTGTTGCGGCGGTCGAACCAGCAGCCGAATTCGTTCTGCTCCAGCACCTCACGCGGCACGCCGAGGTACGGCAGCGCCCAGCCGACACCCGGTACCCGGCGCAGCATGTCCAGCGTCTGCCGCGGCATGACCTCGACCAGGTGCGGGGCGCCCGCCTCGTCGGCGAAGAGGTTTAGCACCTCCGCGGCGCTCTGCCGGCGCGGATCGACCAGGTGGTAGGTGGTCCCGGACGCGCCGGGCAGGTGCACGAGGTGACCCAGCGCCCGCACCACGAAATCCACCGGGACCATGTTGGTTTCGCCCAGCTTGGGCACCAGCAGCGGCAGGATCCGGGGCAGCTGGGCCGCCATCCGCAGCAGCCGGAAGAAGTAGTACGGCCCCGCGATCCGATCGATCTCGCCGGTGCGGGAATGGCCGATCACAATCGAGGGCCGGTAGATTCGCCAGGGCACTGCGCAGCGCTCGCGGACAATCCGCTCGGCCTCGAACGCGGCGCGCTGCTCGGCTGTGCTCAGCGTCTGCCCCGCGTCGAACATGTTCTCACCGAACAGTCCGGCCGCCGACCCCGCGACCACGATGCTCGACATATGGTGCAGCGCACCGGCTTCCAGCTGCTCGGCCAACTCGACGACGCGCGCGGTGCCCGCCGCGGACGCCGTGCGGTCCGATGCCGCGACGCAGCCCGCACCACTGCGGCCGGCTCCGATGCCACCGCCGACCGCTCGGCCCGATGTCGGACCGATCACGCCCTCGCCCCCAGGGCCGCGCGCCGCTTCCGCCGCATCGTACCCGGCCGCCAGGTGTATCACGTGGTCGATCGAACCACGATGCGCCGCAATCCATTCCGATTCGATACCCAACCCTGGCGCACCCAGGTCCCCGCGCACCGGCCGGACCCGGTCTCCGCCGCCCCACTCCCGCGCGCACCGGTCGAACCGGTAGGCGCAGTCCGCGCCGGGTCGGACCAGCACGTGGATTTCATCGCTACGCTTCAGCAACTCCGAGACGAGATACCGACCGATGCACCCGGTCGCGCCAGTCACCAGGTAAGCCATGCGCCCACACTATCGCGCGAAGTATCGCGGTAACCGAAACGCGCGCGCTGCAGCATTCAGTCCGCGAATACCGCGTTGCGCTTGGTCAGCATGGCGGAGGCGCCCTCCAGGAAGTCCGGGGACTGCAGCAGCTCGCTCTGGCCCGTCTTCTCCGCGGCGAGCGCGTCGTCCAGGGAGGTCAGCGCGGCCGCGTTGAGGGCGCGCTTGGTGAGTTCGAGGGCGCGGCGGGGCCCGTGGGCCAGCTTGGCCGCGACGGCCTCGACCCGCGCGTCGAGTTCGGCCTCGGGCAGCACGGCGGTGACCAGCTTGTGCCGGGCCGCCTCGGTGATCGGCAGCCGCTCGCCCAGCAGCGCCATCTCCGCGGCCAGGGGGCGTCCGGCCGCGGCGGCGACCATGGCCGCGGCGCCGCCGTCGGGCATCAGTCCGATGTTGACGAAGGCCAGCAGGAGATACGCCTCCTCGCTGGCGTAGGTCAGGTCCGCGGCCAGCGCGAGGGCCACACCGACCCCGGCCGCCGCGCCGCGGATGCGCGCGATCACCGGAACGGGTGCGTCGACGATCGCCCGCACCAGGCGGTTCGCGGCGTCCATCGTCATCTCGGGGGTGATGCCCCGCTGCGCCTCCGCCACCGCGCCGGACAGATCCGCGCCGGTGCAGAAGTCCCCGCCCTCGCCGGTGAGCACGATCGCGCGAACCGTACGATCCTGTCCCGCGGCCTCGAACGCGTCGCCGAGCGCGACCATCGTGTCGTAGTTGATGGCGTTCTTGCGCTTGGGATTGGCAATGGTGATCCGCAGGACGCGGTCGTCGTGAACGACCTGCAGGGTTGTCGGAGCGGTCGACTGTTCGATGTTGCTCATAACTACTCCCAAGCTCGCCCGTCGCTGCCGCCGGCGGCGGAATGATGGTTAACTTTGCGAATTGTGGTTAACTTATGTTGACTTGTGCGGCGCTGTCAACAGGCGGCGGCGCGGGCGAAGGAGAGAGTGCATGGTCGCGGATCGCAGCGAGTCCGGACTCGCTTCCGCGCGACCGGACGGTGCGGGAACGAACGGCCGGGCCGACAGTGGCGTGCGTCGGCGGCCGAAGAACCGCAAGGCACAAATTGTGCGGGTCGCGGCGCGGGCGTTCAGCGAGCGCGGCTACCACCCCGTCGGCGTCGACGAGATCGCCGCCGAGGTCGGCATCTCCGGGCCCGCCCTCTACCGGCACTTCAGGAACAAATACGCGCTGCTTGTCGCGGCCGCCGAGGGCGGCGCACAGCTGCTGCTCGATGCCGCCCGCTCTGCCGAGGATCCGGGGGCGGACCCGGAATCCAGACTCACCTCGCTGATCCGCGCGCTGTCCGAGCACACCATCGAGGTGCGCCGCGAGGGCGGGCTGTACCGGTGGGAGCGGCGCTATCTCGAGCCCGAGGACCGCCGCCGCATCCGGGTCGTCTACGCCGCCCTGCACGAGACCGTGGAGTCGGCGATCGCCGCGCTGCGCCCCGAGGCCGACGCGGCCGACGTCGCGGTGCTGGGCACCGGCATGCTCGGTGCGATCGGCAGCATCACCCTGCACCGCACCCCGCTGGCCTACGCCCGGCTGATCGATCTGCTGCAGGACATCTGCTGGTCGATCCTGCGCGTGGACCTGCCGCCCGCGCCCGTCGAGCCCGCGCCCGAGGCCGGGATGCGCGGACTGCCGCTGAGCTCCAAGCGCGAACAGCTGCTCCTCGAGGCGATCCGGATCTTCGGCCGGCAGGGATACCACGAGGCCAGTATCGAGGAGATCGGTGCGGCCGTGGGCATCAACGCCTCGAGCGTGTACCGCTACTTCCCCAGCAAGTCCGATCTGCTGGCCGCGGCCTTCCACCGCACCGGCGAGCGGGTCGCGATCGCCAACTCCGAGGCGCTGGCCGAGGCCACCAGCCGCGCCGACGCGGCGCTGCGCATCGCGGACCGCTTCGCCCGGCTCACCTTCGCCACGCCGGAGATCCTGCCGGTCTACTTCGCCGAATTCTCGAATCTGCCCGCGGCCGAACAGCACAAGCTGCGCGCGGTGCAGCGCCAGAACGTGCTCGAGTGGGCGAATCTGCTCGACGGCGACCAGGCCGAGACCCGCTTCCGCGTGCACGCCGCCATCGCGCAGGTGGTCGACGTCGGTCGCGGGATGCGCTTCGACCGCCGTCCGGAATCCCTTGCCCGCGTACGCGCTTTGATGCGCGCGGTCCTGCTGGGCACGGAATCACCCGCCGCCGAATAGGACTCGCGGTGGGCTCGACGCCCTGCCGTCCCCGCGGCGCACATCGCACCGGAATGTGCCAGGACACAGCGGATCACCGCTGTTCGGGCCCACCGCGCGACGGGACGACCGGAGACGCGGCCGAGACGACGCGTTACTACCCGCGTCCGTGACGGAGGCGGAACAACGCCCGCGCGAGCCGCAGGTGCCGCGGATGCCGGTCGAAGGTGGACAGATCCACCAGTGCGCTGTAACGCTTCTGAGCGATGGCCAGCGTCCGGCTGAACTCGCGCAGGCCCGCCTCGCCGTGGGTGTGGCCCTGCCCGTATTCGCCGACGCCGCCGAATGGCATCGCCGGGATCCCCGCATAGGCCATCGACGAATTGACCGTCACCACACCGGTTCTGATGCGCTCGGCGAATTCGGGGACCATGCGGACGTCGCGGGTGAACACCGCTACCGCCAGGCCGTGCTCGGCGGCGTTGATGCGCTCGGTGGCCTCGTCCATGGTGGCCACCGAATTCACGATGAGCACGGGCCCGGCCGCCTCGCCGGTGATCGCCGTGCTGTCCTCGGGGACCCCGGCCAGCACGATGGGCTCGACATAGGGCTCGCGGATGGATTCCAGGCCGCCGACCACCGCGCGGCCGCCGCGCGCGATCGCGTCCTTGACCTGCCGCCGCACCACCTCGATCTGCGATTCGGAGATCATCGGCCCGTAGGAGGCACGGCGATCCCCGCCGGGACGCAGCTTGGCGGCCCGGGCGGCGACCTTGTTCAGGAACGGCTCGTAGACCGATTCCGCCACGTAGACGCGCTGGATGCCCGCGGGACTCTGCCCGGCATTGGACATCGCGCCGAACACCGCCGCGTCGGCGGCGTCGTCCAGTTTCGCGTCGACCTGCACCACCATCGCGCCCTTGCCGTCGCGTTCGACGACAACCGGGGTCATGTTCCGTGCGCACAGCGAGATCACCTCGCGCGCACCGGCTTCCGAGCCGGCGAAGGCGATCTTGTCGACCCGGGAGCGGCACAGCGCGGAGCCGGTCGCGGTGTCACCGGTAACCACCTGCAGCACAGGTTGATTCGGCGCGAGCCGGGCCCAGCTCTCGGCCAGCCACACCCCGACACCGGGAGTGAGCTCGCTGGGCTTGAACACCACGGCATTTCCCGCCGCCATCGCGTAGGCGATCGAGCCCATCGGGGTGAAGACCGGATTGCTCCACGGCCCGAGCACACCGACCACCCCGAGCGGCAGGTAGCCGACCGAGGCACGCTGGCTGCGGGTGAGCCAGGTGGCACCCAGGCGCCGGCGCCCCAGGGCCTGTTCGGCGTTGCGGGCGGCCCAGTCGAGATTCTCCACCGCGAGCATGACCTCGATGGCCGCGTCGATCTCCGGCTTGCCCGTCTCGGTGCACACCAGGTCGACCAGCTCGCTCGCGCGGCGGGAGATGGCGCGCTTCCAGTCCAGCAGCCAGCGCCTGCGGCCGGCGAATCCGATTGATCCCCACCACTTCTCGGCCGAACGCGCGGATCGCACGGTGCGCGCCAGCTCGACCGGGCCCATCATGGCGTAGTCGCCGACGAATTCCCCGGTGCGCGGATCGTAGGAGGTGAGCACCCTGGAGGGGCGCGCCGGCGCGCGCTCGTCGTTCACTCTGCGGGTCGAGTCTGCCATCGCCCTCACCCTCTCGCTCGCCTGTACCTTCGGCAGCGAGCCCCTCCCGCTCGCCCATCAAGGGGCCGGACGAGGGAGCCGCAGATCCGTGCGGACTCTCGCGCCCCCTATCGCCAGGTTAGGGGCGTCCCGGCCCGTCGGACAAGAACCGATAACACCTCACAAACCGTGCGGTCTGTGTATAGCCTGCGCCGATCCCACCCCGGACCGACCAGTTTCTCAAAATGTGAGTAACACCACACTCTTTCGATCCTCGGCCGAATGCCGCCCGCCGCGTCCACCCGGGGCGATACGACTTCAACCTGTTTCACACCCGGGCGCTCCCGCGCGGCCATGCACCCACCCGCACCCCAACCAGTAACATCGCCCCCGGTGGAAGGGATCACCAACCGGGACGCACCCATCGGCGAGCCCGCCGCCCCGGCCCTAGTGGAGAGTTGATGCCGAGCTTGGACGAAGCAGAGTCACCGCCAGAAACCGCGGTCATTGTGACCGATGTCCGCAAATCCTTCGGCGAGGTCCACGCGCTGCGGGGCATCAGTTTCGCCGCCGCGCGCGGATCGGTGCTGGGCATTCTCGGCCCGAACGGCGCAGGCAAGACCACCATGGTCAAGATCCTGTCCACCCTGTTGCGCCCGGACTCCGGCAGCGCCACGGTGGCCGGGCATGACGTCATCGCCGACCCGGCGGGCGTGCGCCGCTCGATCATGATGACCGGGCAGTACGCGGCCCTGGACGAGAACCTGTCCGGCCGCGAGAACCTGGAACTGTTCGGCCGGCTCATGGGCCTGGGCAAGAAGGCCGCCCGCCGGCGTGCGGACACCCTGCTCGAGGAGTTCGACCTCGTCGGCGCGGGCAAGCGCGCGGTGCGCGGCTACTCCGGCGGCATGCGGCGCCGCGTCGACATCGCCTGCGGACTGGTGGTGCGGCCGGAGGTGGTCTTCCTCGACGAGCCCACCACCGGACTGGATCCGCGCAGCCGCCAGGGCGTCTGGGATCTGGTGAACGCGCTCAAGCTCCAGGGCATCACGGTCCTGTTGACCACGCAGTACCTCGAAGAGGCCGACGTGCTCAGCGACAACATCATCGTCATCGACCGGGGCACGGTCATCGCCGAGGGCACCGCCGACGAGCTCAAGGAGAAGACCGGCGGCAGCTACTGCGAGATCGTGCCGCTGGATCCGGCCAAGGTGCCTGCCGCGGTGACGGCGCTGGGCGAGTTGGTGCCCGAGGCGTTGCGCGGGGAGCTGTCCGAGGCGCCCGAGCGCATCTCGATCCCGGCCCCGGACGGCGCCGCGACCCTGTCGGAGGCGCTGCGCCGACTCGACGGCGCCAAGGTCGAGCTCATCGACATCGGGCTGCGACGGCCCTCGCTCGACGACGTCTTCCTGTCCATCACCGGACATTCGGGCGGGCACGAGTGAACGCTTCATCCGAACGCGGCGAGGGAACCCTGACACAGCCCGTCTCGGGCACGGCGTTGCCGAGCGCCAGCGAGGCGCGGCCGTGACCGAGCGCAGCGAGGGAACCATGACACAGCCCGTCTCGGGCACGGCGGAGCCGAGCGCCAGCGAGGCGCGGCCGTGACCGATCTACTCACCGCACCCGCGGTGCGACTGTTCGCCGATCTGCCCGGCGCGCACCTGTCCGCCCTCGCGCAGTGGCGCGCGCTGACCGGCCGGATCATCCGGACCATGGCCACCAAGGGGGAGCTGGTCGTCGCGGTGGTCGCACCGCTGGTGTTCACACTGGGGTTCTACCTGCCGCTGCGGTGGGTGATGAAGATCCAGGGCATCGACTACGGGCAGTTCGTCATGCCGATCATCGTGCTGCAGACCATGTCGTTCACGATGATGTCCAATGCGCAGATCGCCGCGTTCGAGACCGCGAGCGGGCTGAACACCCGGCTGCAGACCATGCCGGTCGGGCGGCTGGTGCCGCTGGCCGCGCGGCTGTCCGCGGGCCTGGTGCGCTCGGTGACCTCGCTGATCGCCGCGCTGATCTTCGGATTCATCATCGGATTCCGGTTGCACGCGAGCCTCGGGCAGTCGGTGCTGTTCTGCCTGTCTTCGCTGGCGGTGGGTACGGTGCTGGCGATCGGCGCCGACGCGCTGGGCTGCCTGACCAAGAGCCCGGAATCGCTGAGCCAGGCGCTGACGCTGCCGACGCTGATCTTCGGGATGCTGTCGTGCGGATTCGTCCCGGAAACGGGCTTCCCGCACTGGATCCGGCCGTTCGTGCGCAACCAGCCGATCTCGCAGTTCTCCTTCGCGATGCGCGATATGGCGGCGGGCGGGGTGAGCTGGCATGTGCTGTGGGTGCCGCTGGTGTGGCTGGCCGCGCTCGCGGTCTGCTTCGTGCCGCTGGCGGTCTGGGCGAGTGTGAGGCGCGAATGAGTACGGTGATGGAGACCGAGGCGACGCTGGGATCGGCGCCGTTGCCGATCGTCGAGCCGCGGTCCGAGCGGGCCGCCTCGACGCTGGTGCGGCACAGCCTGATTCAGTGCAAGCGGCTGCTCCAGGTGTGGGCTCGCGACCCGGCGACCACCATTCAGACCCTGATCTATCCGGCGCTGACGCTGCTGATGCTGCGCGTCGTGCTGGGCGATTCGATCAGCAACGCGACGGGCATGCCCAGCGTGTACGGCACGGTTCCGATGATCACGGTGGTGGCGGCGATGTCGGGGGCGGTGGTCAGCGGGCTGGGCTTCAAGAAGGAGCAGTTCACCGGGCTGCTGGGCCGGTTCTGGACGATGCCGATCCACCGCGCGGCCGGACTCACGGGACGGCTGCTGGCCGAGGCGATCCGGGTGCTGATCACCACGCTCTTCGTGATCGTGGTCGGCATCTGCATCGGATTCCGGTTCTGGAACGGACCGCTCGCCGCGCTGGGAATGATCGCGCTGCCGGTCCTGTTCGGCGTCGCCTTCGCGGTGCTGGTGACCGCGCTGGCCACCATCTCCGAGGGGGTGCTGCTGGTGAACACCGTCGGCATCTTCAGCACCCTGCTGATGTTCTTCAACTCCGGATTCGTGCCCGTCATGGCGTATCCGACGTGGCTTCAGTCGACCGTGGCGAATCAGCCGATGAGCACCGCGATCGACGCCATGCGCGGGCTGTGCTGGGACGGGCCGATCACCGCGCCGCTGCTGAAGACCCTCGCGTGGACCTTCGGGGCGATCGTGATCTTCGCCGTCCCGGCGATTCGTGGGTACCGGCGTGCTGCGGAGAGCAGCGGATAGAAACCCGAACGCCGGTGTGCCCGCAGCCTGACGGCGGGCACACCGGCGCGGGATCCGGCGATGGACGCTCAGCCCCGCCGGACATCTCGGCTGCTACCGGGTACTCGTAGCGCTCGTCGGAGGGTCCCTTGTCTGGCAGTGCGCACGCGGCGACCGCCAAGCGTCCCGGGCCGCGCCACCAATTCAGCTCCGGCCGGTCAGCGTCAGGTAGATGAGCAGCAGGTTCAGGGCGGTGATGACGGCGGCGATCGCCCACGCGATCGCGGTCGTGGCGCGGCGGTTGACGTCGGCCCCCATCAGCGCGCGGTCGCCGGTGAAGCGCACCAGCGGGATCAGCGCGAACGGAATGCCGAACGACAGCACCACCTGCGAGACGATCAGCGCCCGGGTCGGATCGACACCGACGGCCAGGATCGCCAGCGCGGGGATCAGCGTGACGACGCGGCGCAGCAACAGCGGAATCCGCCGGCGCAGCAGCCCCTCCATGATCATCGCGCCCGCGTAGGCACCGACCGAGGTCGAGGCCAGGCCCGAGGCCAGCAGGGCGATCGCCAGCAGCAGCGCGGCGGTGACCCCGAGCGAGCTGTGCACCGCGCGGTACGCGTCCTGAATCGTGTTGATGTCGGTGCGACCGCCGAAGGTGTGCGCGGCCATCAGCAGCATCGCCAGGTTCACCGCGCCGGCGATCACCATCGCGATGCCGACGTCCCAGCGGTTCACCCGCAGCAGCCGCGCGCGCACCGGCCCGGGCTCGGGGTGGCCGTGCCGCTCCAGGGACATTCCCGAGTGCAGGTAGATCACGTGCGGCATCACGGTCGCGCCGACGATAGCGGCGGCCAGCAGCACGCTCTGGGTGCCCTCGAAGCGCGGCAGCAGCCCGCCCGCGGTGGCGCCCAGCGGCGGCGGCGAGATCACCAGGCTGGCCACGAATCCGATCGAGATGATCGCCAGCAGGCCGATGATCACCCGCTCGAAGGTCCGCTGCCCCCGCCGGTTCTGCACGCCCAGCAGCACGATCGATACCGCACCGGTGATGACCCCGCCCAGCACCAGCGGCAGGTGGAACAGCAGCTGCAGGGCGATCGCGCCGCCTATCACCTCGGCCAGATCGGTGGCCATCGCGGCCAATTCGGCCTGCGCCCAATAGGCCAGCCGCATCCGGCGCCTGGACGTATCGCGCACCAGCTCCGGCAGCGAGCGGCCGGTGACCAGGCCCGCCTTCGCCGAGAGGTACTGCACCAGCGCGGCCATCGCGTTGGCGAGCACCACCACCCACACCAGCAGGTAGCCGTACTGCGCGCCCGCGCTGACATTGGAGGCGATGTTGCCGGGGTCGACGTAGGCGATCGACGCCACGAAGGCCGGGCCGAGCAGCAGCGACGCCGACTTCGCCCGGTTGAATACATCGGACGGAGAGGCGAGCGCGGTACCCATGACAAGATTTTACGGGCAACCGAACTTTTTCGGTAGAGCTGCCTAAAAAAGTGACCACCCCGACTGCGTCACGCGGCCGGGGTGGTGGAGATGGGTGGGCGGAACCTACTTGATGCCCAGCCCCCGGGACAGCACGGGCCACGAACTCAGGAAGTCGTCGTTCCAGTAGCCCCACGAGTGGGTGCCCGAGTTACGGAAGTTGAAGGTCGCCGGGATCCCCAGCGACGCCAGCTTCTGCTGCATGTTGTGGGTGCAGTAGTTGACCCCGGCCTCGATGACGCCACCGATCAGCAGCTGATTGGCCAGGCCGTAGGCGCCGGGCAGCGCGTACTTGTTGTTCATGGTGTCGTACTGGCCGGGCAGCCCGTTGCCGGAGGAGATGTACAGGTTCATGCCGCGCAGCTTGTCGGCGTGCACATACGGGTCGTTCGCGGCCCACGCCGGGGCGCCGTCCGGACCGTACATGTTCACGACATTGCCGCCGCCCCAGGTGTTGACGGTGAGCTTCACGAACTCACGGCCGACCGGGTCGGCGGTCTGCGCGCAGCCGGAGTATGCGGCCACGGACTTGTACAGGCCCGGCTTGGCGATCGCCAGGTTCAGCACACTGGTGCCGGAGGTGGACAGACCCGCGATCGCGTTGACACCGTTGGTGCCCAGCGCGGCGTTGATCAGCGGGGGCAGTTCCTCGGTGAAGAAGGTCTTCCACTTGTTGCGGCCCAGGTTCGGATCGTCCTTGATCCAGTCGGTGTAGTAACTCCACTTGCCGCCGATGGGCTGGACCACGTTGACGTTCTTGGGCGCCAGGAAGCCGTCGACGATGTCGGTCTTCTTGACCCAACTCGCGTCGTCCTCACCGCCGCCGGCGCCGTTGAGCAGGTACAGCGTCGGGCGCGGGACCGAGGCGTCGGCCGGGCGCTGCACATCCACCGGATAGGTCTCGTCCATCGCGGCGGAGTGCACGTAGAGGCGGATGTTGCGGTTGTCGGTGTAGGTGGCCTTGGTTATTTTCGAACCGTCGGGCGCGGTCGGATCCGCCAGCAGGGCCTTGCCCGTGATGATCGGATCGGCCGCCGCGGCCGTCGTCGCGCCGACTCCCGCCACGACACCTGCGAGGAGCCCCGTGGCGGCCGCTAGGACGGCAGCGGTTCTGACACCGCGCCGGAAGTGTCGACGAATCACAATTCACACCTTCACTATCGGTTTGTATCGGTTCAGCAGTCCGGGGCAGGGCCGGACACCCCGGCGCCCCCGCGGGCCGGTCGAGTGTTCGCCTGCGACCATACGGGCTTTGCGCCCGGCGCACCAAGGGCAATCACTTGTCCTCTTGGCGCCTCATCATGCCGGATCCCCGGCGTCCGAATCAGTTTCACCCCGGAATGCCCATGTAGAGGGGGTGCGGATCCGGCTCACCGGGCCGCGGGGACATCGGCGGGCGTGGCATCTATCCGCGTATCGAGGTCCGCCACGCGGGCCTGCGGCGCCTCGGCGATCTGCCGGATCAGTGCCGAAAGTCCGTATGCCAGATAATTCGCCACCGGCTCACTGATCGCGCCGCACCGGTACCGCAGCGAGATGTGCACCGCTCCGTTCAACGCCACGGCGACGGTGATCGGATAGCCGAACGCGGATATCGCATCCGCCTCGCCGTCCACCTCCGCGACGGCGATGCCGTCGAGTATCCCGGTCAGCTCCACCCGATCGGCCGCGTCCTCGAATACCACCACGGAATCGAAAAACTGTTCCATGCCCAGTGATTCGCGAATCTCGCGCAGCGCCGGGCAGCGCTGCCCGAGCAGCTGGTCCTGCTCGGATCCCAACCGCCGCAGCAACTCCGTGACAGTCTCACCGGCCTCCGGGCGCACCCGCGCCGGGACGACACCGCCGAAGCGGCCCACCATGGCGTCCGAATCCGGGACCGCCGCGGGCCGTCCGGGCACGGCCAGGCCGAACACCACGTCGTCGCGGTCGGCGGTGCGGCCGATCAGCAGGCCCCACGCCGCCTGCACCACCGTGCGCACCGAGATGCCCGGGCGCGCGGCCAATTCGGACAGTCGGGCGATATCGCCGGCACCCAGATCGAGATCGACACGCGCGGTCGCCGAGGAGATCTCGCGCTCCGGAGCCGAGCGCGCGAGCATCACCGGCTCGTCGTAGCCGGACAGCGCCGCGTACCAGGCCGTGCGCGCGGCATGCAGGTCGCGCACCGCCAGCCAGGCCGGATACGCGCGGTACGGATACACCGCCGGGAGCTGGCGCGAGCGTGGACCGCGCGCATAGGCCGTCAGCAGATCCCGCATGACCAGGCGCAGGGACCGGTCGTCGAGCAGGAGCGGGTGAGCGGTAACGAGCATCCGATGGACCTCGCGCGCCGACCGGAGCAGGGCGAAGCGCAGCAGTGGCGCGCGCTCGGGATCGAAGGGCGCCAGCCGATCCGCGGCCTCGTACCGGACCACCTCGGTCCGGGCGCCGGCCTCGCCCATGTCGGTGAAATCGAGCGTGCGCCAGGCTACGTCGACCGATTCCAGCACCAGCTGAACCGGATCGCCCTCGGCCGTGGCGAACACCACACGCAGGCCGTCGTGCCGGTCCAGCACGGCCTGGGCCGCCAATCGCATCCGGCGGTCGTCGAGCGGACCGTTCAGGTCGACCGCAAACTGGGTGGCGGACGATTCGCCGATCCGCATGCGGAGATCGCCGGCCGAATCCTCCTGTGCCACTAACGACTCCGGCCGCCGCCTGGGCAGCTCGGCACGGGGCTTCACCGAATCCGACGGCGGGGTTCGATTGCCTCCCCGGCGCTGCGGCAGCTGCGGGAGGGGCGTCACCGAGTCGGATTCACGCTGACCCGCGCGCCGCTGCGGCAGCTGCAGGACCGCCGCGGAATTACCGTCCGATGACGAATCATCCTGCGGGGTGGGCGAATCCGACGGTGGTGCGATCAGATCGGTCTGCGGCGGGGTGATCGGCCAGACATCCGCGAGCTCGGGCTGGGCCAGCAGCAGTCGATCGATATCGGACTGGGCCAGCGGCACGAGCGGGAAGTCCGACGGCGTGAAACCGCCCGCGTCCGGGCGGGTCCCGTGCTCGGCGAGGCCGCCGAGTGCCCGGACCCAGTGCCCGGCCAGCTCCTTCACCTCATCGGCCTCCAAAACCGTCGAGGCGTAGTCGAAGCGGGCCCGCAGCCCGTCCTCGGTGGCGTCGACGGTGATGTCGAGGAACAGATCGGCCGGCGGCGTATCGGGGTAGGCACGGGCCGGCCGTAGATCGCGATACCGGAATGCCGTGCGGCCGTGCGGCAGTGCGGCGAGCTCGTCGGCGGTGGCCGGATTGAGATAGCGCAGCGGTCCGTATCCGATGCCGCCCGCGGGCACCGCGCGGCGCTGCTCCTTCACCCGCGAGATGATCGTGCCCGCAGCGGGGCCACCGGCCAGGGCGTCATCGATATCGATGTCGTCCACGTTCAGCGGCAGCGGGTACGCGGCGGTGAATCCGCCGACGACCCTGACGGATTCGGGTCCACCTATCGATCGCCCGTCGGCGGGCAGCTGCACCACCGCGCCGAGGGCATCGGTGCCGCGGGAGCGCGGCACCAGCGCCAGCGCCGCCAGCAGCACGTCCTGGACCTCCGCGTGATAGGCCGCGGCGACCGCGTCCACCGCGGCGGCGCCCTCTGTGGTCAGGGTCAGCGAGACCCGGCCGCGGGTGATCAGATCCGCCCCGTCCAGCGGTGTCTCGGCGGGCAGCCCGGCGAGCGTGCGCCGCCACCAGAACATCTCACCCGTTGCCGACGCGTCGGTCGCGCGCTCGGCCAGCCCGCGGGCGACACCGTCGGGTGTGCTCGGGGTACCGAAGGGCGCGCCGCGGCCGGACCAGGCGGCACACAGCTCGTCGATGATGATCCGCCACGAGGAGTCGTCCACCACCAGGCCGTTGGCGACGATCACCACCGTCGCCACGCTCCCCTGCGCCACATCGGTTTCCGGATCGGCGATGAGCCCGAAGCGAATGTTGCGACCGTGCGCGGGATCCAGCTCCGCCGTCAGCGCGCGCAGGGCCACACCCGCGACGCCCTCCGCACGGACGAACTGCCGCACCGATGCCCGCGGCGCGGCATCGTCCAGCACCAGGCGCGCGTCCCGGGTACCCCGCGCGAAGGCGGGCGCCCAGGTGCGCAACGCATTCGGGCCGGACCCGGTGGCGACCGCGAGGCGCGCGGACAGCAGCGGATGCCGATCCAGCAGGCCCTGCGCCGCCGTCAGGACGCCCTCGGCGGGGCAGTCCTCGGGGACGTCCAGGGAAAGGGCGCGGATCTCGCGGCCGGACGGGTCTATGTCCAGTACTCGAATCGCGCGCGGCGACAACGGAAGTACGCCCGCGGGTCGTGCATCGGCGCGATCCGAGTGCTCGCTGCCGTAGCGCGGAAGTCGCCCGGCGTTATCCGGTTCCTCGCCTGCCCGGGGCGGGGTCGGACGGACCGTGGCGTCGTCGGAATCCCCCGTGCCGCTGACGAGCTCGGCGGCCTCGATGGGATCTGCCGGCGATGAGATCTCGCCACCGGTGCCGGAGTGCGATTGCGCCGGCTCAGCCGGATCTACCTGGGGTACACCACGATCGCGCACCCCGGACGACAGGACATCGACCGAATTCGTCCGGATTGATTCGCGGGTCGGTGAATCCGCGAACTCGGCCGGATCTGTCCGCGACGCACCGCCGTCGAGCCCGGCGGAGGAGGAAGCATTGCCGTCGGATTCCGGCGGGGCTGATACGCGGTCGGCGGACTTGGACTCGTACGCCTCACGATCGCCTGTAACCGGGAGGGAGACGTGGTCGCGGAGGTCCTCGGATTGGGTGAGCTGCCAGACGGCCGAGGGGGCGGCGGCGATATCCAATCCGGCGGCGCTCGCCTGCTCCCGGGCCTCGGCGATGATGCGCTCGGCCGGGGTCTGCGCGCGGGCCGGCACCGGTTCGGGCACCACAGCGGCGGCGGCCTCGACGGGGTACGAAGGCTCGACCGGCGCGGCGGATTCCGCGGGCTCCTCGGCATCGTGGGAGTCGTCGGTCTCGGTCGTGTCGGTGACGATGACCTCGAGGCCGGCAAGGGCCGACGGGTCCATCGAGCGCATGACCGAACCGGGCAGGAACGCGTGGGTCACCCGCTCGGCGCCGATCAGGCGCGCCAACTCCGGGCCGCCGTCGACGGCCGCGGGCACGACGACCAGCGCGGCGGCCGCGCCGAGTGCCAGCAGCAGCTCCAGCACCGCCTCGTCCGAGGACGGCGCGGCCAGTGCCAGGATCCGCGAATCATGGTGCAGCCGATAGTGTTCGGCCTGCCCGGACAGCCGGGCCAGGTCGCCGTGCGCAACGACCGCGCCCTGCTGGTGGTCGGCATCGCCGGCACCGTAGAGCACGTAGGCACCGTCGTCCGGATGCAGGGCGGTGACGCGTTCGGCGTCGGTAATCGGCGCGCCGGAGCGCGAATCGACCTGCGCCGCGAAATTCGGGTCGTCGAGCACGACCCATTCGTGCCCGATCCGCGGCAGTCCGGCGGATACTCCGCGCACCGTGACACCGAGGGCCGCACCGGAATCGGCGACCAGATCGGCGATGCGCTCGTGCGGCAGGAACGGTTCGACGGGCACGACCGCCGCGCCGGTTTTGGCGACCGACCACACCGTTACCAATGCCTCGAGCGAGCGCGGAATCGCCACGGCCACCGGCACTTGCGGACCGGCGCCGAGCTCGATCAACCGCCGCGCGAGCTTCGAGGACGCGACATCGAGCTGGGCGTAGCTGAAGCTGCGCCCCCGGGCCACCACGGCCGGACTGTTCGCATTGGCCGCCACCGCGGCGGCCATGAGGTCGGGCAGGGTCCGGGGCCGGGCGGCCTCCGCGGCGAGCTCCATCTGCTCGCCCGCCACCGCGGTCCAGAAGTCCCACACCGAGACATCGAAGGCCGAGGCGGACCGCAGCAACGCCGCCTGCGCGCCGTCGAGCCCGAATTCGGCAGTATCGCCATGCAATTGGCCCAGGGCCCCCGCATGCGAGACGACGACCCGCTCGGTACCCGACGGGAAGACCAACCAGGCCGGATGCTGCGCGTGCAACGGAGCGATCCGGTCGTCGTCGGTGAGCCGATGGGTCGGCACACCCTCGAGATTCAGCTCGTCGACCCGGATAACAGTCGGCTGTCCCTGCGACGTGTGCACGGGCCGGCGGCCGATGGGGACCAGCAGCCGGGTCGGCGCATCGGCGCCCGACCCGGCGCGATCCAGCTCCGCGAAGGGGTGATCCGAGTCGGTCAGCACGCAGACCGGTTCGGCGGCGGCAAGAATTTCGTGGCCGCGTTCCACGGACCCGTCCGGATCGATCGGCACGGCCGCGCCACCGGCCTTCGCCACCGCGTACACGGCCACACCCAGATCCACGGACCGGGGCAGGGCCAGCACAACCAGCGAGTCGGGCCCGACACCGAGCGAAATCAGGTACCGCGCCAGGCGATTGGCCCGCGCGTCGAGGTCACCGAGCGTGAATTCCGCCGTGCCGCCCTCGTCCTGCGGCAGCTCGGCGACGATCGCGACCGCATCGGGTTCGGCCGAGGCGACATGGTCCAGGAGCGAGGCGAGCGTGGGACCGTCCGGGCTCGCGTCGGCAGAGCGCCACGCCGTTTCGGGCTCAGAGGGTTCGGAGGACTCGCCCGAATCCACCTCGTACTCGGCGCGATCCGAGTGTCCGGCCTCGAATGCCGCCGCCGCCGATTCACCGGACGCGTGGCCGTCCTCCCACGACCCGGACGACGGCGCCGCATCGAGTTGAGGGTCGGCCGAATACGCCTGTCCACCAGCGTATTCATCCACGCCGGCGGTCGAGTCCACCGGCGCATCGCTCCACTCGCGGGACTCCTGCCCCGACTCCACCGACCACCATGGGGCATCGGAGTTCGAATCGTGTTCGGTGTACTGCGCTTCCTCGTACTGGGCGTCGATATCGTTGCCGCCCACATCGTTGCCGCCGACCGAGATCGCCGGGTTATCGGCGATCGCGGTCAGCAGCTCGACCAGATCGATGGCGATGGCCTCGGCGGTGCTGCCGGCGAAAAGATCGGTGGCGTAGGTGAGTTCGCCGTCGATGCCGGTCGGAATGCCGTCGGGGTCGTGCGTCTCGGTCAGGGCCAGGTTCAGGTCGAAGTGGGAGACCTCGAGGTCGGTGTCGACGTCATCGACGGTCAGCCCGGGCAGCTCCACCGCTAGGCGGGGGCGGCTGCGCACCGACACGCCGACCTGGAACAGCGGGTGGTGCGCGGTGGATCTCTCGGCGTCGAGCACCCGCACCAGCCTGGCGAAGGGAATGTCGGAGTGCGCGAGGGCCTCCGCCTCCGTCTCCCGCTGACGGATCAGCAGGTCGGTGAACGGTTCCGCCGCGTTCAGGCGCGCCCGCAGCACGACCGTATTGACGAACGTCCCTATCAGGTCGTCGAATTCGCCCTCGCCGCGGCCGGAGACCGGGGTACCGAGCGGAATGTCGTCACTCCCGGTCAGGCGCCCCAGCAGGGTCGCCAGGGCGGCATGGACGACGGTGAACAACGTTGCGCCGGAACGGTCCGCGAGGGTCAGCAGGGCGGCGTGGACGGCGGCCTCGATGTACAGACCGGTCCGCGCGCCGGCCAGCGTGGCCACGTCCGGACGCATGCGGTCCACGGGCAGCGGAAGTTCCGCGGGCAAGCCGGAGAGCTGCCGACGCCAGTAGGAGATCTGCTGGGCGGCAACGGATTCGTGATCCCACTCCGCACCGAGCAACTCCTCGTGCCGCAGGAGGTAATCCGCATACTGCGCGGGCAGCGGCTCCCACCGCGGTGCATGACCGGCGGTTCGCGCAGCATACGCGGCCATCAGGTCGGAGATCAGCGGCTCCAGCGACGTGGTGTCGGCCGCAATGTGGTGGACCACCACGGCCAGCACGTATTCGCGGCGGGAGCCCGGCGCCAGATCGGATATCTCGAACAACCGGACCCGCAGCGGTGCCTCGGTGGTCACATCGAACGGCGCGGCGGCCAGCTCCCAGACCGCGGCCAACACCTCGTTCGCCGTAATCCGTTGTGCCGCCGGGTTCTCGGGCCGCGCTTGAGCGGACATCACCGTGCGCCCCGGACGCGAGACGCCCGCCCCGCCCTCCCAGACGGCCGGGTACACGGTGCGCAGCACATCGTGCCGGTTGATCACATCGTCCAGGGCCGCACTCAGCGACTCGACGTCCAGGCTGCCGGTCAGCCGCAGCACGAACGGCAGATGGAAAGCGGCTGGAACACGCGTTCCGACAACCTGATCAGCCCGATTGAGCGTCCACATCCGTTCCTGCGCCGGCGAGAGCAGCTCGCGCCCCCGGACGTTCGACTCCCGTGCCGGATCCGCCCGCCACGCGGTCTTCGCCCACGACGCCTCGGACTTCGCGCCGGACCCGAGCGTCCGCGCCCGCCACGACAAACCGGCCTCCGACCGCGCCTGCGGCTCCGCAAGAGGCTCGGACGACGTCACCGACTCCCGCCGCGATGGCATCGACGGTTCCTCAGTGGGCCCGGACGACGCCGACTCCTGCTGCGGCGCAGCTTCCGCCGGCGAGTCCAGATCCTCCAGGGGCCCGTACGACGACCTGTCCCACGACGGCACTGCTGTCGTCCGAGACTCCGGCTCACCCGGCCGAAGTGCCCACGACGGCACCGCCCCCGACTGCGACTCCTCGTCGGACCGCATCGCCCACGGCGGCACGGCCTGGGACGGAGACTCCGGTTCCGCAACGGACTCCGAACCCGACTCCCACGACGGCACAACACCGACCCGAGAGTCCGATTCCTCCGTGAACTCACGCGACCGAAGTGCCCACGACGGCGCAGCCTCAGCACCGAACTCCGCTACGGACTCGTCCGGCCGCTTCGCCCAGGACGGCGTTCCGTCCTCGTTGGCTTGCGACTCCTCGAACGACTCGAGCAAATCCTGGGAAGGCATCGCATCCGCCTCGATGCGGGAATCCGCGATCCAATCCGGTGTCCGCTCCAGCGCAGCCTCCGTGGGCGCCTGCGACTTCTCGAAGGACTCACGCGATCGCGACTCGCCCGGCGACGCGGCATCCGCCTGCGCCTCGGATCCCGCAGCGGAATCGAGTGCCCGTTCCGCCGACTCCATGCCCGCCGCACGCGCCTGGGACTCCATCGTGAACTCGGCCGTTGGCGACTCCTCAACCGGCTCAGGCGCGGATTCGTCCTCGGCGGTGGGATCGGTGCGGCCCAGGTATTCCAGGCGCGCGGGCAGCTCACCGGCGCCCTCCCGCCACACCACGAGATCACCGGTGCGATACAGGCGGGAGCCCGCGGCATCGCCGTCCGCAAAGGGGTTGGCCACGAAGCGATCCGCGGTCGCGGGGGGCCGTCCGGCAAATCCGCGGGCCAGTTGCGCGCCGCCGAGATACAGCTCGCCGGGCACGCCGACGGGAACCGGGCGCAACCGGTCGTCCAGCACGTAGACCTGGGTGTTCCACTGCGGCAGGCCGATCGGCACATTCGAGCGATCCGCACCATCGGCGGGCCAGTACATCACCGACACCGCGACCCCCGCGGGCCCGTACAGGTGATGCACCCGCGCATCGCAGATCCGCTGCAGCGCAGCAACGGTCTGTCCGGTCAGCGCCTCGCCGATCACGAATATCTCCCGTAGCGTCGGGCAGATACCCGGCGCGGTGCGCCCGGCGAACAGTGCCAGTTCCGAGGGAGCGAAATCGGTTACCGTAACTCCCTGCGCGGCAATCGTTTCCGCAAGGTACAGCGGATCGAGGCGCCCCTCCGGCGGGGCCAGGCGCAGCGTTGCGCCCACCCGCAGCGGCAGGAAGTATCCCCACGGCGAGCGGGCGCGGGTCGCGGCGGACCGGTGCAGGTATACGTCCGTGCTGTCCAGCGGATAGGCCGCCAGCATCCATTCGAGCTGGTGATCGATCGCAGCATGCGAGACCACCGCGCCGCGGCCGTCCTCGGCGAACATGACGTAGGCCGGATGGCCGGGCAACAGCGAGCCGGTCAGCTCGTCGGGTCGCACCGGACTCGGATCGAATCTGCCCAGATCCATCGTGTCCAGCCGCAGGACCTGCGTATCGACCGACGCGGGAACAGTATCCGCGACGGTGGTGACCACGCACACCGGCCGCGCCGCGTCCAGGATGTGCGCGATTCGCTCGATCGGATCGTCCGGATCCACCGGCACGAACGCACCGCCGGCGGTCAGGATCGCGTACATCCCGACCAGCAGCTCCGTGGACGGGCGGATCGCCAGTGCCACCGCGGTTTCCGGACCGACTCCGCGCGAGATGAGCAGGCGCGCCAGCTGATTGACCCGACTATCGAACTGCGCGTAAGTCAGCTTCGCATCGCCGCAGGAGACCGCGACCGCATCCGGAACCTCCTGCACCGCCTGCCGATAACCATCGAGCAGCAGTCCCGGCTCGACCGAATACCGAGTGTTGTTCCAGGCGGTGAGGATTCGAGCCCGCTCGTCGGGCTGCAGCAGATCGATGTCGCCGATCGGCCGTCGCGGATCGGCGACGCCGGCCGTCAGCAGGTGCACCAGGCGCTCGGCGAATCCGGCCATGGTGATCTCGTCGAACAGCTCGGTGTCGTAGGTGAACGTCGCCGACAGCCCGCCCGGCGCATCGCCGTCGCGGCGGGGGGCCACGGCCAGCCGCAGCTCGCACGGCCTGTCCGTGCCCGCGACTTCCACGCCCGTCGCGGACAGGCCCGGCAGCGCCAGCTGCGGCTGATCCGCCGCGCGCACGACCAGCGCCGCGCGCGGCCACGGCGCGACCTCGCCCACCGGCAGCGCCCGCGCCACCCGCGCGAAGGGCAATTCCGCATGCGCGAACGCCTCGAGATCGCCGCGCCGCACCTCGGCGAGTAGATCGGCGAACGAGGCGGCCGCATCGACCCGGGTGCGCAGCGCCACCGTGTTCTCGAAAAGTCCTATGGTCCCGTCGAGTTCGCGAACGCCCCGGCCCGCAACCCTCGACCCGACGACGATGTCGCCATTCCCGGACAGCCGCGCCAGCAATGCCGCGAATCCCGCATGGACAGCGTTGAAAAGCGTTGCGCCCGTGCCAGTAACGAGTTCCTCGAGCCCGGCATGGACCCCGGCCGCCACGGTGAACGAATACTCCGCACCCCGCCCGGACCGCGGTATCTGCGGCCGCTGCCGGTCGACCGGCAGCCGCAGCTCCGCGACTCCCGCCATAGTCGTTCGCCAGTATTCGATCTCGCGCGCGGCGGCCGACTCGGGATCCGTTTCGTCTCCGAGGACCGTGCGCTGCCAGAGCGCGAAGTCCGCGTAGTGCAGGGGCAGCGGCGCCCAGCGTGGCGTGGCCCGGTTGCGCCGGGCGAGCAGCGCGACGGCCAGATCGCGCAGGAACGGCGTGATGCTGGCCTCGTCGGCGGCGATGCGATGGGCCACGACCGCTACCACATGGTCGTCGGGCGCAACCGCCGCGATCCCGATCTGCACCGGAACCTCGACCGTCACATCGAAGGCGATCCGCGCATAGTCGGCCAGCCAGCCCTCGATCTCGGACTCGGTGAGCTCCGCGGGCGTCAGATCCGCCAGCACGTGATCCAGCGGCAGCACGGCCTGAGATCCGGTGTCGCCCACCGCCGGATACACCGTCCGCAGCATCTGGTGCCGCTCGATGACGTCGACGACCGCGACCTGCAACGCCTCCACCCGCACGTGCCCGCCGATCCGCACGGCAAAGCACACATTGTGGGCCAGCGACTCCGGATCGCCCCGGTTGATCTCCCACATCGACTGCTGCGCAAGCGATAGCGGCACCGAGGGAAGGACTGTGTCCTCGAACTCCACAGTTGTAGACGGACGCGTCATAGGTCCCAACGGGATTCGGTGCGCAGCGTCAGCGCCCTCGAGCGCGTCCAGCCCAGCGCCGCCCTCGGCACTCACCTCGCGTACGTCCGGCGCCGCCCCGGCCCCCGCACGCTCGGATGCCACCGAACGGCCACCTGCATCGGTATGCGCGCCCGCCTCGTCTGCACGCGGCGCCTCGCTCATAGCGGCGACCGCTACCCCCGCGGTGTCCCCCAACTCGGCCTTGCCCGCATCCACCGCACGCACGCCGATCTCATCGACCGTATCGTGCCTTCCGAACAGCCAACTCGGGCCGTCGTCCGGGGCCTCTGCCTTTGCGGTGGCGTCGCGCGCCTCATCGACGACACCTGCGGGACCTACGTATTCAAGCGTCCCCTCGGCCGTTCGCCGGACCAGATCGCCGGTTCGGAACAGCCGCATATCGTTCTCCCCGGGCAGTCCCCCGGGCGCCGCGAAGGGATTCGCCACGAAACGCAGCGCCGTGCGCACCGGACGTCGCCGGTAGCCGCGGGCCAGTTGTGCACCGGCGATGTACAACTCGCCCACATCGCCCTCTGCCACGGGCGAAAGCCGCTCGTCCAGAACATATTCGGCGACGCCGCGCACCGGGGTGCCGACCGTCGGCTCGCCGAGCGGGCCGACATGGGTCATGACGGTGGTCTCGGCCGCACCATATCCGTGCAGAACCTGCCGGTCGGCCGCGCCGAACGGCCCCGGGCTGACCGGTCCGACCCAGCGCCGCGCCAGCTCCGGCGCCGACAGTCCGCCGCAGATCACCACCCGCAGCTCGTCCAGTCCCGCCGGATCCACCGATTCGAGCACACCATGCGCCAGGTACGCGTGCGTCACGTCCTCGCGCAGCAGCAGCGCGGCCAGCTCGGCACCCTCGTGCACCGTCGGCGCGGCCACCACCATCGCGGCCGTTCCCCCGATGGCCAGTAGCAGCTCCAGCACGAATGCGTGATCCGCGGGCGCCGCGAACGCCAGCGTCCGGGCATCCCCGTCGACGTGATAGCGGATCCGCTGCTCGTCGCACAGTCCCGACAGCCCGGCCTGCGTGACCACAATGCCGGGCACGGCATCCTCGGCGGTGTAGACGGCGTAGGCGGGATGTTCGGCCCGCAAGGGGCGCAGCCGGTCGGCGTAGGTGACCGGGTCGGCGGCGAATTCCTCCAGCTCCATCGCGAATTCAGCGGTATCGATGGCCAGCCAGTTCGCCGCCGCGGGCAACCCGGGGCGGGCGGCCGCGACGGTCAGGCCCAGCACCGCACCCGAGTCGACGACGATCCGCGCGATGCGCTGCGCCGGGGCGTCCGGGTCCACGGGGACGAATCCCGCGCCGCACTTGGCCACCGCCCAGACCGCGATCACGGCCTCCAGCGACCGCGGCACGACCACCGCCACCAGATCCTCCGGCCCGATGCCGCGCCCGATCAGCAGGCGTGCCACCCGGGTCGACCGCTCGTCGAGCTCGGCGTAGGTCAGCTCGGCGAGCGTGGTCTCGGCGTCGGCGAGGACGACGGCGATCGCGTCGGGATCGGCCTCGACCGCAGTGGACAGCAGCTGCGGCAGGGTGGTGACGCGCGCCCGGCGACCGCGCGACGGGCGAGTGCGGGACGAACGCGTCATCGGATAATCACTCGCCGAGTCACGTTGCGCCGTCCAACCACCCGAAGCACGTTGCTCACCCTGCCTGTTTGTTGCTCATGCGCCGGTTAGAGCGCCACCCACGATCAATCGAGCACGGCGGTCGCGGATGCCACCGCCGTGCGGAGATCCCGCGGCCGGAGGGTAACCGCCCGCGGAATCAGACCATTGTCCGGTACAAAGACCGGATGGTCACCCGGTGGGCCTGATTTCAGCCCACCAACTCGTCCAGCACCATAAACGTTTCGGCCGCACCAAAACCAGAGACCGGTTCCGGGCCCCTATCCAGAACCAGTGCCTGCAGATCCTCCAGCGGTTCCGGATCCAGCCGCGCCAGCCCGTCGTGATCGGTGAACAGGTGGGTCACCCATTCCTCGGCCAGCGCCGCCGCGGTGCCCTCGGCGGGCAGCACCATCGAGGCGCCCGCCGCACCGGCCGCCAGGATCTCCAGCAGCGCCGCGAGCGCTCCGGGCGGACCCTGATGGAACGTCCGCGATTCGAAGGTCAGCTCCGTACCCGACCGCAATCCGTCCACGGCCGCGGCCAGCTCGTCATATCCGAGGACCCGGTGCTCGGCGACGAAGGCCGGATCCGTGCCGCGCAGGGCGCCGATCCGATTGGCGTAGGTCACCGGCCGGGCCGACTCGGCGGCGATCTCGGACATGACGGCCGGATCGCTGAGCACCACCCAGTCGATGCCGTCCAGGTGTTCCGCCGGCACCGGCGCGAGCGCCGCGAGCCCGACCTCGATCCCGGGCACGGTGTCCGCCCCGGATGCGGTGGGCAGCACCATATCCGCTCCCACCGGGATCACCGCGGCACCTGCCTTGAGCACCGCCCAGGCGGCGACGGTGGCATCGATCCCGCGGTCCAGCCGCACCGCCACACCCACGCCGGGCCCGCAGCCCCGCCCGATCAGTACCCGCGCCAGCCGCGAGGACCGGGCATCCAGCTCGCGATACGACACCTCGTCGCCGCCGGACACCAGTGCGGGACTGTCGGGATCCTCCTCCACGATCCCCGCGAGGACTTGCGCCAGTGCGGTACCGGTGGACTTGGTCGCGGAGACAGTTGCCGCCGCCGATTCGGTTGCGGCGGGGGCGCTTTCGGCGACTCGCTCATGAGTGAGTGCGCCGTGGGCCGAAGCGCCCGATGCAGCGGCATCGTGCGCGGCACCGTCATCGCCGCCAGCACCCGGCACTACGTCAGCGTCCGGGCCAGCTCCCTGCGGAGCGCGATCGTTCGCGTCAGGACCCTGCGCAATGCCGTCGTGTGCGCCGGCACCTTGCTCAGTGCCGTCGTGTGCAGCGACACCCTGCTCAGTGCCGTCGGCTGCCGCAGCACCCTGTGCTCCAGCGACACACGCGGCAACGCCCTGCTCAGCGCCATCGAGCGCAGCAACGCCCTGTGCGCCACCATCCAGCGCAACATCGTCCCGCGCGACAATGTCATGCGCAGCGCCGTCGAGTGCAGCGCCAACCTCACCATTGGATGTCGGCAGCTCGATCGCCCCGACAACCAGCTCGGGATCGACAGCAACCGCCGTCAGTATCCGCTCGAATCGTTCACCCAACCGCCGGACCGTCGACTCGTCGAAAAGATCCGTGGCATAGGTGAATACCGCGACCAGGTCGGCGGGTGCACCGTCGGCGTCGTAGTGCGGCTCGACGTTCACCTGCAGATCGAACTTCGCCGCGACGGCGTCGGTGTCCACCGCGGCGATGGTCAGGCCGGGCAGCTCGAGGGTGGGCCGCTCGTTGTTCTGGAACGACAGCACGACCTGCAGCAGGCGCTGGGCGGCGAAGGGGTCCGCCCCCGTCGCCACCGCCTCCGCAACCCGCTCGAACGGAATATCGGAGTTCGCGAAGGCGGAAAGGTCGCTCTCGCGGGCCTTGTCGACCAGCGCTGCGAAAGTGTCCGACGCCTCGACCGTGGTCCGCAGCGCGAGCGTATTGACGAACATGCCCACCAGGTCGTCGAGGGCGCGTTCCCCACGCCCCGCGATCGGCGTCCCGATGACGATGTCGGAGGACTCCGCCTGCCCGGTGAGCACGGCGGCCAGCGCCGCGTGCACGACCATGAACAGCGACGAATTGTGTTCGCCCGCAATACGGGTCAGACGCTCGTGGACCGATGCATCCACGGTGAACCCGATGTACGCACCGCGCAGCGAGGGCACGACCGGGCGGGGCCGGTCGGTTGCGAGCCGGGCCGGTGATACCGCGAGCCGATCCCGCCAGTAGTCCAATTGCCGTGCCGCGACGGAATTCTCGTCGCCGTCGTCGCCGATCACCTCGCGCTGCCACACCGCGTAGTCCGCGTACTGGATTTCCAGTGGCGCCCACCCTGGTTGGCCGCCCTGCGTGCGCGCGACGTAGGCGGTCACCAGGTCCCGCGCGAGCGGCGCGAGCGAGGCACCGTCGGCGCTGATGTGGTGCACCACCATCGCCAGCAGGTAGTCGCGGTCCTGTTCCAGCAGCAGGGCCCGCACCGGAACCTCCTGGCTGACATCGAATCCGGTCGACATCAGCGCACCGATCCGCGCGATCGGATCGCCGCCGGATTCGACCGTCAGCCCCGCGGGCAGGGCCTCGGCGGCCGAGAGAATCTGCTGATAGGGCAACCCGCCCAGACCATCCGCGGGATACCGCGTCCGCAACGACTCGTGCCGCTCCAACACATCGCCCACCGCCGCCCGCAACGCCTCCACATCCAGCTCACCGGTCAACCGAATCGCCAACGGAATGTTGTACGACGGCGACTCCGGATCCAGCTGATTGATCACCCACATCCGCTGCTGCGCCAACGACAACGGCAGCAGTCCGGTCCGCGGCGCCGGCGTCAGACGCGGCCGGGCCGTCCCCGCCGCGGCACCTGGCACGATCCGCGCCGCCAACCCCGCTACGGTCGAGGCCTCGAACAATTCCCGCACGGCGGTGTTGGCGTCCAGGGCCTCGTTGACCCGGGCCACCGCCCGCGTGGCAAGCAGCGAATTACCGCCCAGGGCAAAGAAATCGTCGTCCAGACCCACCCGCTCGGCACCCAGCAACCCTGCGAACACATCGGCGACCGCCTGCTCGATCGGCGTGCCCGGCGCGCGGAACGCCACCGCCGAGCCCGCGAACTCCGGCGCGGGGAGCGCCCGGCGATCCAGCTTGCCGTTCGGTGTCAACGGCAACGCCTCGAGCACCATGACGACGTCCGGCACCATGTATGCGGTAAGGAAATCCGCGACCCGGCGCCGCAACTCCGCCGAATCGAGCTCCGAACCGGCCTCGGGCACAACATAACCCACGAGCCGATCGCCGGCGTGCTCATCCGAATGGACTACGACCACCGACTGGCTCACGCCCTCGCAGCGGCCCAACGCACTCTCGATCTCACCGAGCTCGATCCGGAATCCACGCAGCTGTACCTGCTGATCGCCACGCCCGGCGTACTCGAGCGCCGCCTCGCCCTCGAATCCCGCCCAGCGGCCGAGATCACCGGTGCGGTACATCCGAGAACCGGGCTCCCCGAACGGATTCGCCACGAACCGCGTAGCGGCCAGGCCGGGCCGGCCCAGGTAGCCCCGTGTCAGCTGCTTGCCCGCGATGTAGATCTCACCGGCCACACCCACCGGTGCGGCGTGCAGCCGGTCGTCCAGCACATATCCCTCGAGGCCGGGCAGCGCCCGGCCGATCACACTGGCCGGAATATCGGCCGAGCGCTCGTCGACCGCGAAGAACGTGGCGAACACGGTGGTTTCGGTGGGACCGTACCCGTTCATCACCTGCGGGGCGTCGGGCGCGTGCCGGTCGTACCAGCGCTGCAGCTGCTGCAGATCCAACGACTCGCCACCGAGCACGGCATAGCGCAGCGCGAGATCGCCCACACCGTTACCGCTTTCGCCCTCGGTCGCGGACTGCGCGGTCCGGTCGGCCTCGGCGAGCTGATAGAACGCCGAGGGCGTCTGGCTCAGCACGGTCACCCGCTCGCGAATCAGCAGTTCCCGGAACAACTCCGGCGACCGCGACGTCAGGTAGTCGACCATCACCACGGTGCCGCCATTGGCCAGCGCGCACCACAACTCCCACACCGAGAAGTCGAACGCGTACGAATGGAACTGCGTCCACACGTCGGTGTCACGGAAATCGAACAGAGACTGCGTGTTCGCGAACAGCTCGAGCACGGTGGCGTGCGGCACCGCGACCGCCTTGGGCACGCCCGTGGACCCGGACGTGTAGATCACATACGCCAGGTTCTGCGGGCGCAGCGGGGAGACGCGATCGGCGTCCTCGACCGCCGCGTCGTCGAAGCTCTCGCAATCCTCGAGCAGCAGGACCGGAACATCCGTGTCCGGCAGCGCCTCCCGTGCCTGCGAGGTCGTCAGCACGCATGCGGGGTTCGCATCGGTGAGCATGAACTCGAGCCGCTGCGCCGGGAGGGTGGTATCGATCGGCAGATATCCCGCGCCGGCGACCAGCACACCGAGCAGGGCAACCGCCAGCTCCTCGGTGCGCGGCATCGCCACCGCCACCAGCGTTTCCGGCCCCACTCCCCGTTCGATCAGCGCCCGGGCCACCCGATTCGCCCCGCGCTGCAGCTCATCGAAGCTCAGCACCAGATCGGAGTATCGGATCGCCGCCGCGTCGGGGTGGCGCCGCCACTGCTCGGCGATCAGCTCCGGCACCGTCAGCGGCGGCACCAGCACTCCGGGCGAATTCCATTCGTGCAGAACCAGTTCCTGCTCGCCCGGGGCGAGCACGTCGATATCACCGACGACGACGGCCGCATCGGCCGCGACCGCCGCCAGCACCCGCCCGAACCGGGCGGCGAAGTCCCGCACCGTGGCCTCGTCGAACAGATCGGTCGCATAGGTGAACGACGCCGCCATGCCCTGCGCCTCGCCCTGATCGTCGAGCTGTTCGCCCAGCGTCAGCTGCAGATCGAATTTCGACAGGGCGGTATCGAATTCCGGCACGGACACGGACAGATCCGGCAGCTCGAACCGCGGCTGCGCCAAATTCTGGAAGCTCAGCATCACCTGGAAGAGCGGATGCCGTGCCGTCGAGCGCACCGGCTCGAGCAGTTCCACCAGCCGCTCGAACGGCACGTCGGCATGCCCGAACGCCGCGATATCGGAGGCCCGCACCGCGGTGAGCAGCTCCCCGAACGGCACGCCGGGATCCACCGGGGACCGCAACACCAGCGTGTTCACGAACATCCCGATCAGCTCGTCGAGATCCGCCTCGCCACGCCCCGCGATCGGGGTGCCCACCGCGATGTCCCGCGAACCGGACAACCGCGCCAGCAATACCGCCAGGGCGGCGTGCACGACCATGAACAACGTCGCATTGTGTTCCTGCGCAACCCGGTTCAGCCCGGCGTGCACCTCGGCGGAAATCCCGAATGCGAAGGCGGCGCCCTCGTTGGACGAGACGACCGGGCGCGGAGAATCCATCGGCAGCTCCAGCTGCTCGGGCAGCCCCGCCAACTCGCTACGCCAGAACGCGATCTGCCGCGCGAGCAGCGACTCCGGATCCTCTTCGGCCCCCAGCACCTCCCGCTGCCACAGCGCGTAGTCCGCATACTGCACATCCAGCGGCGCCCATCCCGGCTCGCTGCCCCGCGCGCGCTCCACATAGGCGGTCATCAGGTCCCGGGTGAGCGGGCCCATCGAAAAGCCGTCCCCCGCAATATGATGCACGACGCACACCAGCACGAACTCTCCGGTCGCGACCTCCACGTCCGTCGTTTCGGGCTCGTCGTTCGCACCGGAGGACCACACCAGCGACAGCCCGCCCCCGTAACCGTCCCGGGCCTTCGCCTCGCCCAGACCTGTCCGGCCGGACGAACCGCCGATCCCCGCAGACCGTTCCGGCGCGGCAGCGGCGGCCCCGACCCGAATCAGTCGCAGCCGGACGGGTGGTTCGGCGGTCACATCGAACCCCTCCGTAACCACCCGCGCCACCAACTCGAGCACACCGGCCTCATCGGACTCCACCACCGAAAGCTCCGGCACCGCACGCACATCCGACATCGGCAGCACCACCTGCCGGCCCTCGCCATCCACCTCCGGATACACCGTGCGCAACACCTCGTGCCGCGTCACCACATCCCGTACCGCCGCACGCAACGCATCGACATCCAATCGGCCCGACAACCGGACGGCGACAGGAATGTTGTTCACCGCGCTACCGGGATCGAACCTGTTCAGGAACCACATCCGCTGCTGCGCATACGACAACGGCACCCGATCCGGCCGCTCCATCGCCCGCAACTGCTGCCCCGCGGCCGAATCCGCGTAGCGCTCGACCCGCTCGGCGAGGGCGGACACCGTCGCCGCCTCGAAGAGCAGCTGTACCGGCACGCGCACATCCAGCGCCGACCCGATCCGCGCCGCGGCCTGCGCCGCCAGCAGCGAGTTGCCGCCCAGTTCGAAGAAGTCGTCGTCGGCGCCCACGCGCCCGTGTCCCTCTGCGCCCGCCGGAATCAGCAACGCGGCGAACACCTCCGCGACGACCTCCTCCGCGGGTGTGGACGGCGCCCGGAACTCGCGGGTGGCGAACTCGGGCTCGGGCAGCCGGGCTCGGTCGAGCTTGCCGATGGGCGAGAGCGGAATCTCGTCCAGCACGATGATCGTCGTCGGAATCATGTATGCGGGCAACGACTTCGAGATGAACTCGACGAGTTCGCCGGTGTCCACCGTGGATGCGGGCCGGGGCAGCACGTACGACACCAGCGTGGTCACGCCCGAGGGCAGCACCTTGCCGAGGGTGACCGCGTAGTCGAGATCGGGGTGGGCGGTGAGCGCGTTGTCGATCTCGCCCAGCTCGATCCGGAATCCGCGCACCTTCACCTGGAAGTCCGAGCGGCCCAGGAATTCGATGGAACCGTCGGATTCGTTGCGGCGCACCAGATCACCCGTCCGGTACAGACGGGTGCCGGGCTGTCCGGCGTCGGCGCCGAACGGGCTGGCCACGAAACGGCCGGCCGTCAGGCCGGGACGCCCGAGGTACCCCTGCGCCAGCACCTGCCCGGACAGATACAGCTCGCCGACCACACCGGCCGGCACCGGCCGCAGCCGCGAGTCCAGCACGAACGCCCCGATACCCGTGATGGGAGCGCCGATGGTGATCGGCTCGCCGGGCTGCAGTGCGCCACTGGCGGTATCCAGGATGGTGGCCTCGGTGGGCCCGTAGGTGTTGTAGAACGCCCGCCCGTCGCGCGCCCACCGGCCGACCAGCTCCGGACCGAAACGATCGCCGATGACCGCCACCACCGCGAGGGTGTCCAGGCCCGCGGGATCCACCGATTCCAGCGCGCCGGGGGTGATCAGCATGTGCGTAACCCGCTCGCGCGCAATCAGATCCGCCAGCTCGAACCCGCCGAACACCTTCGGCGGCGACACCACCAGCGTCGCACCCGAGGAGAACGCCAGCATCAGCTCGAGCACCGACACGTCGAAGTTCGGCGAGCAGATGTGCATGACGCGCGAATCGCCGCCCACGCCGAAGTGTTCGCGCATCGCGTTGACCACCGTGGCCAGGCCGGTGTGGGTGACGACGACGCCCTTGGGCCGCCCGGTGGAGCCGGAGGTGTAGATGACGTAGGCGGGGTGCTGCTCGGTGAGCAGGCGCACCCGGTCGGTGTACGAGATCGGGTGCGAGGCGCGCACCGCGATGCCCTCGGCGACCTCCGGTTCGTCGAGCTCGAGCCACGGCACACCGTCGCCCAGCGCCCCGCGATCGGCGACGGTGGTCAGGCCCAGCACCGCGCCCGAATCGGCGATCATGTGCGCGATCCGGTCGGCCGGATAGGCCGGATCGACGGGGACGTAGGCCGCACCGGTCTTGGCGATCGCCCAGACCGCCAGCACCGACTCGATCGACCGCCCGATGCCGATCGCCACGATGTCGCCGGGGCCGATGCCGCGCTCGATCAGCTCGCGGGCCAGCCGGGAGGACGCCTCGTCGAATTCGCGATAGGTCAGCTCGCGGGCGTGCGCGGAATCTCCGGTCGGATTCGACCGGATGGCCACCGTCTCGGCGGCCGATTCCACGGCGGCCGTGAGTATCTGGCCGAATAGTGGGTTACCGGAGCGCCGGCGACGACTTCCACG
Organism: Nocardia sp. GP40; assembly: GCF_050434125.1. Classification (NCBI taxonomy): domain Bacteria; kingdom Bacillati; phylum Actinomycetota; class Actinomycetes; order Mycobacteriales; family Nocardiaceae; genus Nocardia; species Nocardia sp. GP40. Next base: position 115,589 of record NZ_JBNPVW010000013.1, on the reverse strand, counting down.
CACGGGACGACGGACAGTATCCATTCGAGTGCTCTAACCTCTCGAGTTCGGCAAGGGCCGCGCGGCCGCACACGGTCGGCACACCCTGCAACGCGGTCCGGGCAATCGTAATCGGGCGGGTCACGAGCCGGTTCGGCCGCATGAGCACCCTCATGTCATCGGTACGAGAGTGCCCCTATGTTTCATGCAAAGGCGAACCGGTTACGCCGAATAACATGTCGATTCGGCTATAAGAGCAGGTCGGAACGGGGAATTCTCAGCGATTTCACAGGTGGACCGGGGCATTTCGGGCACAGACGCCCTGCGTCAAATTCTCGATAGCGAATACGCATTTCTTCGATAGCGAATGCACATTGAATGTCCTTCCTCGGACCGTCGCGCACCCGATGCATCATCGCCCGCACGTTCACCTACCGGACGGTCGACCACCTCGCCGCCATCCGCATGCGAGGCATCGTCACGCCACGCGTCCACATACCCGGGCGGCCGACCGCATCCCCACGGCCGCCCGCGCCCGCACATCCCCTCGCCTACAGCCAGCCGCGGCGAATGGCCTGCACCCCGGCCTGGAATCGCGTGCTCGCGCCGAGCCGTTCGAGCAGACTTGCGGTGCGCCGCACGACGGTGCGCCGGGACATGCCCAGACGTCTCGCGATGGTGTCGTCGGTGGCGCCCAGGCCCATCAGGGTCAGGATCGCGCGGTCGCGCTCGTCGAGCGGTTCGCTCGGGTTCACCGAGATCGGCGCGGACATCGACCACAGCACGTCGAAGGTGCGCAGCATCAGATCCAGCGTCGGCGACGCCTCGATCCGCAGGCCCATCGGATCTCCGCGCCGCTCGTCGTTGTGCAGCATGATCGCGGCGCGCTCACCGTCGGCGATGATCACCTTCAGCGGCGGATCGGGCAGCGTGCGAGCCTGCGCGCCGTTCGCCGTGATCGACAGCGCGTGCCGCAGCCGGTCCGGATCCTGATAGATGGTGTCCTGATACAGCACCTGATAACGCACGCCGGCCGCGATGCGCGCGGACTTGAGCTCGAACAGCCGCTCGCCCCGCTCCGAATCGCAGACGTACGGCCCCCGCTCGACCATCCGCACATTCTTGGTGGCGCCGGCCTGCAGATCCTCGAATTCGGCTATGAGCTCGCGGGTTTCGTACATCGGCACGATGACGCCCTCGCCGCGCCCGGACCGGCGCACCGAGCGGAACGTCTCGCCCAGTCGTGCCGCGGCCGCGTGCATGCTCGCGGTATCGTGCTGGCGGCGGCGAGCCTCGGCCTCCGACAACGCCTCCGGCGCATGGGCGTCCCAGACGGCGCCCGTGCCGCCGTCGAGGCGGACCGCGGCCTGCATCTCACACAGCCGCTCCAGGGCGGCCTGGATCAGCTCCGGCGGGCATTCCAGCTCCACCGCCAGCTCGGCCAGCGTGGCTCGGGGATGCTGCACCAGGGCGGCATACGTGCGCCCGAAAAGCGATCCCGCATCGAACAATTCGTGGACATCGGCCACCCGGCCATTCCCTCCGGCACCGCCCCCGACAACCGCGAGGCGTGCCCGCGCACGTACGGCACCCACGACTACTGCCCCGCTCCCCACGACTGCGCTTGTAATACGACACCCTTACTCGCCAAATAGGGTTCGGGGTCGACCTTGTGGCCGGCCGCGTCCCAGATCTCGAGGTGCAGATGCGGCCCGGTGGAATCGCCGCGGTTGCCGACGGTGGCGATCTCGTCGCCGGTCCGCACCCGCTGGCCCTCGTGCACGAGGATCTGGTTGACGTGCCCGTAGACCGCGGTCGTCCCGTCGTCCTGCCGGACCCGCACCCACAGCCCGAAGCCCTGCGCGGGGCCGGCCTGAATCACCGTGCCGTTCTCGACGGATTCGATCGGGGTGCCGATCGGGTCGGCGAAATCGACGCCGTAGTGGAACACTCCCCAGCGCGGGCCGAAGCCGGAGGTCAGCTGGCCGGCGACGGGGCGCACCGCCTGCCGCATGGGGGCGGCGGGTGCGGCCTGCTGCTGCAGGCCCTTGATCACCTGCTCCGCGTGCGACAGCGGGCCCGCCACGTCCGGCGGCAGATTCCGCAGGCCGAACGGGGCCGGGTCGGCGAGCGCGTCGACCGGCGCCGCCGCGGGTGCGGCAGTGGACTTTTCGAGCGGCACGCGGGCCGGAGCGGCCTGCGCGGCCGTCTCCGCCGGACCGGACGCGGTCTTCAGGGCGATGGTGTCGGCGTTGTTCGAGCCGCCGGAGGCGGGCAGCAGCGGAGCGGCGTGGGCGAGCTGAGCGGCGGTGCCGACCAGGGCGCCGGTCGCGACGGCCGCGGTGGCCGCCAGCCGCATGCGGTCTCCGGCGCGAGGCTCGGCTCGATGCCTGGTCGACCGACCGGCGATACCGTCCCCGAGCAGGTCCCTGACCGAAATAGAACTCGAGGTCTCTCGGTGCTGCGGCATGGTTCGTCCTAGCGTCGATCAACATGTGCCGATACCGACCGGCACCCATGAAGACAAACCTTCAATTGGGTAACGATTCAATATCGTTGTGACGGAAACTGTACTCTGCCGTGATCAATTCGCAACCTCTTGTTCGATAAGCGCAGGTGAGAGCACAATTACCGGAATCATATCCTCGTAATTCAGCGAGAGGCCACGACCCCCCGGCCGCCGAGGCCGAACGCCCCACGGCACGTCCGCCGGCGCGGTCACGATCACCATCCCGACGATGCAGCCCGGCCGCACGACAATGCCTCGGGGTGACCCACGCCGGAGCAGTCGATAACGCTCGCAGCCGATCTGGACCCCCCGGCGGCGAAAGCCACTCTGAAAAAAGCACTTTCGTACCGAATTAGGGGTTATTGACAACGTTTGTCGTTTAGACTTGGCTGGTCCATCCGCCATCCCACGAGGAGAGCGTTATGTCACTCGACGTCCCAGCCGCACTGCTCGAACGCGCCGAAGCCGGTGAAGTCAGCGACGAAGAATTCGTCGAATGTGTCCGCAACTCGCTGCCCTACGCCTACGAGGTAGTCAGCCGCGTTGCCGCCGATCTGCGGTCCGGCACAGCCGAATTCGCCGACAACCAGGTCCCCCCGCCGGACGAGACGGCCCGCGGCCAACTGCTGCGCGCCATGGCCTCCGATTCCATCCGCGGCGGCCTGGAGCGGCACTTCGGTATCAAGCTGGCGTTCCAGAACTGCCACCGGGTAGCGGCCTTCCCGATCGCGTCGGTCGGCGGCGAGACCTACACCAGGTTCATCTCCACCCGCGCCCAACTGCTGAACCAGAGCCCGGAGCTGCGTAACTGCTGATGCCGGAACGAGATCTGGTGCGGGCGTTTCCCTTCCGCCCGCACCGAATCCCGGCCGATCGGAAAATCTAGAGCTCCTGCAGGACTCGCTTGAGGATCTTGCCGGTGGGGTTGCGCGGCAGCTCCTCGAGGAAGACCACTTCGCGGGGCACCTTGTAGCGGGCCAGGCCTGCTCGCACAACGGATTTCACCTCGTCTTCGGTGAGGTGTGCGCCGTCGTCGAGTACGACGAAGGCCCGCAATCGCATGCCGAAGTCGTCGTCGGGCACACCGATGACGGCCGCTTCGCGAATACCGCTATGCGCGTTGAGCAGCTCCTCCACCTCGGCGGGGAAGACGTTCTCCCCGCCGGAGACGATCATGTCGTCGTCGCGGCCGTCGATGAAAAGCCTTCCCGCCAGGTCGAAATGGCCCAGATCGCCCGAGGACATCAGCTTGCCGATGCGTTCCTTGCCGCCGCCACCGGTGTAGCCCTCGAACTGAATCGCGTTGCCCACGAAGATGCGTCCGGTGCGGCCCGCGGGCAGCTCGTTGCCCGCCGCGTCGAGTATCTTCACCACCGCGCCCAGCATGGGCGCGCCGACGCAGCCCGGCTCGGCCGCCAGATCCGTTGGGGTCGCGACGGTTGCATAGGCGACCTCGGTGGACCCGTACAGGTTGTAGACCACCGGGCCGAACAGCGCCGTCACGCGGCGGCACAGATCCGCGCCCAGCTGGGACCCCGCGACGAAGATAATGCGCAGCGCCGACAGGTCGCGCGCGGCGAACTCGGACGGGTCGAGTTCGGCTAGGCGCGCGAGCATCACGGGCACCGCGATCAACGCCGTCGCGCGGTGCCGGGACATGCTGTCCAGCACCCGCATCGGGTCGAACCGGCGCCGGATCACCAGCGTCGATCCGAATCCGACGGCCAGCATCGCCATCCCGAAGCCGAGCGTATGAAACAGCGGCGCAGGGCATTCGGTGACCTCGCGCGTACGGAAGGGCACCTTGCTCAGGATCGCGCCGAGCGGCTCCAGCGACCGCGGCTCCGGGTGCTGGGCACCCTTCGGGGTTCCGGTCGTACCGCTGGTCAGCAGCACCACCCTCGCACCGATGCCCGGAATCGGCGGCGCCGCGGGCGATCCCGCGGCGATCAGCGATTCGAGGGTGCCGGTGTCCCGGGTGTCGGTCCAGGCCCGGTAGGCGCCGCGGCGCGGGCTCAGATCGCCGAGTATCGACTCGTACTCCTCGTCGTACACCAGCAGATCCACCCGCTCGCGCGCGGCCACGTCACTCAGCTGCGGACCACCGAAATCGGTGTTCAGCATGATGATTCGCGCACCGCACTTGGCGGCGGCGAAGACCGCGTCCAGCAGCCCGCGATGATTGCGCGCCAGGATCGCCACGCCCTCGCCCGCACGCAGGCCCCGCCGGCGCCACTGATTCGCCAGCCGGTTGGAGCGATCGTCGAGTTCGGTGTAGCTCAGCGTGCCCAGCTCATCGATCAGCGCGGCCCGATCGCCGTGCCGCGCCGCCGAGAGCCGGAGCGCCGCGGGCATCGCCCCGTAGCGCAGCAGGGCATTGCCCGCCGACAGCAGCGTCGCCGGCGAGTCGATGCCCACCACCCCACTGACGGCGCACAGCCACAGACATTCCAGCTCGGCCCAGGCTCGCGCCCCGAGTGCGCGCAGCAGTCCCACCGTCATGGGTACACCTCTACAGGGTGACGACCTTCAGGGCACCTTCGGCGTACTGCGCCCGCAAACGCTTCTTGTCGAACTTGCCCACGCTCGTCTTGGGGATCTCCTCGACGAACGTCCAGCGTTCGGGTAGCTGCCATTTGGCGAACTTGTCGGCGAGGAAGTCCCGCAGCTCGGCGGGCTCGACGCTGGCGCCGTCCTTGAGCACGATCGCCACCATCGGGCGCTCGTCCCACTTTTCGTCGGGCACGCCGATCACCGAGGCCTCCGCGACGGCCGGGTGACCGACCATCGCATTCTCCAGGTCGACCGAGGAGATCCATTCGCCGCCGGACTTGATCACGTCCTTGGAGCGGTCGACGAGGGTCAGATAGCCGTTGGCGCTGATGTGGCCGACGTCGCCGGTGCGCAGCCAGCCCTGGTCGAACTTGTCAGCATCGATCGCAGTGCCCTCGGGCGAATAGTACGAGCCGGTAATCCAGGCGCCGCGAACCTCCAGCTCGCCCAGCGCCTTTCCGTCGTTGGGCAGCACCGTGCCGTCGTCGGCGACGATCCGCGCCTGCACGCCGGCCGGGAATCGGCCCTGAGTGCAACGGTATTCCCAGGCCTCTTCGCCCGTAACGCCTTTCGGCGGATGCGCAATGCTGCCGAGCGGTGAGGTCTCGGTCATGCCCCAGGCGTGCAGGAGCTTGACGCCGTACTTGTCCTGGAAGGCGCGCATCATCGAGGGCGGGAGCGCGGAACCGCCGACCACGCACGTGCGCAGATGCGAGATGTCCTGCGGATGCGCATCGAGCCCGGCCAGCACACCGCCCCAGATGGTCGGCACCGCGGCGGCGAAGGTGGGGCGCACCGCGGCCATCATCTCGAGCAACGGGCCGGGCTGCAGGAAGCGATCGGGCATCAGCACGCTCGCGCCCGACATCATGGCCGCATAGGGGATGCCCCACGCGTTGGCGTGGAACAGCGGCACGATCGCCAGCACCAGGTCCTGGTCGTTGAAGCCCATGCTCATCGGCGCGATCACCTGCATGGCGTGCAGCCAGTTGGAGCGGTGCGAGTAGACGACGCCCTTGGGGTCGCCGGTGGTGCCGGACGTGTAGCACATGCCCGCCGGGGAGCGCTCGTCCAGAATCGGGTAGTCGTAGGTATCCGGTTGTGCGGCAAGGAGTTCGGTATAGGAATGCACCTGCACGCCGGCGGGGGCGGACAGGGAGGCGGGGTCGCCGTTGGCGACGATGACGTGGCGCACGGTCTTCAGATTCGGCAGGTACTGGGCGAACATCGGCACCAGCGAGCCGTCGACGATCACCACCTGGTCCTCGGCGTGATTGGCCACGAACACCAACTGCTCGGGGAACAGCCGGATATTGAGCGCGTGCAGCACCGCGCCCATCGCCGGCACGCCCGCATAGGCGACCATGTGCTCGGTGTTGTTCCACATGAACGTGGCCACCCGGTCGCCCACGCCGATCCCCAGCGAGCTCAGCGCATTGGCCAGGCGCGCCGCGTCGGCGCCCATCTCACGGTAGGTCGAGGTGCGCACGCCGTCCCCGGTCCACGTCGAGATCGTGGCATCACCGTGGAAACTGGCGGCATACCGCAGCAATGTCGCCAGTGATAGCTGCTCGTCCTGCATCGTGCTCAACATCCGACCGCCACTCCTTAACAACCCGTGAACGAAGTCACACCTGCCGTGAGAATAGCCCACGGCGGACGGCGTCGTAATTGAGCGAACTATAGTTAGCAATCTTCGCCGCGCACCGCGGGAACTGCGCAAACATACACATCGGCCGACCTGCGCCGAACCGGCCGCAACCGTCGGAAGCGTCCGGCGGATCTGGCCGAAAATACCGATTCAATGTCCGGCGTTCTCCTAGAAACGCAGGTCCACGCGCCTAACCTGAGGACATGACTCGCACGCCGTCCATCATCATCATCGGAGCCGGATTCGCCGGGCTCGGCATGGCGCTCGAGCTGCGGCGCGCCGGGCTGGGCAACTTCACGATCCTGGAGAAGGCCGCGGACCTGGGTGGCGTCTGGCGCGAGAACACCTACCCCGGCGCCGCCTGCGACGTGCCCTCGCCGCTGTACTCGTGGTCCTTCGAGCCGAAATCCGATTGGCCGCGGCGCTTTTCGCAACAGGCCGACATCCACGAGTACATGCGCGCCGTGGCGAACAAGCACGATCTGGCGACCAGCATCCGCTTCGGCACCGAGGTCACCGACGCGGAATTCGATGAGCGGCAAGGCATTTGGCAGGTTCGCACCGCGGACGGCGAAACCCTGACCGCGGATGTCCTCATCCCCGCGGTGGGCCAGCTGTCCCGTCCGGCGATGCCCGCGATACCCGGCATCGACACCTTCGCCGGGGCCGCTTTCCACTCCGCCGAGTGGGATCACGGCGTCGATCTCGCGGGCAAGCGGGTGGCGTGCATCGGCACGGGAGCCAGTGCCATCCAATACATTCCGGCCATCGCTCCGAAGGTCGCGCACCTGACGCTGTTCCAGCGCTCGGCTGCGTGGGTGCTGCCGAAGTTCGACACGCAGTACACCGCGGCGCATCACGCACTGTTCGAGTACTTCCCGCCGAGCCGCTGGGCCGAACGATTCGCGATCTGGACGTTCTTCGAGGTGATGGCGCTGGCGCTGACCGACTTACCGGCGATCAAGGCGCCGGTGGTCGCCATCGCGGATCGTCATCGCGCGCAACAGGTTCCCGATCCCGAACTGCGCCGCAAGCTCACGCCGGACTACGCGGCGGGCTGCAAGCGCGGGCTGTTCTCCAACGAATACTTTCCCGCGCTGACCCGGACCAACGTCGCGGTGGAGACCGCCGCCATCGAGGCCGTCACCCCGGCGGGCATTCGCACGGCCGACGGCGTCGACCACGAGGTCGACGTCATCATCTACGGCACCGGATTCAAGGGCACCGAATTCCTTGCGCCGATGAACATCTACGGCCGCGGCGGCCGCAAACTCGCCGATGTCTGGTCGCCCGAGGGCGCCCGCGCCTACCTGGGGATGTCGGTGCCCGAGTTCCCGAACCTGTTCCTGATGTACGGCCCGAACACCAACGTCGGCTCCGGCTCGATCATCTACATGCTCGAATCCCAGGCCCGCTACATCCGCCAGATCGTGCAGTACCTTACCGGCCGCCCCGGCCACGCCCTGTCGGCCCGCCCCACCGCCGAGCACTCCTGGGACGACTGGCTGCAGCGCCGCCTGAAGGACACCCCCTGGAACTTCTGCTCGAGCTGGTACCGCAACGCCTCGGGCCGCATCACCAACAACTGGCCCGGCGCCACGGCCCTGTTCCGCTGGAAAACACGGAAGTTCACCCCCACCGACTACGACGAATCGATAGCCCCCACCCGGTAACCGGGCCCCGCACCGGAGAGATGCCACAGATCCCACCCACACCAGGTAGACTCCGCCCGAGCCCGTTGCCACCCGGCATCGGCCGGCCTCAGTAGCTCAGGGGATAGAGCAACCCTCTCCTAAAGGGTAGGTCGCAGGTTCGATTCCTGCCTGGGGCACCTAAAGGCTCCGCCCATGCCCTAAAGCGCAGGTCGCAGGTTCGATTCCTGCCTGGGGCACCTAAAGGCTCCGCCCATGCCCTAAAGCGCAGGTCGCAGGTTCGATTCCTGCCGGGGGCGCTCGACATGCGCCGCATTTTCGCAAGTCAAAGGCGTTCCATCACAGCAACACCGAACAGTCGCAGCGGAAGACCGCAGGCCACGTGCCGCAGATTCGCACCCATGGGGGTTGCGACAGCTGACACCGCAGGTCGGCGAGTTGCCCGGTTCTGCCGCTCGCGCCGGCGGTCTGCCGTCGCCGCTGTCTGCGTGTATCGACAGGCGCTGAGAGGGGTCGAGCGGCGGGCTCGCGCGGTGCGGCTCGCATGAAGCACACCGGGTAGGTCGCCCGCGAACCGTCAGAGGTGTCGGGGGCTGGGAGATCAACTGTGTGGCGGACCGATTCCAATCGAGACGACATTCGTGGGGGGCGAACACCTTGCCGCTCGTTATCTAGTTGGGTAACTTGTTACCTGTGCGAATAAGAAGCGAGCCGATCAGTCCTACGGCGGCGGCTCGGCGGGCGAAGATCGTGAGTGCATCGATCGCGACGCTGGCCGAATTCGGCTATACCGGAACGTCGCTCACGAAGATCGCGGGTGCGGCGCAGCTCAGTAGCACGCGGCTGATCTCCTACCATTTCGGCGGTAAGGACGATCTCATGGCGGCGGTAGTGAACCAGATCGTCGACGCCGCAGCGGAATTCATGACGCCGCGGATCGCGGCGGAGGGCGGGCACTGGGCGCGGGTCGCCGCCTACATCACATCCAATCTGGAATTTCTGCATGCGCATCCGGATCAGTTGCGTGCACTGGTGGAGATCAGGAACTTCGCGCGGACCCCGGAAGGCGTGCCCTTGGTCGATGCGGTGTCCTCAGCGAACGCGGTGGCGGGGATGCACGCGCTGTTGCACGCGGGACAGGAGGCGGGGGAGTTCACATCGTTCGACACGCACGTCATGGCGGTGACGATTCGGGCCGCGATCGACGCGGCGGGCGTCCGGTACGCCACCGGACTGGAGAGTGAGCTCGGGCAGTACGCCGATCAGCTGGTCGAGTTGTTCGGTCGTGCCGTGCTCGCGGGCGTGACGCGCGGTTAGTTCGGCGCGACGACAGGGAGATTCGAAGCTGTGCTGGAGATGCGTGAGATCGAAGCGTTCGTGGCTGTTGCCGAGGAGCTTCATTTCGGCCGAGCGGCCGAGCGGCTGCATCGGTCGCCATCCAATATCAGTCAGGCGGTCCGGGCGCTGGAGCAGCGCGTGGGCGGTGTGCTGTTCCAGCGCACCAGCCGGACCGTGCGGCTGACGAGCGTCGGTGAACAACTGCTGGCCGAGTGGCGGCCGGCGCTGCGCAGCCTCTCGACCGGGCTGCTGGAGGCGCGGCGGTCCATCGGTACCGCTAACCGGCCGTTGCGAATCGGCTATCCGGCCAGCCTCCCGGAGAACATCCGGATCACACTGTCGCAGCGCTGCCCGCAGATGGGGTCCGGACGGCCGGTGGTGTGGCTGCGTGAAGGACTGAACGGCGTGTACCTGTGGAACGCGCAGTCCGAACACGACCTGGATGTCGCCACACTGTGGCTGCCACCGCAGCACAGCGCGATCGGCAACACCTATCTGCGGACCGGACCGCAGATCTGCCGGTCCGAAGCCGCGCTGCTGGTGTCGCTCGGGCACCCGCTTGCCGGTCGCGTCAGTGTGGACGTCGAAGAGCTCGCCGATCACTGCCTGGTGAATCCGGAAGTGGCGACCGCGATCCGAACCGAGTGGGTGCCCGAACGCACCCCGGCGGGCCGACCGATCACCCGTACCACCGTGACCACCCGCCATCTGGATCGGCTCTACGAGACCACGCTCGAGCGATCCGCCGCCCACCTGACGTTCCGGATGCTGTCGAAGTCCCCCGCGTGGGAGTCGATCCGGGGTCGAGCCACCCTGGTTCCGGTGACCGGGCTGCAGCCGTTCACGCTACGCACGGTATGGCCGGGAATCGAAACCGACGGCGCAACAACGAAGTTCGCGCAGCAGCTGGCATCGGCCGGACGTGATCTCAACGACGACAGCCGGTAGCGGGCGGGCCGGCGCACGGATGCGGTTCGGCGGCCGAGATATCGAGTTGCGGCAGGTTCGGTGGGGACGCGATTGAGGGGCGCTGAACCGACTGTCGCCCCGGCCGCGATGATCCCGGTCCGGGTTCAGACCAGCAGCTGACCGCCGTCGACCGATACCGTGGTCCCGGTGGCGAACCCGTTCTCCAACAGAAACAGGTAGGCGGCGGCGGCCTCCTCCGCGGTACCGATGCGCCCGACCGGCAGGCCCTCCCCCGCCCGCTCGAAGAACTCGTCGTCGTCGCTGGAAGTGAGGCCGCTGTGGGTCCACAGCGGGGTCCGCAGCACGCCCGGGCGCACCGCGTTCACTCGCACCGGCGCGAGTTCGACCGCGAGAGCGCGGGTGAGCCCCTCCACCGCGCTGGTGGCACTCGCCGCGACGGCCAGCCCTGGGGCCGGGCGTTGCGCGACGCCGCCCGAGGTCAGGACGATGGATCCGCAGGCGGACAGCTGCGGCGCAAGGTGTTTCACCACCGTGTACGCGCCCCAGAATCGGATGTCGAAGAATTCGCGCGCCTCGCCGACCGTCGCGTCCGCGACCCACTTGACCAGCAATCCGTCGCCGGCGGTGTAAACGAGATGGTCGAGCGTGCCGATCGCCGCAGCGAACGCGACTACCGCGGCCTCGTCGGTTACGTCGAGTTCGCGGGCATCGACGCTGTCGGGCAGCAGTTTTCGCGCCGCTGTCACCTTGCCGGGACTGCTGGAGGCGACGGTGACCCGGGCACCGCGTTCGGCAGCGCCCGCAGCCACCGCCAGGCCGATTCCCGACGTGCCGCCGATGACGAGGACGCGTTTGTCTACAAGGTTCATGGTCGAAATCGTGGCGCTCGCCGGCGACCCGGAACAAGCAGCAATCGCGGCCGGATCATTCGGCGCCACTGCATGATCCGCCGCTTTGGCGCGGCAGGCGGCGATCGTGCGGTGTGGCTGCACGATGCGAGCTCGATCGACGCTTGAACCGCCGAGCGCGAGGCCGGAAGCTGATGAGCGACAGGGCTCTACGACAGACGAGGAGATGGCGATGTACTTGGTGACCGGCGCCGCCGGCAATGTCGGGGCCGAGGTCGTGCGTGCGCTACGCGCCGGTGACCACCCGGTTCGCGCCGTGGTGCGCGATCCCGGCGCGGCGAATCTGCCGGCCGGAACCGAGATCGTTACCGCTGATCTCGATGTAGCCGAGACGCTGCTGCCGCTACTGGACGGGGTGGACGGCATATTCCTACTGCCGGGCTACAAGGGCGCGGCGGGCTTGCTGGCCGCGGCGGCGCGCGCGGGAGTCGCGCGGGTGGTGCAGCTTTCGGGCGGGTCGGCGGGGTCGTGGGACAGAAGTAATGCGGTGACGGCGATGATGGCAGCCGCCGAGGATCTGGTGACGGAATCCGGATTGCCGGCGACCGTGCTGCGGCCGGCATCATTCATGTCCAACACCTTCCGGTGGCTGCCACAGTTGCGGGCGGGCGACGAACTGCGATTGCAGTTCGCCGGCGTCCGCACGGCGGTCATCGATCCGGCGGATATCGGCGCGGTCGCGGCGGTCGCACTGGTCAGCGATGCGCACGTCGGCCGGATCTACACATTGACCGGGCCACAGCCGTTGAACGCGATCGAACAGGTCGAGATCCTCGCCGCCGAGCTCACACGGCCGCTGCGCGTCATCGCGCTCAGCGACGACGAGAGCTACGCGGAGATGCTGACCCAGATGCCTGCCGCCTACGCCGACGCGTTCATGGACTTCTACGCACACGGCTCACTCGACGAATCCGCAGTGCTGTCGACCGTTTCCGACCTCACCGGCCGCACGCCCGGTGACTACACGAGCTGGGTGCGCGCCAACAAGGCCGCCCTCACCGCGATTGCGAACTGATCCAGGAGCTCTCGATGCCCGACAAGATTCTGTACACCGCTGTCGCCGACGCCACCGGCGACGGTCGCAACGGCCACGTGACCACCGACGACGGCCTGCTCGACCTGGATCTTGCGATTCAGCGCGAACTCGGCGGCACCGGTGGCCGCACCAACCCCGAGCAGCTCTTCGCGGCGGGATACGCTGCGTGCTTCCACAATTCGCTGCGAGTAGTCGCCCGCCGCGCCAAGGCCGACGTCAGTGGTTCCGCGGTGACCGCACGGGTAGGCATCGGCCCGGAGGACACCGGATACGGCCTGGCCGTGACGCTGCGCATCCACCTGCCCGGCGTCGAGCCTTCGCAGGCAACCGAATTGGTCGAGGCCGCCCATCAGGTCTGCCCGTACTCCCGCGCGACGCGGGGCAATCTCGACGTCGAACTGCAGCTCGCGCCTGCGGGCGTCGACGCCTGACCTCTTTAGGACATACACAAATGACCGAATTCCTGAACATCACCGGCGGCACCCTCGCCTACGACGTCACCGGCACCGGGCCGCTGATCGTGCTGTCACACGGCATGGGCACCCACCGCCGGACCTACCGGCACCTGGTCCCCCTGCTCGTCTCCGCCGGATACCGCGTCGCCAACCTCGACATGCGCGGACACGGCGAATCGAGCATGAACTGGACCTCACACGACGGCAGCACCGGCATCACGCAGACCGACGTCGCGGGCGACATCCTCGACCTGATCCGCCACCTGGGCGGGCCCGCGGTCATCGTGGGCAACTCGCTGTCCGGCGGGTCGGCCACCATCGCCGCCGCCACCGCACCCGAACTGGTCACCGCCATCGTCGAGATCGGCCCGTTCACCCGCATCCAGAGCTTCGCGACCGGGGCGTTCTTCACCACCGCGCGCTACCGCAAGGGCCTGGTGCGGCTGGCCGGCACCGCGCTCCTGAAGAGCCTGCCCATCTGGATGAGCTACCAGAACATCGCCGCGCCGATCAAGCCCGCCGACTACGCCGAGGCCATGGCCGGCCTGAAGGCCAAGCTGAGCGAACCCGGCCGCTTTGCCGAATTCATGAAGACCGGCAAGGCCGTCCCCGCCGAATCCGCCCCGAAGCTGGCCGACGTCGAGTGCCCAGCCCTGATCATCATGGGCACCGCCGAACCCGACTTCGCCGACCCGAAAGCCGAGGCCGAGGCCATTGTCGCGGAGCTACGGCCCGGGCTGGGCCACATCGGCCTGGTGGAAGGCTCTGGGCACTACCCACAGGCCGACTCCGCCGAGCGGGTCGCCGAACTGATCACCGAGTTCCTGAGCGGCCACGTACGTCTCTGAAATCTGGAAGTGGGCCAACCTGACGGTCGCATTCGCCACGGAGCTGGTCGCATTCGGTGCACTCGCACTGTGGGGTTGGCACTGCGGCGACGACGGTCTTCTTCGGCTGGTGCCGACCGCCGGCCTCCCCCAAAGCTGAACACGAACTGACGATCCGGCTTCCCACAGCTTTGGCGTCCGCGTGGGCCAAATGTTGCGCGACCGCATTCAACGCCTGCGGGTCGGGGCCGACGTAGACATACCCGGCGCGGACCTGTTGTGCCTCGAGCTGAGCACGGTGCTCGGGTTGCTCTCCCTTCAGGGTGACAACAATTCCCCCAGGGCGGACCGCGTTCACCAGATCGAGGAAGTCGGCGCCGCCGCGGGAATCGACTACGACATCCACCTTCGACACCAGCTCGCTGATTGGTCCCAAGCTATAGTCGACCACCTGGTCCGCACCGAGGTCGATAAGAAAGTCACGGTTGCGTGCCGAGGCGGTGGCGATCACTTCTGCACCAGTCGAATGCGCCAATTGGGTAGCGATGTGTCCGACACCGCCCGCGGCTCCGTGGATCAGCACTCGCTGTCCCGCCCGCAGATCGGCGTGGCGGAACAATGCCTGCCAGGCAGTGATCGCAGGCATCGGTGCACCTGCGGCGTGACGATGGTCAATGACACTCGGCTTGAGTGCCACATCTGTGACCGGCGCGGCGACATACTCGGCATAACAGCTCGCCAGCGCGGGGAAGCTCAGCATCCCAAACACGTCGTCTCCTTCCCGTACGCCCGTCACACCTGACCCGCGGGCCACTACCGTGCCAGACATATCCCAGCCGAGGATCGCAGGGAAGCCAGACACCCGCACTCCTAGACCGGCGCGAGTCAGCCAATCAATGGCGTTGACGCCTGCGGCTCGAACCCGCACCAGGACCTGCCCCGCGGATGGCTCCGGCACGGCCACCTCTGCCGCCCGAAGTACCCCGGGCGGCCCGAACCGTTCGACCACTACGGCGCGCATTCTTGTCATCTGGATATTCCCTTCGCATCATTGCTACGAATCGCGACCGGCACGGCTGCTTCTACCTGTACATGACCAAGTTTTCGCCGATTGTCGCGTAAACCGACTCACCGCTGCGGACGCCGGGCGCTACCCGCCATCCCGAGCAACCGGTGCGCGATCGGAGCCTCGCAACCTGTCTGCGGCCCTGTAGCGGCGGTCCTGATACCGGTAGAAGACGCCCATGAGCACTGCGGACAGCACAACTCCCGCGGGAACAGCGACTGCGAGATCAATACCGAACAGTCTCACCAGCAGCAGGACAATTCCGGCTCCCGCCACGATGCTGTTGATCGCGGCGACCATGCTGGCGGTGGTGAATAGACCGACCAACGGGCTTCTTGCCACCGCCAATGACGCCAAGGCTTGTCCGGTTTCGTCCTCCGCATCGCCCCAGGACTGGAAGAACTGGGCTGCCTCCCGCGAAAGGGTTCGGTAGCGAGCCCTGATCCGAGCTATGCCCGCCAAATAGACGACGTTCTGAATTCCGGTGTCGACCAGCCGAACGACGGTGAGTACGCCGAGCAGCAGGAGCGCCGGAATCACGGCGGCCGCAAACGCGGGAAAGATGTGAGGTGACTGGGCAGCAAATCCCATGGCCACCAGCGAACTCGACAGCGACGATAGATACAGTGTTGCGCGCCCCGAAGCCTCGCTGACGGTTGTGCTGGCGGCGGATTGCAGCACGAAATGCTCGGTTACCAAGGCGTTCATCAACGCAGGCGCGATCGGCTCATCCGCCATGGTTCACCGCCACATCTTCGGGGGCGGCGTTGCCTGGTGATCCACGGTATCTCCTTTGATTGGCAAATCTGTGTTCCTGGCCGGAGACGGCTTACGCATGCCTTCCTGCCAGGGCTACGACAGCGTCTCGAGCCGGGTGCGTCCGAGTGCGGCTTATGGGGCGTGCGGTCGAGCGATCACACGAGGAGGGTGCCGCCGTCGGCGGTGAGGACGGTGCCCGTGGTGAAGTGGCTATCGATGAGATACGCATAGGCGGAGGCGATTTCGTCGGGATCGGCGATGCGTGCGGCGGGGATTCGGCCGGAGAAGTCGTCGTAGACGGCCTGCGGATCGGCCAACCTGCGACGGTTGGCAATGTCGCCCAGCGGGACAAGTAGCGCGATCCCGGCTGTGTAGCCGAGCTGTCCGACCGTGACGATCACCGAGGCGGTGCCGCTGCCGACGTGGAATACCGAGGCGATGGTGGTCAGCAAAGCCCGCGGCCGCCGCGAACAGCAGCACGATTCCGCGGGAAAGACCCCCGTCCGGAGTCAGCGTCCCTCGACCTTGCTGCATGCCTCGAGCTGTGGTGATTGTGCTCATCGATCCCGCACCTTCCCGTGCCCGAGTGGAACGCGAGCAACGTTAGGTTCGCCGGGACCGCGATTGAATAGCTGATACGCTCGCATTTCTGTCCCAACGTCTTTGGTATGCGGTGAGGTAGCGATGGATGTATTCAGCGACGCCCTCACCGCGCTGCGAACCGGTACGCCGGTGTTCACCCGCACCGACGCTCGCGCACCGTGGAGCATGCGATTCCCCGCGGTCTCCGGCGCCAGTTTCCACGTGGTCCTGCACGGCAGTTGCTTGCTCGTCCCGCCCGAAGGCGGCGCTTCGGTCCGGCTCGATACCGGCGACATCGTGTTCTTGCGACAGGGCAGCGGGCACACGCTCTGCAGCGATCATGTCCTCACGCCGGCTGTGTTCGCCCAGGATCGGATCGATCACAGCTCCTACATCCGTCAGTTGCTGATCGACGGCAAGACGGTAGACCGGCGAGTGGCCGTCGAAGCGCAAGGGGACCAGCCCGTCGTGGGTTGCGGTCTGTACAGAGACGGGCCGGGTGAACGGACTGTCCTTGCATGCGGGGCTTACAAACTCGACATAACCCGGCAGCACCCGCTGCTAGCGGGGATGCCCGAGGTGATCCATCTGCCTGCCGCGGCCCAGCAGTCCGCACTCCGTATCGCCGTCGGCCAGCTGACCAGCGAGATGGACGATCCGGGCCCCGGCAGTGACAGCATCGTCGCGGCCCTGATCGACTTGCTCCTGCTGCTGATCATGCGAGCCTGGTATCAGGGCATGACAGCGGATCGCGCGAAAGGCTGGGCTGCCGCGGTCACCGACCCTGTTATCGCGCCCGCGCTGCGCGCCATCCACGCCGACCCTGGCCATCCGTGGACCGTCGAGGAACTCAGCCGTGCGTCCGGTCTGTCGCGCGCCGCGTTCGCCAAGCGGTTCACCGCTGTGCTCGGGGAGCCGCCGCTCGGCTATCTCACCAGTTGGCGGATGACCGCGGCGGGCAGGCTGCTGCGCGAAACCGATGCCCCGTTGGCTACGGTGGCCGAACGCGCCGGATACAGCTCGGAATTCGCCTTCGCGAAGGCATTCAAACGCGAATACGGTGTCGCGCCTGGCAGTTACCGGCGCGCGTCCCGCAGTGGGCTGGCCGACGTGCAACTCTCCGGGTAGCCACACGCCCAAGTCGCCAACCATGCCACGGTGTCGTCGAAGGCGCGGGTATGCCCAGTCCCATGCCGAGCCCAGGGCACCGCGGCCACCACGACCCCATGCTCACCGCATCTGACCCTGGGTGCATCCGACTCGACGAACGCCCGCACAGCTCCCAGATCCAAGGCACGCCATCGACGCCGCCCCGCCCGGGGTCGTATCGCGGGCACCGCCGCGAACACACCCCGCACCGATCGCGGCCACGCCGCCGGACCCGCACCGCGGCAACCAACACCCGCTCGGCCTCATCGAATTCGACTGTCCTCCGGAAACGACACGATCGCCGCAACCTCCCACATCGGGAGTGTTGCAGCGATCGCGTGAACCCGCGCAGACCGGGAGCCTGCCGAGGTCGGTCAGGCCGCGTAGTTGGTGGGGGGACCGAACGTGCCGTCACCGTTGCCGTAGCGCAGGGTGATGTTCCCCGAGCCGGTATTGCCGATGACGAGATCCAACTTTCCGTCGCCGTTGAAGTCGGCGAGAATCGGGGTGGACAGGGGGACGAGCCCGCCGGAGGGGTAGGTGTGGGGCGGGCCGAAGGTGCCGTTCCCGGTCCCCAGCAGGACGCTGATACTGGAGCTGCCGCCATTGGCGACCACCATGTCGAGCTTGCCGTCGCCGTTGAGGTCGCCCAGATCGAAGCACTGCGGGAGCAGGCCGCCCGTCGAGTATGCCGTGGCCGGTCCGAAGGTGCCGTCCCCCTTATTGATGAGTGTGGACACGGTGCCGGCGGCGAGGTTGGAAAAGAGGATGTCGGGCTTGCCGTCGCCGTTGATATCGTGCGCCTTGCCGTACCAGGCGGTCAGGGCGCCCTCGCTGAACGTCGTCGGCGCGGCGAAGGTGCCGTCACCGCGGCCGCGGTAGATCTGAATGGTGCTGTTGGCGTAGTTGCCGCGGAGCAGGTCGAGGTTGCCGTCCCGATCGAAGTCCGCGGCGTCGGCGGACCCGGAGCCGACGCCAAGGTTGCTGGGGTAGTTGACCGCCTTGGCGAAGGTGCCGTCACCCTTGCCCAGGAGTACCGACATCGACGGGGCCTGATTGGAGGTGGCGAGATCGGGGATGCCATCGTGGTTGAAGTCGCCGACGACCACCGCCCCGGGGGCGAGGTCGGTCGGGTAGTTGACGGCCTTGGCGAAGGTACCGTCACCGTTGCCCATCAGAATGGAGACGTCGTTCGAGGTGAAATTGGTCACGGCCAGGTCAAGCTTGCCGTCGTGGTTGAAATCCGCGATTGCGACGTAATCCGCTTGACCACCGGTGGCGTAGCGGACGGCGGGCTGGAAGCCCCCGCCGGGCTTACCCAGGAAAACCGACACGCCGAGCCCGAGAACGAAGTCGCTGAATACGACGTCCGGGATGCCGTCGCCGTTAAGGTCGGCGACCGCAGGAACCGCAGGGCCCGGGGCGGTGAGCGCATTGGCGGATGCCGGGGTGCTCGTCAAGGTGGGTCCGGCCAGCACGGTGCCCGCTAGCGCAAGAGAGGCGAGAAGGCTGATGAAGAGCCTGGTATATGACACGAATTCTCCCGATTTGTCCGAGATTGGACCCCGACTCTCCCAGAACCTAACGTTCACCAGGCCACGGTAATTACGGCGTATTCCCAACCTTGGGAGGAAAACCGACCGGCCTGTAGCCAAACGAGCGGCAGCGGCGGCTGGTCCTGGCCAGCGAGGCAAAGTCGCTGGGACGACGCCGAGTGGGCGCTGCTGGAGCCGCTGCTGCCGCTACCAGGCAACATCGCTGGTCGCGGCGGCCGGCCGGAGAAGTGGCCACGCCGGCTGATTCTCATGCTGTGTTCTACCTGGTGCGCGGTGGGATCGCCTGGGTGCAGTTGCCGCACGATTTCCCGCCCGCGAAAACCGTGTACGACATCTATCGGCGGCCGGTTTGCAGGAGGCTAGCCATCAGGTGACACTCGCCGATGCCAGAGCCTGCATGAGAGCGTGTATGCCAGCCAGCGTATGCGCGGGCATCATGATGTCGCAGTATGGCAGGGCTGCCGCCATCGCACCGGTGGCCGGCTGGAATCGGGAGTCGCCCGCACGGGGATTGAGCCAGATGACGCGCCAAGCCCGGCGTCGGATCCGGGCCATCGCGCGGGCGAGGACATCGGGGGCGTCGCTGTCCCAGCCGTCCGATGCGATGACAACGACGGCGCCGCGCACCGCGTTGCCGGACGGAGTTGCGAGCAGCGTGCCGAGGCACCGGCCGATATGCGTGCCGCCGTAGCGGTCGACCACCTTGTCGTTGGCCCGGGCCACCGCGACATCCGGGAAACGGTGCGCCAGCACCGAGGTCAGCCTGGTCAGCGAGGTGGAGAAGACGAACACCTCGGGTCGATCGGGCGAACGGCGCGCCGTCGCGGCCCGCATCAGGTGCAGGTAGATCGTCGAATACGGCTGCATCGATCGGCTGACGTCGCAGATCATGACGATTCGGCGCGGGCGGCGCCGGGGACGAGTGCGGACCAGCACCGCCGACTCCCAGCCGGTGCGACGGGAGTTGTTCATCGTCGCCCGGAAGTCGATCCGCTTGCCGTGCGGATGGTTCGCGTAGCGCCTGCTGCGGCGCTGCGGCCACAGCGCCGATGCCTGTTCCAGCCAGCCGCCGACCGTCCGCAGGTCGTCCGGATCGAAGCGGGCGAACGGCTCGGCTTCCCGTGCAGCGAACCGGCTCGGCAGCAGGTCCGGCAGCGCCATGCCCCGGTCGGTCGATCGGTCGGCACCAGTCGCTGATTGCAGTGTCGCCCACGGGACTTCACCGCCTTGCCGGGACTGCCCCCGACCGCCCGTGCCCGGCGCCGACGCGCGTTCGGGCGGCAGTCCGTGCGTTCGGCTCGGCGGGTCCACACCCAGCACCGCGTCGGCGAACACCGTCGCGAAGACCGCGTCGAAGGCGGCGAGATCCTGCATGCGATCGACGAGCGTGAGTCGCGCAGCCCAGTAGAGTTCGGTGCGCGACCGCGGCACCATGCAACGCAAGGCCTGCACGAACAACGCGGGCCCGCTCGGCGCCACCGCAACGCCGCCACGCCGCAGCCGCGCGACCATCGCAACAGCGAATGCGGCCAGATCGACACCGCGCAGCAGCACCGCTCGTGTCATCGCTTCCCGCGTATCCGCCTGCGTACCAGGACAATCGCGAGCACGGTCGCCAGCCCGACCGCGATCGCGGGCGCATACCTCTTGATCATCGCGGGCCCGACGAGATCGACGAGGTCGAGCGGTGCCGCCGCGGGTTGTGCAACCGTTTGCGGCCGTGCCGCTCCGCTATCCGGCCCGGCCACCGGCTCCGTAGCGCCCGAATCGCCCACTGCGAGTTTGGATTCCAAGGAGGCGACGAATTGTCCGATCAGTTTCTCGGACACCTGCTGCAGCATCCCGCTGCCGAACTGGGCGAGCTTACCGACGATCTTGAGGTCGGTCTCCACGGTGACGCGGGTCTTGTCGCCGTCTTCGCGCAGTTGCGTGGTGATGGTCGCCGCTGCGTTTCCGGATCCGCGTGAATCCCGGCCGCTGCCGTTGATGACGGCGCGATGGTCGTGTTCGTCGCGCTCGACGAAATGTGCCTTCCCGGTGAATTCGCTGGTCACCGGGCCGACTTTGACCCTCAGTTTGCCGAGGAAGTCGTCTCCCTCCCAGCCGACCATTTGTGCGCCGGGCATGAGTGGGACCACCTGTTCGAGGTCGGTCAGCACCTCCCATGCCTGCTCAACGGGTGCGTTGACGGTGAACTCGTTGGCGATCTTCATCGGAGTATTCCTCTCATCCGGTAGCCAGGCTTCGGGTGTATTCGACGAATGCCTCGTGGACGGTGGCGCGGTCGTCGGGGGTCTTCGCCAGTGCGCTGAACGCGGCGACCGCCTCCGGCGCGGTGAGATCGGCGACGTCGAGCGTCACCAGCGCGGCGATCCAGTCGATGGTCTCGGCGACGCCGGGCGGCTTGTCGAGATCGAGATCGCGAGCGCGGCCCACGAATTGGGTGGCGTGCTCGATCAGCGCGTCGGTGGCCCCGGGCACGGTGCGTCGCACGATCGCCACCGCGCGAGCCGGTTCCGGGTAGTCGATCCAGTGGTAGAGGCAGCGCCGCCGCAGCGCGTCGTGCAGGTCGCGACTGCGGTTCGAGGTCAGCACCGCGAGCGGCGGGTGTTCGGTGACAAAGGTCCCGAGTTCGGGAACGGTCACCGTGGCCTCACCGAGGAATTCGAGCAGCAGCGCTTCGAATTCGTCCTCGGCACGGTCGATTTCGTCGATCAGCAGCACCGGGGGCGTCGGGCCGCGATATCGCACACAGCGCAGGATCGGGCGGTCGACCAGATATGCCTCGGTGAACAGGTCGGCTTCGGTGAGGTCGGCGCCGCGCGCCTCGGCGAGCCGGATGCTGAGCAGCTGACGCTGGTAGTTCCAGTCGTACAGCGCTTCACTCACGGTGAGGCCCTCGTAGCACTGCAGGCGGATCAGCGGTGCACCCAGCACGGTGGCCAGGGTCTTCGCCGCCGTCGTCTTGCCCACTCCCGGTTCACCTTCCAGCAGCAGTGGCCGGCCCAACGTGGTGGCCAGGTAGAAGGCGGCGGCGGTTCCGGTATCGAGCAGGTAGTCGTCGGCGTCGAATCGCCGCACCACGTCCTCGATATCGTCGAACGGCGACATCATGGCGACGTCGCGGCGCGCAGGCGCTGGTAGTCGTCCCAGGTGTCGACGTCCAAGGGCACCGGTGCGTCGACGTCGAGTTGCGACACCGGGACGCGGCCCGACTCGATGATCTTCCACACGGCCTTGTCGCCGTGCAATCGCGCCAACTCGCCGAATATGCTGCGCCTGAGCCAAAATGGATGCCCGATACCGTCGTGGTACCGGCAGACCGTGATCGCGGCGGACGTTCCCTCGGCGATCAGCCGCTCGACGGTCGCCGCCGGCAGACCCGGTTGATCACCGAGCATCAGCACGATTCCGGCGGCCCGAGGATGCACCAGGTTCAGGGCTGAACGCAACGACGACGAACAGCCCGAACCGAAGTCTTCGGCCAGGACGACCTCCACCCCCGTGAGATCGACCTGCTGGGCCACCGCCGCCGCCGCGCCGCCGAGCGTGACGATGATCTGATCGAACGCGCAGGACCGCACCATGTCGAGGGTGGCGCCGAGAACCGTCGTATTCCGGTACGGCAGTAGCTGTTTCGCCGTGCCGAGACGCTGTGAGGTTCCCGCCGCGAGCACCACTCCGGTGACGACCCCGTTCGTCATGAGCCTGTCCTCGTCGCTGCAAAGGAGGTGCGGCAGCCGGAGCTGCAGAACCAGTGGTCGACACCGTCGACCGCGAGATGCGGTGTGTCCGGCCCGACGGCCACGGTCATGCCGCACACCGGATCGAGCACCTCGATCGCGACATTCGCCGTGCGGGGCGTGACGGCCAAGCCACCTTTACGGATCGCCTGGATCACTTCCGCGACAATCGAGACCGCTATCTCCGCGGACGTCCTGGCGCCGATCGGCAAACCCACCGGGGTGCGGACACGAGCCCGCTCGGCGTCGGTCAATTCGAGTTCGTCGAGGATCGACGCGCCCCGAATCGTGCTGGCCACCAACCCGATGTACCCCACACCCGCGTCGAGCGCGACACGGATCATCTCGGCCTCCGGGCCACCGTGGCTGGCGATCACCACCACCGTCGTATCGGCCAGCGAATCCAGCGAGCCGGCTTCGGCCACACTGCGCCGCACCCCGAAACCCACCAGTTCGCACATGTCGGCCAAGGCATCCGCGATGGGTGTCGCGCCGCAGATGCGCACCAGCGGCGCCGGAATCTGCGGCTCCAGGAAGATCTCCAGCGCGCCGCCGGACAGACAGGGATTCACCACCACCGCCGCGCCGGGCGCCTCGGGAAAATGCAGATCGCCGTCGGGCAGTACGCGCAGCAGGACACTCTCGTGCGACTGCAGGGCACCCAGCGCCGCCTTGCGGACCGAGTTCTGGGCGCACTGGCCGCCGACGAATCCTTCGATCGTCCCGTCCTGCAACAGGATCGCCTCGTCCCCGGCGTGGGCCGAGGTCGGCTGCTGGGCGCGCACGACGGTCGCGTGCACGAACGGGGTCCGGGTGCGGACCAGCTCCTCTGCACGCTCGTTTATCTTCATCGGTGACCCCATCGCTCGGACCCCACTCAGATGGGCGGTGTGGCCCGGCCCTGCATCGCGTCCCACACCCGCGACGGCGTCAACGGCATGTCGGCGTGCCGAACCCCGAACGGCGCCAGCGCATCCACCACCGCGTTGACCACCGCCGCAGGCGATCCGACCGTGGCCGATTCGCCGATGCCCTTCGCGCCGATCGGATGATGCGGCGACGGCGTGACCGTGTACCCGGTCTCGAAATGCGGAACCTCGAGCGCCGTCGGGATGAGGTAGTCCATCAGGGATCCGCCGAGGCAGTTGCCGTCCTCGTCGAAGGCCATGATCTCCATCAGCGCCATGCCGATACCGTCGGTGATACCGCCGTGCACCTGCCCCTCGATGATCATCGGATTGATCCGGGTGCCGCAGTCGTCGACGGCGAGGAAGCGCCGCACCTTCACCACGGCCGTCCCCGGGTCGATGTCGACGACGCAGAAGTACGCACCGTAGGGGAAGGTGAGATTCTCCGGGTTGTAACAGATCTGCGCGTCGAGTCCGCCCTCGATCCCCTCGGGCAGATCACCGGCGCCGTGTGCTCGCATCGCGATCTGCTGGATCGTCACCGCCGCGGACGGATCGCCCTTGACGTGGAACGAGCCCTTCTCCCACTCGAGGTCGGCGACGGATACCTCGAGCATGCCCGACGCGATGATTCGCGCCTTATCGCGCACCTTCCGCGCCACCAGTGCGGCAGCGGCGCCCGAGACCGGTGTCGACCGGCTGCCGTAGGTGCCCAGGCCGAACGGAGTCTGATCGGTATCGCCGTGCACCACGTCGATGTCGTCCGGCGGAATGCCGAGTTCTTCGGCGACGATCTGGGCGAACGTCGTCTCGTGCCCCTGCCCCTGAGTCTGAACCGCTATGCGCACAACGGCTTTGCCGGTCGGATGGACGCGCAGCTCGCACCCGTCGGCCATCCCGAGTCCGAGGATATCCATATCCTTGCGCGGGCCCGCGCCGACCGCCTCGGTGAAGAAGGACATCCCGATGCCCATCAACTCGCCGCGGGCGCGCCTGTCCCGCTGTTCTTTGCGCAAGGCGTCGTAGCCGATCATGTCCATCGCCAGACGCATGGTCTTCTCGTAATCGCCGGAGTCGTAGACCCAGCCGGTCTTGCTGGTGTACGGGAACTGTTCGGCGCGAAGGAGATTCCGCAGCCGCAGCTCGGCCGGATCCATCTTCAGTTCGTAGGCGAGGCAATCCACCAACCGCTCGACGAAGTAGACGGCCTCGGTGATCCGGAACGAGCACGCGTAGGCGACGCCGCCGGGGGCCTTGTTCGTATAGACCGCGGTCATCTTGCAGTAGGCGGCCTCGATGTCGTAGCTACCGGTGAAGACGCCGAAGAAGCCGGCCGGATACTTCAACGGCGCGGCCGTGCCGTTGAAGGCGCCGTGATCGGCGAGCACAGTCGACCGGATGGCCAGGATCTTGCCGTCGGCAGTGGCGGCGATCTCGCCGACCATGATGTAGTCGCGGGCGAACCCGGTGCTGGTGAGGTTCTCGCTGCGGTCCTCCATCCACTTCACCGGCTTGCCCAGCAACAGCGACCCGACGATGGCACAGACGTATCCCGGATAGATGGGCACCTTGTTGCCGAAGCCGCCGCCGATATCGGGAGAGATCACCCGGATCTTGTGCTCGGGCAGCCCGGCCACCAACGCGTAGAGCGTGCGGTGGACATGCGGCGCCTGACTCGTCGACCACAGCGTGAGCTTGCCCGTCACGGGATCGAGATCGGCCACGGCACCGCAGGTTTCCATCGGGGCGGGATGCACTCGCGGATAGACGATCTCCTGCTCGACGACGACATCGGCGCGCGCGAACACCGCCTCGGTCGCGGCGGCATCGCCGGTCTCCCAGTCGAAGCAGTGGTTGTCCCGCTTGCCGTCGAGATCGTCGCGGATCACCGGTGTATCGGGCGCCAGTGCGGTCCGGGCGTCGATCACCGGATCGAGCATCTCGTACTCGACATTGATGAGCTCCAACGCATCACGCGCGGAGTAACGATCCTCGGCGACGACGAAGGCCACCTCCTGGCCCTGGAATCGGACCTTGTCCGTCGCCAGCACCGCCTGCACATCGTTGGACAGCGTCGGCATCCAGGCCAGTCCCTTCGCCGCGAGGTCCGCACCGGTGACGACTGCCTTGACCTTCGGATGTGCCTGTGCCGCAGAGACATCGACGCTCACGATCCGCGCGTGCGCGAACGGGGAACGCAGTATCGCCATATGCAGCATGCCGGGCAGCTGCACGTCGTCGACGTAGTTGCCGCGCCCGCGAATGAACCGCGGATCCTCTTTGCGGAGCATCCTGCCGTGACCGCACGGCTTGCGGTCGTTGTCGACTCGGTCTTCGGGCCGGGGCTCGACGGCGGTCATGACGTGCTCCCTACCGGCGTCGGCGTGGCCGCGGGCTCGGGCTCCATCGCTTCGCCTCGTTGCTTCGCCGCGGCCCACTGGATCGACCGCACGATGGTCGTGTATCCGGTGCAGCGGCAGATCTGGCCCGAGATCGCCTCCCGAATGGTCTGCTCGTCGGGATTCGGATTGCGGTCGAGCAGGGCGCGGGCGGTGATCATCATTCCGGGCGTGCAGAAGCCGCACTGCAATCCGTGACACTGCATGAACCCCTCCTGCACGGGATCGAGCCGGCCGTCCACCTCGAGCCCCTCGACAGTGCGCACCGCGTGGCCGCCGGCCATGACGGCCAGCATCGTGCACGACTTCACCGGTTCGCCGTCGACCTCCACCACGCAGGTGCCACAGTTGCTGGTGTCACACCCCCAGTGGGTTCCGGTGAGCCGCAACTGATCTCGCAGGAAATGCACGAGCAGAGTGCGGGGCTCGACCTCCGCGGTCACCGGCTCGCCGTTGACGGTCATATTCACCTGCATGGCTAATTCCCTTCCAGCGCAGATTCATTCAGTACGCGCTCGACTGCCGTGCGCAGCACGCGAATCGTCAGCTCGGACGCGAGATGGCGCTTGTAGTCCGCGCTGCCGCGCGCATCGGAGACAGGTGAGCATGCTGCGCTCGCGCGGCGGCCCACCTCGGAGAAGACCTCCTCCGTAGGCGGCTCACCGAGAAGTACCTCCACCGCGGAGGCGAGCGCCGCCGGATCGGGGTTGACCGCCGTCAGACCGATCCGCGCGGCCGCGATCGTGTCGCCGCGCAGGGTCACCGTTGCGCCGGCCGCCGTGATCGCCCAGTCGCCGACCCGGCGCTCCACCTTCGCGTACGCGCTCGAGGTCCGATGCCGCAGGGGAATCCGGATCTCGATCAGGAGTTCGTTGTGCGACATGGCGGTTTCGTACGGACCGACCAGGAAGTCGTCCATCGCGATCCCCCGGTCGCCGGACGGTCCACGCACCAGGCAGGTGGCGCCCAGGACGGTGCAGACCGTGGTGAGATCTTCGGCGGGATCGGCCTGGCACAGCGAGCCGCCGATCGTGCCGCGGTTGCGCACGACCGGGTCGGCGATCACCCGCTCGGCGTCACGGAAGATCGGGCACACCGCGGCGAGATCGTCGGACTCGAGTACGTGCCGATGCCGGACCATCGCACCGATTCGCACCAGCGTCGGATCGGTGACGATGTAACCCAGTTCAGCCGCCAGGTCGTTGATGTCGATGAGATATTCCGGATTGGCCAGACGCAGCTTCATCATCGGCAGCAGGCTGTGGCCGCCCGCGACGATGCTCGCCTCCTCCCCGAGTCGGTCGAGTAGTCCGATGGCGTGATCCACGCCCGTTGCGCGCTCGTATTCGAATGGCCCAGGAACTTGCATGTGATCGACCTCACATCAGCGGGAATAGGCCCAGCCTCTTCCTGCCCGATGCGACCGTCAAGACCGATTTAAGGAATCACTTAATTCGCTGTTCGCGCCCGTTGTGTGGTGAATCCGGCCGCCGGTTTGGGCCAGTGAGCGGCCGTGTCCGCCCCAGCGTCGTGCGATGATCTCGGCCGCGATGGACACCGCCGTCTCTTCCGGTGTCCGGCCGCCCAGATCCAGCCCGATCGGGCTGGCGAGCCGGGCGAGTTGCTCGTCGGTGAGACCCGCCTGTCGCAGACGGGTCAGCCGCTCGTCGTGCGTGCGGCGCGACCCCATGGCGCCGACATAGCCGATCTCCGGCGCGCGCAGGGCCACCTCGAGCAGTGGAACGTCGAACTTGGGATCGTGGGTCAGCACGCAGACGACGGTCTGCGAATCGATCGCGCCGGCCGCGATCTGCGCGGCCAGGTAGCGGTGCGGCCAGTCGACGACGACCTCGTCGGCGGTCGGAAACCGGGCGGAGGTGGCGAAGACCGGCCGCGCATCGCACACCGTCACCCGGTACCCGAGGAACGAGCCCTGCTGTGCGAGGGCGGCTGCGAAATCGATCGCCCCGAACACCAGCATCCGCGGCTGCCGGGCATAGCTGGCGACGAAAACCGCCATGCCCTCACCGCGGCGCTGCCCGTCCGGCCCGTAGGACAGCACCTCGCTACGGCCTGCCGCGAGCAGCCCGCGTGCGTCATCGATCACCGCATCGTCGGCCCGCTCCGACCCGAGGGTGCCGTGCGCGGTGCCCGGCCGGATCAGCAGCCGGCGCCCTATCCGAGCGGCGTCGGGGTGCTCGATGACGGTCGCGATCGCGACCGGCCGGTCAGCAGCGATCTCTGCGGCGACCTCGCCGAGTTCCGGAAACGTTTCCCGCGAGATCGCCTCGACGAAGATGTCGATGATGCCGCCGCAGGTGAGACCGACGGCGAATGCATCGTCGTCGGAGATGCCGAACCGCTCCAGCACCGGACGACCGGTCCGGATGACGTCGGTGGCGAGTTCGTAGACCGCGCCTTCGACGCAGCCACCGGAGACCGAACCGCCAACCGTCCCGTCCGAGGCGACGACCATGGCCGCGCCGGGCGGTCGCGGCGCCGAACGGAAGGTCCACACGACCGTCGCGACCCCAGCCGTGCCCCCGGCGTTCCAGGTTGTCATCAGATCCGTGAGCACGTCCTGCATGGTGCGTCCTCCGGGCGCGATGCGGCTGTAGGCACTGCGTCCACCTCCAAACTAGACTCGAATTGTGACGCCCGCCCAGCTTCGGGCCTACTCGACCGTGGTTCGGCTCGGCTCCGTCCACGCGGCGGCCAGCGAGCTGGGGATGTCCGACGCCGGTGTCTCGATGCACATCGCCCAGTTGCGCAGGGAACTCGACGACCCACTGTTCAGCCGCGCGGCATCGGGTCTGGCCTTCACGCCCGGCGGGCTGCGCTTGGCCAGCCGGGCGATCGAGATTCTTGGACTGCAGCGCCAGACCGCCATCGAGGTGAGCGAGGCGGCGCACGGTCGGCGGCTACTGCGCATCGCGGCATCGAGCGCGTTCGCCGAACATGCCGCGCCCGGCCTCATCGACCTGTTCGCGGCGCGGGCGAAGGATCTGTCGGTGGAGCTGAGTGTGCATCCCACCAGTCAGTTCCGGAGCCTGATCGAGACCCGGGCGGTGGATATCGCGTTGGGGCCCGGGCAGGACGGCGCCGACACGACCATCACCGCACGGCCGTTCCTGAAGTATCAGATCATTTCGGTCGCGCGCCCCGACAGCCCGCTGGCCGACATCGCACCGCATCCCGCGCTGCTGCGGGAACAGCAGTGGATGCTGGGCCCCAGTGCCGGCAGTGTCGACGGGCACATCGCGACGATGCTGCGCGAGTTGGCCATTCCCGAGTCGCACCAACGGATCTTCCAGAGCGATGCGGCCGCCCTCGAAGAGGTCCGCCGTGTCGGGGGCATCACCCTGACGATCGGCTTCGCCGTCTCGTCCGACCTCGCGACACATCGGCTGAGCCACATCAAGGGACCCGGCCTTCAGGTATCCGATGAGTGGTGCGCAACGACCCTACCGCCAGACACCCGCCCGCCCGCGGTGTCGGAACTGCTGCGTTTCATCATTACCCCACGATGCATCCAGGCGATGATCCGCGGGTCCGGCGTGGGCGTCGCCCGGTTCCGCCCGAAAGTGCATGTGACGCTGTGGAGTTGACCACGGACTACGTCCATCGTGGCGCCACCGGGGTGGACGGTGAGGGGGTTCTGTCGAGTCCGGGCGATCCGTACGCTGTCGGCTGCTGCGCCCCGAAGAGCTGCGACTCGAAGTGGTGGCAACCGTCCGGCGGGGAGTCACGGCGGTGGGACAGCACGTGCTCGAGGTGCCGGCGTGCCGCCACCTATCTCAGGACAGTCGGAGCTCAGTCCGTCCGGACTCCCCGCGCCACCGCAACAACCGATTTCGCGAGTACATGGGTAACTCGACTTTCACGGTTTCGGACGAACGGGCGTTCGACGACGCGCGCCATGCGCTCAGCGACCACTGTGCAGATCTAGCCTGAATGCCCTGACCGATGCGAGGTGTCCGCGCTGCGGTCGGCCGTTCGGACAGGCACCGTCGACAATGTCGCGAGTCGTCAGGTACGAGCTGCCGAATCTAATACAACGACCTATTGCGGAATGGGTTTCGCCTGTACGAATCAGGCAGGCCGATTCTTAGCTAAGCGAGTTGGTCGAGCAGCTCGGATCGGTGCGACTGCGCCCACTGCGCGAAGTGGATCGGTTGGCGGCCGAGCAGGTCGGTCACGGTGCTGGTGACGACGGCGGAGTAGTCCATGCGGCCGTCGTAGGTTTGCTGCAGCCAGTTCAGCGCGCTGGCTGCGTAGGCGGCGTCATATTGGGAGGGGACAGCGACATGCCCGGCGCCGACGAGATTGCGGAGCTCCTGGGGGGTGAGGACCACAGCCGGTATCTCCCGATCCAGTGCGGAGGACAGGATTGCCGCGACTTCGACGGCGTTGAGGAGGTCCGTGGACAGGAAGTAGTTGCGGCCGGCGTGGACCTTGGGGCCTTCGGCGAGGACCTTGGCGGCGACCGCGGCGATGTCGTCGGCGGCGACCCAGCCGACCGGTTTGTCACCGGCTCCCCACACGAAGGCGCCGTTCTGCAACCGATTGACAGTCAGCAGGTTCTCCATGAACACGTGCGGGTGCACATTGGCCCAGGCGAGGGAACTGCCGCTGATGTAGCGCTCAACCAGCTCGTGCCAGGCGAAGTGCGGGTCGGTGGAGCGGCCGTTGCCGAACACACCCAGGTGGACGATGAAGTTGACCCCAGCGTCTTCGGCAGCGTCGACCAG
Organism: Nocardia sp. GP40; assembly: GCF_050434125.1. Lineage (NCBI taxonomy): Bacteria > Bacillati > Actinomycetota > Actinomycetes > Mycobacteriales > Nocardiaceae > Nocardia > Nocardia sp. GP40. The sequence goes on along the minus strand of NZ_JBNPVW010000013.1, from coordinate 84,838 downwards.
CGTTTTGCTCTGCTCGTTCATCGCTGATGTGTAACCCGCCGAGAGAAACACTCGGTCGATGCCCTCGAGGGCGGCAGGGAACGTCTCCGGGTCGTCCAGATCGAGGAAGACGGCGCGCATACCTTGCTGTTCCCACTTCTCGACTGTCTTGCGATTACGGGAGGCCCGGACCGCGATAACTTCACCGTGAGTGCCATCGAGCGCCGTGGCCACGGCACCGCCTATGTTGCCGCTTGCGCCCGTCACCAGAACCCGAGGCGGCTCGTTCTCAGCTGGCGTCGGCATCGGCTTCTCCTCGGTTATTCCAGTAGGCCGGGCGCGGAGGTGAATCCGTCGCGGGTATGGCTCTGCCTATCGCGGTTCGGGCTGCTGCGCTCGACCGGTCATTCTGCCGAGCACGCCAACCAGTAGCCGTCGGCTCACGAAGCGGCCGCCAAGCGCCATGATCTGCGCTCAGATAACTTCTCCGCCAACGACTCGAGCCGATCGAGGCGCCGCGCAACGAGAATCAGGTCAGATCCACGTTCTGCGAGCTGGCGTGCAAATTCGGCACCGATACCCGAGCTGGCTCCGGTGATCAGTGGGGTCTGGCCGGGGTAATCAACGGGGGAATTCGTCATGGATCTAGGCCCTGACTGCAGTGGCGCGGATGTCGACCAGCATAGTCCTGTCGATGTTCGCCCCGGTACAAGACGAGATCGCGTCCGACTGGCCCCGCTGTATGGTGACAACGAGATTGCCACCAAAGTCGGAGAGACGCTCGGCATTCCGGTTCGGTACGAGCCGATCGATATCCCCTACGGCGTAGCGGTGACTCGGGCGACTCACAGTTGGCTGACTCATCGGATGGGGCGGACGCGGATCTGGGCGTGCTCACGGGCAATACCGTGCGGTGCCGCGAACGCCCGTGGCAATGGCGGATGTTGACTTCTGCAACGATTCTCGGTTCGTCGTGGTCGGTTGCGATTTCTGCGGGCGCTTCGGCCTGAGTGGACACCCGGTGGTGTGCGCGAGGATGTAGAAGAACTCGGTGGACAGGGTGTGGTGATGCGGGCGCGTGCCGTCGGCCCCGGCCGGGAGGAGCAGCCGGTTGGCGCCGAACAGGCCGCCGGTGCGTTCACTGTCCTCGAGCAGCCAGAATGCGCCATCGCCGGGAAGGCGCACGGCCTCGACGTCGCGGTAGTTGGCCGCCTGCAGGGAGCCGCCACTGGCCGTACGCGGGGAGTCTGCGGTGGCCACTGACGGACGGGTTTGCCTGGCCCTCGGGGCGCAACAGGTGTCGCCGTTCCAGGATTGACGCGTTCTCTCGTTGCAATGATGGCGGCTAGCGCTGCCGCCATCGGGTTCCGTGCGTCGCGGTACCGCTGGGATGCCTGACCTCGGGCTTACTCATTGCGCCCCGCTTCGACCCGTCGCACCTCGGTTGTCGATGCCGAGCAGTGTCGGTGCGTTGCCGTCGAGGATTAGTTTGGTGGCGGCAGGATCGATGGATGGGTCGTTGATGTAGTCGATCGCGCGCAGGAAAATGTCGCCAGCTTCGTAGGGGAAGTCGGTACCTAACAGGAGGCGATCAGCGCCCAGCGATTCGATAGCGGCGCGCAGGGCGGGGACGTGACCGTGTCCGACAGTGTCGTACCACATGCGGCGAGCGGTGACACTGGGCAGCTCGGGGGTTTGTGGCGCTTCCCATCGATATTGGTTGTCGATTCGTTGCAGCAGCATCGGCAGCGCGCCGCCCAGGTGAGAGTTGATGATCTTGATGTTCGGGTAGCGGGTCGGGATGCCATTGGTGATCAGTTGGATCACCGAGATCGTGTCCTCGACCGGGGCGCCGACCATCCAGGTCATGTGGTGGTCTGCGATCAGCGGTGTGCAGGCACTGTTGCCCGCAGGGTGCAGATACAACACGGTGCCGCGGCGGTCGAGTTCGTCGAAGATCGGCGCGAACTGCTCCTCCACGAGGGCGCGGTTGAGGATGGTGGTGTTGAGAACGACGCCGATCATGCCCAATTCATCGAGCGCTCGGCCCATTTCGGTGATCGACTCCTCGATGTGGGGCATCGGGAGGGCAGCGAGGGCGCGAAAGCGATCCGGGTGGTCGGCCACCATCGCGGCGTATTGATCGTTGACGAATCGCGCGGTCGATACGGCCTTGTCGCGTTCAGTGAAGTGCGGCAGCAACGGAGCGGCCGACAGGATCTGCATGTCCACTCCCGCACGGTCCATCAGTCGCAGCCGGGCGTCCATCTCACTGCCGCCGCCGGCGCCTTGGCCCCGTTGCGCGTCGGTGTCGGTTCTACCGAACTCGACCAGCAGGTCGAGGTAGTCGTCGGTCCAGTAGTGCGCGTGTACATCGATCCTCATCTGTTGCAGCCTTTCGTGGTTGTTCTGTTCGACGAGTACGACTTTGCGCCCAGGGTTTTGGAGGGCACTTGGAACCGACTTGCAGCCCCGTCGCGAGCCGCGCCCTACCATCGACCGGGACATGGAGTCGGTCCGGGTTTTGGGCTCCTTCGCGGCCGAGACCGGCGGAGCCTGAGGGATGTCGGGCTGCCGTCGATCTGCTCACGCACGCTCGGGCTGGCGGAAGTCCGCCAGCCATGGGAGAAACCCGCTGCCCCACAGCGGGTTACGCCCGCACTAGTGCGGCGAGGGTTTCGGAACCTCCGCACCAACACCAGGCGCCCCGCCAGCGCGCCGAAACCGGGCGGGCCAGGCCCCGGTGACGGTTCGGATTGCCGCCTGCGAACGCGGCTCGTCGGGCGGCGAACGGATCGGCTGGCGTCACGATCCTGGTGGGATGACGATGATGGTGCCGTAGACGGTGTGCGAGGCGGGATCGACTGCCACTGAGGAGAAGCCGGCCTGGTGGTGTGAGCGACCTTGGCCACGGTTCTGTCCTACACCGCTGAGGCCACGATCGTATTCGGTCGGCCGTAGCGGCCCGCCGACCCAGAGCACAAGTGACGTATCCGCCGGGCCTGAGGTCGACGTTCCTCTACAGCAGTCGGATTGCGTGATCTGTCAGATGGCGACGCTGAGCTTGCCGATGGTGCCCATGCTGAAGTCGGTCAGCGCTGCCGGGACCTCGGCCAACTTGTAGGTCCGGCCGAGCGGGACCCGCAGGCGTCCCGAAACTACCTCACCGGCGTAGTCCTTGCCGAGCAGCACGGGGAACTCGTACTCGTAAACCCCCTGCAGCGCGCCACCGAGCACACCCAGGTCGAAGCCGTTGACCGATGCGGCGCGCACCCGCACCAGCACCTCGCCCGGCCCCAGCTCGGGAATCGGCAGCTCGGTGAGTTCTGGAGCGGCGCCGAACTTCTCGAAAGCGATGGTCTGCATCATTGTCACTGCTCCTCGATAATGGTGGCGGCCTGCTCGTAGGAGGCCCGCAGTACCGCGATCGCGACCGCAAGCTCGTCCGCATCGCGCGGGGCGTAGAGCATCACGATGGAGTCCGGCCATTCGGGGCGACGGGTGATCGGATGCGGCTCGGCCCAGCCGGCCTCGATCAATGGCGCGACCAGAGCCCGCGGCACCGTCAGATGCATGAATCCGGCCCGGTGAATGTGCCCGAATTCATCCCGGCTGGGAAACAGGAACGCCTCCCAGGGGCCTGTCGGATGCTGCATCCGCAGCGCCAGCGACGACGGCTCGGAAACCTGGCTCGGTCCGGTGAACACGCCGGGCAGCGCATCGGCGGCCGCGACCAGCGCGGCGCGAATCTCCGGCGGGGAGAACTGGTCCAGCTGATCGTGCGGAATCTCGCGACCAGTCGTGGTCGGGCGGGCGCCGGCCCGCCGGGGCAGTGTAACTGTATCGATAGTCATCTCACACACAACACTTTCCGTATGTTGCGCACATATTGTGCGTAGCACAAGCATGTTTCAGAATGGCGAGATGGCACAAGAAGGCACTTCGAATATCGCAACGAACACCGCTGTGCGCGAACCGATTACGCCGATCGATCACCGGTGTCAACTGCGTGAGGTGTTGGACCGGGTGGGCGACAAGTGGAGCATGCTGGTGCTGGACCTGCTCGCCGGCGGCCCGAAGCGCTACTCCGAACTGCAGCGCGCCATCGACGGCATCTCCCAGCGCATGCTGACCCTCACCCTGCGCAGCCTCGAACGCGACGGACTGGTACGCCGCACCGTCACGCCGACCTCACCGCCGCGCGTCGACTATGCCTTGACCTCGGTCGGAGCCACCCTCTCCGACCGGGTTCGGACGCTCATCGAATGGTCGGAGCAGCATCGCGATTACGTGGCCGAGTCGCGGGTCCGGTACGACACCGCCGCCGACTGAAGGCCACTGCCGACCGATCCGGCGCGGTCGATCCGACAGTTGGTGCCGCAGGCCACGGGATGGTGGGGGTGGCCGCTGGATCAGGGCGCTGAACGCATTCGACATGACCTTCGACGGCCGCGTGTCCGCCGGACGTAATAGCTACCAGCCGAACGAATTTACATCACTGGTGAGGATAGGCCCCACTACACCGGATCGAGCTCCCAGCTGTCCGATCGTTGTCGGTCAGTAGAGCAGGGGCCCGATCAAGGCTGCGTAATTGCGGGCGGGCTTGCTGTGGGATTCGAGGGTGTCGAGCCGGTTGCTGGGGCCGGTGAGGCACAGTGCGCCGGTGATGGATCCGGATTCGTTGTGGACTGGATACGCCAAGCATGTCAACCCCGGTACCAGTTCGTCGGCAGCGCGGGCGTACCCGCTGCCGCGGATGGTTTCGATGTCTGCCGAGAGGCTGCCGTGGTCGACAAGCGTGCGTGTGGTGAGACGGGCCGGAGCGGGTATCAGCAGCCGCCATTGGGTCCGTGAAGACAGCAGGAGTTTTCCGGCGGCGGAGGCGTGCAGGTGTTTGGAGAGTTGACGTTCGACCGTTACCGGATGATCGGGGTCCTGGTCGATCACCCGGACGGTGCTGTGACCGAAATGCATTAGGGTTACGGCGAATCGGGTCGAGTCGCGGAATTCGGCGAGACAGCGGCGGGCGGCGGTCGGTACGGTGGGGGTGTTCAAGGCTTCGGCGAGTCCGCGCAACCGCATGCCCAAACCGAATCCGCGCAGGTCGGCGGTGCGGATCAGGAATTCCTCGGCAACCAGGGAATTGAGCAGCCGATAAACAGTGGCGGGCGCCATGTCCAGGCGCTGCGCGATCTCCTTCGCGGTGATCCCGACGCCGTATTCGGCCACGATCTCCAGAATGGCGATCGTGTTGGTAACGGAGTTGCTGCGCCGGGCATCCTTCACGATGGCTACCGGAACATGGCCGTCTGGAGCAGCTGTTCGCATTGTGGCTCGTCGAAGATGCCGACGCGGCGCAGCCGGTCCGGCGCGAATCGGTGCAGGCCGGCGGTGAAGACGATCGCCGCCAGCATGATGGTGAGATATGTTGCGACGACCACCTGGTTGCCCGGTTGGCGCGAGAATGCGGCGGCAACGACCACCAGCACCATCATTGCCGCGCCGGATACCCCGAGCACCAGCAATGGTCTGCTCGGTTCATCGATGCGTCGCAGCAGCATCGGGCCGGCCAGGCAAGCGGCCAGATAGGAGCCCAGGTAGCCGAACGAGCTGAGGGTCAGGAACAGCCGGATGCCGTCCTGCGGCGACACCGCCGACCACAGCAGCGCGATCGCGCATCCGGCGACCACGGCTGTCGTCCCCAGGATGGCGGGAACCGGGGTGTGGAACCGGGGATGCGTGCGACCTGTCGCGCGCGGCGCGATTCCCTCGCGGCCCATCGTGAACAGGATCCTGACCAGGGCGTTGAGCGACGCCACGGTGCAGGCGAAAAATGATGCGGCGACGCCGAGGTCGAGAATGGTGGCCAGGATTGGTGAATCGTCGCGAAGCAGCAGATCCGACAGCGGTGTGGCGCTGGCGGTCGCGGGGTCGATGACCAGCGCGATGGCCTCGGCGCCGACCGCGATCAGATAGATCACGCCCGCTGCCAGCGGTGTCCACAGCAGTGTCCTGGGAACCGAGCGGAACGGGCGGAACGACTCCGCCGACAGCGTTGTCGCACTCTCGAAGCCGACGAACGCGCTGATCGCTACCACGGCGCCGTCCGCGTAATCGCCGATACCGCCCCGCCAGGCGACAGCCTGACGCATATCGACGCTGTGTCGTGCGTTGGTGAGCAGGTAAACCAGCAGCGCCAGGATCGCCACCGCCGACACGCATTCCACGAGCAGGGTGACAACCGCGGACAGTCGGATGCCGCGCACCATCAGCACCAGTGCGACGGCCGCGGCAAGGGCGGCGATGACCGTCAACGTGGCGGTGGTGGCACCGGTCGCGGCGCTGGTGATCGATTCGACGTTGCCGAGGTAGCTGGCCACAGCGAGCAGTCCTGCCACGCTGACGCTGGCGTAGCCGACGATCGCCGACCAGCCGACCGGGATCGCTGCGACCGGGCCCAGGCCCTTGGCCACATAGGTGTACAGCCCGCCGGTGACGGCGAGCCGTTGTGCCATCGGGCGAATGACCAGGGCGATGCACCAGGTCAGCACCGCGGCCGCGAGGAAGGCGAACACGCTCGCGCCGCCCCCGATGGTGGCGATGACGAACGGCGGGGTGACCGCGGCGGTCCCGGACGGTGCGATGGCGGCCACCGACTGCGCGAACACCGGCACGAAGGTCAGGGTGCGGCGGCGCAGCCCGCTGATCGATGATCGGTCGACCACCAGTGGTGGTGTCGATGTGGGTACGTTCAACGGGGACAGCCGTTCTGTTTTCACCGTGGGCCATTCGCCCGCGAAAGAGTCTTAGTGTGCTGGCCCCCTGTTTCGTTTTCGTTACTCACGGTTACCGGAGTCTTTCCGGGGGTGAGAAATATTCGTTCGATAATTCTCGGCGCCGGTCATCGCGGAGCCCACATTGCCGTAACAGCACCTCATTAGCGTTTCGGCCCAGCGGAATTCACGACGGACCGCACATCTCGGTGCCGTCACGGGTGCGAGAGGGAAAGGGTTCACGGTGAGCTTTCGGCAAGTAATCGGTGGACGGACATACAGTTTCGACGGCCTCGCCCAGTTGCTGGCAAAGGCCACTCCGGGGCGTTCCGGGGACGAATTGGCCGGGTGCGCAGCTGAATCGGATGCCGAACGAGTCGCTGCACAATGGCGGCTCGCCGAGGTACCGCTGGTCGATTTCCTGAACGAGCCGGTGGTGCCGTACGAGAGCGACGAGGTGACCCGGCTCATCGTCGACACCCACGACCTTGCCGCCTTCGCGCCGGTGAGCGGGCTGACCGTCGGGGCGTTCCGCGACTGGTTGCTCACTGAAGTCACTGCGGGCACAGCGGAATTCACAATTCCGGCGATCGCGCCCGGGATCACCCCGGAGATGGCCGCAGCGGTGTCGAAGCTGATGCGGAACCAGGATCTCATCACCGTCGCCGGGTCGTTCGCCCCGCAGGCGGCATTCCGCACAACTATCGGCATGCCGGGCAGGCTCGCGACTCGACTGCAGCCCAACCATCCCACCGACGACCCACATGGTATCGCCGCCGGTATCCTCGACGGACTGCTGCTGGGCTGCGGTGACGCGGTGATCGGTATCAATCCGGCCACCGACGCCCCCGGCACCATCGCGCAGCTGTTGTACCTGCTCGACGACATCAGGCTGCGGTACGACATCCCGATGCAGTCCTGTGTGCTGACTCACGTGACGACCACCCTCGATCTGATCGAGCGTGGCGTACCGGTGGATCTGGTGTTCCAGTCCATCGCGGGTACCGAGGCTGCCAATAGCGGGTTCGGTGTCACCCTCGAACTGCTGCGAGAGGCCAACGAGGCGGCGCAGCAGTGCAACCGCGGCACCGTCGGCCGCAACGTCATGTACTTCGAGACCGGGCAGGGGGCCGCGCTGTCGGCCGACGCCCACCGCGGCACCGGTGGCCGGCCGATCGACCAGCAGACCCTGGAGGCGCGCGCTTACGGTGTCGCGCGCGCCTTCGACCCGTTGCTGGTCAACACCGTCGTCGGCTTCATCGGCCCGGAATATCTCTACGACGGCAAGCAGATCACCAGGGCGGGACTGGAGGACAACTTCTGCGGCAAGCTGCTCGGCCTGCCCATGGGTGTGGATGTCTGCTATACCAATCACGCCGAGGCCGACGCCGATGACGCGGACATGCTGGCGACCGCGCTGGCGGTGGCCGGGACGGCCTTCGTCATCACCGTGCCAGGGTCCGACGACACCATGCTCGGCTACCAGAGCCTGTCCTTCCATGACGCGCTGTACCTGCGCCGGACCTGCGGGTTGCGACCAGCGCCGGAATTCGAGGCATGGCTGCACCAACTCGGGATGGCCGACGAATTGGGGCGTGTCCTTCCGAAAGGTCCGGCCGTATCGCCGCTACGTGCGCTGGCAGGTATCCGATGAGCACCGCGTTCACGCCCGATACCCGTGCTGCACCGCTCGCCGAGCCCGCTGGCACCAGCACCGTCCCGCCCACCGGAACTTCTGCCGGCCTCGGCAGTACCAGCGAGGTTCCGCCTATCTCGGGTGCGGCGGCCGATGATCTTTGGCGGCCGCTGCGGGCCCACACCCGGGCCCGGATAGGGCTGCGTCGTGCCGGTGACACTCTGGCGACTACGGAAGTGCTGGCGCTGCGCGCATCGCATGCGCTGGCTCGCGATGCGGTGCGTACCGCACTGGACACCGACGCACTGCGCGCGACGCTGGCCGGGCTCGGCCTGAGCAGCCCGGTGCACGTGCGCAGCGCCGCCGGGGACCGCAACCGGTACCTGCGCCGGCCCGATCTGGGCCGAACACCGGCCGATCTCACGCAGCTGGCCCCCGCCGGCGCCGACCTCGCGCTGGTCGTGTGCGACGGGCTCTCGGCCACCGCGGTCCACGATCACGCCGCTGGGTTGTGTGCCGCGCTCATCCGGGAGTTCATGCCGGATTACAGCTTCGCGCCGCCGGTGCTCGCCACCCAGGCCCGGGTCGCGCTGGGTGACCACATCGGCCAGGCGCTCGGTGTGCGGGTGGTGCTGGTGGTGATCGGGGAGCGGCCTGGGCTGTCGGTCGCCGACAGTCTCGGCATCTACCTCACCTACCAGCCGCGTCCCGGTCGGGTCGACTCGGAGCGCAACTGCATCTCCAACATCCATCCGCCCGATGGCCTCGGCTACGCCAGTGGCGCCGTCATCGCCCGCGATTTGGTCGACCAGATGATCCGGACCGGCCGCTCCGGCGTCTCGATCAAGGCTCGGGCCGCGCCGACCCTGCCGCCAGGTCAGTCACTCAGCATCACTCACACACCGGAAAACAGCTAGCAGAGAGAGCAATTCGATGACCCAGCAAATCACCCGCGAGGCCGCCGCGCCGTCGCCCGGGCCGGAATCCGATGGCGTGCACCGGCTCAAACCCAACGCTATCGGACTACTCGGGGTGGTGTTCATGGCGATCGCCACCGCCGCGCCGATCACCGCCATGACCGGCAACGTGCCGTTCATGATTTCCGCCGGCACCGGCAAGGGCACGCCCGCAGCGTTCCTGATCGCCATGGCGGTGTTGGCGGTGTTCTCGGTGGGCTTCACCACCATGGGCAAGCACATCACTGCCACCGGCGCCTTCTACGGCTTCATTTCCCACGGTCTAGGCCGAACTGTCGGCCTGGCGTCGGGCCTGCTGGCGACCTTCGCATACATGGTGTTCGAGCCGTCGCTGGTCGGCATCTTCGCCAGCTTCGGGACCAATACCGTACTGGCTCAGTTCAATACGCACGTGCCGTGGTGGGCGTTCGCGATCGCGATGCTGGCGATCAACGCGATCGGAACCTGGTTCGGTGTCGCGGTGGCGGAGAAGCTGCTGGTGCTACTGCTGTTCACCGAGATCACGGTGCTGGCGGTGATGGCAACTGCAGTCGCCGCCCATGGCGGTGGCCCGCACGGCTTCTCGTTGTCGCCGCTGAATCCGGTCGCAGCGTTCACCGGGCCGTCGGCGGGGCTGGGCCTGTTCTTCGCGTTCTGGTCCTGGGTCGGGTTCGAGTCGACCGCCATGTACGGAGAAGAGTCCAAGAACCCCAAGAAGATCATCCCCAAAGCGACCATGATCGCCGTGCTCGGCGTCGGCGTGTTCTATGTGCTGGTGTCCTGGATGGCCATGTCCGGCAACGGACTCGACGAATCGGTCGCCCTGGCCGGCTCGGACAACCCGATGAATGTGTTCTTCCACCCGACCACCACGTACGTCGGCCACTGGGCGGTCACCGCGATGCAGTGGCTGATGATGACCGGTTCGCTGGCCTGCGGTATGGCCTTCCACAACTGCGCCGCCCGCTACCTCTACGCCCTGGGCCGCGAAGGCGTGCTGCCCGCCCTGCAGCGCACCATCGGCCGCACCCACCCCAAGCACGGCTCGCCGCATATCGCCGGCCTGGTCCAGACCATCGTCGCCGCGCTAGTGGTGTTGGCCTTCGGCCTGGCTGGTAAGGACCCCTACTCGGGCACCTACACCCTGCTGGCCATCCTGGGCACCATGGCCATCCTCATTGTGCAGGCACTGTGCTCGTTCGCAGTGCTGGCCTACTTCCGCACCAACCACCCGGAGACCCGGCACTGGTTCAAAACACTGGTCGCGCCGCTGCTGGGTGGTCTGGCAATGCTGGGCGTAGTCGTGCTGCTGGTGATGAACATGGGCACCGCCGCCGGGACCGAATCCGGCTCGCTGGTGCTGCGCGCCACCCCGTGGCTGGTGGCCCTGGTCGCCGGGGCCGGCATTGGTTACGCGCTGTACCTGAAGAAGCGTGACCCGGCCCGCTACGCCTTGCTCGGACGGACCGTTCTCGAAGAATCGCACGAGCGGTAACATCTGGATTCCTTCTCCTCACCCGTGATGACGCCGTGTGAAAGTGATAGTTCGGCTTCGATCACCAACCGGCCACTCGAAAACCACAGGCCAGACCCGTTTCTATGTTCACAGTGCCCCCGCGGGGGCACTGTGAACATAGGGATCGGTCGGCTGACCCAGGGCACGTTCAATGCATCGGGATTCCGTTGGGTACCGAAGATTGGTCAGGCTCAGTGACTTTCGGATGATGCTCGGATGCCGAGGATTTCGAGGAAGGCCGTTGCAGCAGGGGTGCGGCCTTCGCGGCTCCAGACGATGTATTCGACGCGGGTGGGTGCGTCGGTTACGTCGACGGTGGTCAGGCCGGCCAGTTGCGGCACGTACGCCGAGGCGAGCATGGCGATGGCGAGGCGTTGTTCGACCAGTCGGTTGATGAGATAGGCGGTGGTGACTTCGAAGGCGACATCGCGTGTGAGGCCCGCTGCGGCGAAGGCCTGATCGGACTGGGCACGGCCGGCTGTGCCCTCGGGCAGGTCTACGAAAACTTCGGAGGACAGTCGGGACAGGTCGACGGCTGATTCCGTCGCGAGCGGGTGGTCGGGGGCGACCACGGCGACCAGACGGTCATGCGCGAGGACACGGGTCCCGACCCCCTGGGGCTGTGTGGTGGTCGGTAGCCCCAGAAAGGCCATATCGAGGACACCGCTCTTGACCTTGTCGATGAGGTCCTCGCTCGCACCGGCGGACAGGCTGATGCGTACGTGTGGGTAGCGTGAGCGGAATTCGGACAGGACCGTCGGCACATCCACTGCGGCGACGGTGGGGATGAGGCCTACTGCCAGGCGTCCGCGGATCTGACCGACGGCGGCCGCGACCTCCGCGGCGGCACGATCGGCAGCATCGAGGCATTGACGTGCCGCGGGAAGGAAGGCCGCGCCCGCGGGCGTCACACGCACACGGCGGCTGGTGCGCTCAAAAAGCTTGGCACCCAATTCCTTTTCCAGGCGGGCGATCTGGTGGCTGAGTGCGGATTGGACGACCAGGCAGCGCTCGGCCGCACGGGTGAAGCTGTTGGTCTCGGCGACCGCGATCACGTAGCGCATCTGCTGCAACTCCATGGATCAATCGTGAATCACGATTGATGGGTTGACAAACATGTGTTGGACTCATGGATCGCACGGGCTGAGACTTCAATGGTCACCGGTTCACCAGACCAAAGGATCTCCTCAGTGCACGAGACTTCGCAGATTCAGTCCACCACCCCCATCGACCTCTGGTTCGACCCGCGATGCCCGTGGGCCTGGATCGCTACCCAGTGGCTGCTCGAGGTCGAACAGGTACGGCCCGTCGAGACGCGCTTCCACGTGATGAGCCTCTCGGTCCTCAACGAGGGTCGCGAACTGCCGGAGAAGTATCGGCAGGGCCAGATCGACGGCTGGGGTTGCGTCCGCGTCTGTATCGCGGCCGAACAACAACACGGCCCAGAGGTGCTGCGCCCGCTCTACCTGGCCATGGGCACTCGGATTCACCACGAGGCGGCGGGCCTGGGCCGCGACATGGTCCTCGCCGCCCTCGCCGAATGTGATCTGCCGGCCGAACTCGCCGACGCCGCGGACAGCACCGGCTACGACGAAGCCTTGCGCGCCAGCCACTACACCGGCATGAATCCGGTCGGCGATGCCGTCGGCACACCCGTCATCCACGTCCCGACCGCCGAGGGCGCACCGATTGCCTTCTTCGGCCCGGTCATCTCTCCCGCGCCGCGCGGCGCGGCGGCCGGTCGGTTGTGGGACGGCGTCTTCGCCATGGCATCCACCGATGGCTTCTTCGAACTGAAGCGGGCCCGCGATCGGGACCCGCAATTCGACGCAGCCTGACCAGTCAACCCCAGAAAGTAAGCAGGGAAAGCTATGTCCGCATACGAGCAGCATCCGCTCTCGCCGTTCCGTTCCTGGCTGGGCGTCGCCGTCATCACCGCCAGCCTGTTCACCTTCGTCACCACCGAGCTGATGCCCGTCGGGCTGCTCACCCCGCTGAGCTCCAGCCTGCACGTGGCCACGGGTACGGCCGGGCTCATTGTCACACTATTCGGCATCTCCGCCGGCCTGGGCGTGCCGTTCCTCGTCGCATGGACCCGGCGTGTGAATCGCCGTGCGCTGCTACCGATCCTGCTGGCCGTGCTGGCGATCGGCAACCTCGTCATCGCCGTCGCACCGAGCTTCGCGCTGGTCCTGATCACCCGACTGATCATGGGTTTCGCGCACGGCATGTTCTGGGCCATCGCCGTGAGCATGGCCATGCGGCTCGTGCCGGGACAGTACGCGAACCGAGCTGCCGCTGTCGCGTTGTCGGGCATCTCCATCGGCACGGTGGTCGGGATTCCGTTGGGTACCTTCATCGGCGGCTTGACCAGCTGGCGCACCACATTCCTGATCTGGAGCGCATTGGCCGCCGTCATCCTGGTCCTGGTTCTCGCGACGATTCCGTCACTGCCGTCGGAGAACGCGGTCTCGGCCCGGGAGGTCTTCGCGCTCCCCGTCCAGAACCCCGCGCTGCGCATTGTGATGCTCACGGTTGTTCTCTACGTACTCGGGCATTTCGGTGCATTCACCTTCATCCGCCCCTTCCTGGAAAAGACCGATTCGGCATCAACCGCCTTCATCACCGTATTGCTGGTCGTCTACGGAATCGGCGGCGCGGCAGGCAACTTCATCGCCGGGCACACCGTGAACAAGAACCCGAGAGCCAGCTTCAAGGTCGCCTGCGGTGGACTGGTGTTCTCGCTGCTGCTGCTACTCACCATCGGTCATTCGCACGCCGGAGCCCTGGTGGCCATGGCGCTGTGGGGCGTCTCGTTCGGTGCGGCGAACCTGTGCCAGATCAACCTGACGCTCGCGGCCGCCCCCGACACCTTCGAGGCCGCCATGTCGATCAACACCCTCGGCTACAACCTGTCCATCGCTCTGGGCGCCCTCGTCGGCGGCCTGTTCGCCGACAACCTCGGCGTGCGCAGCACGCTGTGGTTCGGGGTCGCGCTCACCGCGGCGTCCCTGGCGCTCGCGATGGCCATGGTGCGTGCGGCCCGCAATACGGGTGATCTCGAACGCTCGTCGGGCCGAGCCGACGTGACAGTGGAGGCCTGAATGGCCCATGTAGAGGTCGATCCGGTGGCGGTGTCTCGAAGTCGAGAATAGGAGCGACGAGCGCCCAACATCGGGGACAATGTGCCGCGCCGAATACGAACGCGATGACTGCCGGTTTTCAGGTCAAGGAGACCTCGCAGGAAGGCCAGGTCAATAGCAGTTTTTAGGTCACACTTAGTCCGGCTTTTGATAGTCGTATCTCGCATCAATCGTCAGCGTTCCCCAACAAAATCGCTGGTCAGTGCAGGTCCCATCCTTATAGTGCCCCGCCTGGTACACCTAGAGGTTGCATCCATTGCGCTAAAGGCCAGGGCACAGGTCCGATACCCGCTTGGGTCGCACGTCACTACAGTCGGTCAGCTACCAGCGAACCAAGACGAAAAATTTCCGGTATCCAGAGGGCGCAGCTGCTCACGATCAACCCCGTATCGCCTGAAGAGCGCAAACAGGTCGGCAAAATTTTCGTCGTCGACTGCCGCAGGGTCTACCTCGATGTAAAGCGTATTACCACGCCCGACATAGGATTTGACGCAGGGGATCTTGTCCAACCACCCGAAAAATGCGGCTTCATCGTTGTATGAGTAGTAGAGAACCTCGCGAGCTTCCAGCGTCGTCCCGCCGACTGGGTTCATCGTGTCGCTCCTCCCGGGTAAACATTCGTGTAACCACCAGATTTCTGCTGCACATCCCAGTGGGGACCGCCGTGCGCCAAGGCTCCTGGGCCGGTGGGAACCCAGACGTTGCCATCCGCGTCTTCCCATCCCATTCCGCGCCCATTTGATGCGGGCACCCAACGATCACCGCCCTTTGGCGGATTGAATCCCTCCGCTTCACCAGGCCTACCAGGAGCCTTCGCACCGGAAGGGTCATACGCATTCGCTGGTGGTTTTGTTGACGCCGGGCTGATCATTGCGCCATCTGCACCGATTATCACCTGCATAGCGATGATCATGCCGAGGTTGGTGATAGCCCGATCGAGGTCGATGTCAGGTAGGGCATGGAAGGCATCGACGACACCGACCGCGCCGGCAGCCATAGCCGCGATGCCGATGATCCTCGGCATCTGACTGGCCTGAAAGGCGGTCTGGAGCGTGTTGGCAGTTTCGAGCACCTCGGCGTCGACCGCAACCTCCGCAACGGCTGCGGACCCGCCCAGACTGAACAAAGCCAGCGCTCCACCGATAACCGCAGCGACGCCGATGGAGAGCTCGAGCGCATTGATTGAGCTGGTGGTCTGATTGCCGAGAGCGACGGTGGCGTCGTGGTAATCCTTCACCGGCGCGGCCATCTTCTGCGCGGCGGTTGTCACGGTATCGGCACCGGTCTTCAGCGTCGCGAAGTGACCCTGAATGAGTTGCAGATTGGTGGCATCGTCCATTCCATCAAACTTGGCCGAGATCTGCGCGATCTGGCTCGCCGCTCCGGTGAGAGTGGCATGTCCAGCGAACGTACTCCAGGCCGACTGCGCTTTGTCCAGCTTGTCCTTGTCTCCGTTCGGCAGCTTCCCGAATGCGGAGAGCACCTTTGCGACCAACTGGTCGAAGAATGCCTTCACTCCACCGTGGTCGTCGAACCCGATCCCATTGCCGCCAACCGACGACGGGTAGCTGACCTTGTATTCGCCGACCTGGTCCACGTTCGGCCTAGACGGGGCCGGATTACTCTTGTTGGCTCCGCCATAGTTGTAGCCCATCGCATACAACACAGCACCGTAGTTGGTGAGCGCGTTCGCCAGGCTGGCGGAGGCCTGCAGCGTCTGCTGCGCGGCCGTGTCGTACGCCTTACCCCATTCGGCGCAGCCCGGGGCGTCGCCAGCCATGCCGACGCAATCGCTCCTGACTGCATCATGAACCGGCCTATCGGCCTTGCGCAGCTCGTCGGCGAGGTTTTGACAGGCTTTAGCGGCGTCGTAATAGGTTTGCCAGTCGACCCGCATCATCGACCAGAATTCAGCATGCGCCGATTGTTGTCTCGTGCACCGGTATAGCGCTCATGCATCTTCTTCGCCGCATCACCGGCCTCGGCGATTCCATCCGTGAACTCGCGAGCCTCGGCCGACCACTGAGCCTGTGCCTCGGTGTAGGCGCTGGCTGCGGCCGACTCCCAACTGCCGTTGGACAGGGTCTTCACCTTGCGGTCCAGCTCGTCCAGGTGCTCACGCAGGAATCCGGATAGGCCGGTGAGCCGGGAAACGATCCGATCCAACTGCTCGAGGTCGACGGTGAACTCGGAACTCACGGCAGATCCAGACTGGAGATGTTCGACGCGCTGGCCGCATCGGTGTTCCGGTAGTTAGCCGCGGTTACGCCCAGCTTCTCGGCCAAGCTGGTCAGGGATTGCATAAGTTTGGTTCCGCCATCGCGGGTTTCACCCCACCCGGCGGAGAACTCGTCGGCCGCGTCGCCGATCCAGCCACTCGCCAGCAGGCTGTCCACTTCACGTGCAGCCGAATCCAATGCCTGCTTCATGGTGTCGGCGATGTTGTAGACGTACTGCCCAATCGCCTGCACATCATCCGGAACGACCGATTACATTCTGGCCGGGCCCTGACGGTCCCCCGCTACCGCTCATGCACCGACCATAACGGCGGACCTGTCACGACGTCCAGCGCGCCCAAGGAAGCGATGCTGGCGAATCGGGCACCTAGAAGCTGGGCTGAAGCACGTAGCGACCGCGCGTGCCGCCCTTCGCGACGGCTCGGTGGGCGTCGGGGGCCTCGGCCAGCGGCAGGATCGCATGCACCCGCGTCGGCAGCAGCCCGGACTCTGCGCGGGCCAGCAGTTCCCGCAGTTGGGGACCGTTGGAGTGCACCATCAGCACGTGCACGGTGATCCCACGCTCGGCCTCGGGCGCCAGGTTGGGCCGGACTCCGACGAAGGCTCCGCCGTCACGCACCACGGCCAGGCCCCATCCCTGCTGCGACGTGGTGTCTACAACCGCATCCCAGCCCCGCTCGGCGTGGGTGAGGAATTCGGCGCCCAGGCCGCGCACAAACCCCTCATCCGCCGCTCGCGCCAAACCTGTTACCTGCCAACCACGTTCGGGCGCGAGCGCCACCACATTCGCCCCGATCGCACCGGCCGCACCGGTCACCAGCAGCCGAACAGACAGCAAACTCTTTGACAGCTCATTGCAGCGGACCGAGCTCGGCCGCAAGCGCTTCCAACAGCTCGACCTGCTGCTCAGGTGCGGAGGGCAGGAGGTGGAGCGCGATGTGCACCTCGTCGGCGCCGACGGAGACGGCGCGATCGAGATCCCTCAGCACCGTGTCGGTGAAGGCGTGGGGAGTCAGTTCATGGCGGGCGGGGATCACGTTCACCATCACGGTGCCGGTGCCACCGGCCGCTCGGTACCACCCGACCTGCACACGCGTGACCTCCCACTCGATCGCGGTGGTGACGAAGCCGTCGCCGATGTCGGCCGCACGTTCGATGGTGTGCTGGTTTATCGCACCGACAAACAAGGGAATTGTGCCTCGGGAGGGTTTCGGACCGACCAGGGATGG
Organism: Nocardia sp. GP40; assembly: GCF_050434125.1. NCBI lineage: Bacteria > Bacillati > Actinomycetota > Actinomycetes > Mycobacteriales > Nocardiaceae > Nocardia > Nocardia sp. GP40. Next base: position 67,369 of record NZ_JBNPVW010000013.1, on the reverse strand, counting down.
TGGGATTCGGTAGTGCTTACCGCAGAACTCGACGGGGTCGGGTGTCCAGCAGGCCCGCAGCGCGGCGATGTGCTCGATGAATCCCATACCTCGGCGGCTCGCCGGGACACCCGCCGCGACGAACTCCTCGGGAATGTAGAACGGCGGCTTCCTCGTTCCGCCGCCTTGGCCGACGCCGACATCCAACCGCCCTCCGGATAGCCGGTCGAGGGTGGCCAGTCTGCGGGCCAGGAGGATGGGCGGGTGGAAAATCGAGTTCACGATATCCGTGGTCACCCGAATCCGTTGGGTATGCGCGGCCGCCCAGGTCAACATCTCCAGCGAGTCCCAGGCGTGAGATTCGGGCAGACCGGCGTCGTTGTCCCAGTGCGGTCCGACCGGGATCAGGAGCCGGTCGCTGGCAGACACGGCGTGAAAGCCGAGCCGTTCGGCGGCCCGGGCAATGGTGACTACCGCGTCCGGGCCGGCGTAGGGGTCGATATAGGGGAGGCTGACGCCTATGCGAGGCAGATTCATTCATACACTCCGGTGATCGCCGTTGGGGTTCGGAACGTCCAGGTGGGGCGCTCTTCGCAGGAGTAGTCGGAGCGGGTGACAGATTCTTGCGGTCTCGTCCCGCAAGAATTCGCCACTGGTTCCGACTTGATGGTGTGCGGTGCCAGAGGGGCGCTGCTCGGCCAGTCGAAGGAGACGACGTGAAATTTCTATTGATCATGCACAGCAACCCGCAGATCTGGGAGGCGCTGACCGAAGAGGAACGCACAGCGGTGATGAGCGGACACGGTGCGTTCATGGAGACCATCACGAAGTCGGGGGAGATGATCAGCACCACCGCATTAGCCGACCCGTCGCAGAGCGCGGTGGTCAGGGTCCGGGGCGGTGTCCCCGCCGTCACGGACGGCCCCTATCTCGAGGCCAAAGAGTACCTCGGTGGCTACTACCTGGTGGAGTGCGAAAGCCGGGAACGCGCCGTGGAACTGGCGGCGCTCATCCCGGACGCGGGCGTCGTGGGCCTCGGCATCGAGGTGCGGCCGGTGGTCTTCGCGGGCACGGCCGACAGCTGAGCACCGCGGTGAAGTTCCTACTGAACATCTACGTGAGCGCCGCGGACCCACCGGGAGAAGTGTTCGCCCACCAGAAGTTTCTGGCTGTCACCGGGCAGGCGGGGGAACTCATCAGCGGTCACCTGTTCGCCGATCCATCGATCAGCGCCGTGGTTCGGGTTCGAGACGACGTGGTGACGGTGATCGAGGGGCCGTATCTTCCGGCCGCAGACCACGTCGCGGGCCAGTTCGTGGTCGACTGCGAAAGCCGCGAGCGCGCTGTGGAATTGGCTGCCCTGCTGCGGCGCGGCGCGAACGGCGACGTGGAGGTGCGACCGTTGATGGACTGGGCCGGGATGGAGATGTGAGTACACCCAAAGGGCTCGAGGACCTGCTGCGTGAACTGGCGCCGCAGGTCCTCGGCGCGCTCCTGCATCGCTACGGCGGGTTCGAGGAGTGCGAGGACGCGGTCCAGGAGGCATTGCTCGCCGCGGCGGTGCAATGGCCCGCCGACGGTATCCCGGAAAAACCGCGGTCGTGGCTGGTCACAGTCTCCGCCCGCCGCCTGGTCGATCAGATCCGCAGTGAGCAGGCGCGCCGCCGCCGAGAAGTCGGCGCGGCAAGGCTCGAAACCTCGGATGCTGAGTTCGCGCGGCCGGCCGACGACGAAGGTCCCGGCGGCCAGGACGACACTCTCGCGCTGCTATTTCTTTGCTGTCACCCGGAACTGACGCCCGCCGCCCAGGTCGCGCTCACGCTCCGTGCGGTGGGCGGGCTCACCACCGCGGAGGTGGCGCGGGCATTCCTCGTGCCGGAGGCCACCATGGCCCCGAGAATCAGCCGGGCCAAGCAGAGAATACGGTCCGCCGGAGCAGCATTCGCGATGCCGAGCCCCCAGGAGTGGACCAAACGACTGGACACGGTCCTACAGGTGCTCTACCTGATCTTCAACGAGGGCTACACCGCGAGCTCCGGACCCGACCTGCACCGCGGGGAGCTCACGACAGAGGCGATCCGGCTCACCCGCATGCTGCACCGATCCTTACCCGAGGACGGTGAAGTGGCCGGGCTGCTAGCACTCATGCTGCTGACCGAAGCACGTCGATCAGCTCGCATCAGCGCGGACGGCGCGCTCATACCGATGGCCGAGCAGGACCGGAACCGGTGGGACTCCACCATGATCGAAGAAGGCAGCACGCTGGTCACCAACGCCATGTCCGCGTCGCCCCTGGGTCCGTACCAGCTCCAAGCCGCCACCGCCGCACTGCACGTCCAGGCACCGCGAGCAGAGGACACCGACTGGGAACAGATCCGCATCCTTTACGGAATCCTCGGCCGGATCGCACCGAACCCCATGGTCACACTCAACCATGCCGTCGCGGTCGCGATGACCAACGGCCCGCAGGCCGGACTCGACCTGCTCGAGGGACTCGACCACGATCCCAGGATGGCCCACCACCACCGCGTCCACGCCGTCCGCGCCCACCTCCAAGAGCTGGCCGGTGACTTCGCCGCCGCCCGCGCCAACTACGAACGGGCGGCCCGCTGCACCACAAGCCTCCCCGAACAGCGCTACCTCCAGGACAGAGCGAGCAACCTGGCACCCGGTCAGGCACCATAGAAAATCGGAACGCCATCTAAAGAGCAGGCCACAGATCCAATTCCCGCCTGGAACACCCCGCGGCGTAATCAGGGCTCCAGCACGTAGCGACCGCGCGTGCCACCCTTCGCGACGGCTCGGTGGGCGTCGGCTGCCTCGGCCAGCGGCAGGACCGCATGCACCCGCGTCGGCAGCAGCCCGGACTCGGCGCGGGCCAGCAGTTCCCGCAGTCGCGGTCCGTCGGAGTGCACCATCAGCACCTGCACGGTGATCCCACGCTCGGCCTCGGGCGCCATGTTGGGCCGGACTCCGACGAAGGCTCCGCCGTCACGCACCACGGCCAGGCCCCATCCCTGCTGCGACGTGGTGTCTACAACCGCATCCCAGCCCCGCTCGGCGTGGGTGAGGAAGGCGGCGCCCAAGCCGCGCACAAACCCCTCATCCGCCGCTCGCGCCAAACCTGTTACCTGCCAACCACGTTCGGGCGCGAGCGCCACCACATTCGCCCCGATCGCACCGGCCGCACCGGTCACCAGCAGCCGATTGCCCTCCTCGGGCGCGTCGCCGAGCAGGTCCACGATCTGCGCCGCGGAAAGCCCGTTGAGCGGCACCGTCGACGCGGCGACCAGATCGAGCCCATCGGGCACCACGGCAATCTCGGTGGCCGGCACGATCAGCCGTTCGGCGTAGGTGCCGAAGTCACGGTCGAACCCGATGACCACCCCGGCGACCCGCGTGCCGACGGCCAGGTCCACTCCGGCGCCGACCGCGTGCACGGTGCCGGAGAAATCCCAGCCCAGGCCCGTGTGGTCGGGCTGAGTGATCATCCCCATGGCATGGAACGCATCTACAACATGGTCCTGCTGGTCAGGATTGTTCCGCGAACCTGCTGAGCATTGGCAGCTCCTGCAAGCGTGGTACGAATACGTTGTGGATGGGGGTCATGATGAGACTGTGCTGTTGCTCGATACCGAGTTCGCGCATGGTGGGGAACAGCGTATTTGCCAGGAACTGTTCGAGTTCCTGAGGGTCGTCCCAGATCTCGACGACCCGAATCCCCTCCGCAGTCGTTGCCGCGATGTGCAGGTAGATGCTGCCCAGCGCGCGGCCTTCCACGCCCATCCGCTCCACGACCGAGTCGTACTGGTCGGTGGTGATGCCCTCCATGTCGAGCACACCGAGTACTGCCATGTCCTGTCTTCCTTTCTATTTCCGGCCGCGTCGTTCGGCGATGGTGACATCGCCTGCGGACCAGTGGGTTTCCGGCACTTCGCGCAGGATGACGCGAACGGCCGAGGGTTCGTCGCCGAGCACTTGTACAGCCACTCGGTGCAATTCGTGGATGAGCGTGCGCAGGGTCTGCGGTGAGCGCCCCTCGATCAGAGACACTTCGATCAGCGGCATGTCAGCTCCCCACGGTGACATCGATGACGCCGAGCCGAGTAAACGCGGCGATCAACCGCATTCCTGCATCGAGCTGGGCAGCATCGACCAGACCTCCGGTCAGGACTGCCCAGCCCGCCTCGATGCTCGAGCCGTGTTCTGCCAGCGCATTGGCGGCCAGCGCGAGGGCCTCGGCGGGATTCCCGAGAATCGCCGCACCCGAGGCTGTTCCGACTGTCCGGTTATCGATATCCAGCCGACCAGTCTCGACGACGATGTCGATCTCGGCCGGTGCGACCGCGGTCGCACCGAGGTAGTAGCCAGCGGACGAGGCATTGTCGGCGATGACATCAGCGAGGGTGAACCGGAAGTCGGTATAGCGGCTATCGATGATCTCGATACCTGCACGCACCTCGGCGACTGCGGCGAGCGCCGACTTCGCGGTCACCCCCGGGCCCGCCAATCGGCTGCCCATGATCAGGACGATCTCCGGCTCTGCCCGCGGGTGGATGAACCGGTCCAGCGGCAGCGGCGCGCCGGCGGAGAGCAGCATGGTATCGGTCAACCACCCCGTCAACGGGGTGTCGACCCCCATCGACCGCTGCTTGGCCTCGGAGGTGAGGCCGAGTTTGATCCCTGTGATGCGCTGCCCGGCACGCAGGCGCCGGTCCAGCGACAGTTTCTGGATTTCGTAGGCGGTGGCCACGTCCAGGTCCGGCCAGGTGGCCGTCAACGGTGGGCCGGCGCGCTTCCCGTCTTCGCGGTCGAGCAGTTCTACGACCGCCTGCTCGGGCGTCACCAGACGCTCTGCTCGAGATGGTCCAGTACCAACTGGGCAAGTTCCGCGGGACGCTCCTCGGGCACGAGATGTCCGCATCCCGGCAGGATCACACCCTCCGCGCCGGGCGCCAGCCGCCGCACATAGTCGATCATGCGCTGCCCAAGTGAGCGCTCACCCGCGACCGCCAGCACCGGAATTGTCAGTGGTTGTTCGGAGGCAACGCGCACGTGCTCGGCGCTGATCCAAGTGTTTGCGTAGTAGAGGCAAGTGGCGCGGACGGCATCGGCGTCACCGTAAGCGGCCACATACGTCGCGATGTCCGCCGGGCTCAAGGCTTCAGGTGTCGAGCGAGCCATCTGCCGCAACACCCATTCGAAGAACATGCCCGTCCGGTTCTCGAGTAATCGCTGTGGCAGTTCGGGTGTGGCAAGAAACGGGAAGAACCACAGCGGATTCCAGCCCGCCGAGAAATCCAGCAGATGCTCCCCACCGGCACCTGGGATGCTGGCCTCGACGGCGACGAACGAGCGGACCAACTCGCGCCGGGTGGCCGCCAGGTAGTAACCGATCGGAGTGCCCCAATCGTGCCCGACCACATGGGCGCTCTCGATACCGAGCATCTCTAGCAGACCGGCGATATCAACAGCCGCGGTGGCGACTTCGAAACCGGCCTGCGGCCGTTCAGTGCGACCCCACCCGCGCAGATCAGGCGCGATCACCCGATAGTGCTGCGCCAGTATGGGAATGAGGTGCCGCCATTCGTAGCTGGTCTGCGGCCAGCCATGCAGCAATACCACGGCGTCGCCCGCGCCCGCGTCGACCCAGTGGATCCGGATATCACCGATACGAGCTTCCTCGTGGTTTTCCGTCGTCATCGTTCATTTCTCTCGTTCATCGAAAATGCCGTCGGCCGACAGCGACTCCAGGCCAGGCCCGGACAGATGGAGCTTCCAGCTGATTCACACTCATGTCCGCAACGCTCAGCCAGCGACAAGATCGAAACTAATTGGGCGGGCGGGCCTGCAAGATGCATATATGCGTCAACAACCGGACAGAACGCGCCAGCTCAACAGCGCGCAGACGTCTCCGCGCAGTGCCGTCGCGGACCCGGCAGCGTCACAAATCCAGGGCACGATCTCTCCGCAGCTGAGCCGGCTGGTCCTCGGCACCGCCCGGTACTACGGCATCGTCGACTCCGAACTGGCGAGGCTGCCTGCTCTGCAGCCCATTGCGCTCGCCGACGAATTCAGCCGACCATCCACCTTGTCCGTGATCCGGCTGTGGGAAATGATCGATGCTCGTAGCGACGAGGCCGGCCGGTTCACCGCCGACCACGCCCCGCTCGGCGCTCTGCACGTCTGGGACTATCTGTTCACCAGCGGGTCGACATTCGTCAGCGGAGCCCAGGACGCCGCCGATTATCTGCGTCTCGTGGTCGATCCATCGGCCCGCATGGAGGTGCGGGACAACGGAGGTCAGGTCACCCTCACGTTCAGCTCTGAGGCCCAATGGACCGACGCCGCGCCATCGATTCACGAATTCCTGCTCGCGCTGCTGCTACGCCGGTCACGGGAAGCAGTCGGCAGTCCGATCGTGCCGGTACACATCGGATTCGCCCACACCGCGCCCCGGCGGCAGCAGCGGCTCGCCGAGGCATTCGGTACCAGCCGTCTGGACTTCGATACTCCGCTCAATACGATCACGTTTCTCACCTCGGACATCGAGCGGCTACCGCCGCGAGATCCGGCGCTCGCGGCAATCCTGCGCGAGTACGCCCGCCACGTCGCCGCCACCCTGCGACCACAACCAGACTCGCCCTGGTTGGAGCACTTCCGCAGAGTGCTCGCGGCCGAACTGCTCGAGCGCCCGACCTCCCTGCGCGAGATCGCGCCCCGGCTCGCGATCAGCCCGCGGACATTGCAACGTCGGCTTGCCGAGGCGGATACGACCTGGCGCGACGAACTGGACATTGCACGCCGCAGCCGAGCCGACCGACTTCGCCGCGGACCCCGAACCTCACACACCGCGCTGGCCGATTCACTCGGTTACACCACCGACCGTTCGGTGCGGCGAGCGCTGGCCCGCTGGCAGTTGGACCGCACCGTGACCGACGGTGACGTGACCGCATAACCCAGGGTCCGAAGGCCATCTCGACCGACGACGTCGGGCCGGGGCATCTACGACTACCCCGATTTCGTATCCAAACGCTGCGCAATGCTGCGGGCCATGGCCTCGGGATCCTCCGCAAGTTCCGACGGCAGCGCGCCCATGTTCCAGAGGGTGGCGAAGCCGTGGACCAGCGACCAGGCCGCCACGACGGCCGAGTTGTCCGGGGGCGATACGGGGTCGCTGCCGGCGACCCCTTCTGTCAGTTGTGCGAAGGCGCGCTCGCCCGCGCGGTCCAGGATCGGATCGCCCGCGCGGTGCAGGTCGGCGCTGAACATCACCTCGAAGTGCGCCCGGTGGCCGATGGCGAACCGGACGTAGGCCACCCCCATCTCGACGATGTCGCCGCCGCGCGCCCGGACCGCCGCGAGATCGTCGCCGAGCAGTTGGAAGCCCTCGGCGGCGACGGCCGTGAGCAGGCCCGCCTTGTCACCGAAATGGTGGACGGGCGCGGCGTGCGACACCCCGACCGCGCGGGCCAGCTCGCGCAGGCTCACCGCTCCGGGGCCTCGCTCGTCGATGGCGGTCACCGCCGCATCCAGCAGGGCGCGGCGCAGGTCGCCGTGGTGGTATTGGCGCTGAGTGGGCATCCCTCGACCCTAGCGCAATCTTTCCATTGACAATATCGGGTTCGCCGTGGGATCTTTCCATTGGAAAGTTCACACTGGGCTAGGAGGAACCCATGGCCCCACTCGTCATCCTCGTCGTCGTCACGCTCGTGGCACTGCTCGCTCGACGTCTCGGCATCACGATGCTTCCCGGGCCCGCGGTGCCCCTGCGCATCGGGCTCGCCGCGATGTTCACCGCTACCGGGCTGGCTCACTTCATCGGCATGCGTGCGGAATTGATCCGAATGGTGCCATCGGGGCTGCCCGCACCGGGATTTCTGGTGACGCTCACCGGCGTGCTGGAGTTGGCGGCGGTCTTCGGGCTACTGATCCCGCGCACGGCGAGATGGACGGCGATCGGCCTCACCGTCCAACTTGTCGCCATGTTCCCGGCCAATGTGCATGCGGCACTGGCGCACCAGTCGTCCGCGCCGGAAGACCAGCTGCTACCCCGCACCCTCATGCAGCTGGTCTTCCTGGCCGCAACGGTCGCCGTCGCCGCACACCGAACCGCGACAACCAGGAAAACTCCAGCGCCGCAACAGATCAGCGGCTCGACGATCCCCTGACACCGCCCGGCATGCAGCCGCGCCGCGCGCGGCTGCATCCGGTCTGCCACCTCATCCTCGGTTCAGCGGACCGCACCGGCCACCCGAACTCGGCCGGGAGAAACGGCGATCGCCACCGCGGATTGCGTTATGCAGGCGTAATCTACTGCACCGCAGCGTATTACGATCCGTCCGCCGTGACCTTGGTATCGATGAGCCCGAGGTATTCGCCCTGCGGCGCCTGGATCACGCCCATGCGGCCGAAGGGACTGTCGTCCGGGCCCATCAGGACTGTGGCGCCGAGTTCAGCGGCGCGGTTTAGTCCGGAATCCACGTCGTCGAACTGGAACCAGGTGAGCCAGTAGGTCTGATCCTGGCCCGGAACCTTCGCCGAATCCATCATGCCGCCGACCCCGTCCGCGCTGCCTGGGGTCGCAAAGGTCGAGTAGATCATGTTCTGGCCGTCGCCGATCTCGGTGAAGGTCCAGCCGAAGACCTGGCTGTAGAAGTCCTGCGCGGGCTTGTAGCCCTGGGTGTGCAGTTCGTTCCAGGTGTAGGCGCCGTGTTCGTTGAACACACCGGCACCCTTGTGCGCCTTGGCTTCCCAGACGCCGAAAACGCCGCCGCCGGGATCGGCGGCGACGAACATCCGGCCGACATCCATGACATCGAACGGGGGCATGAAGACCTGACCGCCCGCGGCGGCGACCTTGGCCGCGATATCGTCCGCGCTGTCGGCGGCGAAGTAGGTGGTCCAGGCCGAGGGCATCGGCATCCCCTGCGGCTTCGGGCCGATGCCCGCCGCGGGCTTGCCGTCGACCATCGCCATGAGATACCCGCCCGCCTCGGGTGGGCTCTCCATAATGTCCCAACCGAAAAGGTTGGCGTAGAACTCGCGGGCCTTGCCCGTGTCATCGACCTGACAGTCAATCCAACATGGCGTGCCCTGTGGCCAGGCGCTGTCGCGAGTTGGCATCGTGCGTCCTTCCTGAGCGGTGAGGCCGCGCACCAGCGCACTCAGGCCGATCGCTGGCCGGCGGCAGTGATCGAAAACGGCGATCCGATGAGCGAAACCGCCGGGGATCATGCTTCCAGATCGAGAACGTTTCCGCAGTCGATCTCGACCTCGAACCGCCGGGAAGTATGGGTATTCCGGCCCTATCGAAGGCCGTGTCCGATGACTTTCGCTCCGCGATCGCCTCTCTATTGGTAGGAGGTGGTCGCAATGACCGGAGCAAACGCCCCACCACGCTGACCGAACTCGCCTCGGTGGCGGCGTTTCGCGCTCTACCAAGAGAATTCACCATCGGACCGCGTCCGGCTGTTCCATCTCGCAGCAGACCGCTGCGGGGTCCATCTCGGGAAGAAGACAATCATGCACATCGGAGTCATCGGCGCGACCGGCGCCATCGGCAGCCGCATCGTCACCGAAGCCCTCGACCGCGGGCACCAGGTCACGGCATTCAGCCGCGACATCACCGACATTCACGACAATCGCGAGAACATCCGTTGGCAGAGCATCGATGTCACCGATGCCGGCAGTATCGCCGCGGCCGTGCCCGGCCTCGACGTCCTGATCAGCGGATTCGGACCGGGCAACGCCGCCGATCCCGTCGATGCCGTCGCCCGGGCCATCGCCGACCCCGGCATCTATGCCCGCGCCGCCACCGCGCTGCTGACCGCGCTGGACAGGCATTCGCGGATCCGGCTCATCGTCGTCGGCGGTGCCGCAAGTCTCGAGGTCGAACCGGGAGTCGTGTTCGAGGACTCGGATGAGCTGCTCAATGCCGCGATCGATGGCTTCGGCCTGCCCAGGGAGTACGCCGCGGTAATGCGCGGCCACGGCGAGGCGCTGAAACTGTTTCGCGCCTCCAACCGACTCTGGACCTACCTCAGCCCGGCCGTGGAGATCGCCCCCGGCGAACGCACCGGCCGTTTCCGAATCGGCGGCGACCAACCCGTCATGGACGCCGAGGGCCGCAGCCGGATATCCGCCGAGGACGCGGCCGTCGCCGTCCTCGACGAGGTCGAGCTCCCACGTTTCGTGCAGCGCCGCTTCACGATTGGGTATTGATCACGGAGCCCGACCGGATTTGTACCGCCGACTACCACGGATGGGGTATACATCGGTGGTCCGGATCTCGAATCTCAGCACACAATAGGAGACTTGCCGTGTCCGACGGTCCTGTCGACCTGCGCACCGACGTGCCGCACTCGGCCCGGATGTACGACTATTTTCTCGGCGGCAAGGACAACTACGCGGCCGATCGCGCGGTCGCGGAGCAGGCGCTGCAGCAGTTTCCCGCGGTTCGGGTGACAGCGCGCACCAATCGCGAATTCATGTGCCACGTCACGCGTTACCTCGCCGGGGAGGGCGTTCGCCAGTTCCTCGATATCGGCACGGGCATCCCGACCGAGCCGAACCTGCATCAGGTCGCCCAGGAGGTGGCCCCGGAGTCCCGGGTGGTGTACGCCGACAACGATCCGATCGTGCTCACCCACGCCAGGGCGCGGCTGATCAGCACGCGCGAGGGCCGCATCGCCTACGTCCAGGCCGACGCCGCGGATCCCGAGAGCATCCTCACCTCACCGGAACTGCTTGACACACTTGACCTTTCGGAGCCCGTCGCGGTGTCTCTGATGGCTCTGCTGCACTTCGTGCCCGGCGATGTGTACGAGGTGGTGAACACGTTGATGAAACCCATGGCGCCGGGTTCCTACCTCGCGATCTCGCATGTGACCACGGATCTCGACGAGGGCGCCGACGATCCCGAGGGCATGGCACGGCTGTTGCGGGTCTGCATCGACCACGGAATTCCCGTGCAACCACGCACCCGCGCCGAGGTCGGGCGGTTCTTCGACGGGCTGGAACTGGTCGAGCCGGGTGTCGAGGTGATCCACCGCTGGCGCCACGAGGGCATCCGACATCCGCGCAGCCACGACAAGCAGGTCTCGCTCTACGGCGCTGTGGGCAAGAAGATTTGAGCGCAACGAAGGCTAGTCCTCAGCGTTAGGCGTGGGCACCGACCCGAGGGTCGGTGCCCACCTTTCTGTTCGGGGTCGAGACGATGCCCGACCGGCAGCGATTCCGTAACAACAAGACCGGGGCGGGCTGCTCGACGACCGGTTTCAGCCCTCGACGAGCTCGGCCAGGTTGTCCAGGGAGGCGCGCAGCTGGTCCGGTCCGGTGGCCCGGGCACGGACCTGGCGCTTCTCGTCCTCGAGCGTGGACCAGTCGTAGGTGTGCGTGACCCGGATGTGTTCGCCGTCAACGGATTCGATTTCCCAGCGCCACAGGTGCCCCGGCGGTTCCTTGCCCACCTCGGCGGGCCGCCAGGCGATGCGCCGCCCCTCCTCGAACTCCACCACGTGATTCTCGCGGACCATGCCGTTGGTGAGAGTCATGGTGAAGACATCCCCGACGCGCCGGGGGCGCTGCGCCTCGGCGGCCTGCGAAAGGTTGTCGTTGCCGTCCCAGCGCGGCTGCTGCGCGGGATCGGCGATCAACTCGAAAACGCTCGCCGCATCGGCGGCGATCACGCGAGTCACACTCACGACGCGCGGAATCTGGGTGTCATCGGTCATGCTGCTATCCAAACACGCCGCATGGGCGTGTCGCGAGGGTCGCGGCCCGCGGATCGAGTGTCGTTGCCGGGCAGACGATTCCGATCATGGCCACAGTCCGCGAGCACTCCGGCAACACCATCCGCGAACAACCCCGACGCATCCCGGCAGGACTCGGCCGACGGCGATGCGATGTGACAGGCCGGAATCCGCCGCGCCCCAGCGTCTGGCAGAGTGTCGACGGTGGCGGAACGACGGCGGAGGCTCGAGACGAATCGCGGGTGGGCTTACGTGCTCTACGCGATCTCGGCGCCGGCTCTGGTTGTGGCCGGGGCGAATGTCCGGCTCCGGATGCTGTCGTCTGGGCACCGTTTCGCGGTTGCGACCGCACCTCACGCCCCGGTCGCGATCGTGCCGGGCGCCAAGGTCGGCCCGGCGGGGCAGCCCATGGCGTACCTGCGCGGACGGCTCGATGCCGCGATCGAACTGCTGGCGGCCGGAAAGGTCAGCGAGATCCTGATCTCCGGCGATGCGGCGGGCACCTCCGGCGACGAAATAGCCTGCATGCGAACGTATCTGCTGGATCGCGGCGTCGGTCCCGCCCTGATACGAGAGGACAGCCTGGGCCTGTCCACCCGGGCGACCTGCGAACGAGCGCGCGACCTGTTCGGCATCGACCGCGCGATCATCGTCACCCAGCCCCGGCACGCCGCACGGGCGATCGCCCTGTGCCGCGGGGCGGGCATCGATGCCGACGGTGTCGACGCCTATTGCGATTGCAAGCGAACGACATTGGTTCGCAACAGCATTCGCGAATGGCTGGCCGCACCGAAGGCCGTTGCCGCCCTCGCTACCTCGCCTGGTAAATCGGCCCGCGACAGTGCACGGTCCGTGACAACCACGAGATAGCGGGCCGGGTACCGACATCTCGAAGCGCGCATCCGAACTCGAAGCGCGCACCGAATCCGAACTCCGAGCCCGGGCCGAGCCGCCGTCACGAACCCCGAATACGCGTTCTACCTGCAACAACACCGCCCAGAGCGGCGTATCAGCTCCACATCAGGTCCGTGTCAGCCCGCCTGGCGACAGTACGTCCCATGAAGAACACGGCAATCGCGGCCTCCGGGCTGCGCAAGGCGTACGGCGACAAGGCCGTACTCGACGGCATCGACCTGAATATCGGTGCCGGAACGATCTTTTCGTTGCTCGGACCCAACGGTGCGGGCAAGACGACGACGGTGAACGTGCTGACCACGCTGCTGAAGGCGGACGGCGGCACGGCCCACGTCGCCGGGCACGACATCGCCACCGACCCCGCGGCGGTGCGCGCGGCGATCGGCGTCACCGGGCAGTTCGCGGCGGTCGACGAGCTGCTGACGGGCCGGGAGAACCTGGAGATGATGGCGGACCTGCACCGTCTGCGGGGCGGCGAGCGCAAGCGCGTGGTCGACGAGCTCCTCGAACGATTCGGCCTGGCCGAGGCGGCCGCGAAGCGGTCCTCGACCTACTCCGGCGGCATGCGCCGGAAGCTGGATCTGGCGATGACGCTGGTCACCCGGCCGCAGATCGTCTTCCTGGACGAGCCGACCACCGGGCTGGACCCGCGCAGCCGCCGCACCATGTGGGAGATCGTGCGGGAGTTGACCTCCGACGGCGTCACGATCTTCCTCACCACCCAGTACCTCGAGGAGGCCGATCAGCTGGCCGACCGGATCGCGGTGCTCGACCAGGGCCGCATCGTCGCCCAGGGCACCCCCGAGGAGCTCAAGCGCCAGGTGCCCGGCAGCCACATTCAACTGCGATTCACCACGGCCGGCGAGGTGGCCGCGGCGGCGCGAGTGCTGCCCGGCTCCACCCCCGACGAGGAGGCCCTGACCCTGCGGGTCCCCGGTAGCGGCGGCACGAAATCCCTTCGGCTGCTGCTGGATCGGCTCGACGAAGCCCACCTGGAGGCCGAAGAGGTCTCCGTCCACACTCCCGACCTCGACGACGTTTTCCTCTCCCTGACCGGCCACGCAACCACGGAGGCAGCAGCATGAGCACCCTGACCGCACCCCTGACGGATTCGTCGATCATGGTGCGCCGCAACATCAAACACATCACCCGGACCCCCGTAACGATCTTCAACGCGGCCCTGATGCCGGTCGTGATGATGCTGATCTTCGTGTACGTCTTCGGCGACGCGTTCAATGTCGGCGAGCACTACATCAATTACGCGGTGCCGGGAATGATCCTGCTGGCCATCAGCTATGGGCTCTCGGGCACCGCGGTGTCGGTGAGTTCGGATATGGCCAAGGGCATCATCAACCGCCTCAAGGTGATGGACGTCTCGCGCGGTGCCGTGCTGACCGGTCACGTCGTGGCCACCATCATGACCAACGTGGTGGCGATCGCGGCCATCATCGCCGTGGCGTTCGCGCTCGGATTCCGTTCGCCTGCAACGCCACTGGAGTGGCTCGGCGCGATCGGCGTGATGGCGGCGACCTCGTTCGCCGCGTCCTGGCTGACGGTCGCGTTGGGCATGGCGGCCAAGACGCCCGAGTCCGCGGGCATGAGCGTGGTGCCGCTGATCATGCTGCCGTTCCTGAGCAGCGCGATCGTGCCCGCCGGCAAGATGGGGCAGGGCATCCGGCAGTTCGCGCAGTATCAGCCCTTCACGCCGATCATCGAGTCCCTGCGCGGATTTCTCACCGGACATCCCTCCGGCGGAGACACCGCGGCCGCGCTGGCCTGGTGTGCCGGGTTCGCGATCGTCGGATACCTGTGGTCGCGGGCCACTTTCAACAAGCGAGTGTAGTTGCGGCCAGCTCGTGCCAGGCCGCCTCGCCACCCGCCCTCGTCGCCTCGGTGAAGACTACTTCACCGAGGCGACCTCGTGCTTCCTGCTCGATGCGGGCCACGTCGGGCAGGGACAGATCGGGCAGGCCGCGCACCGCGGTACTCGCCGCGAGCAGCCGCGCGGCCTGCTCGTGCTGCTCGGATCGCAGTGCCAGGTCCGCGATTCCGACGAGCACCCGCGCGACGCTCGGTGCGTACCCGACCTCGGAAATCGCCTCGAAGGCCGCGGTGTGATGCGTGCGGGCCTCGGCGACATCGCCGGCGAGGTAGCCGAGCAGATCCTGCACCGCTGCCTTGTTCTGCCCCTGCTCCGCGTCGGCCCCCAATGCGGTTGTCGCGATGTCGATCTCACGGTGCGCCAACGTCGGCTCACCGCTCCACCGGGCCAGCTCGGCCTTGGCCAGCGCCACCTCGGCCAGCGCGCTGGGCCAGGCGGTCCGTTCCGCGGCGCGCTGCGCCTCCGCGGCGGCGGCCACGCTGGCCTCCGAATCGCCCAGCAGCCAGTACAACTGGGCCTGCCGAGCCCGGAACCGGACCACATCCTCGATAGCGCCGACCGCGGACACCGCAGCCACCGCATGGTCGAAAAGCTCACACGCGGATGTGAATTCGCCGCGCATGGCGAGCCGGTCGGCCAGCTCGCTCAGCGCGAACGCGATCCCCCAGCGCTCGCCCACGGCCCGGAACTCCTCCAACGCCGCCTCGAAATATTCGTCCGCCTCGCGCCCGAGCGGGCCGCCGACCACGGTCCGCATCTTGCCGAGCTGCAGCCGGGCCAGTGCCCGGACCCACGGCTCGTCGTCGGTGAGCAGCGGCTCGAACGCGGTCAGCAGCGCGTCGGGCCCCTGCAGCAGGCGTTCCAGCGCGGCGACGAACGGCACGATGGGGTGCGGCACCCGGCTGTCCCTGCCGATCTCGTACGCCCGGTGGATCCAGTCCTGCACCTGGTATTCGTCGTTGCGCCCGGTGGACACGAAATGCACGATCAGCCCGTAGACGATGGTCCGGGCGTCGTCGTCCACCTCGCCCGGAAGGTCGGCGGCCGCGGCGATCAGCTCCATCCCGACCGTCTTGTGCCCGCTCAACCACCAGTACCAGCCGGCGCCGGCGGCCAGGCGCATCGCCCCGGCCGCCTCGCCGGCCGCGAGCGCGCCCCGCATCGCGACGAGGATGTTGTCGTGTTCGGCCGCGAGCTTCGCGAGCCACTCCACCTGCTCCCCGCGGCGCAGGTGCGGTTCCGCGGTAGCCGCGAGCCCGGTGAAGTACTCCAGATGCGCCCGCCGCGCCGACTCCGCCTCCCCCGCCTCGTCCAGTCGCTCCCGCGCGTACTGCCGAATCGTGTCGAGCATCCGATAGCGCGGCCCGCCGTCGTCCGCGATGAGCAGCAACGACTTCTCGGTCAGCGTGGTGAGCAACTCGAGCACCTCCCACTGCTCGATCGCCGTATGTGCGCCGCCCCCAACCGCTTCGAACTCGCGCCCCAAGACTCGCCCGCCCTCGAGCGCCTCCGGACCGCCCGGCGCACGCCCGCTTCCGACGTGTACGCAAACCTGTTCCGCCGCTTCCAAACTCACTCCACCGGAGAACACGGCAATCCTGCGCAGCACCATCCGCTCGGCGTCGGTGAGCAGCTCCCAGCTCCAGTCGACCACGGCGCGCAGCGTCCGATGCTGCGGTATCGCCGTGCGGCTGCCGCCGGTCAGCAGGCGGAAGCGGTCGTCGAGGCGGGTGGCCAGCTGGTCGAGGGACATGGTGCGCAGCCGGGCCGCGGCCAGTTCGATCGCGAGCGGGATCCCGTCCAGGGCGCGGCAGACGCGCGCCATGGTCGCCAGGGTGGCGGCATCCGAGGGCAGCTCCTTGCGCACGGTTCCCGCGCGGTCGCGCAGCAGCTGAACGGCCGGCGCGGATTCGATCTCGTCCGGGCTCGCGCCCTCGGCGGGCAGCGCCAGCGGCTCGACCTGCCACAGCGCCTCGCCGGTGATGCCGAGCGGTTCCCGGCTCGTGGCGAGGATCCGCACGCGCGTGCACTCCCCCAGCAGCCGGTGCGCGAACGCCGCGGCGGCATCGATCACGTGCTCGCAGTTGTCGAGGATCAGCAGCGTTTCGCGCTCGCGCAGCGCCGCGACGAGCCGTTCCATCGGCTCGGCCTGCTGCGCGGCGAGCAGCGCGTCCCGCAGTCCCAGCGCCGCCAGGGCCGATTGCGCCACGTCACCGGTCGCGCCGACCGAGGCCAGCTCCACCAGCCAGGCGCCATCGGGCAGGTCCTCGAGCATGCTGTGCGCGGTCTCCACCGCCAGCCGGGTCTTGCCCGAGCCGCCGGGCCCGGTCAGCGTGGTGAGCCGATGGTTCGCGATGAGCTCGCGCACGACCGCCACATCGGCGTAGGTGCCGATGAACGCGGTCAGCTCGGCCCGCAGATTCGTCCGGCGCTCCTCCCGCGCCCCCACCTCGCCGCGCAGCAGCGCGACGTGCAACGCGGACAGCTCCGGCGAGGGATCCACGCCCAGCTCGTCGGCCAGCGCCTCGCGCGCATTCTGATACACGGTCAGCGCCTCCGCCGCGCGCCCCGCCTCGCCCAGCGTCCGCATCAGCGCGGCAACCAGCCTCTCCCGCAATGGGTTTCGGGCAACCAGCTCGGCAAGCTCGGCAACCAGCCCCGGCCCGCGGCCGAGCGCGATCTCCGCCTCGTACAGATCCTCGGTGGCCGCGAGGCGCAACCCCTCGAGCCGGGTGATCACCGCCTCGGCGGCCTCACTGTCTTGGATCCCGACGTCCTGCATCAGCGCGCCGCGCCACAATTCGACGGCCTCGCGCAGCAATTCGGCCCGCTGCGCATCACCACCGCCGCGCGCCTGATCCAGCAGCTGTTCGAAGCGAACGGCATCGACGTTCCGGGGTTCGACCGCCAGCCGGTATCCCCCCGCCTGCACCTCGAGCGACCCGTCCGGCAGCACCCGGCGCAGCCGGGAAACCAACGCCTGCAGGGCATTCGCCGCATCAGCAGGCGGCTGCTCACCCCAGATCCAGTCGACCAGCGTCGTTTTCGCAACCGCCCGGCCGGGCTCCAGCGCGAGAGCAATAAGCAGCGCCCGCAATCGGGCGCCCGGCACCTCGAGCACCCCACCGTCATCTGCCCGGATATCGAGCGGTCCAAGCAACGCGATCTTCACCCGGCCCATTCTGCCGTGCGGAACCGGGCTCCGGCGGACCATCCGGCGGCATCGGACGCCATCCGGCGGCGCCGGGCGGCATGCGGCCGCCTCGCTCACCGATCCTCGAGTGGTCGGTGACCACGGCCTCGCGTCGCATTCCGGCCCACACGTGCTGTCAGCCGATGCTCGACCAGTCCAGAAAATGCCCATCTACCAGCGAAAACGCACTGTCAGCGCCCATGTCAGAGCGGTATCAGCCCGCTGTCAGCGCCCCCGGCGAAAGTATTCACATCAACGAAGCACAGCGAACCGGCCGACCGGCCGAATTCGCCACCCACACAAGGAGAAAACAATGACCACCTTCCAGACCCCCGCCCCGATCGCCGTCACCGTCGAGGTCCTGTCCGCGACCGTGAACGTGATCGCCTCGGACCGCACCGACACCGTCGTGCAGGTCCAGCCCGCCGACCCCGCCAAGAAGGGCGACGTGCGGGCCGCGGCCCAGACCCAGGTCGACTTCGCCGGCGGCGTGCTGACGGTGAAGACCCCGAAGGACTGGCGCACCTACACCGCCTTCGGCGGCAACCCCACCATCGACGTCACCATCGAGGTCCCCGCCGGCTCCCGGCTCAGCGGCACCTCCGGCTGCGGAAACCTCTACGCCAACGGCGAACTCGGCGAGATCCGCGTCGAGACCTCGATGGGCGACATCGTCCTGGACCGCCCTCTCGGCTCGGTTACCGCCAAGACCGCCAAGGGCAACATCCGGATCGGCGCCGCCACCCGCGGCGACATCCGCCTCGAGACCTCCATGGGCGACCTCGAGGTCGGCATCCGTCCCGGCAGCGCGGTGACCGTGCACTCCAACACGATGCAGGGCGCGGTGCAAAACCAGCTGGGACCGGTCGCGGACGGCAACGGCGACAACGTCGACGTCTACGCCCGCACCTCGATGGGCAACATCGTCGTCCGCCACGCGGTGGCCGCCTAGTGCCGGGACGGCAGGGCCGATCCACTCCGCCGAGCCCGGGTACGCGACAACATCTCGTACCCGGGCCCCGGGAAAGCAGCTACCACCAGGGCGAATCCAACGTGTCAGGCCCGTATCAGGTCGATGTCAGCCGATCGGGCGAAGGTATTCCCATGACCAGTTCCGCAACCGCGACACCAAGGGCACGGAAGGCGAACGGGCACAAGATGATCCGCAACGACGCGGCGATGCGCAACGGCGCGCTCACCATCTTCCCCACGCCCCGCGGCCCGGTCGCCGAGAAGTAGAGGCAGCCCATGGAACTCCGGGTGGACCGGGAGCGCTGCATCGGCGCCGGAATGTGCGCACTGACCGCTCCCACGGCCTTCGACCAGGACGACGCGGACGGCCGCGTGCTGCTGCTGGACACGGCGGCCGACCCCGAGGGCATCCGCGAGGCCGCACGGCTGTGCCCGTCCGGCGCGCTCACCATCGTCAACTGAATCGCCACGTGAGGAAATCCCCGATGACCACAGCAGATCCGATCCCGCACGGCCTACCCACCGCTCGCGACGCGGGCCCGTTCAACCCGCCCAGCGCGGTCGCCGAGCTGCGCGAGACCCGCCCGGTCAGCCCGATCGTCTTCCCGGACGGACACCAGGGCTGGATCGTCACCGGCTACTGGGCGCTGCGCGAACTCCTGGCCGACACCCGCTGCAGCTCCCGCCAGGACCTCGGGGTGCTCCACACGCTCGAGGACCTGCCCGACCTGCCGGCCGACCGCGAACCGTCACCGCAGATCCCCGGTGTGTTCATCGCCATGGACCCGCCGGACCACACCCGGTTGCGCCGCAAGCTCACCGGCGCCTTCACCGTCCGGCGCATGAAACAGCTGGAAGACCACATCGTCGAGGTCGTCGAGCGGCAGCTGGACCACCTGGCGAGCCTGACCCCGCCGGTCGACCTGGTCGCGGAGTTCGCGCTGCCGGTGCCCTCGCTGGTGATCTGCGAGCTGCTCGGCGTCCCCTACGCGGATCGGGTCACCTTCCAGTCCAACTCGGCCAAATTCCTGGTCCGTGACCAGGAGATCGAGGAGAAGATGGCCGCCTACGGCGCGCTGACGACGTACCTGGCCGAGCTGGTCATGAACAAGCGCGCCGAGCCCGGCGACGACCTGCTGTCCGATCTGGCCCGCCAGGACGATCTGTCCATCGAGGAGCTGACCGGCATCGCGTTCCTGCTGCTGCTCGCCGGGCACGAGACCACCGCAAACATGTTGGGCCTGGGCACATTTGCGCTCCTGGAGCATCCCAAGCAGGCCGCCGAGCTGCGCGCCGAACCCGATCTGATGCCAGGCGCCGTCGAGGAGCTGATGCGCTACCTGTCCGTGGTCGATGTTCTCTACCGCTACGCCGCGGAGGATCTCGAGCTCGGCGGCGAGACGATCGCCAAGGGGTCGACCGTCGTCATCTCGCTGCTCGCGGCCAACCACGACCCCGCGCGCTTCGAGAACCCCGACGCCCTGGACATCCGCCGCACCGCCCGCGGCCACCTGTCCTTCGGCCACGGCGTCCACCAGTGCCTCGGCCAGCAGCTCGCCCGCATCGAGATGCGAGCCGGATTCCAGGGCCTGCTGCGCCGCTTCCCGACTCTCGCCCTGGCCATTCCGGCGGAAGAGGTGAAGCTGCGCACCGACATGAACATCTATGGGGTACACGATCTTCCGGTCACCTGGACCGAAATCTTCCAGTAACCGCGCACTTCGGGGCGGGGATCCGGCGGATCCCCGCCCCAGACGCATGTCCCGACCGAATTCACCACCCATTGCCAGTCGAGGTCTTGTCTCACCGAAGCACGCTTCGCCCCGCATCCTGGTCGGCACCCAACCGTGCCCGCCGGCCACCCGCGCCTGTTGCGGGAGACGCTCCAGGGCACGACCGGACGTGATCCGCCCCCACTGGCAACGCGTGTTCGGCGGGCAAATCCCGCGTTTCGATCGAACCTCACGGCACAATGTGCCCCATGCAGTCATTTGCCAGAATGATGCTTGCCGCCCTCGCCGGCGCACTGACCGTGGTCGGCGGATCCGCCGCCGCCACGCCCACCGCGTCCCACACTCAACTGTTCCCCCAGCCCGTGGCCGAGCCCATGGGAATCCATGCGCAGGAGGCGCAGCTCGCCGACGCGACCACCGGCCTTCCACTGTGGTCGCGGCAGGCCAACACCCCGGCCCCAATCGGCAGCCTCGTCAAGGTGATGACGGCGCTGGTCGTGCTCAACTCCGGCGACCTCGACCGGAATATCACCGTGCCGCCGGGCATCATCGCCTACGACGCCAAGTACGACGGCAGCACCGGGGGCCTGGTGCCCGGCGAGGTGCTCACCGCGCGGGAGCTGCTCTACGCGATGCTGCTGCCCTCGGGCTGCGACGCCGCCTACGCCCTGGCCGAGTCGTTCGGCCCCGGCCAGGACGCGTTCATCGCGAAGATGAACGCCGCCGCACGCCAATTCGGCATGGCGGGAACGCATTTCAGCGATCCCAGCGGGCTTCCCAACCCGACCGACCGCGCCACCCAGTCCACCCCCGCCGACCTGGTGAGGCTCGGCATGCGCGCGATGAACCTCCCGGCCTTCCGCGACGTCGTCCGGCTGCGGAGCTATCACCTGCCCGCCGCCCCCGGCCACCGCGACCACGTCTGGCAGACCACCAACCGCCTGCTGAGGGACTACCCGGGCGCCACCGGCATCAAGACCGGCAGCACCGACGCCGCGGGCACCTGCCTGCTCTTCGAGGCCGTCCGCGCAGGCCACCCTCTGATCGGCGTGGTCCTGCACAGCTCCCCCGACGACGGCGCCGTCGCCGCGTCCGACGCCGAACACATGCTGGACTGGGGCTTCGGCCCGACGGTCAGCGCACTGCCGCTGCTGAGCGTGCTGCCG
Source organism: Nocardia sp. GP40 (assembly GCF_050434125.1). Lineage (NCBI taxonomy): Bacteria > Bacillati > Actinomycetota > Actinomycetes > Mycobacteriales > Nocardiaceae > Nocardia > Nocardia sp. GP40. The sequence goes on along the minus strand of NZ_JBNPVW010000013.1, from coordinate 45,776 downwards.
TTCGGCGCACGGTAGTCCGGCCCCCGCGGCTAGCACTCGACCCGCGGGGGCGAAACTCGCTGTGGCCTAGGCGGTCTAGGCAACCCGCAGCACGAGCTTGCCGCGCGTGCGGCCGTTCTCACCCCGGTCGTGCGCGGCGGCGGCCTGTTCCAGCGGAAAGACCTCCGCAACCTCCACCCGCACCTGCCCGTCGTCGATGAGATCCGCGATCCGGGCCAGGGCCGGACCGTCCGGCTCCACGAGGAAGGGCGTCGACCGCACGCCGAGTTCCGCTGCCGCGTCGGCCAATTCGGGGGAAACCCCGCTGGGGACGGCAACGATCACGCCGCCCTGTCGCAGCACCCGCAGCGAGCGCGACGAGGTCTTGTCATGCTCGTCGCCGACCAGATCGATGACGACATCGACATCGCCCACGGCATCCTCGAACCGGACCGTGGTGTAGTCGACGACCTCGTCCGCGCCGAGCTGCCGCAGCCAATCGTGGTTCCTGCTGCTCGCCGTGGCAATCACTTGGGCGCCAAGGTGTTTCGCGAACTGGACCGCGAAATGCCCCACCCCGCCCGCGGCGGCATGCACGAGCACGCGCTGTCCCGCCCGCACGTCGGCGGCGTCCACCAGGGCCTGCCAGGCGGTCAGGGCCGCCAGCGGCACGGCCGCGGCCTGCTCGTGATTCGCGGTGACCGGCTTGCGGGCGAATTGCCGCGACGGGGCGGTCACATACTCGGCATAGCCGCCGGCCGTGTGCGGAAACCGTGGCATGCCGTAGACCTCGTCGCCGGGCCGCAGCGCGGTCACGCCGAAGCCGACCGCCTCCACCACTCCGGAAACGTCCCAGCCGAGCACGAGCGGCGGCTCGCCGAGCACCCCCGCCATCCCGCCGCCGCTGCGGGTCTTCCAATCCACCGGGTTGACCCCCGCCGCGTGCACCCGCACCAGCACCTCGGTCGGCAGCGGCTCGGGGCGGGGCACCTCCCGCACCCGAAGCGCGCTCGAATCGCCGAAACTCTCCAGTACCACCGCACGCATCGTGTCCGCGGACATCGCGTCACCTCTCGATTCGTGGAAGACCTCGGGCGGTCTCCCTGTTGACGGAGGTGAAGGTATCCCCGAGGGGGTACTTACCATCAAGAGCTGCAACTTTCCTCGAGGAAAGCTGCCTGGTGAGGAGATCAGCAATGCCGACAAGCTGCCCGACCGGACGGCACGCGCACCACGACGTCTACTCCACACAGTGCCCGTGCCGGCCGATGTTGGATCTGCTCGCGAACAAGTGGTCCGCGCTGGCGATCGGCATGCTCGAGGACGGCCCACAACGGTTCGGCGAGCTCCAGCGCCGGCTGCAGGGCATCAGCCCCAAGGTCCTGACCCAAACACTGCGCCGCATGGAGGATTTCGGCCTGGTCGACCGGACGGTCTATCCGGCCGTTCCGCTGCACGTCGAATACGCCCTCACCGAGCTGGGTGAGAGCGCGGCGGTGCCGCTGAACAACCTGCGCGCCTGGGTGGAGCGCAACCTCGACGCCGCCCTGGCGAACGCGGCGAGCTGAGAATGCGGCAGGGCCGCGCGAAGATGAACGCCACAGCGCGCCAATTCGGCATGGCGGGAACGCATTTCAGCGATCCCAGCGGCATCGAGACCGGCAGCACCGACGCCGCGGGCACCTGCCTGCTCTTCGAGGCCGTCCGCGCGGGTCGGCCGCTGATCGGCGTGGTCCTGCACAGCTCCCCCGACGACGGCGCCGTCGCCGAACACATGCTGGACTGGGGCTACCGCGCGGCGTTTCCGCTCCTGAGCGCCTTCCCTTCGGCGGGCCGTAGTCCTTACCCGCGGCCGATTGCGCCTGCTGGATCTCGGTTCCAGATGACGCCTCGAGCCGAGTGCCATTGGCGGCCAACTGATCTCACAGGTCGCATCGAGCCGAACGCCGACGTTGCGGTCCACTCACGATCGACCCGCGATCCCGCAGCACCGACAACATCCAGGTAGCCGAATACCTGCTCGGTCCCGAGCTCAGCACCATTGGCGGCCAACCGATCTCACACAGCCGCATCGGACCGGGCGCCGTGGGTGCGGCACACTCAGGACCGGCCCACGATTTCCTGCAGGACAGACAAGACAGGCGTGGCCGGACGCCCGATCAGCGTCTCGAGCTCGGGGTCGGTGGCGGCGAACTCCCCGCGGCGCGAGGCGTGGAACATGCCGAGCAGCAGGTCCGCCTGGGCGGCGGGGACGCCGTGGGCGATCATCGTGGCGGTCCATTCGGCGTCGTCGGCGACGACGCGACGGATCGGGCGGCCGGTGAGTTCGCTGAGCATGGCGGCGATGTCGGCCAGGTCGTGGGCGGTGGGCGCGGTCAGGGGCGGGGTGGGGCCGTCGAGGCGGCCCTCGTCGGTGAGCAGGGTCGCGGCCGCCTCGGCGAGGTCGGCGTGCGTGGTCCAGGAAACGGGGCCGTCGGCCGGTGCGACGAGTTCGCCGGTCTCGAGCGCGCCGCCGAGCAGGCGCGCGATGGTGCCGGCGTAGAAGCCGTTACGCAGGGCGGTGAACGGTGTGCCGGTCGTCGCGAGGTAGCGCTCGGTGGCGGCATGGTCGGGCATCGGCGCGAAGCGCGAATCCGCCGCCGCGCCTTGATGACTGGTGTACAGGATGCGTTTCGCGCCCGCCTCACGCGCGGCATCGATCGCCGCGACATGCTGCGCGACCGCCGCGTGGCCCGTCGAGCCCGCCGAGACGACGAGCACCTGCGACGCGCCCTCGAACGCGTCGGCCAGCGACCCAGGATCGCCGTACTCGCCCCGCCGCACGCGCACTCCGCGCACGGCTAGCGTGCGGGCCGTGCCGGTGTCGCGCACGCTGACACCCACCCGCTCGGCGGGCAGCCGCTCGAGCAGCCTGCCGACGATCCGGGAGCCGAGCTGGCCGTTTGCGCCGGTAACGATGATCATGATGCATCCTCTCGTGGTATTAACACTGATAATATCAGTGTTAATAACGACGATAGCAACGATGATTATGATGGCCACATGGCAGAGACGAAGTCCGGGACCAGGCACCAGACGCGGGCAACCATCGTGGAGGTCGCCGCGCAACTCCTGCGTGAGCAGGGCCCGCAGGCGGTCACCATCCGCGCGGTCGCGCAGGCGGCCGGCCTGCAGCCCCCGACCATCTACCGCTTCTTCGAGGACAAGGACGCGCTGCTCGACGCCGTCGCCGAACATGTCTTCGCCACCTACGTCGAGGCGAAAGCCGTCGCGCCGGACAGCGATCCGGTCGCGGACCTGCGCGCCGGATGGGACATGCACATCGACTTCGCCCTGGCCAACCCGGCCGTTTTCGGCCTGCTCACCGATCCGCACCGCAGCGGGCACTCACCCGCGGCGGCCGCCGGGGTCGAGGTGCTGCGCACCCGAGTGCGCCGCGTCGCCACGGCGGGCAGGCTCCGGGTCGGCGAGCGGCGAGCCGTCGAGCTCATTCACTCCGCCGGCACCGGCGTCCTGCTGACGCTGCTGGCCACGGCCCCGCGGGACCGCGACCCCGGCCTCGCCGACGCGATGTACGACGCGGTGACTCGCGCGATCCTCACCGATGCCCCCGCACCCCCCGAGCCCGTCGCGCTCGATCCGGCCGCCCTGCCCGGGCTCACCACGGCCGAACGCGCCCTGCTGTCCGAATGGCTACAGCGCCAATGAATTCCGCGCATCGCACCCCGCACATGCGAAGGGCCGCGGTTCCGTGCGGAACCGCGGCCCTGGACGGCGCAGCGTCGAGAACTACTTCGCGGCGACCGGCGTGCGGCTGATCACCTCGTCGACCAGACCGTAATCGCGGGCCTCCTCGGCGGAGAACCAGCGGTCGCGCTCCGAATCCTCGGTGATCTGCTCGGGGGTCTGCCCGCTCAGCTCGGCAATAAGGGTGGCCATGCGCAGCTTCATGCGGCGCAGCCGGTCGGCCTGGATCTTGATGTCCGACTCGCTACCACCGATCCCGGACGACGGCTGGTGCATCAGGATATCGGCGTTCGGCAGCGCGTGACGCTTGCCGCGCGCGCCCGCCGTCAGCAGGAACTGACCCATCGACGCGGCCATGCCCATCGCGTAGGTGGCGACGTCGCAGGAAATCAGGTTCATCGTGTCGAAGATGGCCATTCCGGCAGTAATGGAACCGCCGGGAGAGTTGATATACATCGAGATATCGGCGTCCGGATCCTCCGCGGCCAGCAGAAGCATCTGAGCGCACAGTTTATTGGCAATCTCGTCGTCCACTTCCTGACCCAGGACGATAATTCGCTGGGCGAGTAGGCGATCGTACAGAGAATCACCCCAAGAAAGCCCGCCCGACGCGGCCCGGTTGACGGGCGTAGCGGAGAAGCCGGACCCAACGACGGGCTCGGCCGCTGCCTGCCTGTTCTCGTACATACCCACGTGCTGCTCTCTTTCTGTCACTGCACTCCGACCTGCCGAGCCTACTCTAGCCGGGTCCGGAGCACTGGTGTCCGCTGGTACCAACGGGTTCGCTGAGAGCGTAGGTTCCCCCAGCGGTCCGTGGGCGTGAACGAAATATCGAAACCGGCCCGCCATTCTGTATTTTTCCGCGGGATCCGCCCGAATTATTCCGAACCCGGGCAATGCGCTGGGAATGGCTCAACCCACCGAGCGGATTGCCTCGGCAACGGCGGCGAGCGCCAGCAGCCGGACCGTATCGACCGCGGCGTCGACCGAACCGGTGGCCGCGGCAATGATGCCGTCGCCGTCGAACCGGGTGTGCGGGGGCGTGAGCGCGCGGGCGAGCCCGTCGTGCGCGCCCTGGGCGACGATATGGCAGCCGACCTTGTCCAGGCGGGCGTTGGTGATCACAGCACCGATGGTGGTGTGGGTGCGCGGCGCGGCCGCCTCCCGCAGCGCCTCGAAGATCGCGGCCGAGTCCAGGGATATCCCGGCGCGGCCGTCGTCGATGTCGCCGAAGGCGTTGACCGCGCACACCGCGACGACCACCAGCTCGCCCAGAGTCTTTTCCGCACAAACGATCCCGCCGGGCCGCCGCTCCGGCCCCCGCCACTGCGAGGTGTACGCGCCGGTGCCCGCGCCCACCCGCCCGCGCAGAATCTGCTCCCCCGAGGCCGCCGCGGCCGCGGCATATCCGTGCTCCGCGGTGGGCCGCACGGCCGGATCGCCCGCGGCCAGATCGAACAGCGCCATCGTCGGCACGATCGGCACCCGCCCGCCGGGCGTGACGACGCCACGCCCCTGCTCCTCGAGATAACGCATCACCCCGTCGGCCGCCGCGAGCCCGAAGGCCGAGCCCCCGGTCAGCAGAATCGCGTCGACGGAATTCACCGTCTTGTCCGGCGCGAGCAGATCCAGCTCCCGGCTGGCCGGCGCACCGCCGCGCACCTCACAGGAGGCGACGGTCCCCTCCGGCAGCGTCAGCACCGTGCACCCGGTCTCCGCCGCCGGATCCGACCAGTGCCCCACCCGCACCCCGGCGATCCCGATCGTCATATGCCCTCCGATTCTCGACGAGTATCTCCGATCATCGCATTGGCACCGTCCGTCCCGACGCCGCCGTAACCGCACCCGGGAGCATTCATCGGACACGTCCCGGCATCGACCAGTCGGGCCGCACTATGTTGGACGAATGGCGCAACTCGGAACCACCGACCTCGACATCTACCCGCTCTGCCTTGGCGGCAACGTCTTCGGCTGGACCTCGAATCGCAACGAATCGTTCCTGGTCCTGGACGCCTTCACGGCCGCGGGCGGCAATCTGATCGACACCGCCGACGCCTACTCCGCCTGGGTGCCGGGACATTCCGGCGGCGAGTCGGAGACCATTCTCGGCGAGTGGATGGCCTCGCGCGCCAACCGCGACCGGGTGTTCATCGCGACCAAGGTGGCCAAGCTTCCGCAGCGCCCCGGCCTGAGCGCGAGCAATATCCGTGCGGCCGCGGAGGATTCGCTGCGCCGCCTGCAGACCGATCACATCGACCTGTACTACGCGCACCACGACGACACCGAGGTGCCGCTCGAGGAAACCCTGGCCGCCTTCGACGAGCTGGTCCGCGCGGGCAAGGTGCGCCATCTGGGCGCCTCCCAGTACACCGCGCCGCGGCTGGCCGAGGCGCTGGAGATCTCCGAGCGCGAGGGCCTGGCCCGCTACCAGGTGGTACAGCCCCACTACAACCTCGTCGAGCGCGAGCACTACGAGGGCGACCTGGCCGACCTGTGCGTGCGCGAAGAACTCGGCGTGCTCCCGTACTACGGCCTGGCCATGGGCTTCCTGACCGGAAAGTACCGCCCCGGCGACCAATTCGCCGGAAACAGCCCCCGCGCCGCCGGCGCTCGCGGCTACCTGAACGAGCGCGGCATCGCGATCCTGGCCGCCCTCGACGAGATCGCCGCCGCCCACGCCGTCCCGGTCGCATCGGTCGCCCTGGCGTGGCTCCGCGCCCGCCCCGCGATCGTCGCCCCCATCGCCAGCGCCCGCGTCCCCTCCCAGCTCGATGCCCTGCTGAAGTCCGCGGACCTGGACCTGACCACGGCAGAGGTCGACGCGCTGACCGCCGCCTCGGAGTAGTCCACCTCGCGAATCGATGGCCAACATCTCGACCGTATTCGTTCGCGCCGAGCAATGGCCGGACCGCGCGGAAGATCTTTCTCCCGCCGATCTCTACGAGGTCCTCCTGCGGCGCAATCACGGTTCCACCTACAACGTGCCACTGTGGGAGAGCACCACCGGCAACACGATCGACGTGCAGTTCGGCGCGAAATGGGGCGCCGGCTGGGCCGCGAAGGAGCTGCAGGACCGGTTCGGCGACCAGCTGCGTTCGGTCTGGGTGCGCTGGACCGATGACGTCGACCTTCTCGAGTACCGCACTTTCGACACCAGCGGCGCGGGCAAGTGCCCCTACCGGTTCGACGAGATCCGGCTGACCCCGGCAATCGAGGCACTGGCCGCCTCGACCGCGCCCCCGGGGTGGTCGGTGTCCCCCCTCGGCTGGCGCTCGGTCGACGGCCCGCGTCGCAGGTTCGCCGACAACTGCCGCACCGGCTTGTCACTGTATGTCGATCCCGGAGTGCCGACGACGACCTCGACGACGCGCGCGGCCACGAACTGGCTGTTGAGCGACGACTGGCTCACCTTCTACTGGCCGAACCTCGGTGTGCCGGAATCGATCACCGATTACATCCGGTCCAACGACGAGGGGCTGCACCGCGTCGAGGTGTGCTGGCGGGGCGTGCCGGTCGAGACCTCGATCCGCATGGGTTCCGGCCCGGACGATGGCTGGACGTTCTGGGCCGCCGACGACTGGACGACCTGCGCCGACGACGAATTCGTGCACTACTTCGGCAACGAGTAAAGGCGCTGTCATCCGAATGCCTTGGATGACAGCGCCCTTCGTCCCGATCGTCAGCGCTCGGCGACGAGCTCCGAATTTGGGTCCTGCTCGGAATCGCCTGCGGCAGTGGCATTCTCCTCCAGCACCGCCTCGCCGCGCGCCACCATCCCGGCCTCGTCGGACAGTTCCACGTGCGGAATGAACAGCGCCAGCACGAACGCCAGCACCGCGCCCGGAATGATGTACCAGAAGCCCGGAACCAGCGCGTGCACATACGCCCCGACGATCGCGTCGTGCAGATCGGCGGGCAGATGCTTGACCACCGCCGGCACCAGATTGCTCGGATTCAGGTGCGAGCTGACCACTTCCGGCATGTGCGAGGTGAACGCATCGGTCAGCCCCGAAGTCAGCCGGCTGGTGAAGATCGAGCCGAAGATCGCGACGCCGATCGCGCCACCCATCTCCCGGAAGTAGTTGTTGGCGCTGGTCGCGGTGCCGATCTGGCCGGGCTCCACGGCATTCTGCACCACCAGCACGATGATCTGCATGATCAGGCCCAGGCCCGCGCCGATGACGGCCAGCTGCGCACCCACCACCCACATCGCGGTGTGCGCGGTCAGCTGGGTCAGCCAGAGCATGCCCACGATCATCAGCAGCCCGCCGATCGGCGGAAAGACCCGGTAGCGACCGGTTTTGGTGATCACGCTCATCGAGGAGATCAGCGTGATCATCATGCCGACCATCATCGGGATCAGCAGCAGCCCCGAGATCGAGGCCGAAACCCCGGTCGCCATCTGCAGATACGTGGGAATGAACGCCAGCGCCGCGAACATCGTCAGGCCGACGATCAGCCCGATCGCCGAGGTCAGCACGAAGGTCCGGTTGCGGAACAGCCACAGCGGCAGCATCGGCTCCTCGGCCCGCGCCTCCACGGCCACGAACACCCCGACCACGATCACCAGCGCCGCGACCATCCCCAGGATCGTCGCCGAGCCCCACGCGTATTGCTTACCGCCCCAATCGGTGATCAGGATCAGCAGCGCCGTCGCGGACGACATCAGCACGGCGCCAAGGTAATCAGGCCGGGCCTTGGGACGATGGGTCGGAATCGACAGGTACCGCGCGGCGATCACCAGCGCCACCAGCCCGATCGGCACGTTCAGCCAGAAGCACCACTGCCAGCCGAGATGATCGGCGAACAGGCCGCCCAGCAGCGGCCCGGCCACCGAGGTGATGCCGAAGATCGCGCCCATCGGGGCCATGTACTTGCCGCGATCCTTCGCGGGCACCACATCGGCGATGATGGCCTGCGCCAGGATCATCAGACCGCCGCCGCCCACGCCCTGCAGCCCGCGGAACACCACGAATTCCCAGAAGCCCGTGGACATTGCCGCGCCGATCGAGGCCGCGGTGAAGACCGCGATCGCGAACAGGAACAGCCAACGCCTCCCGAACATGTCGCCGAACTTGCCGTAGATCGGCATCACGATGGTGGTGGCGAGCAGATACGACGTTGCGGTCCAGGCCATGTACTTGACCCCGCCGAGATGGCCGACGATGGTCGGCATCGCCGTGCCCACGATCGTCTGGTCCAGCCCGGCCAGGAACATGCCCGCGATCAGCGCGGAGAAGATCAGCCAGATTCTCTTCTGCGTCAGGACAATCGGCGGTGGTGCTGCATCCGTGGTGGTCATCCCCGTCTCCCGTGGTCGGTGGTCTTGCCGGTGGTCTCGGACGCGAACAGCCGGGCGGCCATCGCGCGGTAGTCGTGCACGGCCTCGCTCAGCGACCGCTCCGGGTTCTGCCCGAGAGCCATGGCCGCGCGCATCGTCAGCATGGACATCAAAGCCGCTGTGAACGCGCCGAATTCGGGTGAGAGATCATCGCCCATCCGGGCGGACAGCAGCTCTACGACGGCGGTCTCGTGCTTGGCGCCTGAGGCGACGAATCCGGCCAGCACCCGCGGCTCGTCCCGGATGATCTCGCTGACCTGCTCGATATCCGCGAGCACGTCCTCATCGAATCCGGCCATGTAGAGCTGAATCAGATCCTCGAGCAGCTCCCCGGTCGGCCCGCCCGCGACGAATTGCGCACGCGTCTGCGGTGTTCCGATCTCGCCGACGGGCCCAACGACGGCGTCCAGCTTGGTCTCATAGTAATTGAAGAACGTGCGCGGCGACACCCCGACCGCCTTGGCGACGTCCTCCACCGTCGTCGCGTCCATCCCCCGCTCGAGCACCAGCCGCCGCGCGGCCCGGCACAGGTCGAGCCGGGTCTGATACTTCTTCTGCTCACGCAGCCCGACGGGCGCCTCGTGTTCGAACAGGGACATGCCCAGAAACTAGCACAAACTGCAAAATTTCAGAAAGTGCAACTTCTGTGAGCCGGGTTACACCCGACACCCCGCCCCGTCGGCGAGCGCTGCGCGAGATAAAGGCCGGCCATCCGGCACCCTCCGTAGATGCCGAGAAGTCACTATGAACGGAACCGTCGTTCGGCGTAATAGAACGGCGAATAACATGACCGTGCCCGCCGGACAAAAATTTCCGAGGTTCCGGTCCGGCGGGCACTGATCAATACCCTAACCACGCGAATCCGGGGCGCCCACACGTCTTTCCATCAAAGGATCCGCGATTCACAGCGGCGATCAGCCAGTGCCGCAACTGATTCCCAAATGATGCATAGCTACAAATTTGCTGCAATGCTCGCGCTACCAACCGCAGCGGGCCCGTACCGTAACTCCCGCCCTGGTGGTCCCGGGTTATGTTGTAACTCCTCGGCTCCCTCAGAATCCCCCGAATCCGGCTGCCACTTCGGCGTGTTCCGATCCGCCAGCGCCCGACTGATCTGCGCCCCCGTGGTGCGGATCATCGGCACAACCGCCCGGGCCGCCTCGGTATTGGGCACGATCGCCGACAGCGCCGCCACCACCTCACGCCCGGTCGAGCGCACCGGCACGGCGATCGCGGTATTGGCCGGATCGATCAATCCGGGACAGTAGGCCGCACCCGTCCGGCGGATCTCCGAGAGCAGCGCGCGCAGCGCCTGGGGATCGGTGACGGTCCGTGGCGACAACGGCGGCAGCGGCCCGGACAGCACGGCCTCCTGCAGCCCCGACGCCGAACAGGCCAGCAGCACCAGCCCCGGCGCCGAGGCGTGCAGCGGCAGCCGCGATCCGGGCCCATTGAGCACGGTCGGCACGGCATGGGGCGCGGAGAGCAGCTCGATGAACATCACCTCGAACCCCTGCCGCACGCTCAGGTGCACGTTCTGCCCGATCCGCGCGCTGAGCTCGGTCATGTAGGGCGTCGCCACCCGGACCAGATCCCGGGTCGGGGCCGCGCGCGAGACCAGTTCCCACATCCGCAGTCCGATCCACACCCGCCGGTCGGCGTCGCGCTGCAGCCAGCCCCGGTCCACGAGCTCGGACACCATCCGCGACACGGTCGGTAACGAAAGCCCGGTCCGCTTCGACAGTTCGGAGACAGTGATGACCGGATTATCGTCCTCGAACGCCTCGAGCAGGCGCGACAAGCGCGAGAATACCGACTCCCCATTGGAATATCTGGCCATAGAACGACTTACCTCCGGTTTATCCGGGACACCCGACTACGCGCCCGCAACGCTGCGAGCGCTACCGGTTCCGACTTTTTCGGATCGCGCTGTCTGCCCCCTGGCCCACCGCTTAGAGTTGTCTGTGAATCCTTTAGACTTGCAAACAATGAAATCCCGGAGAGTGGGAATTACATACAAGGAAACCCCTGTGATGACACATTTATGTGCGCGATCACAGGGGTTTCCCGGTGCCCGAATTATCCGATACTGAACGGCTTCCCGTAGACGGTCACGTATCCGATCGACGATTTCGTGTACACCTTCGCCTGCGCGAACGACCGCGCCTGCGCGTAGCCGCCGCAGCCGTCCACCGCCCACTGCTCGTCGTGCCAGGTCAGGCTCTGGTGCGGGCCCGGAACGGACTGCCACGAGTAGTGGCTGTCCACGCCGAAGTCGTCCGGCTGCTCGATGTCGAGCAGGTCCAGTTCCTTGGCCTGACCGGCCGCGAGGGTGAGCGTCGTGGAGCCGGTGCCGGTGGCGGATACCGAGTTGCTGCTCGGGTCCGCGGTGGCGCTGGCGCCCACGCCGTTGGTCATGCCGCCGGACAGGTCGACCTGACAGCCGACGATGTAGCCGACGATGAGGTGGGTGGAAGTCTTCGGGTCGCCGGCCGCGCCGCCGGTCAGGTTGACCTGGGCATGTCCGCTGGTCCAAGCATTGCGGCTGAGCGGGGTCGCGACCATGGACGGGTTGATGTTCGCCGATTCACCGGTGATGTCGACGTGCACGACGGTGCCGTCGCCCATGGTCTGGGTGATGTGGCTGTCGGGTAGCGGCACGAAGGTGTCCGCGTTGGCCGCGCCGGTCGAGAGGAGTCCCACGGCCGCGACGGCGGTGGCCCCGATGCCTGCCAGACGGGCGAATGCACCCATACGAATTGTTTTCATTGCAAGTGTCCTCGAGAAAGTGGTGGGTGAACTCAGCCGAGGCTGAACGGCATGCCGTAGAGGGTGGTCTTGGTGTAGTCGGGGCCGACGATCTCGACCGTCACCACCTGCCGGGCCTGCGCGTAGCCCGCACAGCCCTGCACGGTGACCTCCTGGTCCTGCATATCGAAGTGATAGACACCGCTGGTGGTCATATCCTTCTGGTCGTAGTTCACCCACTTGACCTGGCCCGGAGCCAGCGGCAGCGACAGCGAGCCCGACAGGGTCGGGGTCGTGCTGATCTCGCCGGAGACGCCCGCGGTCAGGGCGCCCAGCGCCACCTGGCAGCCGACGACATACCCGACCGACATGGTCGAGGCGCCGTGCGTCGAGGAGTTGTTCGTGCCCGGGTTGTTGATCGGGCCGTTGTTCGGGCCCACCGTGCCGGGCGGCGTGGTCACGTTCGCGGTGATGTGCGTCGAGAGCCAGGCGACGCGCCCGGCCCCGTTCGCCGCCAGCGACGGCGAGATGTTGACGCTGTTGCCGACACTGTCGATGGTGACCCCGGGGTTCACGACGTGGCCGTCCGGCAACGGCACGAAAGTGTCCGCGTTGGCGGCACCCGTCGAGAAGAGCCCGATCGCGGCGGTGCACGCCGCGGCGATACCGGTGGCCCGGAGAACCCAGGCCGAACCGGCTTTCTTGATATCCCTCATCAGTCCTCACTACCAATCATCAGGCAATGCCCCGAGACGAAGTCGGAGCATTCGTCCGGTGCGCCGGAAGGTCGCTTCACAGAAGTCGTAAACCGCCGAATACAATGCGCACCGTGCCGAACGGTAGCTCAAATCACAAAGAAACCCAGTTGGTGTTTCCTTCATTGAATCTCCGGACATCACGGCCTATTTCGCGCCGATTTCCATCAATGAAATAGATCCTTCATTGAAATCACGGTGGCTTCGGGCGCCCCGGCTGGGCACGCTGAAGACGGCCCGTACGGACTTCCTCGGCGCTCAACCCTCGAGCGAGCACCGGACTGCACTCCGGAACCCTCGATCCGCCGTCGAGGTTCGTAAGACCACCGGGCTCTGGGCGCGCCCGTCGAAATGTATGCCCCTCATCATGTTTCGGCGGGCACGCCCCCACTCCGGTGTCAAGACCCCTGGTGTGACACATCCGATGCGGAACATCCCGCGTCCTGATTCGCTTTTGGGGCCCGCGGCGAGCAAACTTCGGGGCATGAGCCAGGAGAGCGGGCCAACGCCCGGATTGTTCAGTCACACCACAGCACCCATCGAGACCGACAGCACCGCGTCCCACGACAAGGTGCAACGGCCTTTGTTCAGCAGCGCACCGTCCGCCGAGCCGCAGGTCCCCACCGACGGCGACCGCTGACGGGTCGCCCCCGTCACCGCCGCGATTCCACCCCGTACTCCGGCGATACTCCGCAGCCACCGCCACGTCGCTTCGGCCGCACCAAGCCTCGTCGTCAAGACTTCCCGGCCGTTCGGCCCGCGCATGGCGCAGATGCGCAAGTGGCCCGCCCGAACTCGCGCCCGAGTGGACCACCACCGAGGACGCACAGCCGATTACGCTGGGACGCGTGAACGCACTCAGCGAGAAGGCCACCACATTCCTGTCCCTGCACCGCCCCGGTGATCCGGCGATCCTGCCGACCGTCTGGGACGCCTGGTCGGCGAATCTGGTGCAGCAGGCCGGATTTGCGGCACTCACCGTGGGCAGCCACCCGCTCGCCGATTCGCTCGGCAAAGCCGACAAGGAGGGGATGACCTTCCCCGAGGCGCTGGCCCGCGTCCGCGAAATCACCGCCGCCGTGGACATTCCCGTCTCGCTGGACATCGAGTCCGGCTACGGCCTGAAGCCCGAACAGCTCATCGAGGGCCTGCTCGAGACCGGCGTGGTCGGGCTGAACATCGAGGACACCGTGCACAGCGAGGGCGGCAGGCTGCGCGAACCGCAGGAGCACGCCGATTTCGTCGCGGGCCTGCGCCAGGCCGCCGACGCCGCGGGCGTGCACGTGGTCGTCAACGCCCGCACCGATCTGTTCCTGCGCCAGGACGGCGATGCCGAGACCCGCGTCGAGCGCGCGATCGCCCGCCTGCGCCTCGCGGCCGAGGCCGGCGCCGACGTCCTGTACCCCGTCGGCGGCCACGACCCGGAAACCCTGCGCCGCCTGACCTCCGAACTTCCGCTGCCGGTGAATGCAATTGGCATGCCCGACAAGGGCGATCGCGCGTACTTCGCCGAACTGGGCGTCGCCCGAGTCAGTTTCGGCCCGTTCCTGCAGGCGGCACTCACCGCCGAGACGAACCGACTCCTCGGGCGCTGGAGTTGATCGCCCTCACCTGGACCGAGCTCACCCATCACACCTGATCCGGGCGAGTGGGCACGATCGGCGCTGAGGGTGCTGTCCGCAATTCGCTCGGCAGACGAGCCCACACCCCTGTGGAGCTTTCCGCTCCCCGGGGATTCGACGGTCGAGCTGTTCGTCAAGGACGAGTCGCGACGGCCGACGGGAAGCCTGAAATACGGTCTCGCGCGCAGTCTGCTCGCGGATGCGCTGCGGCGCGGACGGATCGAACGCGCCGCCCCCACCTGGATCGTGACAGGTGTCGGCACCGGAGCCACCTCCCGCGCCATCGGCCGCCATCTGCGCACACACGGGCACACCACGCGACTGGCCGTGGTGGATCCGCAGAACTCGGCGTACTTCCCGGGCTGGGCCAGTGACTGCCCCGATTACGCCACCAGCGTCGCGGCCATGCGTCATCTCAGCGATATCACCGGCAGGTCCGCCGGTCCGTCCACCGGCGCTTGCCTTGTGGGCGCCCTGCACCTGATCGCCCGGATGCGCGAGCAGGGACGAACCGGGACTGTCGTTGTCGTGCAGGGAGATTCGGGCCGCCCCTACGCCGACACGTATTACGACGACGGTTGGATCGACGCCAAGGGCTGGGACCTGACCGAACCAGCGGCGGCACTTGCACACTTCGCAGCGACAGGCCGCTGGGATCTCCCCCGTTCGGCCTGAGTTCCGGGCCCGACCTCAACTCCCGCCGTTGAGCACGGGTGACGGTGGGAAGACTACGGGCAGAGCCGACAGGGACCGGTGGAACGGGCCTGGCCGCCATGTGAGGTTCTCGACCGCGGTCGCGAGCCGGATTTCGGGGAGCACGTCGAGGAGCTGGTCGATGGCCTCCTGGGCGACCAGGTACGCGATCGATCGGCCGGGGCAAGCGTGCAGGCCGGCACCCCAGGCCAGATGCGAGCGGTTGCCCGCGTAGCCGTTGCGGTCGGTGATGGAGGGGTCGTCGTTGCAGGCGGCCATGCTGATGACGACAGGTTGGTGCGCCGGCAGCCAGACATTGTCGATCAGGATCGGCTGGCGGGGGTATCGAGTGCACAGATTCGCCAACGGCGGATTGGTGAACAACACTTCATCGAGTGCGTCACGGGTGAGCATGCTGCCGCCGAGGACGCTTCCGGCGAACCGTTCGTCGGTCAGTATCAGTACCAGCGTGTTGCCGATCAGGTTCTGCATGGGTTCGATACCGGCGCCGTACATCAGCACCAGTTGCTCGACGGCCTCGACGTCCTCGAGCGCGACCGGATGCCGCAGCATCCGCGTAGTGATGTCGTCACCGGGTTCGGCCCGCTTCAGCGTCACCAGGTCGGACAGGGCTCGGATGATCATCGCGTTGCCGGTTTCGGCTTGGGTGCCGTCGAGCATGGCGGCGAAGCCGGCGGCGATGTGCTGTCCGGTCTCTGGTGGGCAGCCGAGGATGGCATTGACGACCGCAAAGGTCAGGGGGAAGGCGTACTGGCTGATCAGCTCCGCCGACCCCGCCTGACAGAACGCGTCGATCAACGACGTCGCGACCTGTTCCACCGTGTGGCGCACGGCATGCAGGTCGGCGTTCTCGGTGCCTGCGAGGATGGCCTGCCGGTACCGGGCGTGTTCGGCGCCGATGCTCTGCAGGGCCGCGGGTCGCCATTGCATCACAGGCAGCACCGGACTGTCGGCCGGAACGGTCTTCTCCCAGATTCGCGAGTCGGATGGAAAGTGGTCGGAGTCATGGAGGATCTGCACTGCGGCGCGGTAGCCGATCACCAGGGTGGCGGGCACACCCGGCGCCAGTTCCACCGGAGCCAACGAGCCGAAACGCTCGCGCATCGAGCGGTACACACGGTGTGGATCGGCGGCGAATTCGGGTGAGTACAACGGAACACGCGGCCCGTCCGGGCCGGTCGGCAAGCTCTGTACGAGCGGGCGAGCGGCCGTGAGCGGCGAGAACTGCGGCGATGTCAAAGGTGTGACTCCGGGAGGTAGGTCAGAATTCGGCAACCGCGATCCGGGCTGGCCCAGGACTCGGCCGCCGCAGCGTACCAGCGAAACCGCGCTCCACACGTTAGCACAAAGCCGAAGCGCAACAACATAAGTCGAGCGGGGTGGGGAAGAGGCGATGCACCCCACGACTGGCAACAAGATGGTCCCATCACCGTGGCTGGCGAACCTCGGAGTCCCCTCGGCGAGGAGAACGGCGGCGACCTTGCCGCTGCCGTCGAATTGGCGGAATCCACGGTCTCCCACCATCTTTCCCAGCTCCGCGGCCTCACTTCCACCACGACGGCCACGGGATCGGCAGACTGACGATAACGATCACTTATCGCTGCAGTTCCGGACTGCCCCTTGGTCGACGCCACGATTCGCGGTGAACTGGTCTCAACGAAAGATCAGGGCCCGCAACGGCTCCCGACCAGGAGGCACACCATGAACCGCAACGCCGAGCAGACCGTCCGCGAGTACTTCGACGCCCTGGCCACCGGTGGCGACGTCGCCGCGTACTACGCCGAGGACGCGACCTTCTGGTACCCCGGCGACCTGCCGATGTCGGGCACCTGGCGCGGGCGCGAGGCCATCGTCGAGGGCTTCCTCGGCGCCGCCTTCGGCCTGCTGGACCCCGACAAGGAGACCACGATCGAGGTCACGAACATCATCGCGGCCGAGCCCTACGTCACGGTGGAATGGGATTCGATGGCCACGGTCCGCAACGGCAACGCCTATCACAACAAGAACATCGCGATCTTCCACGTACAGGACGGCCTGATCACGACCGCCCGCGAGTACGCCAACACCCAGCACTGGGAGCACGTGCTGCGCGACCCGCAGGCGGCGTGAGTCCCCGTCCGACCGAACGAATCTCCCGGCCGGGGACGCGGCTACCCGGGCGGAAGGTGTTCCCTGGCCCAGGCGTCGGCCGCCAGCTTCGCGGCCTCGACTCCGCGAGCGGATACCTCGCGAAGCATCCCGCCGTCGGGCCGGGAGATGAGCCAGGCGCAGGTGGTGCCGGTGGTGCCGGTGATGCGAGCATGGAAGGTGCCGAACGTTTTGGTCAACCACCATTCGGCCGGGTCACCGGCGACCTCCCACCCCTCGGACGCGTGCTCCGGTCGGACGGGCCCGAACGGCCCTCCGCCCGCTTTCCTTCGCGCCTGGCCGACCACCCGTTTCCTCTCCGTTACCTCTACCGACCGATACTCTAATATTCTCGCCTACCTTGCGAGACAACAAGTTTTCGAGCATGGAATTCAGCGGTAAACTGACCAGCTCGCATTTCTGAGCATACCGAGCAAACCTTCCAGCTGCGGCAACTCGAACAGCCCCGGGAGCGTCGTCACCAACGCCCACCTGCGCCAATGCTTCTGGAATACGACGCCGTCACTTCCCCTGAAAAGCCCGGGCGGGCCGCAACACCCTTCCGCGCAACAATCTCGCACACAGGCACACCGAAAACACCATGCCGCAGTGAAATTTCCGATGCAAATACAGTGCGCTAACCCCCGCTCGACGCTATCGCTACCGACACAGCAAATATTCGCGCCCCCGACGAGGAGATGATCCGCGGCGAGAAAATCCGATGGGAGCGGTTCCGCGCGGCGATAGCGCAGGCCAAGCCGCGGCTGCCCCGCGATCACGGCCACCTGACCGCCCTGGATACGTCGTATTCCTATCTGCGGCAATTCAATCCAGTGGTGTTGTCGACCGCGTGCGGGTTCCCAGCAATGGCCGTATCGCCAGGGGCGGTTCCCAAGGTCGAGCTGGAAGATTTCGATCACGTTCGTGCGATCAGGGGAAGGCGGAAGTACATGGCAGTGATGTCGAGGCGGAGCCGGCGATGGCGTTTGCTGCCCGCGTTTGCCGCTGCGGGCGCAGTCGTGCTGTTGGCCGGATGCAGTAGCGGACCGGGTACACCAGCGCGGAAAGCGCCGAACCGTGCGGAAATCGATACGCCGCTGACAGGTTGGGACACCTACCGCCGGCTGGACCGACTGCCATACCTACAGCGCGGATCCCGGACACTCGAGTTCTCGAGTTTCGATCGCACGGGCGGCACCTACGAGGCATACACCGGAAACAACAACGGCAGCGGGGGGTGCCTGAGCACCGGCGGAGCGGGGTGCGTGATCGCCCAGGACGCGGGAGCGGGCGAAATATCCTCGATCTGGTTCACCAACGATGTGAATGGTGTCCGTGGTGACGTGTCAGCCATGGGGAACATCCGGATCGAACTTGACGGGCGAACCGTACTGGACGCTCCCCTGCAGTCGGTCGTGAACGGCAGCCTCGGCGCACCCTATGTGTTCCCGCTCGTCGCGAACGCCCAGCAGGCAGGAGGCGGGGTGTACATCAAAGTCCCTATGCCCTACCGCGACTCGATCCGGGTCAGCGTCCAAGCAAAGCTGAAGTACTACCACGTCTACTACCGACATTTCCCGAGCGCAGACGGAATTCGGGCCTTCGACCCGTCCGACCACGCCGACGACGTCGTGGCCACCCTGAAGACGGCCGGAACCCGCGACCCTAAACCGGTCCTGCCTGGAGTCCATACCGAGACGCATACTGTCGACATCCCACCCGGTGCGAGCGTTCCGATCGCGTCGGCGACCGGCTCCGGCAGTATTGCGGCGCTGCGATTGCGCCTTCCAACCGACAGCGACGAAATCAGATCCGGGCTACGGCTGCGGATATCCTTCGATGGGCACCAAACCGTCGACACCCCGGTTGGTGAATTCTTCGGCTCGGGGCTGGGCGCGGCGCCTGTGCAGTCGTTGCTGTTCACGGCCGAGCCGAACAGCTGGATGTCGAGCTGGTGGCCCATGCCCTACGGGCACGATGTACACATCAGCGTGCTCAACACCACTGCCAATCCGATCGCGCGAATCCAGACCGACGTCTCCTCGGCGTCGGATCCGCAATGGGCCAAGGCACTCGACAACCACAGCGCCGGGTATTTCACTGCCGTTTCCGACGGCGCACCGACCACATCCGGCAAGGATTGGTCATTCGCCGACCAGCCGGGACAGGGCAAGATCGTCGGTGTCAACGAGACCATGCGCGGCCACCGCACCCCGACATCGTTCTCGCCCGCGGCCCCGACCTTCCTCGAGGGTGCCGACCGCGTCTACGTGGACGGCCTGCGCTCGCCGCAGCTGTACGGCACCGGAACCGAGGACTTCTATGAAGGCGGCTGGTACTTCCTGGCGCATATCGAGTGGTCACCCGACATCAAAGCCGAACCCGATCATTTCCCGATCGGCGGGACGAACTACAGCGCACCGTTCACCGGTATGCCAAACCACCGCGGGCCAGGCCCCGGCTGTCCGGACTACTGTCTATCCACCTACAGGGTGATGCTGGCCGACGCCATGGATTACCGATCAGGAATACGATTCGGGATGGAACACGGCAAACGGGACCTCATCGATGCCGACTACAGCTCTACCACTTTGATGTACGCCCAGCCCGATACCGCGATGACCCATAGCGACAGCCTGGATCTCGCCGACCCGGCCAGTCGTAACCAACACGCCTACGCCAACCCGGACGGCAGCCGATACCACCTGGTCAGCCAATACGAGGGAACCGAGGACGCGGTCGCGGTACCCGGCACGGTCGAAGTGGGAGGCGGCCGGATCACGTTCCGGCTGCATATATCGCCCGACAACAATGGCGTGCTGATGCGCCGCATCTCCGACCAAATCGCCGGCAACCAGTCCGCCCAAGTATCCGTCGACGGCAAACCCATCGGCACCTGGATGCAGGCCCGCAGCAACAATGTCCACCGGTGGCTGGAGGACTCCTACCCACTGCCCGGCTCGCAGACCGCTGGCAAAACCGAAATCACGGTGACACTCACCCCCACACCCGGCACACCGCCTTGGACAGCCACGCAGTACTCGGCCGACTCACTGGCGGAAGGGCATTGACACCTCCACCGCCGTGTGCCGCATGTTCTCCAAATCCTCGGCGCGATAGCCGAATTCGAGTCGAAAAGCCAACCCCATAGCCGCGCCGCAGCTGAGCGCGGTCGAGGCACAGGAGGGCACCCCGCGATCGCGCGTCGATGCCTTCTCTCTGGTGGCGAATCGTGCATATGAGGCTACGTTCGTGCGGTTCATTCGTTCGCACCCGTGCTGAACCACGACGGTTCGTGGGTGACGGCCAACAGGAGAGAAATTCGGTGAGCACGGCAACCGCAATGTGGTGTCTCGCAGGTGAACCCGCGGGTTGGGCAGGAATGTAGGTGGCCATCACCGATATCCAGGCATACGCCCATCTCACCGAGGCCGACATCGATGAGCTCGGCCGCGAACTGGACCAGATCCGCACGGACATAGAGCAATCGCTCGGACAGTCGGACGCGGACTATATCCGGCGCGTGATCAGAGTTCACCGTGGTCTCGAGGTGACCGCGCGTGGACTGTTGTGCGCCAGCCGATATCGGGCGCCGCGCAGGGCCGGGACCGTGCTGCTGGCGGTCGCGAAGATCATCGAGATGATGGAGCTGGGCCACAACATCAGTCACGGCCAATGGGATTGGATGAACGATCCCGAAATCCATTCCACCAGTTGGGAATGGGATTTCCTTGGCCCGTCCGCGCATTGGAAGCGCGCACACAACCATGTTCACCACACCTACACCAACGTCTACGAGATGGACGAGGACCTGGGCTTCGCCGTCCTGCGGATGACCCGCGACGAGCCGTGGCGTCCGGTCCACCTGCTACAGCCGATCACGAATCTGCTCATCGCCGCGTCGTTCGAGCTGGCCATCGCCGTCCACGACGTGGGGCTCGAGCGACGGCACCTGGGCATTCCCCGCGGCCGGGTGGGGTCGAAACCGAATATCGAGTTCGCGCGAAAGATGGCCCGCCAGGTCGGCAAGGACTTCGTGCTGTTCCCGGTGCTGAGCGGGCGGCGCGGGTTCCGGCACACGCTCGCGGCGAACGCCACCGCGCTGTTGCTGCGGAACCTGTGGTCCTACCTGGTGATCATGTGCGGGCACTTCCCCGACGGCGCGGAAAAATTCACCGTCGAGCAACTGGACGAGGAGACCCGCGGGGAGTGGTATCTGCGGCAACTGCTGGGCTCCGCGAACTTCACCGCCGGCCCGACGCTGGCGTTCATGACCGGCAACCTCTGCTATCAGATCGAACACCACCTGTTCCCCGACCTGCCCAGCAACCGCTACCCCGAGATCTCCGAGCGCGTGCGCGCCCTGTGCGACAAATACGACCTGCCGTACACGACCGGCCCGCTGCTCACGCAGTTCTGGCTGGCGCACCGCACCGCGTGGAAACTCGCGCTGCCGGATCGATTGCTGCGCCGCACCTCCGACGACGCCGCCGAAACCCGCTCGGAACGCAAGTTCTCCGGCGTCTCGCCCACCTCGGCCGATCGATCCCTCCGGGCGGCGACCGCCCCGGCCATCGGCGCACGACGCGGGCTTCGCACCGCCCTGGCCGCGGCCGAATCACCGAAGCGCCGAGCCGATCACGGTGTGCGCCGGTGGATTCGGCGGTGGATCGCCTCGATCGCCGGACGGCGCTGAGGGACACCAGTTGAAAGGACAGCCCTTGACGACAGAGCGGCCCGTGGTTCGGATTCTCGCCGGAGTGGCGGGCCGCAGCCTCACGCTGATGGTCGGGATGGCGAGCGGCGCGGTGGACGCGATCACAGCCCGGCGAGACCAGAACAGTCCGCAATCTGCGCCCGCGGTGCAACCGGTCGCCGTGGGTGTCAGCGGTGGCGCGATCGCGGCCGCGGCGATCGCGCTGGGAATGCCCCGGGACAAGGCCCGGCAGATCGCGGTCGCATATCCCGAACAGGATGTCCTGGGCGCGAGGAGCTTTCGCGCCATGCTGACCCGACACGCACTGTACCCGCAGCCACGGATTCGAGAACTTGCCCACGCTGTCGTCGGTGACCGCACCTTCGCAGACTTCGCCCTCGATCCAGAATCCTCCGAACAGCAGCCACACCGAGCCGCGTCATCATTGCTCATCCCCGTTTACTCGGCCGAACACGGCACCCTGCTGCTGCCCCGCGACCTCCCGAAGCTCGGCCTGTCCGACCTGCCCGTCGCCGATGCTCTGGTCGCCGCCACCCGGATACCCGGAGCCCTGCCCGCGGCCCCGGGACTCGAGGACATCTTCGACGGCGGTTGCCAATACCGAGTGCCGCACGACATCTTCGCCCCACACCCCGCCCTGATCCTGGACCTGTACGGGCCGCAACCGTACGACAGCCGAGGCGGATTGATCTTCCCACTGCTGCATCCATCACTGCCCGCAATCGCCCACCGCCCGCGTCCATTCCGCGACGAGACCCTGTGCGAGTCAACCATTTTCGCCCACGAGCCCTACGGCGCCGCGCTCAAGGCGCCCACACGGACATCCGAAGAACAGTTCGACACCGGTTACGACATCACCACGAGCTGGATCAATTCCCGGTCCGACCAGCAACTTCTGAACGTTCTCGACCCGGATGTCCTCGGTCTGCCGAAGGAGACCGTCGCGGCCGATCGAGTCCGATCCATCGCCTGATTGGTCGGCGGCACCTAGCCTCGCGCGGCGCCGGGATCGCGCAGCCACAACGCGGACGAATCGACCAGGTACCGGATCGCCTCGCTGGAGTCCCCTTCTCCTCCGCCCGCAGCCGCTGCCACGTCTCGTAGTCCCAGCCTTCGGCCTCCTGGAAGTCGCACTCCCGCAACGTCGCCCGGCCGTGCAGCTCGTCGTCCAGATCGATCGTGGTCACGCTCATATTCACTCCTGGCAGATGCTCGCACCCGTTTCAGCAGGGTGCGGGGCGAAACGGCGGCTCGCTCAGCACGGGTTACGGCCCGCCCGGCAGGCGGCGGCGGCCGATGTGGAGCTCGGCGATGAGGTCCTCGTAGCCGATGGCCAGCTCGGCCAGGCGCTCCCAGGCGTCGCCGAGGCGCCAGTCGACCGGGCTGGCCAGAGCGGCGTAGGCGGTGGCGGTGAACCGCGCGACGCGGTCGACGACGGCACCCAGGGTTTCGGTGTGCACGTGGGCCGAGCCGTGCGCCGGCGGGAGGGACGAGGTGACGCAGCGGTCGATGTCGGCGATGTGTTCGGCGCGTTCGATATCCAGCTCGGCCGTCTCAGGACAGGTTGAGCCCAGGCGTCTTTCGTGGAGCTCGGTGAGAGCGTGCGCCGCGCGCAGGATCGGATGCCGATCGTAGTCGAGGCCGCGGCAGGCATGCAGCAGTTCGGATTTGGTGGGCAGGGGTTCGCCTAGCATGGTGGGGCGATCTTCGAGGTGGGACATCTGGGTGCCATGGGTTCTCGTGTCGTGGGTGGATTCGGGGTGGATGGATCGGGCGCGGAGCGGATTTCGCGCGGCATCGATTCGGTGTGGAATATTCCGAGGCTGAATATCTCGGCCGGAATGTCTTGTACCGTCCGACATTCCGAATCTCGAGCCCTCCGGCGCGCTTTTACCGGTCCGCAGACATCGGTCCGGCGAATTCCGGCCGAGAGCATGTCGAAATTACTGGGTGCGGATGTCGAGATTTATGGGTGCGAATGCCGAATTGGAATGTCTCCGCAGTGAACTTCCCCCCGCGCGAAGGCCTCAGGCGGACGCGCAGAGGGGGCATTGCTCCGGAGGGGCCGACGGATTCGGATGCCCCAGTTCGATGAGCATCATCCAGCAGAAGCGGATCATGTCGCAGTCGCTCAGCGTGCAGTCCGCGTGCCGCTCACGGTTCAGCTCTCTATGCATCTGCGCAGGTGATAGCGGGTTTCCTGGGATGTCGTGGTAGACGGGGTTCCACCGCAAGGAGTGTCCCTCTCCTTCAGGATCCGGCATGCGCCGCGGTGGCCGGCCGTAGCATCCCGGCCCCGATCAAGGCGCGCTTGGCCTGTCTTTTCAGCGCGCACACGGTAATTGGACAATCGATATGTTCTTGCATGATTCGATGCGCTACGGGGATCGTCATAACGGTCACAACGTTGTGATCCGCGGGCTGCAGGCCGTACATGGTGGCCCCCTTTCCGATTGGCTGGTCGATGAACGAAATCTTTTCTACGCCAGGCGATGGCGAATCGGCACACATCGACCTACGATGTCGGTTGTAATCGCTCGATCACCACCGGGGCTCTCGCCCGTAGATTCCTTTCCGGCAGGGGTATATCGGTCATGCGCTATTTCCGAGATCGCGTTATCCGGCAGAGCCCGCTCCGCCGCAACGCCTTCCGGCATACCGCTCCCCCGATCAGCACCATCCGGTATGGGGCCTACCGGCGCGGGCCGTTCCAGTACGGCGTGCAGATTCGTTAGGGAGGCAAAGGGAATGGCAGGATCTACGCTCGCGCGGCGGTCACTCGGCCGGCGGTTGCGCCAGCTGAGGGAAGCCGCGGAGATGAGCCAATCAGCGGCGGGGAGAGCGGTTGAGCTGTCCCCGCAGTCCATCGGGAGGTTGGAGGACGGGCAGGCGACGCGGACGTCGAGTTTGCATATCAACGCGCTGTGCGATGCGTATCGGGTAAGCGATGCCGAGCGAAAGGTGTTGCTGGCGTTGGGCGCTGAGGTGCGGGAGGCACACAAGTCCGGAGGAAGATGGTGGCGAGCCTACGCCGACGAGATTCCGATGGACTTCAATCACTATATCTCGCTTGAGGATTCGGCCAGCAATATCACTTTCTGGTCGACACTCCTGATACCGGGACTGTTCCAGACCTCCGACTACCGGCGGGCGCTGGCGTGGACCGAGCATCCGACAAAGACACACGATGAGGTCGAGCGACTTGTGCAGTTGGCCTCGAGGCGACAGCGTCGACTGCGGGACCCCCGGGTCACCATCGTTGTCCTGATCTTCGAAGCGGCGTTGCGCTGCCAGGTAGGCAGCGTCGCGGTCATGGAGGAGCAGTTGCTGAGACTCGCTGCGCTCAGCGAGTATCCGAACATCACGATCCAAGTCGTGCCGTACAAGGCGTCCAACCATTTAGGGTCCCTCGTCGGCAAGTTCGTGTTGCTGGATTTCCCACCTCTGCCTGCGACCAAGCTGCAGGAACCATCGGTCGTCTACGTCGAGGGCTTCGCGGGCAGCCTCTACCTCGAGCGAGAGTCCGAGGTAGAGCAGTATCGGCAAGCGGGAGAACAGATCCGGCGTGTAGCGTTGAACCCAATCCAATCCAGAGAGCTGATCCTGGAAATAGCAAGGGAGTGTGCCCAATGAGCATCAACCTCATCGGCGCTCAATGGTTCAAGTCCAGCAAAAGCAGGGAGACCTCGGCTTGCGTGGAGGTTGCCTTCCTGAACGAAGATCACGTCGGCGTCCGCGACTCGAAGAATCCGACCGGTCCGGCACTGGTCTTCACGCCTGCGGAGTGGGATGCCTTCACCGCTGACGTGCGGGACGGCGGACTCGATCACGCTTGATCGAACGTGCGTGAGGACCGGACACATTGCGTCCGGTCCTCACGCCGTTTATGCCCCGTGACCTCGTTGAAGATGCGGCCCGCGATAACCGATCAGTTGAACCCCCGCCCGAGTGCCCGGTAGGGTTCCGGGAAGCGGGGGGACGCCAACCAGCCCCCACATCGGGTGACAGTGGAGGGCGACGGATGACCCAGAGGTCGAAGACACTCAGCGTGGTCGCGCTGACCGCCGCCGCAGGGCTGACGCTGGCTGGATGTGGAAAAACCAACACTGGATCGCCGACATCGGCCGCGCAGACCACGACGGCAAGCAGCAGCGCAGCTGCGGCTACAACCACCGCGTCTGATTCCGCAGTGAAGCAATGGGACCCCTGCACTATTCCAGATTCGGCTGCTTCCGGTCTGGGTCTTAATACGACCTCAAAGACCGACCAGATCGCCGGAACGACGTTCGATGGTTGGAAAACCTGTGGATGGCAGGCCAACGACAAGACCTACACCTTCGAGATGTTCACCTCTAGTCACACATTGAGCGAATACAAGCAGCGAACGGACTACGAAGGATTTACCCCGATAACCGTCGGAAGCCACCAAGGTCTTCAGTATCACGCCGTGGGTCAGGCTGATATTGATTGCTCAATCAGCCTGCAAGTGACAGGCGGCACTGTCGACTTCGAAGTGGTCAACCAATACGGAAAGCCGGGCCTTGGAGAGCCTTGCGCCACAGTTCACCGCCTTGCGGATGGTCTGGCCCAGTATCTCCCGGGGACGTAGGGAGGGGATTATGGACGGCGTCGATCCCAGCCAGTGGAAGACCCTGCTGGACAAGGCTAATTCAGGCGAACTGTACCTCGATCCGGAAACAGGCAAGGGCCTGGACAAGGTGTGTGATGATCACATCGATGAGTTGAACAAAGTCCTCACGTCATCGTTGTTCCTTGATCGTATAACAGGTTTCGGGAATTTCAACTCAGGCAAGACCCTCGAGAAGAAGTTCTCCGCAATCGCAAACGGGGACGATCGCTCGTTGAACACCGTGATCAAGCAGCATATCGACAGCGTCAATACCGCCAAGCAGGTCGTAGCGAAGGCAATTGCGAATTATGTCGCTCTCGACGAGGAGCAGCGCCGCCAGATCGAGGCGGTGACCCCGCAATGAGCTACGACGACTACAAGCGCAAAGTCATTGCTGCCCAAGAGCAGTGGAACAAAGACCGAGATTGGATCTACAAGACCGAGGGCCAAGGTAATTACGGCACCGAGTTCTCCGGCGATGTCCAAATTCCGGCGATCACTACCCCGGACAGCTACGACCACATGGACCTCGCGACCATGCAGCAGTCCGTCAATGCGATGAATCCGAAGCAGGTTGACCAAGCGGTCACGGCCTGGGCGAACATCGGCGCATCCCTCACCGGCACCTTCTCCCAATTCCAGCAGCAGTTCGCCAAGACAATCAACGGCGACAACGGCCACTCCGGCTGGCGCGGCCAAGCCGCCACCGCCGCGGTCCAAGCGGTGAACAACTACACCGACAAATCCTCCCACCTCGCCCACGCGGCAACCGTTGTCTCCCTGAAGCTTTCGGAGATGAAGACCGGCCTCGAGGAAACCCAGTCCCTGATGCCCGGCGTCACGACCCCCACCCCGTCCAGCAAGACCCTGCCCACCGACGGCGTCATGAAGGTCGACGACCACAACAAGCAGGAAGCCACCCAGGAAGCCCGCCGCATCCTCACCACCGTCTACGGCCCGGTGGCCAGCCAGACCGATACCGGCGTCCCCTACCTGCCGACGGCCCCGCAGATCATCTCGGGCCCGAACGGCCCGGTCGGCCCCTCGGGCCCGAACTCCAAGCCCGTCACGCCCGCAGGCGGCACCGGCCCGACCAACACCGGCGCGTCCGGCCCGAGCGCCGGCGGCGCGACCGGCCCCGCCGGCAGCGGCGCGACGGGCCCCGACTCGAGCAAGAGTCCGGGCGCGACCGGCCCCGGCGAGTCCGCCACCGGTCCGTCGGCGACCTCCTCGAATCCCGCCGATTCCACCTCGACCGCGGGCGTGAAGTCGCAAAGCTACAGTCCGACAACACAATCGGCGACCCCCTCCACGGCCACCAGTGTCTCCATCCCGACCGGCCCGGGAACGACCTCCAACCCGAACTTCTCGGGCTACACACCGGGCTCGAACCTCGGCGGCTCGACCAACTCCGGCACCCAGGGTGCCCCGACCACCAACGCCCCGGGCCGCAGCGTGCCCGGCACCACCGGCACCGTCCAGCCCGCCGCCGCATCCACCACCGCCACAACGGCCGCGGCCCGCGCGGGCACCACCGGCATGACGGGTATGAACCCGGGCGCGGCCAAGGGGAAGGGCGAGGACGCCGAAAAGTCCGGCACCCCCGACTATCTGGTCACCAAGGAGCACGGCGACGAGCTCACCGGCCTGGGCGATCAGCCCAAGATGGTGCCCCCGGTGATCGGCGGAGACTACGATGCCCCCAAGTATTAGATTCACCGGCCTGGAATTCGAAATCCTCTGGGCCGCATACGATCGCGACCGGCTCCCGTATCCCCTGCAATACCGCACCGACATCGAGGATTTCGACACCCTCAAGCGCGCCCGCGAGGCCGCCGTCGACTCGGTACTCCAGAAATACGAGCCGGAACTCGAACGCGCCCTGCACATCCTGGTGAACCCCGAGGTCCGCGTCGAGGCCAAGGGCTTCGGCGGCCCCGGCATGTCCCAGGTCTATCGCTTCCACGGCGCGGTGCTGGGCAACGCCGCCGCCGTCATGGTCCAGCTGCCCGGCCCCGCTCCCGACTGCGGCGGCGAGGTAGTCATAAAATATTGCAGCGCAGCCCAATTGGGTGACTACACGGTGGAATCCCTCCCGAAGCGCAAACCGGGCAGGCGCGCCCCCCTGGAAATCCGTCGCGACGCCCTGGAAGCCGACCGCCGCAACCCCATCCGCCACTCCCCCTCCCTCACCGCCCAATTGGACGAGGTCTTCGCCCGCCCCCGCCTGGCCTACGGCGAAATCATGATCTTCCCCGGCCCGGCCCTGGACGCCCGCCGCTCCCCAGGCCGCTCCTTCTGGTGGATGGACTACGAAGACGGCCGCTACTACGTCAAGACCACCAACCCCATCATCGCCAAACCCATAGACCCCAAAGCCCTTGCCGCAGAAGTAAACCGACTGACCAAAATCACAGCCCAATACTTCCGCGAAGACGCCGAACACGACGAATACCTCCGCACCCGCCACCCCTGAATCTCGACTTTCGCGATCCCTCTCGAGCATTCATTCGATCACAGCGGTACAGCATCGCCACTATGAGCCCCGCACCCCCTCAGACGAGCGGGAGCACCTCGTTGACCACCCGATCCAGCTGTGCGCGCTGATCCCAGGCCGTAATGCGAAGGATCACATGGGTCGCGCCCTGCTCGATCAGGGTGCGCAGCGCGGCCGCACAGGCCGCGGGTGGACCGGCGGCCGTCCACGCCTCGACCATCGGCGCGGGCACGTCTTCCCCGTTCTCGTGGGCCCGGATGAAGCGTGCGGTCTCCGCCAGCGACTCCTTACGTCCGGCACCGACATTGATGTTGTAGAGCACGGTGACCGGGAACTGCGCGGGATCACGACCGACCTCGGCGAGTTGCGCGGACAAGCCGGCCCACAGGGTTTCGAACAACCCGGGCCAACTGGCAGCGGTCATCCACCCGTCGGCCAGCGTCGCCACCCGCCGCAAGGCCCGCTCGGCGAACGCCGGATTCCAGGGGTTCGCGGCAATGAACACCGGGCACGGATCCTGTATCGGAACCGGATGCACGGCCAGCCCGCGATAACTGCGGAATCGACCCTCGAAGTCGATCTCCTTGCCACTCCACAGTTCCCGGCACAACCGGATGTTCTCGGCCAGCCTCGGCCCCCGTTCCCGATCGGGCACACCCCAGTGTTCGCCCTCCGCCGCGCTGACCCCGTCACCCACCAGCCCGGTACAGGCTCCGAGCACCATCCGGCCGCCGGACACCCGGTCCAGGCTTGCCCACTGATACGCGAGCACCGCGGGATCTCGCACCGGGAAGCTGGCCATACAGGCCGTCCCGAGCCGCACGCGGCTGGTCAGAGCGCTCAATGCACCCAGCAGAGTCAGCGAATCGGCCCTGGGCTGCGCGGTGAGGCTGTCCCCCACCCACACCGAACTCAGCAGGGGACTCTGCTCGGCGAGCGGTCCCAGCTCCAGCAGTTCGCCCAGCGTGCCGACGCCGAACTCCGCACCGCGTTGCGGGATGAGCAAACCGAATCGGGTATCGAACATGATCACTCCATAATCCAACAGTGTTGGTTTAGTACTCTCGAAGAGTAACCCCAGAGGAGGCGTTGTGACCAGTGCTCGACGCGGGCGCCCCCGGACCGGCTCGGGACTGACCCGCCCCGCCGTGGTGACTGCGGCCCGCGAGATCGTCCGCGAGGAGGGCGTCGACCGCCTGAGCATGCGCCGAGTCGCCTCGCGCCTCGGTGTGGACGTGTCCTCCCTGTACTGGCATGTCGGCAACAAGGACGAACTCATCGACCTGCTCGCCGACGACCTGCTCGCCGACGCAGTCTGGCCGGACCCCGCCCTGCCGTGGCGGCACCGCGTCGAACAGGCCCTGACGTCCTACCGTGACCTGCTGCTCACCCACCGCGACGCCGCCACCATCATGGCCGGCCGCTGGGTCCAGGGCCCGAACACCCTGCGCGCCTTGGAAACCCTGGTCGCCGCCCTCCTGACCGCCGGCCTCACCCCGCCCGCGGCAGCGGAAACCGCCTTCCTGCTCAACAGCTACGTCACCGGCTTCGTCCTTCAGGAACTGCGCCCGATGAACGCCGCCGAAGCAACGGGCTCGACCGCCGCCCAAGTCCTCGACCAGGCCCGCACCAGACTCGAGGAGCTACCCGAAGCAGACTTCCCCGCCCTCCGCCTGGTCGCCGCGCACCTCACCGCCCCCAACATGGACGACCGTTTCCGCCGCGGCATAGCCCTCACCCTCGACGGCCTGCACCTCTGACACCTACCCCAGCCGATATCAGCGCAGACTCCGTTCTCGCTGGAGCGGCAGCCACGTTGGAACACTCGCTCTTCGGCAGTAGTGGACGGTCCGCCGGCCTCGGATCGGCACGGCCAGTTGATCGTCCGATGCCCCGCGCTGTCGGCTCGGTCAGCGCGGGATGTGGCAAATGAGCCCCTGAGGGCGGCCACACGTCGAACGCGCCCGCTACCTGGGTTATGACGCATCCGACGCCCGAATCACCGGCGAGGGTGCGTGCTATGTGGAAGTCGGAGATGGCTTGGTGGCCACACCCGTGATCAGCGGTCGAACAATCGGGGGCATTCCCCGCCAGGACATTTCTTGCACGTCGTCGAGCTTCAGCCCCGACGCCCGGATACGTTCGAGGGTGGCGCGGTTGCAATGGCAGCCCTCCGCGAACCGGCGCCACGGGCCGGCGAGGCGGTCTTGCCAAAGGGAAAGTCGCGGCGACTCGGAACGTACGTGCTCGAGAAACAGCAGCTGGCCACCAGGGCGCAACACGCGCCCGATCTCCCGCAACACCGGATCAGGGTCATCGACAGTGCACAACACGAGCGTTGAGACGACCGTATTCACGGTTTCATCCGCGAACGGCAATTGTTCCGCCGATGCGTCAAGCACGCGTGCGCGATGTCGACTGCGACGCATCCTCCGCGTCAACCGTGTCCTCATCGCGGCCTCCGGTTCGGTCAAGATCAGCTCGTCGAGGCCATCCGGGTAGTACCCCAGGTTGAGGCCGGTACCGCTGCCGAGCTCGACAGTCCGCCCCCTCGCACGGCTGAGCAAATTTCGCCGACGAGCGCCCATACCCGCCTTCTCGCCCATCCACAGCAGCGGGTCATAAAGCGCCGCGAAAGCCCGGGCCCACAGGTCCGAGCCCTTCACGCCTGCCGCCGGCACGGCGCCACTGCTCACAGACTCGACGTTACGCCTAGGGACAGCGTCGCGTATCCCGGCTTGTCGAGCGGGGCGATAGCGGCTACCGGTGCGCTCCCTGGCGGCTAGGGCCACAAATCTCGGCTCCGGCTCTTCTGTGGGGATCACAGCCTGACTGAAGTGAAATCGGTGCTCTGACAAGGCAGCCGGCCAGCAGTACAGGGCTTGGAACCGTCTAGCCGCCGGAAAGACGCGACACTCGAGAACTCGGGTCTATATCCCGGGTGTCGATTGACAGCGCGCCACGGACCCGCCCGGATCGCCCGCGCGGCGGCAGAAGAGCTTACTCGGGCCGACTAGGTGTCACTTCCTGATAGGGGCAGGACCACGGATCTGCGGACATGGCTGAAGATCACCGAGGTTCGCACGTGCACGATCTCCCTCCGTTGGGTGAGGCGGTCCAGAATGAAGGCGCTGAGCTGATCGTTGTCGGCTACCGCGACGTGTAGCAGGAAGTCGTCGCCGCCGGACATGACGAAGTAGGCCAGCACTTCGGGCAGGTTCGCCACGAACGCCCGGAACGACTCGATCACCGTGCGGTCGGGCGGGCGCAGCTGCACCGCCACGATCGCCTGGGTGCCGCGGCCGATCTTCCGCAGGTCCACATCGGCGTGCTGGCCGCGCAGGATGCCGCGCTTGGTCAACCTGCGGATGCGTTCCAGGCAGGTGGACTGTGCCACGTGCAGGCGGGCGGCCAGGTCCTTGTTCGTCAGCCGGGAGTCCTCCTGCAGGAGTGCCAGCAATGCCGTGTCAAGTTCGTCCAGCACTAACGTCAGCGCCCCTTCTCCGTGCATAGTTCGCGATATTCGATAGAGATCCGAATTTATCACGGCTATTGTCGGAAACATTCGTGACCGCTGTTAATTTGGCGCGATGACCCTTTGTAACGACGAGCTCGTCGCAATCGGCCCCATGAGACCCGCGCGCGGGCGCACCTCGGCGGTCGTGGCCGTGGTGGTGGCGGCGCTGATTTGGAGCACGTCGTACGCGGTCACCAAAGTGACGTTGACGCAGATCCCGC
The DNA here is from genome assembly GCF_050434125.1 of Nocardia sp. GP40. Taxonomy (NCBI): domain Bacteria; kingdom Bacillati; phylum Actinomycetota; class Actinomycetes; order Mycobacteriales; family Nocardiaceae; genus Nocardia; species Nocardia sp. GP40. The sequence goes on along the minus strand of NZ_JBNPVW010000013.1, from coordinate 13,161 downwards.
CGCTGACGATCGGTGCACTCCGGTTCTGCGCCGCCGCCCTCATCCTCGCCGTGGTGGTCCATGCCAGGCGCGACCGACGGCCGCCGACAGTGCGGCAGCGGTTGGTCATCGGCGCGGCCGGGCTACTGGGCATCGCGGCATACTTCGCGGCGGAAAACCTCGGCGTCGACCTGGCGACGGCCTCGGATGCGACGCTGATCGTCGCCTCCTACCCGATCATCACCCTGGCCCTGGAGGTGATCCTGCGGCGGGCCACGTTGTCGTTGATCCGGCTGACGGGCATGTTGATTGCCGTCGCGGGGGTCTGGCTGGTCGTGCGCGGCGGGGCAGACCGCGACCTCGGGAACCGGTTGTGGGGCGATGCGCTGCTGATTCTGGGTGGGCTCATCTGGACCGGATACAACCTGGTGGCACAGCGCGACACCTCGGGCGCCTCGCCGATGGTGGTGACGTACTACCAGACTCTGGCCGGGGCACTCGGATTCCTGGCGATGTCGCTGTTCGAGACGGACCGCTGGGCGTGGCCGTCGCCGACCGACCTCGGCCGTGTGCTCTTCCTCGCCGGACCCTGCTCGGTGGCCGCGTTCGGGCTCTACAACTACGGATTACGCCGGCTGCCGTCCAGCGTAGCGGTCAACCTACTCAACATCGTCCCAGTGGCAGGCCTGGTATGGGCGGCGTTGCTGACCGGGGAATCGGTTGGCGCGCAACAGATCATCGGCGGCGCGATCGTCATCGCCGGCGTGGCGGCCGGCCTGTACCAGCGAAACGACCACCAATACGCAGACATATCGAACACGGAAAAGGACCACGTATGACAAGCCGGCCAGAGTTCAAGTGCGCGATCGTGGTCAGCGACGAGCTGCCCACGGGACTCGCGGTCAACGCCGCCAGCGTGCTCGCACTGACGATGGGCCACCGCATCGAGGGAATCGTCGGCGCAGATGTGAAAGACGCTGACGGTGTAATCCATCCCGGCGTCATCTACACCCCGCTGCCGATCCTGGTGGCACCGCACCACCAGGTCGGTACCATCGTGCAGACCGCGGCCGCTCGGGACGAACTATTCTTCGTCGGTTTCAGTTCCCTGGCCCAGGCCTGCAAAACCTACGAGGAATACATCGACAAGATGGCGTCCACCCCGACCGCAGACCTGGCCAGTGTCGGCGTCGGCCTGTACGGCCCGCGCAAACAGATCAACAAGCTCGTCGGCTCACTACCGCTGCTACGCTGACCGACCTTCTCGGGGCAGTCCCGTTTGGGTGTAGCTCGTTTTGAGTGATGGTTGATCATGCCGGCCCCGACTTCTTGATCATCGCCCCCGATTCCCGACCCGTTGATCCTACAAGTTGATATTCTCAGCCCGAAACCTGTTCAGGGGGTGGTGTTTCGGTGGCCCGAAGCCGCGAGCCCAGGCGGCGCGTAGTCCAAGTAGCCGGCCGCGTACGCAAGCCCCAGGCAAGTCCGCCTTCACCGGCCGGCTCATCACCAGCTACTCCACCACTCTCGGAGGCCGCTACTCCAGCAGGCCCTACAACGCCTCAACCATCGGTGGGCCCAACTCCGCCCAGCTCCACTGCGCCGAATCTCCCGCCGCCGCAAAGTCCGTCGGCGGCAGCTTCACCAGCGGAAGGCACGCCACTGGCAACCCCCGGAGCTCCGGTGGAAGCCACGTCCTCGGCGAGCCCTTCGGACCCTCCAACCGGCTGGAAACACCCGTTCGCGTCGCTGACCAAACCAGGTAAGGCTCTCGTAGGCCTGGTAGCCACCGGCGTGATCGGCGGTCTGATCACGTTGTTGATCAACGCATACGGCCCCACCATCACCGACACGATCAGCTCGGGCCCTCCGCTCGATGTGGTCGTGCAATACGACAAACCGCTGACGACAGCGGGCTATTTCGCGCTCCCGGGAACGCTGGCGGGAAATGCGATCCCCCAGCAGGATCTCGCCGCGCAGCATCCGGAGGCGGTGGCGGTCGGTCGATTCACCGTGAAGCTGATCCTCCAGGGCCGGCGCAGCCAGCCCGCCCTGATCACCGACCTCCGAGCGCGCGTGCTTTCCCGGTCGAAACCCATTGCCGGGATGCTCATCTCGACATCGGGCAGCGAGAACACAAACACGAACGGCTGCGTGTACCTGGCCGATCTCGCACCCACCTTCCTAACGCCGGATCCCACCGCGTCGGGATGCTTGCCGGGAGCGAAACCCTATTTCGCGGTACACAATCTGACGCTCAACCGCGGCGAGCAGGCCGTGATCGACGTGAACGCCATGGTGAGTCAGCAGAATCCGACACCGCCACAGGCCCTCGGCTCCTATGAATGGGAATTCGTACTGCGTGTCGTGCAGAACGGCAAGAGCACCGATATGACGATTCGCGATGGCACACAACCATTTCGACTGACCGCCCTCTCACCCGATTACCGGGCGGCCTACTCCGGCGTCGGGGTGATGAACCCGGACTCGGTACAGGGGCTCCGCCAAGCCTTCCTCGGGAACCCGCCGCGATGATCCGCTCCGCGCAGGCGGCACTGACTGTCGCCGTGATCGTCCTGGCGCTGACGGCGCTCACGGCGGACGTGCACCTCGCACCGAAACAGAGTGTGGTTCAACTGAAGCCGGTGAGCGCCGACCCGAACACCAGCGTCTCCGACGTGGCTTTCAGCCCCGACGGTCGATCCCTGGTCGCCCTGGTCACCGCCACCGACGCCCTCCCGGCCGGCCCGACACCGGCGCCCGTCACCGCCAGAACCGTGGAACTGTGGAGCGTGCGGACCGGGCACCTCGACTGGATGTTTCAGGACGCCCACGGTCACATTTCCCACATCCTGTTCGGCCCGGACGGTCACACCCTGGTCCTGCTGGTGGCCGACACCGTCGAACTGTGGGATCTGCGCAACCACGAACTGATCGCCACCCTCGACGCCTGCCCGAGCGGCAAGAACAGTTGTCCCGACGGGCGGCACGACTGCCACGAGTACGCTGGCGAATGCAGGGACGACCTCGGCTACCAGCGGGCGGCGTTCAGCCCGGACGGCCGCACTCTCGCGGTCAGCGGCCGCTGGTCCGATTCTGATAATTCCGTGGACATCTGGGACTACCGAACACGAAAGCTGGTCAACTCCTTCCCCACCGGCCTCCCGAACGGCCTGGCTGCGACGATGGATCCGCGTAGTCTCCATTTCAACCTCGACTCTCAGCAGCTGACGGGAATCGGAGCCGTATCCGCCCCGAACGGAGCACAGGATGCCTTCGCCACGTGGGACGTTCGGACCGGAAGCGTGGTCACCCAGACGACCTTCGACTTCAGCGTCGATGCCTTCGACCTCAGTCACGACGGGCGGCGCCTGGCAATCGCCTACAAGAAGGATCGGCAACCGGTCGTGGAGATCTGGCAGGTGCCGAACGGAAAACTGGAGGCGACCCTCGACTACCCGGTCGACGACGTCCACGCGGCCGCCTTCGGCCTCGATGACCGCACGCTCGCTGTCGCCGTCGACGACAACAGCATCATGCTCGCGGACACCGTCGGACACCATCCGGCCACCAAACTGACCGGGCCACCGACGCTGCCGTTCTCCGCCGTGTACACGGCGGCAATAAGCCCGGACGGCCGCGTCATCGCCGGCGTTACCTTCGACGGCATCGCACTGCTGTGGGAATTGGGCTCCCGCCAGTTCATCGCTGCCAAGAACCCCCAGTGCGCGGGCCTCTGCGCATACGAGGGAGACATGGCATTCTCCATCGACAGCCGACTACTGGCACTGACCCGGCTGAACGGCGCCATCGACATCGTCCGCCTGCGATGACCTCGACCACGGTGCACCGGACAGCCCCGCCCGACGGTGAGCCCGGACGGAACGATTCCAGCCGCAGACGGCGAACCAGGCACGCCGACAAGGCATTTGACGTCCCGGATCATGTGAAGCCCCAATGTGACCAGCCGGGAAGACTACCCTGGGTAGGTGACCTCAGTAGACGATGGTGACACCGACGACAACGCCGTTCAGTCGAATGAGCTTTTCGCAGTGCGCCTATCAGAACTGTTCCGGGCCGCGGGGGACCCAACCCTGGAACGGGTCACCCGGCAGACGCGGGAGCGGCTAGGGCCGACCTGGAAGGTCCCGACCATCCAGCGGGTCCAGTCGTGGCGCGCGGGAAAGCACGTTCCCGCGAAGTTCGCATCGCTCGAGCCGATTCTGGTGACGCTGAGATATCTGGCGCGGCAACGGAAGTCGGCCGAACCGGTCGCGGCGCTGACGATGGGCGCATGGCAGAAGCTGTGGCAGGAGGCCCGCGACAAGCCCGCCGTGACCGCGTCGGTGTCGCGTCCGGTCACCGACACCCTGCCGCGCGACATCCCACTGATCGGCCGGGGCGAGGAGCTGGAGCGGATCGTGAGCATCGCCGAACGCGGTGGGGTGCTGTCGATCAGCGGCATGCCGGGCGTGGGCAAGACCGCGTTCGTCACCAGTGTGGCGCACCGGCTCGAGGACCGGTTTCCCGACGGTCGATTGTTCGTGGACCTGCAGGCCCATGCGCCCGGCCGCACCGCGGCGTCGCCTGCCGATGTGCTGGCCGGGCTGCTCACCGATCTGGGGATGGATTCGCGCGAGATTCCCGACACCCTCGAGAGCCGTCGCAGCCGGTGGCGGGATCGAGTGGCGGGGCGGCGCATCCTGCTGGTGCTCGACGACGCCGGGGACCGGGCACAGGTCGAACCGCTGCTGCCGACCGGACCGGACTGCCTGACCCTGATCACCAGCCGGCGACAGCTCGTCGCGCTCGACGATCACGAGCCGCTGGTCCTCGATGCTCTGCAGCCGGACCTGGCGGCCGAATTGTTCTGCACCCGAGCGCGTCTCGATCGGGCCGACCGCGAGCATCCGGCGGTGGCCGAGATCGTCCGGCTGTGCGGATGCCTGCCCCTGGCGATCGTGCTCATCGCGGGCCGCATGCGCTATCACTCGGCATGGACCGTCACCACCGTCGCCCGCGACCTGGCCACCGCTCAGGATCGCCTCGGCGAATTCGAGGCCGATGAGCGAGCCGTACGCGCCGCGTTCACGATGTCCTACGACGTGATGCCGCCCGATCGGCAGCATCTGTTCCGGCGCCTCGGCATTCACCCGGGACGCACCGTCGACAAGTTCGCCGCCGCAGCGCTGGACGGCATCGAGGTGGCCGACGCCCGTCGCGAGCTGGAGGCGCTGTTCACCGATCATCTTCTCCGGGAACAGCTCGAGGGCCGCTATCGGATGCACGATCTGCTGCGCGTCTACGCGAGCGAGCTGGCCGAACACGACCCGGCGTTCGATCGGCGGGCCGCCGTGGATCGTGTCCTGACCTACTACTGGCACGCCGGCGAAATCGCCGATCGATGTCTGGCGGTCGAAACTCGTTCGCGGCGGCCGCCGATCAACGGTGCGTTCCCCGCCACACCGCGTCCGGCGAGCCGGGCGCAGGCGCTGGCCTGGCTGCGGGCCGAGCGCGACAACCTGCTGGACTCGCTCGAATATGCCGCCGCCGATCGAGAACGACGGTGGGAGACGATCGGCCTGACCGGCGTCGTGGCCGGTCTGCTGCGCCTCGACGGTCCCTGGCCGGTGGCCATCGAGCTGCATCGCCGCGCGGCCGCCCTCGCCAACTTCGACGGAGACCGGCGAGGCGAGGCGGACGCCCAGTACAACCTGAGCGTAATGCGGTATGCCACAGGCGATTATCCGGGCGCTGTCGGTCCGATGCTGGAGGCGTCGGCGATCTATCAGGAGATCGGCCACCCGGCAGACCACGCGCGGGCCCTCGGCATGCTCGGCACCCTCGCATACGCCACGGGCGACTACCCTCGCACGGCGGAGCTGATGCAGCGGGCGGCCGCGATCTACGAGAGAGACGGCGACGGCTCGGCCGGGGCCTATGCCCTCATCGGGCAGGGCATGGCCGGATACGCTACCGGCGACTATCCCGTTGCGGCACAATGGGTCAGCCGCGCTCTGCAAACATTCAGGGACATCGGCGACAGCGTCGGAGAGGCGGCCGCGCTCGACCGGCTCGGGGTGATTCAGTATGCGACCGGCGACTATTCGCTGTCGGCGGCCTCGGTCGAGCAGGCACTCGCGATCTACCGAGCCGCCGGCGACCGATTCGCCGAGGCGCACGCGCTGAACGCGCTGGCATCGGTGCGGTTCGCGACCGCCGAATACGCGGTCGCCGCCGATCACGCGTGGGAGGCGCTGCAGATATTTCGGACGGTCGGCGACCGGGTGGGCGAGGCGTACGCGCTGGACAGTCTCGCCAGGCTGCACTTCACCACCGCGGAATGGCAGTCCGCGGGCGACGATATGAACCGTGCGCTGGCGATATTCCGGGACATCGGCGACCGGGTGGGCGAGGCCTACGCCGTGAACGATCTCAGCCTGTCCCAATACATCAGCGGCGATTATTCGGGAACGGTCGAACGCATGGAAGCCGCGATGCTGATATTCCGTGATATCGGCGACCGCGTCGGCCAGGCGTATACGCTCATCGGGCTGGGCCTGGTGGCGTATGCGAACGGCGACTACACCGCCGCCAAGGACCCGATGCTCGAGGCCCGCGCGCTGTTCGAGCAAATCGGCGACAAGGTCGGCCTGGCGTATGTTCTGGTCGGCCTCGGCCGGTTGCGCATTGCGACAGGAGAAGATTCGGGCGCGGCCGACCTGCTGGCGCAGGCATCGACGCTATTCGGCGATATCGATGACAAGGTGGGCCAGGCGTACGTCCTGATCAGTCAGGGGAGGCTGCGCTTTGCCATCGGCGACGGCAACGGAGCGATCGAACTGCTGCTGCGGGCCGAGCGGATCTACCGGGACATCGGCGATCGATTCGGGCAGGCCTTCGCCCTGGGCGGCGTCGCCCTGCTGCACTATGCGCAGGGGAATTCATCCGGAGCGATCGATCCGGCGGAAAGGGCATTGGGCATCTTCGATGCCATCGGCGATCGCGTCTGTCACGCTTACACATTCGTCGGACTGGGCCTGCTGCGGTACGCCGACGGTGACCATTCCGGCGCGGTCGCCATGGTGGAACGGGCGCCGGCGATGTTCCACGAGGTCGGCGACCGCGTCGGCGAGGCGTATGCCTTCATCGGACTGGGCCTGCTGCAATACCAGACCGGAAACTACTCCGAGATGGCGAATTGGGCTCAACGGGGATTGGCGATATTCCGTGAGATCGACAAGCATCCCCGGCGCGCGGAATTGCTCGAGCGGATCACGAATACCTGGGAGGAGGCGAGCAATCCGCACGACGCCATCATCTCCTACCTCGATGGGCTGCGCCTCATTCGTGAGATACAGATCCGGTGGCGCAAGCGCCGCGTCTGGCGAGATCTACCGGCGCCGACCAGCCGCCGGTGACGCCCGCGCGGCCTAACCATTCAGCTGCGCCTTCCAATCCCGGTGCCGCAGGCCGAGTTCGGTGACCGGTGGGTCGCCGTACAGCCATTCACACGCGATCCGGTACCAGTTCGCCGTCGCCCGCAGGTGTCCGAGTGTGGCGCAGGTCCAGAAGTCGGCGCGGCGGGAGATCAGGTGCTCCGGCGGAAGACTCTGGTGCCGCATCCCCGAGAATTGATTCCGCCGCGGGTCGACCACGGTGAGGAAGCCGCCGCAGGCCAGGTCCGGTGTGATCGGCACGTCCCCGTCGACCATGCTCCATTCCGTGGCGGCCAAGGCGAAATCGAAACATTCGGAGACGGTCACGCCGGATCGGTCGCCGATGACACCGCGTTCCACCATGAGCCGATACAGGTCCTCTGGCCGATCCTCGGCAATGGCGCGCAGACACGCGGCCTCCAGCGCGACGTGCTCGGCGCTCATGTGCTTGTAGAGCCCGAAATCGACGAACACCACCCGGCCGTCCGGGCCCAGCAGCACATTACCGGGATGCGGGTCGCCGCAGAACTCGTTGAATTCGAACTGCGTGCCCACATAGAACCGGTAGATGATCTCGCCGATCCGGTTGCGTTCGGCGGCCGGCAGGGCCCGCATGGCGTCGAATCCGATTCCCGGCATGTACTCGCTGACCAGGACACGGCGGCTGCTGTGTTCCGGAAATACCTGGGGCACAGCGATAAAGGGATGACCCGCATATCTGCTGGCCACGCGCTGCTGGCTGCGGGCCTCGATCGTATAGTCGATTTCGTTTTCGAAGTTGTCGCGCATTTCGTCGAACACCGAAACCGTGAAGGCCGGCAACAACGGCCGCAGCAGCGGTCGCAGTGGCGCCAGGTTCCGCAGATCCGCGCGTACCGACGCGTCGATCCCCGGATACTGCACCTTCACCGCGACCTCGACGCCGTCCTCGAGCCTAGCCCGGTACACCTGGCCGATCGAGGCGGCGGCGATCGGCTGCGGGTCGAACTCGGCGAAAAGCGTCTCCAGCGACGCTCCGAAATCTTCCTCGATCACCTGACGCATCCCATCGAACGGCACCGGGGGAGCGCTGTCGAACAGCACCGCGAGCCGACGCTGAAACGTCTCGCGATGGCGCGGCGGAACCAGATCCAGGTCGAACAGCGACAGCAGCTGGCCCAATTTCATTGCCAGGCCCTTCATCTCGCCCAGCACCTGAACCATCTGCTCGGCCAGCTGCCAGACGGACTCGTCGGCGAGGCGTTCCCGGACCTGCTCGGATCGGCCGAGCATCGATAGCTTCGTGCGCTGCCTGCGAACGACATAACCCCCGCCGAGCGCCGTCAGCTTCGACGCTCGAACCAGTCCCGACTTCGACACGGGCTTGTCCATACCGATTCCTCCGCTGGGTACCTCATGACCGCCTCGTGGACGGTAGGCGCAGACACCCATCCAGCACTACCGGCGGCCCGCACCCGGCCGCGAAACCGCCGATCGCAGCGCCGCCGCACTTTTCCGGTCCGGAAATCTCGTCCCTGTGGCCTGGGTATTCGGTCGGCCGCCGGTCCGCTCGCCGCGCAGGTCAGGAAAACAGGAATTGTGCTGTGAGCAGGGGTGTTTGCGGTACCTACCGCGAGAGCCCATGGCCGGGCGGGGCGCCGCGTTCCTACCGTGAGAATCGCTCGACCGCACCGGGTCGCCGGCGTGGATCAGTCATCACGAAAACTGGAGTAAGTCATGGGAATTGCCACCAGCATCATCGAACTCGTCACTGCCTGTATCGAACTCGGCTTCAAGGCGGCCGTTGGAGTACTCGATCTGGCGAATGCCGGGAGCTCCATCCTGGAGCACATCCTGCCCAAGTAGATCCGGCGCGGGCCGACGCCGGGTGACGTCGGCCCCCTCCTCCGCACGTGCAGCGCGGGAATACTAGCTGGTCGCGAAGCCGTACGGGGTCGCGTCGGTGGGCCGGCCTTCGGCGATCCAGGCGGAGAGTGAATCCGACGAGCCGCTCGGCGCGGGAGGCCCGGCGGGGCCGCCGACGATCCTGTCCATATCCCCAATGTTGGTGCCGCGTCTTGTCGTCGCATTGCCGATCGCTTAACACCGCGGCGGCGACACCCACCGATGAGTTTCGGCGGCGGAGGGAGTCTCCTCGAGAGAGGCAACCGCAAAGGAGTCCCCATGCCGCTTGATGTCGAACGTTCACCCGAGCACATGGTCACCGTAGGTGAGGTCGAGCTGTGCGTAACCACCTTCGGTGATCGGCAGCAACCGCCGATGGTGCTGCCGAGCACGTCGAGACTGTTCTGGGAGGACGAGTTCTGCGACCGGCTCGCCGGCGCGGGCCGGTTCGTCCTGCGCTACGACATCCGCGACACCGGCCGATCGACGACCTACCCGACCGGCTCCCCCGGTTACAACCTGCGCGACCTGGTTTCGGACCTCATCGGACTGCTCGATGCCTTCGAACTTCCACGAGCCCACCTGGTGGGTTTCTCGGTAGCCGGATGGATCTGCCAACTCGCCGCCCTCGACCACCGCGACCGGGTATCGGCCCTGACCCTGATCAACACCCGCCCCACGCCTCCCGGCCCGCCGGACCCGGATCTGCCCGAACACTCGGACCGGGTCACGAATTTCATCCGCACAGTACCCCGCCCGGACTGGTCCGACCGAGCTGCGGTGATCGACTACGGAATCGAACAGGCCCGAATGCTTTCGGGTACAAACGGATTCGATGAACAGGAGGCAAGGCGGCGGGCGACTCGGACGGTCGACCGCACGACCGACATGGCATCCAGCATCCTCAACCTCGGGTATGCCGATGCGGGCGACCGCTGGCGGGAGCGGCTGCGCGAGCTCACCGCACCGACCCTCGTGGCTCACGGAACCGATGATCCGTTCTTTCCGTACGCCAACGGAGAGGCCTTGGTACGGGAGGTCCCCGGCGCCACCTTGCTCCCGCTGCACGGCATCGGCCACGAACTTCCGGGGAGCACCTGGGATCCGCTGCTCACCGCCATGCTGGAACTCCCGGAAATCCGTGAGTAATGACCACGGCAGCCGACGACGTTGTTCGAGGCCACCCGCCGCGCGCTGCTCGCCTCCCTCGCCGGCACGGACACCCTCCTGCTGGGCACCCACTTCGCCCCGCCCACCGCCGGCCGGGTCGTCGCCCACGGGGACGCCTACCGGCTGCAGGCCGTCCCCGCGGCCTGACCCGCGAGCCATCCCGTCCGATGCGGGCGCCGGGCCCGGGGCGGACAGGTCAGGCCGGCGCCCGGCGGGCAGGAGGGCTCCCGCCGGCAGACTGTGCAGCTCGAGGCCGGGTTGCTGGGCGGCGCGCTGCGCCTTGGACTCGCGCTGCGCCTTGGACTTTCGCTCCCTTCTTCCACGGGCCGGGAAAACTGGCGCTAACGGGGTCCAGGTAATCGCGCGAAAAGCAACATATGTGGCTGGACCAGCAGTGAGGGCGTCGTGATCGGTTCAGGCTCCGAGCCGGTGCGGTGGGTGCCTGGCTTGGCTGCCGATGAGGTTGGTCGGCGCGGCGCAGGTGTTCGCGGACGAGTTGGTGCGTCTGCGGGAGTGCCTTCGAAATACTCCCGGGCTCAGCCCTGTTGGCGCAGCTGTGACTATTCCCCGCATCCTGTTGATTTCGGGCAGCACTCGCGAGGGCTCGACGAACACCGCCGCGCTGCGCTCGATCGCCGCCGACGCCGGGTCCGACTTCGAGGCCGTCCGGTACCAGGGCCTGCTCGACCTACCCGCTTTCATGCCCGGTGACGAGCCCGAGCCGCCCGTAGTCGAGGCCCTGCACCGGCAGCTCGCCGAGGTCGACGCGGTGCTGTTCTGCACCCCTGAATACGCGGGCATGATCCCCGGCAGCCTGAAGAACCTGCTCGAATGGACGATCGGCAATGCCGATCTCAGCGACAAGCCGGTCGCCTACGTGAACGTAGCCTACGAGGGCCGCGGTGAGGCCGCCGTGGCCACACTGCGTACCGTGCTCGGCTACGCCGGTGCCAGGCTGGTCGAGGCGGCCTGCGGCCGCATCACCGTGCTCCAGAGCAGTATCGGACCGGACGGCGTGGTTGCCGATGCGGATGCCCGCATCCGCCTGAACGCCGCTGCCCGCACCCTGGCCGCGCATGTCGCTCCACATGACCTCGAACATCTCGTTGCCGGGATGCAGATAGAGCAACGCAAGCCAGTCCCGGAGCGTACGAGAGAACAGAACATTCGCATCGACGACGCGCCGTGACCTATTCGTGACATTTGGTGAACGGCCTGGCCGTAGGCGAGTAACGTCCGGACGTGCGACAGCCCCGGCGGCAAAGGCGCCGCCGGGCTGTTGTCCAGCTTGGTTACACCCCGAGCCCGGCTCAGCCTGTGGCGGTCTCGGCTCGCAGGTAGCTGTAGACGGTTTCCCGGCTGATACCGAACTCCTTGGCCAGCACCGACTTCCGCTCACCCGCCGCGGCGCGCTCGCGCAGCCGACCGGCCTGCTCGTCGGTGAGTGCGGGTTTGCGGCCGGTGTAGACACCGCGGGTCTTGGCGGCGGCGATACCTTCGCGCTGACGCTCGAGGATCAGGGCGCGTTCGAACTCGGCGAAGGCGCCCATCACCGATAGCAGCAGCGTCGCCATCGGCGAGTCCTCCCCGGTGAAGGTCAGGTTCTCCTTGACGAACTCCACCCGCACCCCCTTGCCGGTCAGGATCCGCACCAGCCGGCGCAGGTCATCGAGGTTGCGGGCGAGCCGGTCCATCGAGTGCACGAGCACGGTATCGCCGTCACGCACGTAGGCGATCAGCTCATCGAGCTGCGGCCGGGCGGTGTCCTTGCCGGAGGCCTTGTCGGTGAAGGTGCGTTCGACCTCGATGCCGTCGAGCTGGCGGACGGCGTTCTGATCGACCGTACCGACCCGGATATAACCGACTCGCATCACCGAATCCTTTCTCGCACACAAATGTCAGGATGGACTTTAAGAACCCAAAACGACACCCTTAACGACCCGTCTTCGTCGGCGCCTCGGTCCCCTTCCGTGACCCGGCCGATGGCCGGAGATGCTGTGGTTCAGGCGTGTAACGCCTCCTCGACGCTGTGGTAGAGCGCAAGGAACTCCTCCAGCCCGGTAATCTCTATCGGACGAATCACCGGCCGGTTGCTGTCTACGGCGATACGGAGTGGTTGTCGGCGGTTTTCGGCAGCCCGGGTGACTTTGAGTAAAGCGCTGAGGCCGTGACCGTCCAGGAATCGCACATCGGTCAGATCCAGGACGCAGAACCCGCCGCGGGTGCGATCCAAGCCCGTGCGCACCGCCTCCATCAACTGGGTGGAGGTCGCGTGGTCGACGTCTCCGCTCACCACCACGACCGCGACCTCACCGGCCATCCGATGCTCGATGGTCAGCCGGGAAACCGCCGATGCATCATCCTTGTCAGTCATACCCTGCAGACCATAGCCATCGGCTACCGCGCGCAAGGCGACCGCGCCGAGACAGGCCGAAGGGTCACGCAGATAGGTGGCGTCACCGGCGGTGTGCTGGCCGAATGTCCCAGCGGTGGGTGGTCCAGGCGCACGGGAATCGCGGTGCTGGGTGAGCACCCTCGTGCCACGCGCGTGCCGTGAGGTGTTCGGGTCGGCCGCTGGGCTACCGGAGTCGGCCGGGCAGGCGGGCGGTTACACCGAGACTTCGTGGACTGCGGCGCCGGCTCGCACGTCCAGGATCGCCACCAGCACCATCCGGCACACGGCCATGTC